>CAWEJW010000002.1:0-194695 GCA_963809535.1 uncultured Actinomycetes bacterium
GATCGTGTTCGACAGCGCGGTGAAGCGCGACGAGAAGATACCGACGGGAACCATGAGCAGGGCTGCCACGGCCAGAGTCGGCGCGACCGCAACGATTGACGTCGCCACACCGAAGCCCACTGCCGCCCACGCGACACGCTTGAGCCCATCACCCCTCCGGCCGGCGGTGATGATGCCGCCGATCACAGCGCCAACGCCCATCGCCGACATCAGCCAGCCGAGGCTGCCGGCGTCGCCGTTGAAGCCGAACTTGGCCAAGAGCGGCAAGGAGACGCTGAACTCGAACGTGAAGACACCGATGATGGCCATCATGAGCACCGGCGCGAGTACGGCGGGCGTTCGTCGGGCGTAGACGAGCCCCGCACGCACGGTGGCATCTTCGGGGACCGGCTGCTCGGATCTGTGCAGCTCGCGTGAGCGCATCATGAGCAGGCAGACGATGACCGCAAGGAACGAGACTGCGTTGAGAAGGAAGCACGCAGCCGTGCCGATCGTCGCGATGACGACGCTCGCCAGCGCGGGGCCCACGATGCGACCGAGGTTGATCTCCGCGGACGTGAGCCCGACCCCGCTTGCGACATGCTCCGGACCGACGAGGTCATGCACGAAGGTCTGGCGCGCCGGGTAGTCGATAGCACTCACGACGCCCAGACCGGCCGCAAAGACGAATACAAGTGGCAGCGACACCACATCGAACGCCACCGCAAGGCCGATGGCAAGGGCGAACAGGGCGAGTAGCGACTGGGTGATGATCAGCAGGCGGCGCTTCGACATCCGTTCCGCGACTGTGCCGCCCCACGCGCCGATGATCAGCATCGGTGCGCACTGCAGTGCCGCGACGACACCCAGTGCCGTCCCCGAACCCGTGAGATGCAACACGAGCCACGACAAGCCGATGCCCTGCATCCACGTGCCAGTGATCGAGATCCCCTGGCCGATGAAGTACAGGCGGTAGTTGCGTATGGAAAGCGACGAGAAGGTCGCCGCCGAGAATGCGATGAGTTTCCTGCGCATGCGAGCAATCAGTCCTTTGCGTTGGGGTTGCAGCTGTCTTGTCCAGCGTTACACCGTCTTACGTTCTCGCTCTCGAGGTTCGTGATCATCCGTGCCAGGGCCCTCGAGAAGCGTTCCTGCTCGGCACCGTTGACGCCCTTGAGGATGAGGGTGGCAACGCGCTCTACCGGGTTCTCGATCGTCGAGAATCGGCGCATTCCGGCCGAAGTCATCCTGACCATCCGCACGCGCCGATCTTCCGTGCCCTCGGTCCGATCCACCCAGCCCTTCTCGGCCAGCACATCAACGATGCCGGTGAGGGTGGCGGGCTCGACGAGCAGGGCCGACTGCAGCTGACGCTGGCTGAGTTCGCCGGCTTTGGCCAGGCAGGAGAGGACCTGCCACTGCGACCGACCAAGTCCGTGCTCCCTCAACGCCCTGTCAACGTAGATGCCGACCAGCGCAGCGAGACGCTTCACGCGGTACGGAAGCGCCGTAAGCTCTGGCCCGTCACCGCCGCGCGCAGCCGCCTGGGCGGTCTGCGCCTGCGCGGTGAGTGCCGGCGCTCGCTTCTTGTCTTGGGTATTCATGCGCTCCATATCCTTAGGTGCCTAACGATATTCTATGCGCGGGAGTTCTCAGCAAGGATCTCTGTTGCCGAGGCGAGACCAAAGTTCGGAACCAGCCGCATGTTGACGGCGACGACCCGAGGCTCGACGCAGTTCATGGGTATGCACGCTGTGCAGATGTACGAATGGCGACTTGCGAGAGGTCGTCACATGACCGACCGCCTCGGGCGAACGCACGTGCGTACCACCGTCCAGTGGGCGCGTCCTGCGTACCGCGACAGAGACGACGCGGGGCGAGCGCTTGCCGAATGGATCGATCCGCCGCAGGATGCCGAAGCGCTCGTCTTCGCATTGCCGCGGGGAGGAGTCCCCGTCGGCCGCGCGATTGCCGATGCGATCGGCTGCGACATGTTGCCCGTGCTCGTGCGCAAACTGCCCATCCCGTCCAGCCCCGAGATGGGCTTCGGCGCCATCACCGTGGACGGGACGATGACGCTCAACCAGGCCGTCGTCCGAGCGTATGGCATAGGGCCCGCAACCGTGCGTCGTGTCGCAGACGAAACGCGCGAGGAGGTCGTCAGGCGCTCTCAAACCTATCCCGGAGGCTGGCCTCTGCCCGAGCTGCAGGGCAGGCACGTGTGGCTGGCGGACGACGGCCTCGCGACGGGCTACTCCGCAATAGCAGCTGCACGCATGATCAGAGCGCACAGAGCTGGGACCCTGGCTCTCGCGGTGCCGTGCGGGCCTGCCGGCTCGGTCACCCGGCTCGCAGGTGAAGTCGACGACGTGTGGTGCGCCATCGCGCAGACCGAGGGGTCGTTCGCGGTAGCGTCCTACTACAGCGACTTTCACGACATGAGTGATGCCGAGGTCGTCGCTCTGTTGGGCTAGCCGCGTGCACGCGCTTCCCGGACGTCGGCGGACGGTGTCGCGTGCGCTCAGTCAGGGAACACTCGGAGCGGAGGCGCTCCGCATGCGCGAACTGCTGTCTCTTTCGATCGGGTACCTGCTCGGGTCCGTGCTGCCGGCGGATCTACTCGCTCGTGCCCGAGGCGTGGACATCCGTGCCGTGGGCACACGCAACCCTGGGACGACGAACGCTCTCGAACAACTTGGCCTCGTTCCGGGCCTGATCACACTGGGCTACGACGCGTCCGTCGGACTCGTGTCGATGTACATCGCCTCGCGTCTCGGGCTTTCGACGGGGTGGATCTACCTGGCCGGCCTCGCCGCGGTCGTCGGACACATCTTCCCGATCTTCTTCCACTTCCGCGGCGGTCAGGGCATGGCGGCGGCGACGGGCATGCTCGTCTACGAGATGTGGGTAGCACTCACAGGTGGTCAGCTCTTCTGGGCAGGCATCGCGATGCTCGGAGTTCTGGCGGCGAGCGTCTTCGTGCTGACGCGCAGCGCGTCGGTCGTCGGCGTTCTGGTCGTGCCTGTGCTAGAGCTCGAGGTCTTACTCTCGAGTGCCGACTGGCAACTTGTAACCTTCATGACTGCCCTGACAGGCATCATCTGGGTAGTTCAACTGAGCATTGTCAGGCAACAGCATCTCTTCCACCTGGCCGCACCGGTGAGCGAGTGGCTCGGGAAGTTCAGAGCGCCGACGCACGGATGAGGCCGACCAGCGACGATAGTCCCGGGGCATGGATGTTGCTCTCTGGAGCATGTGAACGTTCATCGAATCCAGGGCATCGGCTTCTCCAGCTACCTCCTCGAGTCACCTGATGCGCTCTTCCTTGTCGACAGCGGGTTTCGCTGGTTCGAGCGTCTCATCCTGATGAAGATACGGTCGCTTGGCCGCGACCTCGGTGACCTTCGGCTCGCCGTTCTCACGCATCCGCATCTCGACCACGTCGGCTCTGTGCCAGCGCTGCTCGAGCGGTCGACCTTCGACGTGGCAGCGCATCCGCGCGCCGAACTCGCACTCGCGGACGGCGGCCGTGAGTTCTCGCCGCCGACCCGGCGATGGGGGCGCGCTGTGCAGTGGTTGGCCACAAACGGTATTCCGCTTCTCAGGCTGCCAGGCATCAAGCAGTCCGTTCGCCTCGGAGACGGCGAACGGCTCGATCGATTCGGTCTGGAGGCAACCGCTTACTACACGCCGGGGCACAGTGAGTGGTGCGTCTCACTCGTGCTTGATGACGGCACCGCCTTCGTAGGTGACCTCGCCACCGGACCGGGCCACATGTCGCATGGGGTGGCGCTGCCGGCTATGGCGACGGACCAGGCGAGCGGATTCGAGAGCATGCAGAAGCTGCTGAAGGCGGGCGCCAAGCGCTTCATGCCGGCTCATGGTCGTGCGTTCTCCGCCGACGAGCTGCGCGCGATGCTCGGACGTCTGCACGTCGCCGCGGCACCCGCCTCACGGGCGCGCCTGGCTGGGACTACAAGCTGACGGCGCGCAGCTTGGCGTAGACCTGAGGCCGCGCGGTCTGGTGGCGTGCGACGTAGTTGTCGACTTCGACGAGTCCGTTGTACCGATCGACCAGCCGACGCAGCTGGGCCGTGCGTTCGTTGTAGACGGCGACCTGCTGGTTGTAGCGATTCACCGCAGTGGCGAGTGACGCGGGGTCGCGCAGAGCCTCCAGGGCCTTCTTCTCCCCGTCAAGCGTCGTCCTCATGTCCGATACTTGTGCCTCGTCCCGGTCGATCTGAGTCCGCAGCTCCTTCTCCGCTGCCTTGACCTCTGCCAGTCGCCGCTGGATGTAGTTGATCTGCGCACCGGCCGTGTACGCGCCCGTGCCCTCGCCGATCTTGATCACCTCGGGCTGAGACGTGAGCCGAACGCCGCCGGAGAGCTCCTCGGCAGGTATACCGACCAAGGACGGCTCGGTCATCTCCACGTACGCGTAGCCGGTTCCCTTGTAGTCGAGACCGGGCGCCCGTATACCCAGCGCGACGTGCTTCTCAGGGCCGAAGAGGAGGATCGCCACGTCGTAGCCCTTCTGGGAAAGGATCCCCGCGGCGAGCAGGGCCTTGTCGTCGCAATCGCCATAGCCGTCGCCGAAGGTCTCGATGGGGAACTTGGGCGCCAGGTTCACCGGATCGGTCCGGTACTCGAGCCCCTGTGCCATGCCGGTGACGAGTTCGACGAAGCGGGCCGAGTCCAGACCCTCCTTCTGGTGCACCACATCGAGCGCTTCCAGGAGAGACGCGTAGAACGTCGCCTGGTGCTTCTCGTTTATGAACGCCCGATAGTACCCGGCGACCCAATTCGGAGGCTGCTTCCCGTCGAGGAAGATCGCGCTCTTCTGCGCCGTGACGGAACCGGCATACACCGCGCGATCGATGGGCACGGTGAGCCGCACGCGGCCGTCCTCCAAGGCGAATTGACGGGTGACGGCCGTCGAACTGCTTTGCCCGGCAGCAGGGACGATATTCGGCTGAATGACAGCGGGCCTGTTCAGTTCGAGCGTCGAGCACCCGCTGAGTGCCAAGGCGGCGATACACACCGCCGTGGCGATGCCGCGTGATATGGGCAGGCTGAAGTGAGTGGCCATGTTCGGCATGCTAGCAAGTCGGCGTTCGGCCGAGCCGAATCTCCACGTGAACACCATCTGACCTTTCCAAATGGGATGCGAGCGTCTGAGGCCGGCGGGGGCATCAAATCGGCAAAGCAAGTTCGGGGGACGGAGGCCGAGGTGTTCGGTATCACATCTGCGCCGGAGCGAGGCCCCAGCCACTCCGCCAGCGCCTAGTGATGCCCCCATGCGTGATGTTGCCCGTCGAAATGCGCTCGAGCCCATTTCTCCTGCGCGGGAAGGTCGAACGCGATCCGGAAGAGGAAGAAGTGCGCTACCGAGTCGCCCAGGAAGCCGAACCGCATATGCAGGTCGCGCACGAGTTCGTCGTTGCCGGCGAACGATGCGAGGTACTTGGCGAACCCGCCGTACTCGCGATCGACGACGATGATCTCGCCCGCGTTCCCGACGATCGCCTCGATCTTCTTGCGGTTGCGTATGACGCGAGGATTGGCCATGAGCCGCTCGACATCGTCCGGCGTGTAAGCCGCGACCTTCTCCGGGTCGAAACCGCCGAAGGCCTCGCGGATGCCGTCCCATTTCGCATCCACGACCTTCCAGCTGATGCCCGACGTGAAGATAGCCGCCGACATCGCTTCGAGATAGTCGGCGAGTGAGCGCGCAGGCGAGGCTGTGGGCTTGTTCATCGAGACTCCTGACTCCAGGGACACCATTGGTACGTACCCGTTCTCCTCGCAAAGGCAGACCGCGCGCCCCCGTCGCGGAGTCGCAGTTCGAGCCCAAGGGCTAGCACTAGGGACGTATGCTCCAGATGGAACGTTTCGAGGTCCTCACGCGTCTTCTCTATGTAGGAGGAGAGGAGGCCATCGGCAATGGACGAGACCGAACTCGTCGTCGCGGCCCGGCGGGGCGATACCCGCGCGTTCACGACACTCGTCCGCCAGCACGAACGCTCACTGCACGCGACCGCGTGCTCCATCCTCGGCGCCGGATGGGACGCAAGCGATGCCGTGCAGGACACGTTCGTGACGGCGTGGACGAAGCTCGGGACCCTGAAAGAGCCCGCTGCATTCCCCGCGTGGCTCACAAGGATCCTCGTGAATCGCTGCCGTACCGTGCTCCGCAAGGGGCACGGAGAGATCCTTGCCGCGGACCCACCCGAGCCGACGCTCTCCGAGGCCTACGACGTGGTCGGACCGGAAGCATCACTTGATCTCCTTGCGGCGCTCAACACGCTCGATGGCGAGCACCGCGAGGTGGTCGCACTGCGCTACTTTCGCGACTTGAAGGTCGACGAGATCGCCGACCTCCTCGGCTGCCCCTCAGGGACGGTCAAGTCGCGGATCAACCGGGCGCTCGCGAAGCTCGGTTCGGCGCTGTGCGACGAAAGTCGAACGGAGGTGTCGCTGTGAACTGCAACGAAGTGCGCGAGGCCCTCGAGTCCTACGTCGCTGCTGATCTGGACGACGCAACGACGGAGGAGGTCGCCGAGCATCTGCGCGACTGCAGCGAGTGCGCCGCTGAGTACGATGCCGTCCGAAGCCTCGTCGGCGACCTCAAGGGACTCCGAGAAGCGTACGTCCCGAGGGAGGTGTTCGACATGTCTGCAATCCGTACCGAGACGCGCCCGAGAACCAGCTGGGGCTGGAAAGTCGCCACCGTGGGTGCGCTGCTGATCGCCGCTACTGTCTCTGAGCGTGCTCACGATCCCGGCGGTCGCCGAGACCCTTCGAGTGCTTCCGGTGAGCGAGAAGCTCGTGTCGCTCAAGGCCGACAATGCGGAACTCGAGAAGAAGGTGGAGGCACTCGAGATCAAGGTCAAGGAGATCGAAGGCCAGAAAGTCCCGGTCGTCGAAACCGCCAATCCGAAGCTCCCGGCCGAAGTCAACAACGCCGTACAGTCGCTCGCGATGCGCTTCATCAACGCGCAGTACGCGGGCGATTTGAAGACGCTGAAGGTGTTAGGTACCGAGAAGCTCCAGGCCGACCTGGCGAAACACCCGAACGAGTACATCCGCAAGGGTGGCAAGGTCAACTTCGCCCAGATGACCGACGTGTCGATGTCGGGCGACACGTACCTGGTCTTCATCAGACTCATGGACGCGAACGAGTGGACTGACAGCCAGTATCAGGAGGACTTCGAGATCAAGAAGGTCGGCGAGAAGTACCTCGTCGACTTCATGGGGATGGACGCCTAGAGGGGCTGGCCTGCCACTGCGAGTGCCGCAGCCGAGAAGCCCAGCGGCAGAGTGCACGAAGAAGTGCGATGCCGGACCCGACTGCGTGCGTCGGGCCCGGCATCCGCGATTCAAGCGCTCGAGCGACTAGAGCCACGCATTGGTACCGGGTCAGACCGCCCGCTGAATCGCTACGGCAGGCGGTGCGCAGAACCTGAGCAGAGAAGCCCGGCGAACTGAGTAGTGTCCAGCGCATTCTTGCGTCCCGAAGGGGGTAGGCTTACATTTGACATCCGCTTAGGGCGGCGACCGGCATCACCCCCGAACGAAGGTTCCCTTGATGGAGCATCTCCGCAACATCGACCGCCTCGACGTGGTTCGCGCCGTGTCCGAGCCGCATCGTATGGAGATCCTTCGGCTGCTCCTCGCCCGTCCCCATACGATTTCGTCCCTCGGACGCGAGCTGGGTCGGCATCCTGCTTGGGTCCGCCACCACGTGCTCGCGCTTGAGGCCGCCGGCCTCGTGCATCTCGCTGAAGAGCGCACGACCCGCAACTTCACCGAGAAGTTCTACGCGGCGTCGGCGGCAGCCTTCACGATCTCGCTGCTCATCCGGCCTGACCAGCGCGAGCAACACTCGGTGGTCGCACTCGTAAGCCACGACCTCGCGGTCGAGATCCTCGCAGCGGGTGGGATTCCCGACGTCAACCTCGCGGCCGCTATCGCCGGCAGCCTGGATAGCCTCATCGGCATGCGCCAGGGCCTTGCCGACATCGCGGGATGCCACCTACTCGACATCGACACGGGCGAGTACAACATCCCGTACGCCAAGCACCTCTTCCCGGACCGCGACATCATGGTCGTTACGCTCGCCCACCGCGAACAAGGACTGATGCTCGCGCCGGGCAATCCGCTCGGCGTTCGCGAGCTCGCCGACGTCGCCCAGAAGGGCATGCGCCTCGTAAACCGCAACCGCGGCTCGGGCACCCGCATGGCCATCGACCGAGAACTGGCACGCGCAGGAGTTGACGTCGCGACCGTCGCCGGCTACGAGGTCGAGGTGGACACCCACACCGAGGCCGCTGAACTGGTCGCGACCGGGCGCGCCGATGTCGCGGTGGGCATCGCAGCCGCTGCCGAGGGCTACAAGCTCGACTTCATACCTCTGTTCCACGAGCGCTACGACCTCGTCATGCCCGAAGAGATCTACCACACCGAGGAGGTTGAGCGTCTCGTCGAGGTACTTCACACGAAAGCGTTCCGTCACACCGTCGGCCGAATCCGCGGCTACGATTCGCACGCGATGGGCGACGAACACAGGCTCGCGATCTGAAGGCTCAGGGCCGGAAAAGGAGGAGTCGCATGCACAGGATCCTGGCAAGACTGCGTCGCGTCGTCACGGTGCTGATCACAACCGCGCTCATCGTACCGACGTTCTACGTTCAGCCCGCGTCGGCTGTCGGGGATTTCACCGGCGGCCCCATGCTCGACTCGGCGATCTACGTGCCGAACGACCACACGGTGATGGGCTTGCGGTGGAGCGCGGGCGCCACGACCGATACGACTATCACGACGGCGCTCGCCCCGAACACCACGTACTACATGAAGGTCCGACTGAGCCCCGTTGATGGCACCGGGGCCAACAACGAGCGGGCTTGGACGTGGAACGAGACCAGCGGACAATGGGTCTGGGTCCGGGACCAGAACTGGCCGGAGTTCCCTGGGTTCACCACCGACAATCTCGGCCGCATCAACGGCGGCCACGACGTCTGGAACTACTTCAAGTTCGGCTCTGACGACTTCACGGGCGCGCAAGCCGTCACCGGGGGCTACCGCTACTACCTGTTCATCGCCTTGAGCACCGGCAAGGGTGGCACGTTGAACTCAAACAACGGCCCCAGCCCTGTCAGCCACTTCTGGCCTGTCACGGTCTTCAACATGCGAACGGGCGGGGCTCGGATCCACAATGGCGCGGCCGTGACCAGCGTGTTCAAGCGCGTCGAGACCACCGCCGTCAACGATACTTCGACGGTTATCGCCGTCTCGCAGACGGAGACGAACACCGTCGACGATGACAGCAACGGCGTGATCGACGACGAAGACTACGGGCCGGGCGGCGCCCCCGGCGACTACCTCCTCGGCATCCCGACCGGAATCCCCATGGACGTTCTCATCCAGCGCCGCAGCTTCGCTGTCAGGAACTACACGGCGGTCAACGCGGACGAGGACATCGCCATGGGCGCAGTCGAAACGACCGCCCCGACAGCGCCGACCAGTCTCATGGCGGTTCCGGGCGACAAGAAGATCGACCTCACTTGGGTGTCGTCGAGCGACAACGTCGGAGTCGATCACTACAACATCTACCGTTCAGAGATCCCCACTCTCGCGTCGCCGACCTTCACGCTGCCTCCAGCGCTGATCGCGACCACGACCGCGACCGCGTACGAGGACCACTCCGTACCCGTGCGCACGGCAGGCGTGACCTTCAAGTACGAGATCAGGGCCGCTGATGCGGCAACGAACGTGAGCGCTCCGTCGAATGCCGAGCAAGTGGTCAGTCAGGCCGTCCTCCCAATGGCCACTGTATCGGCGCCAGGCATCGTGTCGGCAACCTCGACGAGCAAGGACTTCCCGGTCTCATGGAGTGGCACGTCCCCAAGTGGGACCCTTGTCTTCGACGTGGACTACCGGATGAATAGCTCGCTCGCCGGACCAGGCCTGCCAGCGGGATGGACTCCCTGGAAGGTCGGCACGTCAGCGACGACCGCCAAGTTCGTCTCGACAATCGGCAACACCTATGAGTTCAGGGTGACGGCTCGCGACGAGTATGGGAACGCCAGCGCGCCCGCCGTCTCCGGACCCGCTGTTGTGCCCTACGATCACGTCTCGTTCAGATATAGCAGCGGGTGGAGCACGTTCTCCTCGAACCAGTACTACCGCGGCTCCGTCAGGTACACGAGCACCAATGGCGCGTCGGGTGCTATCACCTTCTCAGGCGGAGCATGGGCGTACTTGGTGGCAACAAAGGCACCGACGCGCGCTCGGGCCAAGGTCTACATCGACGGCAAGTATGTGCGGACGATCAACCTCTATTCGGCGAAGGTCGCCTTCCGCCAGAGCATCTACCTGGGCAGCCTTTCGGGAACCGGCAATCACACGGTGAAGCTCGTGAACCTGTGGACAAGCGGTCGGAAGACGCTGGACATCGACGGAGTAGCTGTCAAACGCTAGGTCACATGCGGGACGCAAGGAGTAAGTGACACGCAAGCAGCTCATCGCGCTCGTGGCGACCGCCGCCGTGCTGACGGTGGCGGTCGCTGCCGCGTGGGCGCTGGAATGGCTGGGGAACCGTTCAGGTTCTCCCAAGTACTCGATTGCAGTGGTGCGCTCCGGCCAGGAGCTCGCGAAGTTCGACGTCGCCAAACTCAAGGCTCTGCCTCAGAAGAAGATCGTGGCCGACGGGAAGTCCGAGACCGGCCCGACACTGCTCGGCGTGTTGTCGGCAGCCGGCGTCCACGACTTCTCGTCGGTAACGGTCAGGGGCATGGGCGTCCGCGATTCCGGGGTGATTGAACTGTCCCGCGCTGAAGTCAACTCCAGCGTGCTGCTCGATTTCGCCGAACGCGGCACGATGAAACTCGTCAGCCCCGGCCTCGAATGGGAGGACCGTGTGCGTGACGTGACGAGGATCGAGGTGCAGTGAGCGCGAACCTCGATACATCCAAGCAGCCGAGCAAGCAGCCATGGAATCTGCCGCTCCGCGCCCGCTTGATGATCGCGCTCATCGGCGCGCTCATCATCGCAGGCAAGTTCTACCTGCGTATGCCTATCCACGTGCCCGGACACTCTGGCGTGATCTGGATGGCTTTGCTCGTCGTCGGCGTCGGCCTGGTGAAGCGGCCGTGGGCGGGCACGCTCATCGGGCTGGTCAGCGGAGTGCTCGCGATGTTCTTCCTTCCAGGCAAGGAAGGCATCCTTGTCGGCGTGAAGTACTTCGTTCCGGGCGTCACAGTGGACTTGCTCTTGCCGTTGTTCGGGGGGCGTCTCGACAACTACCTGGTAGCCATCGTCATCGCCGCAGCCGCTCACACAGCCAAACTGGCGGCCGACTACTTCCTCGGACTTGCCGCAGGGATCCCCCTAGACTTCCTGGCACTCGGGATCGGACTCGCGGCAACCCTGCACGTCGGGTTCGGCGCTCTCGGGGGCGCGCTTGGCGCGCTGGTGCTGAAGATGCTCCGCCGGGCCGGCATAGCAGCCGACTTGGAAGGTCCAACCGGTGCACCGCCTCCCGAGGAGGCGACGTCGTGAAGCGCGCATGGCGCACTTTCGTCGTGTGCTCGATTGCTGCCCTTGCGATCGGCAGTCTCCTTCCCGGACCCGCTCTCGCGCAGCGCGTGTGGGTCGAGGGCCCCGCCACCCGGCCGTTCAGCATCAGCTCTGCCGCCCACGTGAGGGCGGGGACGCTCAACGGGGCCCCTGCAGTGTTGCTCGAGCGCCTGCTCCTCTGGCAGTACAGCCGTCCCGATGTGACATTGTTCGACCCGTTCTCGGCAGAGCCGCTCGCGAACGGCGACGTGCTCATCGCCGACCGCTCGAACGTCGCGGTCATCGAGGTGAACCGTCGAGGCAAGATCGTCTGGTCGTACACGAAGGCAGACGACCCTCGCTTGATCAACCCCTACTCCGCGAAGCGGCTGCCGAACGGGAACACGCTCATCAGCGACCGCCGGGCAGATTTCGTGATCGAGGTGACTCCCGACAAGCGTCTCGTCTGGCAGTACGGCGCCGAGCAGGACAACATGGCTCCCGGCTCCATCATGGATCCCTACTCCGCTACGCGTCTGGCAAACGGAAACACGCTCATATGCGACAACCGCTTCGGCACGCGCGTTATCGAGGTCAGAAGCTCGGACTACGACCCGACCAAGCCCACCCTCGGGTACACGGCCGGCAGCATCGTGTGGCGCTACGGGCGCGACAACGACCCCGGCACGGGTCCGGGCCAGCTCGCCTCTCCCCGCAAGGCCAGCCGTCTGACGAACGGCAACACGCTTATCGTGGACTCCGAGGACAACGAGGCCTCGGGCGATCGAGTGATCGAGGTGTCCCCAGCTGGCCGCATCGTCTGGCAGTGCGGCAACGGATCGCTCATTCAGCTCTCGAAGCCCTCGGCAGCTGAGCGGCTTGCCAACGGCAACACGCTCATCTCCGAAGAAGAAAGCGGTCGGGTGCTCGAGATAACGGCGAGCGGCGCCATCGCGAATGCCTACGAGAACAACGACTTCCTGCCGAAGAACGGCGAGCTTTCCAAGGTGCGCGACGCTAGCCGCTCGGCCGGCGGCACGACGATCATCGCCGACCAGGCCGACGAACGCGTCATCGAGTTCGGCTACTCGGCGAGCGGGACGTTCACCTCGTCCGCACTCTCGCTGGGTCTTCCGGGCGTCAAGAAGTCGATCGCGTCGATCTCCTTGGTCGCCGAGAAGCCATCAGGAACCAGTGCGAGCGTAGCGTATTCGCTCGACGGCCACTCGTGGGTCAAGGGCGGCGCCAGCATCAACCTGCCGGCCGGCAGCACGGCCACCCAACTTCGCTATCGGGTCGAACTCAAAGGAAGCGCCGCGGCCACGCCAGTACTCCGACAGGTCAAGATCGTCTATGACGTCGCCACGAACGGCGACGGCGGGGGCACGCCCCCGCCGTCGAACAACACTACGAGTACCGGCACGCATGGGACCACCGGAACCGGGAATGGCCGAGGCACCAGTGGCACTGGAACCGGGAGCGGCGTCGGGCTCGGAACGGGTAGTGGCACGGGCTCGGGGATCGGGAGCGGGAGCACAGCGGCAACCGGAACAGCCGTGACAGCTGGAGACAGCAACGGCAGTGCCGGACAGACACTGGCTGGCGTGGCGAGGTTCGCGACCGGAACGCTCATGCGCGACGTGGGCGCCGGCGGCGGGGGCGGCCACCTCGCGTCCGGAGGCTCGGGCGGTAACGCCCCTGCAGCGCTCGCTCTGCTCGGCATCTGCTACCTTGCGGGAGTCGGCGGAGCGTCGGCCGGCCACGGCTCCTTCGGAGCGCTCGTGCAAGCACTGGCATCACGATTCGGACGGAGATAGCCCGTGGCATTCGGCACCTGGCTCGGCGAGAGCCTGCAGGCGATCATCTACAACGTTGCCACGATCCTGCTCTACCCAGTGCTAGCACTTGAAGTCCTCGCACTCGCGTTCGTGGTCTTCGAGTTCGGACGTTTCACGATCGAAGTCTTCCGGCGCCGGCGTTCGCGCCGACGGTTCGATATCGAGGCGGCGGCCAACCGCGTGGCGAACAGCGCATCTGAAGCTGACAAGGTGGCTGCCGTGGAGGAGACGGTTCAGGCGCTCCAACCGAGCCCGGTGGCGCGGCGCCTCGGTCTCACGCTGGGCGCAGGCTCGCTCTCGCGCACACGAGTGCTCAAGGCAATCGCGGACGCGGAGCTCGAGGCGAGCCGCACGCTCGAGAAGACACGCGTGCTGATCCGTTTCGGCCCGATCCTCGGTCTGATGGGGACCCTGATCCCGATCAGCCC
Organism: uncultured Actinomycetes bacterium; assembly: GCA_963809535.1. GTDB lineage: Bacteria > Actinomycetota > Coriobacteriia > Anaerosomatales > CAVRZR01 > CAVRZR01. The sequence continues at coordinate 13,802 of CAWEJW010000002.1, forward strand.
CGCACTCGTCGCTCTGGCACAGGGCGATGTGACGAACCTCTCGAACAACCTGGTCATCGCCTTCTCCACCACCGTCGTCGGCCTGCTCATCGGCGGCCTCGGGTATCTCATGACCACCGTGCGGGACCGCTTCTATCAGCAAGACGTCGTCGATCTCGAGTACGTGCTCGACCGGTTGGAGGTCTGACACATGGCCAAGGAAGAACGCCTGTCGCTTCTCGAACGCAAGAGCCGGCTGGTGCCTGATCACCACGGCGATCCGATGGAATCGATGGGCAACCTGTTCGATGTCGCCGTGCTGATCGGTGTCGGGTTCATGATTGTGGCCTTCACCGGCTTCGGCCTGCGAGAACTCTTCTCGGCGCAGGACGTGACGATCGTCAAGAATCCCGGTCAGGCGAACATGGAGCTCATCCAGAAGACCGCGGGCGAGATCAAGCGCCTCACAACCACCGACCAGACCGCTTCAGGCATGGGCACTGCCATCGGCACGGTCTACCGTCTCGACAACGGACAGGTCGTATGGGTTCCCGGACAGAACAAGTAGGAGGCAACGTGCGCATCTGGGCTTGTTTCGACGACACGGACACCATCGACTCCGACCGCGGGACAGGCAAACTCGCACGTTGGTTCGAGGACAGGCTGCCTGTAGGCTGCTCAATGTGGGGCGTCGTCCGCCAACAGCTGCTGGTCGACCCGAGTATCCCCTACACCTCGCACAACAGCTCGGCGTGCGTGATCATCGACGCCACGGACGATTCTGTCGTGCCGAGACTCATCGAGCAGGGTGCGGCGCACATCGCCGAGCATTTCATCGAAGGCAGCGACCCGGGACTGTGCATCGTCGCCGAGAACAGCCCGGCGCTGGCGGATCTCATGGCATTCGGCCGCCGTGCAGCCGTCGAGGTGGTCACTCAGTCAGACGCGATGAAGGCCGCCGAGGGCGTCCACCTGTCGGGTCACGGCGGAACTAGCGACGGCATCATCGGCGCCGCCGCCGGTGTCGGACTCACGGCCTGGGGTTGGTCGGGTCGCTTCGTCGAGTACGGCAACGGCATGCGACTCAGGGACTTCGGTCCGGAGGCCGAGGTCGCCGCGCTCGAAGCGAGCGGTATGCTCGTGCTCCCGGTCGACCGAAACGTTGTCTCGCCGCGGCCCGCCGATATCGTCGAGACCGCACAGTGGCTGCGCCCGCGCCTCTGGGGCGGCATGCCGTCGCTGCCCGTGACGCTCGCCGCACCGGGCCGCTGGCTCGTGTTCGGCAGGGGGCCGATGCGGCGTGGCCAGGCCGAGCCGGAGAACTACGTCCTGCGGCGACCGCGCGGCCGCGAATTCAGCTCTTTAAACTGGCTCTGAGGTCGCCTACCACTTTGCGGACATGGCAGAACCCCGTTGATGCGCTGAACAGCAGGACCGCGCCGATGATGTCGAGCAGGATCCCCCACCAGGCGTAGCGGCCGATTGTCAGGCCCGCGGCGGCGGACAGTACGCCGATGACTCCGCGCACAACTCGCTCGGGCATCCCCAGGTTGACCTTCATCCGTCGGGCCTCTCTACTGCCAACAGGAACAAGACTCGGACATTGCATGATCCCCGCTCACCCATTGGCGCCTCGAGCCATGCCCGCGATCATGCCGCCGAAGTAGGGTACCAGCCAGATCGCCCACACGACGATGCTGTAGCGGTGAAATCCGGCACGGGCATCTCGGCTCCCTCGGAACAACACCCACGTCGCCCACGCCGCGTGGACCGCCATCAGCCCGAACGCCGCAACGCCGGTGACCGTGTGTACGAAGCCGGCCCGCTCCCCGGTCGCCACGAGTTCGCGCATGAGTGACGTGGCGTAGCCGTCAGACGCGAGCCCCAGCCAGAACAGCACCACGTGCCACCCGCGGAGATCTCGCTGGATGCGCTCGGACCAGACGCCCGTCGTGTAGAAGACGAAGGCCAGCGACATGACGATCGCGGGCAGGATCAGTTGCTCGGGCATTCACGCATAGTAGCGTACGCAGGCAGGTGGCTCCCTCGGGGAGACCAAGGTACACACAAACCCGGTTGCCTTCGCGGCAGCCGGAATCCGTCAGCCCTGGCGAGAGGGACGAGCGAGATCGCTCGAGTCCCGCTAGCCCGCGACGAGAGGCCGATGGTGGTGCGTCGTGTGCGGCCCGTGCGGCAGATGGTGCTCGATGGCCTCGATCGGCACGTAGAACATCGCGACAACCATGCTCACGATGAACCCGCCGATGTATACGAGTGCCGCTAGGATGAGAAGAGCAACGGGGATTCCAATCAGCACGGCCATGACCTCAGGCATCTGGATGCGCCTCCTCCTCTAAGTCCTGCAACCCCGTTCAAGTCGTGTTATTAGCCTCGCTTAATTGTCCCCATTCCAAACGCCCGGAGACGACCGTTCGTCGAATTCTTGCGTATGCATGGTTAAAACTGGGTGTAGTCTGGATAGACTGCCCCCAAGAGCGGCGGGCCGATCTAGGCATCGCGCCTCCTCACCGTGTGCATCGCGGCGTGGACCCAGGGCCGTGTGCGGGTACATTCTCACGCGGGGCTTGGAGGCCAACGTGAACGACGAAGAGTGCATGCGCCGGACCGTCGAGTTGAGCCGCGAGAAGATGCTCGAGCACCAGGGTGGCCCCTTCGCTGCGCTCGTCGTCCTTAACGGCAAGATCGTGGGCGAAGGTTGGAACCACGTAACGGGCCGAAACGATCCGACCGCCCACGCAGAGATCTGCGCGATCCGCGACGCCTGCGAGCGACTCGGCACGTTCACGCTGGAAGGCGCGCGGATCTACACCAGTTGCGAGCCATGCCCGATGTGCCTCGCCGCCATCTACTGGGCACGGATCGACCGAATCTACTACGCGAACACCACGCAGGACGCCGCCGCGATCGGGTTCGACGACGAGTTTCTCTACTCTGAGGTCGCAAAGCCGGCCGAGGAGCGGACCCTTCGGTCGGAACAACTGCCCTCGCCCGAAGCGGTCAAGGTGCTCGCCGAATGGGCCGCCATGCCGGACAAGATCACGTACTGAGGACCCGACGCTCTGTGTGGGCCCGGTCTATCGCCGGACCCCTAGGCAACCTTCGGCGTCCGTTCGGCGATCGCGGCCGCAATCAGCCCGCCCACGATGGCCAAGACCAGCAAGACGGCGAGCCCGCCGAATGGGGGCCATCCAGTGTATGGATGACCGAAGGCGCTGAACACGGACAAGCGGTTCACCCACTCGGGCCAGTTCAGCATCGGAGCCAGGTAGCTGAGCAAGAAGGAGGCTCCGACGAAGACAGCCAGCGCGGTGACAGCGACATCACTGCGGAAAGCTGCGACGACGACAGCTGCCACGGCGCCCAGCGCCGCGGCAAACAGGACGCAGTCCACGGCGAGCCGGCCGAGTCCGCCGACGGCGAGGTCGACTCCCAACGCTGCCGCCCCAACAACCAGACCGGCAATTGCCCCGGCGGTGATGACGGCAACGCCAGCGTTCAAGGCGAACAGCCGCTCCCACACGAGCTTGGACCACGAGACAGGCGAGGAGAGGATCGCCTCGACCCTGCCCTGCGCCAAATCAGCCACCCACGCTGCTGCCTGGACAACGACGTAGGCGGCGATGATCGGTACGACTATCTCCCCCGCGAACGACATGTACTGGGCCTCAGGGGAGATCCCGGCGTCGCCGGCGCCGGCGAAGTAGGAGCCGAACACGCTCCAGACGTCCATGACGGTTGGCTGCAGGAACATCATGAGGGCCGTAGTAGCCGCTGCAGCACCCGACCAGGCGAGGAGGCCGAAGCGTCCGCGAAGCAAACTGGCCGTCCAGACCGAGCCGAGCAGGTTGCGTTGGAGGCGGCCGGGGCTCGCGGCGGGCGCAGCGTGGTCGCGTGCGCGCGTCCACAAGGGCGATCCGTAGTCGCGACGTTCGAACGCCCAGGTGGCGAGTCCAAGGCAGAGCGCTGCCATGGCGACTAGAGCCAAGGTTGCCGGGAGGTCGAAGCCGTGCCCAGGGACGAGCGCGCGCAAGAAGTTGGCGTAGTAGAACGGCGAGAGGTACCTCAGCGCGCCGAACATGCCCAGCTCATCCCAGACATTCGTGCCCACGTAGAGCACCGTGAGCACGATTGCGCTCAACCCGGCCGCCGTACGAGCGGTCCCCGTGAGCTGCGAGATCAGCAGCCCGAGTGAGTAGGCAGCCATTGCGCACAGGCCCAATCCCACCGCGGTGATGAGCGACCCGCCAAGATCCGGCGCGCCACCTGCTGCCATGGACACGGCGATGCCCAGACCCACACCAAGAGAGATCAGCAGCAGCGTCAGGAGGAAGCCGGCCGCCCGGTCGCGAATCACCCCGCGACGTGACCAGCCCGTCGCGAGAATCTCCTCGAGAGAGTGCCGTTCTTCCGCGCCGCGCACGGCTCGAGCGCCCTGCACCGCGCCGTATATGGCAAGGAAGAACATGAACAACGTGACGTTGTGGTATGTAAGGTAGCCGCCAAGAGTGTCGAGGCGCTCGGCCGGCCACCGCATTATCCGCAGCGCCTGAGCGCCGGGCAGGATGCTGGCCGCGAGCGCCTTCGGCCCACCGGGGAAGCTAGCCATCTCGTCTTCGAGAGCGGCCGCTATCGCGTACATGAAGACCGTGCCCCCGAGCACCCACACGCCGGCGGTGACAAGGTGAGAGCGAACGGTATCGGCGACGAGCGCAAGGCTGAGCCGACGTTCAGGGAGTGGGTTCGAACTCAGAGAGGAACACCTCCTCTAGCGAAAGCTCGTGACTGTCGAGTTCGATGACTCCGTCAGACGCCAACCACTCCAGCAGTGGCCCGATAGGTCCGTGGACATCGCAGCTCACGTGGTTGCGATCCACCTGAGCCTCTGAAACACCGGGAAGGCGAGCCAGCTCGGCTGCGTCACGACTTCCCTGGACGATTGCCTCAACGCGGTGAACGCGCGTGGTTCGCAGCTCCTCCAGCGATCCCACCCGCAGCACGTGACCGTTGCGGATCAAGCCCATCCGGTCGCAGCCCCGCTCCACCTCGGCAAGGACGTGGGACGACAGCATGACAGTGGATCCCGCTTCAACTGACTCGCGCACCAGGCGCCAGAACTCCCGCTGCATAAGCGGGTCTAGACCGAGAGTCGGTTCGTCGAAGATCAGAAGCTCGGGGTTGTGCATGAACGCCTGCACGAGTCCGACCTTCTGCTTGTTGCCATGCGACAAGGTCTCGTACTTCCTGCCGAGATCCAGCTCGAGCCGGTCGGCGAGTTTCGTGATCTGGCCGGGGTCGACGCCGCCGCGTAGCCCGGACAGGAGGGCTATGACGTGGCTGGCCCGCGCGCCGGGAAAACGCGGCAACTCACCGGGCAGGAAGCCGATCCGACGCTTGAGTGCGAGACTATCGCGCTGAGAGTCCAGGCCGAGGAGTCGCGCTGTGCCCCGGTCGGGCCGGATCAGGTCCATCAGGAGTCGGATCGTCGTGGTCTTTCCCGCGCCGTTCGGACCGATGAACCCAAAGACCTCCCCGCGCAGTACCTCTAGGTCAAGATCGAAGAGCCCGTGTCCCTGGCCATAGTCCTTGGTCAACCCGGAGCACACGATCGCGGCGTCATCGCGATCCGTCGAACCGACACGTGAATGCTCAAGCATCGGCGCCCCCCCCGACCGGCATAGCGTCCTGCGCCGAACAATTCCGGCAGTATGCTGAATCCGTCCCCGTTAGGTTGCCCACAAGACGGCGCACTCAATCCTCGCGCCCCTTGCCGTGGCGGCAGTGGACCGCCAACTCGGGTACAGTCTCACCGAGCAATGTAGCTGCGTCCCGGCGCGCGCCCACCCCTGGGTCCCCGCTTGGACACGGGAAGGCCGACGGCATGACGCGGGACGCATACCTTGTGCTGCTCGTCTGCGTGAACGCATACTTCCTCGCCGCGACGCTGTCGAATATCGTCTACCTCCGCCGAGCCACCCGGAAGGCGAGGGTCACCAGCGGGCCGTTCGTCTCTGTGGTCGTCCCGGCGCGCAACGAGGAGAGCTCCATCGCGCGTTGCGTCGAGTCGCTGCTCGTTCAGGACTACGCCGACTACGAGGTCATCGTCGTCGACGACGATTCTGTCGACGCGACTGCGGCAATCGTCGCCGCACGTGCAGCACACGAACCGCGATTGCGCCTGGTCTCAGGCGGGTCGTTGCCCGAGGGGTGGCTCGGCAAGCCTCACGCGATGTGTCGGGGAGCCGCGACAGCTCGAGGAGACATCCTGATCTTCACCGACGCCGACACGATCCACGAGGCTCACAGCATCTCGTGGGCTGTCACGAACATTCAGGACCACAACGCAGATCTGCTCTCCGGCTACCCCAGGCAGGAGTACGGGAGTTTTGGCGAAGACCTCGTCGTGCCGACCATGTACGCGATGATGTTGCTGCTGCCGCTCTATCTAGTCCCCAGGACGAAGGCAACCCGACTGGCCTTCGCGATCGGGCAGTACGTGGCTGTTCGCCGAGAAGCACTGGAAGCCATCGGCGGCCTTGAAGCGATAAGGGACTCCATCGTCGACGATATGTCGATGGCGATCCGTATAAAGGAATTCGGGTACCGGAACGTGTTTCTCGATGCGAAGTCGGTCGCACGCTGTCACATGTACAGCGGCTATCGGAATGCCTTCAGGGGAGTCGAACGGTCCATCTACAGCGCGGTCGGTGGTCGTCCGCTGACCGTGGTCGCGATAGCGGCGATCGTATTGGCGCTCATTGTCGGACCGGCCGCATCGGTGCTCATGTCGAGTCTGCGCCTCCACGTGCCAACCGGCGTCCTGCCCATCTCGGTCGCATTCTTCGCCCTGCAATGGGCCTTGCTCGCATGGGACCGTGATGTGCCCTGGATCGCCGCCGCACTCTACCCGGTCGTGTTCCTGAACCTGGTCCTCATGATGAACGCTTCCATGCTCGACACCGGCTTCGGACGGGGCGTTGACTGGAGGGGACGCGCAGTCCGTATGCCGCGACACGAGGGCAGCGCACCAGAGGCCCGGATGGCCGACCGGTTTCAATGACACTCGAAGCGACATTGCGCTCAGTTCTCGCACTCCTCGTCGGCTTCGCGCTCGGTTCGGTGCTGCCGGCGGATCTTCTGGCTCGCAGACGCGGCGTCGATATCCGCTCGGTCGGCGACGGCAACCCCGGAACGTGGAACGCCTTCAAGGGATTGGGTTGGGGAGCCGGTCTGATCACGGCCGTCTACGACATCTCGGTCGGTGTGGTTGCGATCCAGATCGCCAGGCTCCTCGGCGTTTCCCAGGGTCTCTCGTATCTGGCTGGCATCATGACCGTCGTGGGGCACCGTTTCCCATTCTTCCGGGGATTCCGTGGCGGCGGACAGGGCATGGCTGCCACTGCGGGCATGTTCGTCTATGGAGTCGCGGTTGCGCTGTTCAACGGCTGGCTCTCTGCCGTCGACGTCGGGGTGCCCGTCGCGATCGGAGTGATCACTTTCGCGGTCACGCGCTCCGAGGTCATGGTGGCCGTCGTGATGCTCCCCGTTTTGGTCGCAGAGTTGTTCTTCGCCCACGTCGACCTTGCCTTCCTGCTCTTCATGACCCTCCTGGCCGCTCACATCTGGATCGTGCAGGTGGCCACCGTTCGTCGTTCGCACCCACTCGGAGTCACCGGACCTCTGGACAGTCAGCCGCGCGACTGACCTCGCCGATGCCCGAGCTCGGCAGCATCGCGGATGACGCGTCCCAACGGGCACTCACCAATCGTGACCGAGCCGCACGACGCAAATCCCGGACTTCGGGGAATCGACCTATCGCAGGACTGGCCTCCCGAAGGATGGGTGTGTGCGATGCAGCGCACGATGAAGGCTCTCGTGAAGACTGCCGCCGCTCCCGGCATCTCTCTCGAGCAGGTGCCGGTGCCGCGGATCGGCCCGGGCGATCTCCTTATCCGCTTGGAGAAGGTGGCTATTTGTGGCACCGACCTTCATATCTACGAATGGAACCACTGGGCGCAGCGCGTCATTCGCCCGCCGCAGATCCTGGGGCACGAATTCGTCGGCCACGTAGCTGAAGTCGGCGAGGGCGTCGGTGGTTTCAGCGTCGGACAGCGCGTCTCGGGCGAGGGACATATTGTGTGTGGAGTCTGCCGCAGCTGTCGGGCGGGACGACGCCATCTGTGCACGGACGTCGTCGGCGTAGGGGTGAACCGCGACGGCTGCTTCGCCGAGTACCTCGCGCTCCCGGCGTCGAACGCGTGGCATGTCGCGGACTCGGTCCCGTCCCGCATCGCAGCGATCTTCGACCCGCTGGGAAACGCCACGCACGCCACGCTCTCGTTCGACCTCGTTGGCGAGGACGTGCTGATCACCGGCGCCGGTCCGATCGGCATCATGGCCGTCGCCATCGCCAAACACATAGGCGCACGAAACGTCGTGATCAGCGATATCAACGACTACCGCCTGGATCTCGCGCAGCGCATGGGCGCCACCCGAAGGGTGAACGTGCTTCGCGACACTATCGCCGACGCGATGCAAGACCTGGGCATGATCGGCTTCGATATCGGCCTGGAGATGAGCGGGAATGCTGATGCATTCGAGACGATGCTCGAGAGCATGCACAACGGGGGCCGAATAGCCCTTCTCGGCATAGCCCCCGACCCGGCTCGCATCGACTGGGACCAGGTCGTCTTCCGCGGGCTAACCATTAAGGGCATCTACGGGCGCGAGATCTGGGAGACCTGGTACAAGATGCAGACCATGCTCCAGAGCGGTCTCAACATTGCGCCCGTCATCACGCACGAGTTGGAATTCGAGGACTTCGAGACTGGGTTCGCCGTGATGTCGAACGGACAGAGTGGCAAGGTCGTGCTCGACGTGATGCCGCGGTCCTCCGGCGAAGACGCCTAGCAGGCAATCGGGAGGCTGAAGATGTTCGGAGACATGAGGAGCGCGCTGCGTGCGGAGATCGAGGGGCTGTACGCGGCCAGTCTCTACAAGGCCGAGCGGATCATCGACACACCACAAGGTCCGACGATTCGGGTGGCGGGGATGCCGGGCAGGCCCGGTCGCGAGGTCCTCAACTTCTGCGCGAACAACTACCTCGGTCTGGCCGACGACCCGCGCGTGGTCGGCGCGGCGAAGGCGGCCCTCGATCGCTGGGGCTTCGGCACATCCTCGGTGCGGTTCATCTGCGGGACCTTCTCGGTACACAAGCAGCTCGAGGCGGCCGTCAGCGAGTTCCTCGGCACCGAGGACACGATCCTCTACTCATCGTGCTTCGACGCGAACGGCGGCTTCTTCGAGCCGTTCTTCGGCCCTGATGACACGATCCTCGCCGACCAGCTCAACCACGCTTCGGTCATCGACGGCGTGCGCCTTACGAAGGCTCGTCGCCTCATCTACGCGCATTCGGACATGGCCGACCTGCACGCAAAGCTCGAGGAGGCGCGCGATGCGCGGTATCGTGTGATCGCCACGGACGGCGTGTTCTCGATGGACGGCGATATTGCGGACCTCGCGCCGATCTGCGATCTCGCCGAGGAGTTCGACGCGCTCGTCATGGTTGACGACTCGCACGCCACCGGGTTCGTCGGGCCGACCGGTAGAGGAACACCCGAGCTCTGCGGCGTGCAGGACCGGGTCGACATCGTCACAACGACCTTCGGGAAAGCCGTGGGTGGGGCGTCGGGTGGGTGCACGAGCGGTCGCAGCGAGATCGTGGAGTGGCTCAGACAGAAGAGCCGCCCCTACCTGTTCTCGAACACCCTCGCGCCCGTGGTAGCCGCCACAACGGTTGCGGTCCTCGACCTGCTGTCGCAGAGCACTGAACTCCGCGACCGGCTGGAGCGAAGCGCGCGCTCATTCCGCGAGCGCATGACGGCAGCAGGGTTCGACATCCGTCCTGGCGATCACCCCATTGTCCCGGTCATGCTCTACGACGAGGCACTCGCCCATCGCATGGCCGACGCGATGCTCGCCGAGGGGATCTACGTCATCGGCTTCAGCTACCCCGTGGTGCCGAGAGGGGCCGCACGCATCCGGGTGCAGCTCTCGGCGGCGCACACCGACGAGCAGATCGACCGCGCGATCGACGCGTTCAGGCGGGTCGGGACGCGGCTGCGTGTCATCGGGTAGAGCAGTCTGGTCTCTTGGCAAGCCCTTCGATGAACAGCGCTTCCGATAGGACGCAGCGCTCCAACTCCGAGAGATCCACGCTCTCGTCGTGCGCGTGGACCTTGCACAGCGGTTCCTCCGTACCCCAGAGGATGATCTCGGCGTCAGGAACTGTCTTGCGGAATGCGGCGACGAGCGGGATCGAGGCACCCTGGCCGTACGAGACGACGTCCTTGCCAAAGGCCACTTGCATCGCCTTCCTCGCGGACTCGTAGGCTGGGCCGTCGGTCTCGGCCACGAACCCCTCTCCGACGCCGCCGTACCTCACGCTCACTCTGACGTTCCAGGGAGCCGCGGACTCCAGGTGCTTCTTCACGAATCCCTGCGCCTCGACCGGGTTCTGGCCAGGAGCGAGCCGGACGCCGATGCGCGCCCGCGCCCTGGGCACGAGGGCGTTGGCCGCGCCCTCGATGGTCGGTGCGTCGAGGCCGATCTCGGTGATCGACGGACGCGCATAGAGCCGCTCGGCGATGGTTCCGTCGCCCATGAGCCCGACGCCGGCCAAGACGCCGGCGTCTCGGCGATAGGCGGCCTCGTCGTAGTCGGCCCCCTCGTACGTGTTGCGCCTCAGGCCCTCGACCGCAACGTTGCCCGCGTCGTCGTGCAGGCTGGCGATCACGCGCGTCAGCGCGATCAAGGCGTCCGGCGCCGCACCGCCGAACATCCCGCTGTGGACCGCCCCTTCGAGCGTCTCGACCTCAACGTCCAGGACGGCGAACCCACGCAGCGAGGTCGTCAGCGTCGGAACTCCGAGGGTGTGGTTGCCCACGTCACCCACGACGACCGCGTCGGCCTCTAGGAGATCGCCGTTGGCCTTCACGAACTCCTCGATACCGCCCCCGCCGTTCTCCTCCTTGCCCTCGATGAGCACCTTGATGCCGATCGGGCAGTCCGCGTCCAAGGCCCTGAGCGCGCCAAGGTGCACGATGATGCCCGACTTGTCGTCGGCGGCACCGCGACCGTAGAGGCGGCCATCGCGCACCGTCGGCTCGAACGGTGGGCTCGTCCAGTCGGCCTCGTCGCCCGCCGGCTGGACGTCGTAGTGCGCATAGAGGAGGACAGTCGGCATGCCGGGTGCCGCCGGACGGGTTGCGTAGACCGCGTGCGCGGCGTCCCGGATATCAATACGTCGCACTTCGGACAGCCCGGCCTCTGCGAACAGGCCGGCGACGGCCACACCGGCTCGTTCCACCTGAGCTTGCGGGAATCCCTCGAACGCCACGGATGGGATGCTCACGAGTCGCTCGAGATCTGCGCGCAGACCGGGCATGAGGGACTCGACTTTGAAGCGCATCTCGTCTGCCTTCATGACCGCTCCTTCGCTGCAGGGACTACGAGGCTGCGGGAGGTTAGCCGGAGACAACAAGGTCTTAGCTCCCTGTTCGGCATCTTCCCACTACCTGGGGACGGTAGCCTGACGAGGGCGTGTCCGGCCGGCCCAGAACCCGTCGATTTCGACCCTGAGTGCGCGGGCACTTGCGTCTTGCAGTGGGGGAGTTGGGATAGAATCACTCGAGGAGTAACGCCTCTTCTTCATGCGACGTTGCGACACCCTGCCGCGCGAATGCGCCTCGGGGGTTCAGGGAGGAGTTCCAATGGCGAACGAGTCTGGATACGACACGAGCACACCGACTGCGGTGCCTCTCGGCTCGGACGTGGTGCTGGTCGTGTCGAAGGGCCCGGCGACGGCGCAACAAGCGAACGCGCCTGTTCCGGTCGTGGTCGGGAAGCCCCAGGCCGATGCACTGGAAGCCATGCAGCAGATCGGCCTGAATCCACAGGTCTTCACTCAGATGAGCCGGGAAGTCGAACGCGGATCTATCCTGGCTCAGTGGCCCAAGCCGGCTGATCTGGCGGCAGCAGGTTCGAATGCCGTTTTGCTCGTGTCGTCCGGACCCGCCGCGGAGGGCACAGCGCTGATTGCCGTCCCGACGGTGATCGGCGCGTCTGAGGCCGATGCGCGCGCGACGCTCCAACGCGCTGGCCTGCACCCGGTGGCGGTGGGCGTTGACAGCCCAACGGTGCCGGAGGGCGTCGTCCTCGGCCAGCTGCCGGAAGAGCACGCAGTCGCGCCGGCGCCGAAGAAGAGCAATGCGTGGCTGTGGGTACTCGGCGCTCTGGCCGTGCTCGTGGTCGTGGCCGCAGTGGTCTGGTTCACGGGCCCTGGCAAGCCGGCCGAGACGGTTGCGGTGCCCGGCGTTGTGGGACTCGCTCAGGCGCAAGCCGAGGACGCGATAACGACCGCCGGGCTCGTGGTCGGCACGATCACAGAGAGCCCCAGCACCACAGCGACCGCGGGAAGCGTCATGTCCCAGGATCCCGCGAAGGGCGTGGAGGTGGACAAGGGCTCGAAGGTCGACCTCGTCGTGGCCATCAAGAGCAACCTCGTCGCGATCCCCGACGTCACGGGGATGTCGAAGGACGAGGCCATCCAGGCGCTCGCGCGCGTGCAGCTGAAGGTGGCCGCCACGGAGACGCCCAGCGACAAGGTACCCGCAGGGGATGTCGTTTCGCAGAGTCCCAAGGCCGGACAGCAGGTCCCTCTCGACACCGAGGTCGGTATCGTCGTCTCCACCGGGCCCGCCGAGGTCAGCGTGCCGGATGTGAAGGGCGTGGATGTAGGTACTGCTATCCAGAATCTCGATAAGGTCGGTCTCGTGGCGAAGCCCGTCAATACCTACAGTTCGACCATTCCGGTCGGCCAGGTCGTCAGTCAGGCGCCGCCAGCGGGCACGTTGGTGGCGCCCGGAAGCACGATCCAGCTACTGGTATGCGCAGGTCCTGCGCCCGCCGGAGTCGAGACGGTCAACGTTCCGAACGTCGTCGGCAAGACTCTGGCGGACGCAACCGCCGCCATCACCGACGCGGGACTCAAAGCCCTATCGGTGGAGATGGATGGCAGCGGCGAACCAGCGGGTCAGGTGCTGTATCAGACACCTGCAGCCGGTGAGTCGGTGCCGCGCCTCAGCCAGGTTGCGCTGTTGGTGTCCAGCGGCAAGTAGCCGATCGGGCTATTGCGGATCCGGGTTACTCCGCTAGGCTCGCGTAGACGGCGCGACGCGCTCGTTCGAGCAGTTCAGCGACGTTGTCTAGCTGCTCCGACGTTCCGCAACGTTCTGCCTCGAACACGGCTTCCTGAAGGCGCCAACCGGCGTCTCTCAGCTCGTGGTTCACGCCAGCGGTCGCGGACGGTACATCGTCCGATTCTGTCGATGAGCGGAGCCGATAGCCGACGCCTCGCACCGTCTCGACGACGTCCAATGCCCCAGCCTCCGCAAGCTTATGCCGCAGTCGAGACACAAGGACGCTGACGGATTCGGGAGAGTAGTCCCCCACGCCAGGGTCGCCAGAGAGTTGGTCCGCCGAGAACACCCACCCGGCATGCTCGGCGAGCATCATCACGATCTCGAACTCCCTGGACGACAGCAGCACCTCGTGCCCGTTGACGAGTACAACGTGCTCGTGCGGACGGACTTCGAGTCGAGATGCATGCCGAAGACCTGCAGAAGAGGCCCCGGCGTGATTGCCGAGGCCTCGTCATCTGCTGGTGGGCCGTGGTCTAGAAGACCCTTCCGCTAGCCACTACTGACCGACGTCGCGCTGGCACGACCACTAGTCCTCGGCAAGGATGGCGTAGATCTTCTTCCTCGCGTCGTTGAGGACTTCGAGCACCCGGTCGACCTGCTCGTCGGACGCGCTGGAGCCGGCCTGCATGACTGCAGCACCGAGCTTGCCCGCGCCCGCCCGCAGCTGCCAGCGGCTTGAACCGGCACCGCCTTGTGCGAGTTCGTCCCACGGGGCGACGTCGTCTGCCGCGCGCTTGGCCTGCTCGATGCCGGCATCGGTCAGCTTGTACACGCGCTTGCCGTCGGCTTCCTCGCTCGCCACGAGGCCCTCATCCTCGAGCAACTGCAGGGTCGGGTAGACCGAACCCGGGCTCGGCTGCCAGTGGCCGCCGCTCCTCGCCGAGAGCTCTTGGATGATCTGGTAGCCGTGCATTGGACCCTCGGTGAGCAGCCTGAGCACAGCTGCGCGGATGTCGCCCCGTCGTGCCCGCGGTCCGCCGCCGCCCCAAGGGCCGCGCCCGTGCATGGGCGGGCCGAACCGACCATGGTGGGACGCATGCATCGGGGCACATTGTCCTGCGAACGCTGCATCCCCGCGGTGCCGTCCGTGGTGTTGACCCATCGTGTACCTCCTTCAGAGTGTACTGATATGCGATATATCGGTATATGTCGCGACCATACTATAGCACAGACTGGGCCAACAACGCGGGATGGCCAAACCAAGCCGTGCGCTACACCCTCAGCGCCCCGGATGGCGCCCCCGCCCGGAGAACACGACCCAAGCCAGCGGCAGTCCCGAGGCGACCATCAGCACTTTGCCGAATCCCGGGTCGGCGCTGTACACAACAGCGCCGGCGATGAGCAGCGCGGCGAAGACCAAGCCACCTGTTGCTCGGTTGACCGACCGATCCAGGCGTCGTACCTGAAGGTTGAGCAGCGGTGTCTGCACATTGAGCTCGCCGCGTTCCAGCGTTGTCAGCACGCGGTCAGTGCGCCCCGGCAAGCCGATCAGCACCTGGAAGATCTTCGTCGCCTCGGCCAGCCACGTTTGCCAGTTCGGCCCGTCTTCGTCCGAGATCAGCGTGCTGGCGTATGGCGCGAGGGAGGTCCACAGGTTGAATTCGAGGGTCCATCCCCGTGCACATGCCGGACAGGATGGCCACCGTGCGCCCGAGCAGCAGCAGGTTCTCGGGGAGCTGGAACGGCATTTCGAACATCAACTCCTGGAACTGCAGCCCGAAGCGCATCATCTCGGCGTGATCGATCTGGCGCAGGTCGCCCATGCTCATGCCCCAGAAACGGTCGAACATCTGCATGCTCGCCGTCTCGATCAACTTCAGGTCCGCACTAGGCAGTAGCACATCGAGGGTCTTGAAGCTCTGCACCAGGCGAGAGGCGTCCTGCGTCCCGATTGCGATGAGAGCTTCACGCAGCCCAGTCGCGAAGGTTGTCAGGCACGTGCCCGACCATGCCGAAGTCGACGAAGGTCAGCTGCCAGTCGGCGGCGCCCTCCTCGCCGTTCTGCTGCCGGGGAGTGACGAACAGGTTGCCGGGGTGCGGGTCGGCGTGGAAGAAACCGTCCTCGAAGATCTGCTGCAGGTAGGTGTCCAGCAGTACCGCGGCGACCTGTGCACGGTCGATACCGGCGGCGGTGATGGCGTCGTAGTCGGTGAGCTTGATGGCCGCAACATCTTCCAGTGTGAGCACGCAGCGCGTGGTCAGGCTCCAGACCACCTTGGGAACGTGGACGCGCGGGTTGTCCTCGAAGATGGCACCGAACGTCTCGGCGTTGCGACCCTCAGCAAGGTAGTCGATCTCTGCCCGTGTCGTCGTCGCGAACTCTTCGACCAGGGCGTTCACGTTCGCGCGCTTGCTGATCGGCTTGTAGTTCTGCAGCCACGTGCCCACGCGACGCAAAGCCGACAGATCAACCTCGACGATCTCCTCGATGTGGGGACGCTGGACTTTGACGACCACCTCGCCGAATCCCTGGTCAGCCGCGTCTGCGTCGCGCAATCGTGCGCGGTGCACCTGCCCGAGCGACGCCGCAGCCATCGGCGTCTCATCGATCCAGGCGTAGTGCTCGGCCAGAGGTTGGCCCAACTCGGCCTCGGCCAGCCGGCAGATCGCATCGAAGTCTTCTGCGGGCACCTCGTCCTGCAGACCGGACAGTTCCTCGGTGATCTCGGGGGGCAGTACGTCCAGCCGCGCCGAGAGGAACTGGCCGACCTTGATCATCAGTCCACCCATGCGAATCGCAAGCGCGCGAAACCGTGCGGCAACACGTCGGTAGCGCTGGGAGCGAGTGCGATGACTCCAACCGGAAAGTCCAACGCGCGGCAGGAAGATCTCCCACCAAATGAAGTTTGCGGTGACTCTGGCGAAGAAGAAGACAATGCGCCAGTACCGGGCACGTAGTTGCGAGCTCTTCATGTGTACTCCTGGTCGCCCCCCGGACCGTGTTGTCGGGCGGGACGGTGCCCGGCCACGCACGCATGGCGGGGACTCGTGGTGCAAGACACCTGATAAAGCAATGATTCGGCCGAGATGACGGCGCGGGTGTGCTGCTGGGCGACGCGGCTACTTCAGAACGAGCGTGTTGGCGAAGATCATCCATGCAAGCAGAGACTTCGCGGTCAGACTGAGGAGGATGTAGCTCGACTCGCCGAACAGGTAGTTGCGCCACGGCCCGACCTTCTTGTACTGCAGCACCATGTTGATCGCGAACGAGTTGAACAGGATGAACAGCAGTACGAAGATCCAGTACACGAACGCGGGCGGGTTCGCGGCACTACCCGGACTCCAGATGTAGATGCCGATGCCGACCCACGGCGCCAGCCCGACGATGCAGCCGAACACGAACGAAAGCCAGTTGGGATTGCCCGGCTCCTCGTACTTCTCCATGAGCAGGCCGAAGAGGATCATTGCCGCGTTCGCGCCAAAGATCGCGATCAGGGCCGCGACATCTGAAAGCCCCGTGAGCATGGCGATGAGTATCACCATCAGAGATGAGCTGAAGGAGTACTCGATCCAGCGGGCGTAGTTCCGATTGAGCTTCAGGTTCTTCACGTACCACGGGAAGATACCAGGCGAGGAAACCGTGAAGTGGGCAAATGCCGACATGAACAGGAACGCAGCGACCGCCCACGCCACCCGGACACTGAACAGCGTCGTCGGTGTCGCCGGGGGGGTACCCGGGGGGCCGGTCATGAATGAAGCGGTCACGGGCAGGGCGAAGCTGTTCGCCAGCACCAAAACGATAACGCCCTGCGCGGCGTGGACGAACCCCATCACGATGTTGTAGAGCCGTATGCGCGCGAACCTCGCGTCGGCGTCGGTCACCGCTACCACCCCTCGTCACCCACTCGGGAACCCTCGCCACCGCATGTTACACGAGCAGCTCAGAGCGGCCGCTCGAGCGTGACGGCCCCCGAAGACACGCAGTCCCGACCCCTTCTCAGGTTGTCGGGACTGCATGTCTCCCTGCTAGGCGTCGAGCCGCAGAGCGTGCGGGTGCTGGAGATCAGGCGAGATCCCAGATGTTGTCGCCGCGAAGTGCCGCGTCCGATCCACCGTCGATGTAGATGGTCTGTCCGGTGACATGCGTGTTCTCGACGCCCGCCAGCCAGATGAGCAGATACGCGACGTTCTCGGGCTCGAGGTAGTAGTTGCAGGGCATGGGAACCTGCTGGTCTATAGCCGCACGAGCCTCCTCCGTCGCTATCATGTCAGCCACCATCGGCGTGCGCACGATTCCCGGGCCTATCGCGTTCAACGGAATGCAGGCGCCCGCCCACTGCGGCTTGATGCACTGCCGGCGGACCCACCGGGCGATCGCTCGCTTCGTCGAGCCGTAGATGAGCTGGTCCGAGCCGTCAGCCGCGTCGACTAGCGCCTGCGCGCGAGCGAGCGCCTTGGGCTCGTCATCGTCGACGCACATCGCCTCGACGAGCGCCTTATCGTTCGGCATGAGCGACGCCATTGAGCTGATGAGGACGGCGCGGGGCGCCTCCGATTTCGCAAGCGTGGGTGCCATCGCCTCCAGGAACTCGCTCATACCGAAGTAGTTCACCGAAACGGTCTTCGCGATCGGATGCGCCAACCCGGCGCAGGCGATCACGGCGTCGACGCTGCCACCAGCGACTGCGGTGGCCTCCTTTGCGGCGTCGAGGCGTCCTTGCTTGGTGCTGAGGTCGGCGACCACGTCGGCATCGTGGATGTCGACGCCGATGACACTGCGACCGCGTTCCTTGAGGATCTCCGCCGTAGCCTTGGCAATGCCGGACGCTGTCCCTGTGACCACGTATGTCCTTGGCACGAGTGCTCCAATCTCCGTCGACTCGAACAAAGACGTGCAGGTAAGTAGACGTAGCAAACCAGGTGCTAGAGAAGCGCTGAGCTCGATGCCGTGTCACATTTCAGCGCGTGGCGGTGTCTACACCATGAGGAACGGCAACACGGCAACGACAGGTCGCCGGTTTCGCGGGCTCTCGGTCCGCCCGAGGGAAGATTGACTGGAGTGAACCGTGCAGCGGAGGTCAGCGATTTTGAGAGACGACGTCTCGCCGGAGGACCGGGCGGCCTTCGAGCGGCTCTACCGCGACCACGCGCCTGTCGTGCGAAGGCACCTCACTTACCTCACGGGCGAGAGAGCGACTGCGGAGGACCTCACACAGGAGACGTTCGGACGCCTCTACGAACACGCTCTCTCCGACGACGCTGCCGACCTACGCGACCCGAGGGCGTGGCTGCTCACCGTGGCGTCGAACCTCGCCTACAACCACTTTCGTACCGAGAGCCGTCGCTCGTTTCGCGAGTTGAGCGCCGACGTCGGAACGGCTCAACCCACCGACATCGACGACGTGCTGGACGTCCGGAGAGCTCTCTACGAACTCAATGCGCGTGACCGTGTCGTTCTCATGTTGCGCCACTCGGGATTCAGCTACGCGGAGGTCGCCGAGGCGGTCGGCGTCGCACCGAGTTCCGTCGGCACGATTCTGGCGCGAGCGCAGCGCCGTTTCCGCGAAGTGTACGAGGGCGCCCGACCGGGCGCCGACGAGAAGGAGTGATCAGGATGTGCTACGAGGATGGCCGTTTGACCGCGTACCTTGACGGCGAGGTGACGCCGGAGGAGCACGCCGAGATTGCAGCACATGCAGAGACGTGCCAGCAGTGCGCGGCGAACGTGGCACGACTTGAGGCGGATCGCGCCGTGGCGGCCGAAGCGCTCGCCAAGCTCCAGCCGAAGGCAGAGGTCGTCTCGCTTGACGCGCGGCGCGACGGGCGTCGCGCCGCACCGCCGGCTCGCCGCTGGGGTCGTGCGCAGATCGCTGCCGTGGCGGTTGCAGCGCTCGTCATCGCGTCTTTCGCGATCACGCCGGTGCGCAACGCCGCGGCCAATCTGCTACAGGTGTTCCGCGTGCAGAAGGTCCAGACGGTCTCGATCAGCCAGGCCGACTTGCAGTCCATCGGCGCCGCGCTCCAGAAGGGCGGGCACGTCGACCTGCAGGCGTTCGGCGAGGCGTGGATTGACGGCGCCGCGTCGGAGCCAGTGCAGGTGACGCTCGCCGAGGCGCAGGCCGCGGTCGACTTCCCGATCAAATTGCCGAAGAACCAACCAGACAACCCGACGCTGTTCCTCCAGAAGTCCCAGACCTACCGCTTCAAGCTCCACGTCGCTGCGATCAACGGCGCTCTGAAGACGTACGGCAGCGATCGCACCCTGCCCGCCGCGCTGGACGAGAAGGTGTTCGAGGTCAGCGTGCCGGCGATCGTGCTGGCGAGGTACGGCACGCCAGCCGGTGGTACGGCTGGCGGTCAGCAGGGTCAGCCTGACGGCATCTATGTCGGTCAGGCGCACAGTCCCGAGCTTGTCGTGCCCGACGGCGTCGACGCCGCGTCGCTGCGTGACGTGCTGCTGAACCTGCCGTTCCTCCCGCAGAGCGTGCGCGACCAGCTCGCCGCGGTGACCGACTGGCAGTCGACGCTTCTCATCCCGAACGTCGACGGCACCGCGCATGACGTGAGCATCGACGGGGTCAAGGCGGTCGTCATCTCACCCAAGAGCGCGGCGCGCGACGCGCGCAAGAAGGCGACCGTGCTAGGGCCGATCACCGACACCACCACGGTGATCTGGAATGACAACGGCGTTGTACGTGCGGTCGGCGGGCCCATCGACGAAGGGACGGCCGTCGCGTTGGCGAAGTCCACCATGGAATGAGCGACGCCAACCTGGTCATCCGAACGGAAGACCTCACCAAGTACTACGGCCGCACCGTCGGCTGCGAGAAGATATGCCTCCAGGTTCGCCGGGGGCATATCTTCGGTTTCCTCGGCCCGAACGGCGCGGGCAAGTCGACCTTCATCAAGATGATGGTGGGTCTCCACGAGCCCACGTCGGGCACGGGCGAGCTTCTCGGCAGGCCGCTCGGCGACTTCCGTGCGCGACAGCGAGTCGGCTTCCTGCCTGAGAACTTCCGCTATCAGGAGTGGCTCACCCCGCGCGAGCTCCTGCGCTTCCACGGGCGGTTGCTCGGCATGGAGGCTCACGCCATCGAACGCGCGACGTCTCGCGTGCTCGCCGATGTCGGACTGGCGGACCACGCCGATGAGAAGCTGCGCGACTTCAGCAAGGGGATGCAGCAGCGATTCGGTATCGCGTGCGCGCTGCTCAGCGACGCCGAGCTGCTCTTCCTCGACGAACCGACGTCCGCGCTCGACCCGCTCGGCCGAGCGGAAGTGCGCGAGCTCCTGTGCGCGGTACGCGAACGCGGGACCACAGTCTTCCTCAACAGCCACTTGCTCGGTGAGGTCGAGCAGGTCTGCGACGAGGTCGCGATCATCGATCACGGCCGGCTCATTGCCACTGGCACGCTTGCGGAACTGTTGGCTGGGCCTTGCGATGTCGATGTCGATCTCGCCGAGCCGTTGTCATACGGCGTCGCAGAGACTCTGGCAGCCGAAGTCGGCGGCCGACTGCTAGACGCGAATCCGACCGGGCTCGTCGTCAGCCTCCCGGACGACCGTACGATCCCAGCGCTCGTCGAACACCTTGTCTCGGCAGGCGCGCGTGTGTCCGGCGTCGCGCGGCACAGACGCACACTCGAGAGTCTGTTCCTCGAAGTCACCGCCGAGAGCCAGACGCCCGAGGACCGTGGGGGCCATCGTGGGTAGCGGGGGCGCGTTGCGGCGAGTAGGTGCGGTCGCCGGCTTGACCTTCCGAGAGGCGACGCGTCGTCGCGTCGTGCTCGCGGCAATGATCATGTCGGTGGGCTTCTTGGCGATCTACGGGCTCGGGCTGCACTTTGGGCAGGCGGCGATGTCATCGCAATCAGCTCAGTCTGGCTTCACCGAACTCATGGCCCGCGAGATCGGTGCGCAACTCCTCTACATCGGTCTCTTCCCGGCGAGCTTCCTTATCGCACTGACCGCCGTCTTCGCGTCTGCGGGCACCATTTCAAGCGAGCTCGACAGCGGCGTCATCTACGGCGTGCTAGCTCGACCCATCCGCCGGGGAGAGCTCGTGGTCGGCAAGGCGGCTGGGCTCGGGGCCATGCTTGCAGTCTTTGCCTTGCTGCTGAACGGCGCCATCATCGTGCTCGCACAATGGCTGATCCGTGCGCCGGTGCTGTCGACGTGGCCAGCGGCGCTCGCGCTGTTGGCACTCGAGCCGATGCCGCTGCTTGCGCTCGCACTCCTGGGCAGCACTCGGCTGCCGACACTCGCAAACGGCGTCCTCTGCGTCGCGGCGTACGGCATCGCGTTCGTCGGCGGTCTCATCGAGGCGATCGGCGGGCTCTTCCAGAATGCGACGATGGGCAACATCGGCATCATCTCAAGCCTGCTCATGCCTCTCGACGCGCTCCATCGAAAGGCGCTGTCACTCCTGCTTCCGCAAGGCCTGCTCTTCCAGCAGGGCGGCCTTCCCGGCATGGGCGGAAGCGCCATGCCGAGTACCACCATGGTGCTGTACTCGGTCGCCTATGTGCTGGTGATGCTTGCATTGGCGGCCAGGATCTTCCGCAGACGCGATCTGTAGCCGCGGCCTCCGAGCACAGGCGCGACCGTCAAGATCCGCACTCGGAGTCTGCCCACGGCGACGCACGCGCAACGAGTGCGAGACGTTGGTATCTAAACTATCTGAAGCCAGGGGTTGATTTTGTTTATCCCTGGGTACATATTGATTGTGATAATCAAGAAGGGAGGCTTGCCATGGCTCATGAATGGCACTACTTGACGGACATGACGGGGGCGCGCGAGTTCGTGGTCACGCAGGTCCGCCTCAAGGACAGCGACATTGCGATCGAGGGTGAGTTCGAACTGCCCGTGCTCGCGGGGCTCCGCTACGAGGACCAGGTCTTCGTCGGCGAGTTCGTGCGCTGTCACGGCTCGATCAAGCACATGGAGGAGGCGTTCGGGGTGAGCTACCCCACCATCAAGAACCGCCTCAACCGGATCGCCGCACAACTGCAGCTGGTGCAGATCGAAGTCGAGTCGGTCCCTGACGAGGCAAACGACGTTCTCGACCTACTCGAATCGGGCGAGATCACCGCCGACGAGGCAGCAGACAGGCTCAGGCGATGACGATGATCCTGCCGCCTATAGTCATAGACGTCCGCGTCCGGGAGACCGGCGCGCGAAGCTTCCGCATCTGGTTCCCGCTCGTTCTACTCTGGCCACTCCTGCTTGTGGTTCTTGGTTTCGCGCTGATCGTGTCGCTGCTCGTGGACCTCGCGCTATTCGTCGTGGGCGCGCGCTACTACCACTACACCCTGCTGCTGCTCGGCGCGCTTCATCTCCTCGCCGAGGCCCGTGGCACGCAGGCACATGTCCACAACCCAACCACTTTGGTTGACGTTGACATCTACTAGAGAGGGAGCTGAGCACAATGAGTGAAGATCGTCAGCGCATCCTTGGGATGCTCGCCGAGGGCAAGATCACCGCAGCCGAAGCGGAAACGCTGCTCGACGCACTCGGCACGTCCGCCGGCGAGCCGACCGAACCGGTCCCCGCTCCGACCTCGGATTGGCCGACAGGCCCCTCGGCGAACCGGAACCCCAAAGTTCATGTACGTGAAGGTCAGTGGCGGCAAGGACACCGTCGACGTAAAGGTCCCGCTCGCCCTTCTGCGGACCGGTCTCAAGCTGACCTCGCTGATCCCGCCCCAGGCAATGGATCAGATCAACGAGTCCATGGGAGAGGCCGGCATGTCCATCGATTTCAACAACCTCAAGCCTGAGGATATCGAAGACCTCATCGAGAGCCTCCGCGAGATGGAGGTCAACGTGAAATCCAGCAGCGGCGACAACGTCAGAGTGTTCTGCGCGTAGGCTCTCCTCCGCTTGCGGCGCACATCGCCTGCCGACCGGTGCTAGCCTTGCTGGACATCCCGATTGGCGATTCATCCGACCACGCGGCTCGCCCAATGCCGGAGGCAGGACATGCTGGACCGAATCATGAAGCGCCACCGCCGACCGCGAGTAGGCTACGCACTCGGCGGAGGCGCGGTGAGGGGTGCCGCGCACGTCGGCTTCCTTTCAGTCTTTCGGGACGCAGGCATCGAGCCCCATTGCATCGCCGGCACAAGCGCAGGGGCGATCGTCGGCGCGCTCTATGCCGCAGGGCTGTCCATTGAGAAGATGTCCGCTCTCATCGCGAACACGGGTCGGCAGGATCTGGCCTCAATCGCTTGGAGGCGCGGACTTGGCGTCCTCGATGCGACTCCCCTGACCCAGTGGATTGAACAGGCTATCGGCGACATAGAGTTCGATGATCTGCGAATCCCGCTGGCCGCCGTCGCCTGCAACATCGTCGACGGGCACGAGGTAGTCCTACGAGAGGGACCCGTCGTTCGCGCGGCTGTCGCGAGCGCAGCGATCCCCGGCCTGTTCCGCCCCGTAGAGCAGGGGGAGATGCTGCTCGTTGACGGTGGCCTCGTCAACAACCTGCCGGTGAGCGTGACTCGCGACATGGGCGCCGAGATCGTCGTCGCGGTGGACCTGAGCCCCAGGATGCGAAGCGGGCGTCGCCCCGAGAACCTTCGAGACGTAGTCACGGCGAGCTTGAACATCGCCGCCAGCAACACCCAGGTAACCGCGCGCAAGGACGCGGACTACTTGGTCCAGCCGGATATCGAAGGATTCTCGATGTGGGACTTTGCCAAGGTCCCGTTGATTGAACAAGCTGGTCGTGAAGCAGCCCTACAGGTGGTAGAGCAGGTGCTCTCAGCGCTCGAGTGAGCCAAGAGCGGGGGACTCGTTGCCGTTCCTTGAGTCGCTACTCTCAGAGGCGGCCAATCTTGCGTGCTGCGTCGGATTCCTCGTGACGGCGGGGTTGGTGCTCTTCGTCTACTGGCTTCGGCGGACTGGTCGGTATCCCCCGTGCCCCTGAGGGGATCGCGCGGACTACAACTTCAGGAACTTCGCGAGTTCGTAGATCATGAACGCTGGCCAGACCATAGCTTCGAGCACGCCGAGAACACCATCCCAGAAGCTCGTGGCCGTCTGGATGAAGTACACGAGGGCCCCCAGGAACCCGAGTCCGTAGACAGCCCCCGCGCCCGCAGCAGCCCCGTTGTCTCTTGCGCCTGCCATGTCGCCTCCTTCGTCCTGGGAGGCTCTTACCCCAGCGAGACGTAAGGCTATCCCCACGGGGTCCGAGCCGCGCGTCGGGTGATTCTCGTCACACCTGGCAGCTGGGGCAGAGATAGCACGCGCCGCCGAGATACTGCATCTTCTCGATTGGCGTACCACAACGCGGACACGGACGGCCCGCCGCCCGCACATCCATGATGCGCTGGTAGCCCCCCGCATCGCCGAACAGATCGCGCTCGTCGTTGCGCCCTCCCGCCGCCGTGACGTCGCGGACGGTTGCGACGGTCTCGTCGTAGAGCGCGCGAAGCTGTCCCTCGTCCAGGTCGGCGAGGTCATGACGGGGGTGCAGCCGTGCGCGAAACATGATGTCCTGCGCGATCGCGTTGCCGAGCCCGGGAATCAGTTGATCCTGGGTGAGCAGGCCCTTGACGCTACGCTTGCCGCCCGCGCGCGCCTCTTCGGCAAGGCATGTGAAGTACTCCCACGTGAAGGCCGACTCCGCGGGGCTCGTCCGCATGTCCTTCACGTACGGCCACTCCCTCTCGCGGCCCCGCTCGAACAACCCCACGCCGCCCCACATCTGTGTGGTGGCCGAGAGCGCCGTGCCGTCCTCGAACGCGAGGTACAGATGGTACTTCGGAGGACGCGTGGCCGGAGCCTCGTGATAGAGGATGCGGCCGCCCCACTCGCCGAGCAGCAGCACGTATCCGGGCTCAAGAGAAACGAACAACCAGCGGCCCTCGGCGTGCACATCCCCGACCCGAAGACCGCGAACGATCGCCCAGAACTCGTCATGTTCCCTGTTGTACCAGACGAACTTGTGCGGCACGTTGCCGAGAAGAGCCCGCTGCAATCGATCTGCCCGCAAGCGTGTCCGCTATCTGGGCCGCGATCGTGGTCAGCTCTGGGAGCTCGAACACCGTGTCCTCCGTCCACTCCGCTCGCGATATCGCGGGGACGCCCGCACGCCTACTGCCCGGGTCTCTTCCTTTACGCGAACCAGCCGTCACTCCACGCGGCAAGCCGCGTCATGGGTGCCGCGTTCGTGGGCTCTCCAGGAGTTGTGGGTCGTCCCACGAAACGCACGCGACCGCGGAAGACTAGCGGGTCAGCTCGCCGGCTAGGTCATGTTGCATCATCTCTGCCACAGTCGCAGCATCGAGACCCTGCCCGAGCAGAACGGCAAGCTTGGTGAGGGCTGCCTCGGTCGTCATGTCGAAACCCGGGACGGCGCCTGCGCGCATCAACGCCGAGCCTGTCGCGTATGCACCTGGCTGAACCGATCCGCGCACACACTGCGTGACGACGACCACGACAATCCCCTGGGATGTTGCGGCTTCGACCGCGGCGAGGAACGCTCGGTCGTTCGAGGGGCCGTTACCCGCACCGTAGGCCTCGATGATCAGACCCTGCAGCGGCGGGCTGCACAGGTTGGCGAGGATGGATGCAGAGAATCCGGGAAACAGCCGCACCGCCGCAACGTGCGCAAGGTGTCCAGCCGTCAGTCCTGGCTCCCCCTGCGGCCACCGTACGATCGAGTGGTTCACAACTATGTCGACGCCGATGTCGGCGAGCGGCGGGCACCTCGGCGAGTCAAAGGCGTCGAGACCGGAGGCATCGATCTTGGTGGCCCGGTTCCCTCTGAGCAGAACCTCCCCGAACAGCAGGCTGACTTCGGGAACATCGGATCGAGCCGCAACCTCAAGAGCCCCGACCAAGTTCTGTCGTCCGTCGCTGCGTGCTCGAGCTATGGGGATCTGCGAACCAGTCACGACCACGGGCTTGCCGAACGCCGGAAGCAGAAACGAGAGCGCAGAGGACGTGTAGGCCATGGTGTCGGTTCCGTGTAGGACCACGAAGCCCGCGTTGTCCTCGCGGCGCGCGTAGAGGATCTCTGCAATGGTGCGCCAGGTCTCGGGAGTCGCGTTGGACGAGTCGATTGGGGGTTCGAGCTCCATGAAGTCGATCGGCGGCAGGTCGCCCCTCGAACCCGCCACAATCGCGTCGAGATAGGGGGCCAGGGCGGCGGCCACCGGCGCGCTCCCGTCGGGAGTATCCACCATTCCGATGGTTCCGCCAGTGTGCAGCACGAGTACGGAGTCACTCATGACATGGCTCCCTCCATCGCGACAACGTGGATCGGCGTACTAGTGCGTGGAGTCCGCGTCCCCCTTGGGAGTCCGATCCAGAAGCCGAAGCGCATCAGCGAGGTCATTGGTCCTCTCTTCGACACGGTACTCAAGGAATCGGACCAGTTCCTCGAGCTTCTCCTCGGCCCGCTTTCGCTCAGTGATGTCCTCGAAGACGGCCACGAAGTGATCCTCCTCGGGCCTGAAGACGGAGATGCTGAGCACGATTCCCAGCTGGTCGAGGCTGAGATCGAACTGCTCGGATTCGCCCGACCGGGTAACACGCCCGTAGATCTCGAATACCTCGGGGTTGGAGTGCTTGATGTCCGGAATGATCTGTGTGACGCGTTTGCCCACGACATCGGAAAGCCCCGTGAGCGAGCCGAAGGCACGGTTGACGTCGACGTAGACGAAGTCGTCCGGCTGCCCTTGATCATCGAAGATCATGCGGCAGTACGCATAGCCTTCGAGCATGTTGTCGAAGAGCAGCCGAAGGCGCTCGGCATCGGTGATGCGCCCGGGCATCGACTCGCCCGACCCGACAGGCCCCATGTCAGGTTCTCCAGCTTGCGTCCCCGCCGGCCGGTTCTCACGCTCGGTGTCGTCAGCCATCGCGCTCACGCTCCTCCCGCCACGATGTTCCCGAGTCAGGGGCGTCCACACGGCTGAGATTGCTCCCCGCACGGCGGCGCCTCTAGTTTGCGCTGACAAGACGCACGTGACCACCGCCTCCCTGCTCCGGTCACGCAGCGCGGCATCGCTGTTGTCGTGTGCGGAGAGCGGAGGAGAGCGTCGCTACGCTCGCTGCGGAGTATCGTGGCGTCAAGCCGAACTGCCTGGCGGAGGGATCTGCATGGCTGAAGGGAACAGGCCCGCGAGCCCGTCGCCATGCGTCGAAGGAGCTATGCCGTGACCGCGCCCGTCAGCGCCGAGGCCGCCAATGACCACGGGTCTTCCGGCCCGGGCGCCCCTGCAGTCCGCGCGGCGGAGATCGTCGCCGGGCTGACCACCGAACAGTGCATCTCGCTGGTTTCCGGCCGGGGCATGTTCACAACCCGCGACCTGCCGGGCCTGGTTCCCTCGGTGATGATGACCGACGGCCCCCACGGAGTGCGCAAGCAGACCGGCGACTCCGACTATCAGGGACTCACCGACTCTGTGCCTGCCACGTGCTTCCCGGTTGCCACCGTGCTGGCGTCCAGCTGGGACGTCGAGCTGCTGGACGAGGTCGGCCGGGCGCTTGGCCGCGAGTGCCGCGCCGAAGACGTGGCGATGCTTCTGGGCCCCGGGCTGAATGTGAAACGTCACCCACGCGGGGGGCGGAACTTCGAGTACTTCTCGGAGGATCCAGTCCTGTCCGGATACCTTGCCGCCGCCCTCGTCAACGGAGTCCAAAGCCAGGGGGTCGGAGCCTGCGCCAAGCACTTCGCGGCGAACAACCAGGAGACCTCGCGCATGGTCATCGATGAGCTCATCGACGAGCGAACCTTGCGCGAGTTCTACTTGCGCGGGTTCGAGATCGTGGTCGAGCAGAGTCGGCCGGCGGCCGTCATGACCGCGTACAACCGCATCAACGGGACCTACTGCAGCGACAACGCGTGGCTCCTGCACGACGTACTGCGGAGTGAGTGGGGATTCAACGGGTTGGTCGTCTCCGACTGGGGAGGCACCAATGACCGCGTCGCCGCTCTGCGCGCCGGGATGGACCTGGAGATGCCGGGCAACAACGGCGCGTTCACGCGGGAGGTCGTTGAGGCCCTCGAGTCGGGGGCTCTCGCCGAGACGGACCTGCGCGCGTCGGCCACCCGGGTGGTCGAGCTGGCGCTGCGCGGTGACACCCAGCGCGGCCGTCCTGCCGAGTCGGTGGACTTCGACGCACATCACGAGCTGGCGCGCCGCGCCGCCGCTGCGGGGACCGTGCTGCTGACCAACGACGGACTGCTTCCCCTGGGCGATACGATCGGGGTCGGACTGATCGGAGCGTTCGCGGTCGAGCCCCGCTACCAGGGAGCCGGCTCGTCACGGGTGAACGCTACCAGACTGGACAACCTGCGCGATGCCCTTGGCGTCGACGTGCCCTACGCCCCCGCGTATGACCCAGCAACGGGCGAGACCACCCCGAAACTCTTGGCCGAGGCCATGGCCGTTGCGACGAGGGTCCAGCGAGTCGTGCTGGTCGTGGGCATCCCGCCGAGGATGGAGACCGAGACCCGGGACCGGCCAACCGATCGGCTGCCGCGTGCCATGGATGACCTCGTCACCGCCGTCTGCGAAACCAACCCGCGGACGGTCGTGGTCTTGGTGAACGGAGGTAGTCTCGAGCTGGATTGGGCAGACATGCCGGCGGCCCTGGTCGAGGCGTATCTCGGCGGCCAGGCTGCCGGCTCCGCACTGGCAGAGGTGCTACTCGGCGAGGTGGAACCGGGTGGAAGGCTGCCCGAGAGCATGCCAGTCTCGGTGTCCGATCTGCCCGCCGACGCCAACTTCCCAGGCCTGCCGCGACAGGTGCAGTACCGCGAGTGCCAGTGGATCGGCTACCGGTTCCACAACACCTTCGGGGTCCCCGCCCGCTTCCCGTTCGGGCACGGTCTCGGGTACACGAGCTGGGCCTTCCGCGATCTTCGGGTGCGGGGTGAGGGCACCACCCTCACCGCGACAGTCAACGTCGCTAACACGGGCGCGCGTACGGGCAAGAGTGTGGTCCAGGTCTACCTGCGGGCTATCGAACCGGTCCTGCCACGGTCCGCCAGAGAGCTGGCCGGGTTCGCCCGGGTCAGGCTGGAGACTGGCGAGGTGGCGCAGGTCGATGTCGTGCTGGAGCCGCGCTTGTTCTCGGTGTGGGACTCGGCCGTGGGCCGCTGGGTCGTGGAGGGTGGCTGCTACGAGATTCTCGTCGGGACCTCGAGCGTCGACATCCACGACCGGGTGATCATCGACGTCGAGTCAACGGACACGGTCACACCGCAGCCGCCCGTGGCGGGCCCGATCGCCACAGATGCCGAGTTCGCTGCGCTCCTGGGCCATCCGATCCCGGCACCCGAAGGGCCTCGGCCCTTCAGCCGCACCTCCACCGTGACCGAACTGTCCACGAGCCGCCTGGGCAGAATACTGGCCGCGCTGATGCACCGCCAGATGGACAAGGTGGTGCCGGACGACGACGGATCACTGCGCGAGATCATGGACGAAGTCGTGGTCAGCATGCCGCTCCGTGGATTCGTCGCGATGGGACCTGGGCTGACCCTCTCGAGGCTCGATCGGATCATCGCGGCCCTCAATGGCCAGTGGATCCGAGCGATCCGCGGGAAATAGGCTGGCCGTCCGCTTCCTTGCTCGGGGCACGGAGGCCACCTTCGACCCGTCTGAGCGGGTCGCACGGCTATACTCGCGTCTAGCCCCTGAGCGAAAGGCGGCGCTGTTGAGACCAGACTCCGTCGTCGGGTGCGATTTGGAGCTCGGTTCCGAGAGCCTTCCACAACGCGGGCAGAAGACGAGCGTGTCGGCGAAGAGCGGCACCACGCAGCTGCCTGGCTTCGCGCAGCGGGCGCGCGCGGCCGCGCCTGAAGCAGCCGTGCCCGAGCGTCCACGCACGCTCATGCTCAACGTGGGTCTTCGTTGCCTCTCGGCCTGCCCCCACTGCCACCACTCGTGCACGCCGGAGCGCACCGAGGTGATGTCGCGGCAGACGATGCTGGAATGTGTTCGACTCGCCGATAGGGTCAGACCCCAGATCGTCGACATCACCGGTGGCGAGCCGGAGCTGTTCGAGCACCTTCCAGACCTGATCGCGGAGTTGGCGGCCCGTCGGCTGTCCACTCGCGTGCGCACGAACCTCACTGCGCTGGCCGAACCGTCCGCTGCCCACCTCTCCAACCTCTTCGCAGAGCACGGCGTGGGTCTCCTCGCCTCGCTACTGGGCACCTCAGCCGCAACGTTCGCGACTCAGCGGGAGACGTCTGCGTGGCGCACAGCACTCAAGGTCCTCTCGCTGCTCAATGCGCTGGGCTACGGAGCCCTCGAGGGCGGATCGCGGCTGAGGCTCGACCTCGCGTACAACCCTCCGCTGGGCGAGCTGCCACGCCCACAGCAGGAGATCGAGGCCGAGTTCAGGACGGATCTCGGCTCACTGGGCATCCGCTTCGACTCACTTCTGGCGATCGCGAACGTGCCGGTCGGTAGATTCGCCGAGAGGTTGAAACGACAGGGCGCCCACGACGCGTACATGGAGGAACTCGCTGCGGCGTTCAATCCTGCTACCGTCCGTGCTCTGGACTGCCGGCACGGCTTCGAGGTCGCATGGGACGGCACGCTTTGGGACTGCGACTTCAACCTAGCCGCACGCGTCCGTCCCGCCTCAGGCCCTCGCACGATCGAAGACGCGCTCAGGGACGAAGGCGCCCTCGCCCAACGCCGCATCGGCTTCGCCCAACACTGCCTCGCCTGCACCTCCGGATCGGGGTCTGGTTGAAGCGGGGCGCTGTCGTGACCCGGTCGGGTCGCAAGAACATGCTCGTCATGCTCACTCGCTTCCCTCGCCTCGGCGAGGTCAAGACGCGGCTCGCGCCGCCTCTCACGCCCGAAGAAGCGCTCACGCTGCACGATCGGCTGGCGCGGCGCACGCTCTTCTCACTCTTGGCGGTCCAGGCGAGTGGCGAAGCCCGGGTCGAGGTTCGGACGGACGCAGCGTCCCCGCAAATAGCGCGTAGGTGGCTCGGATCCGGATTCGTTGCCCGGGACCAGGGCCACGGGGTTGACTTGGGCGAACGCATTCGCCTCGCCTTCGACGATGCCTTTCGGCGGGGTGCCGAGCGCGTGGTGGTCGTCGGTAGCGACTGCCCGCAGCTGTCAGCTCGGCACGTCCGCGATGCGATCTCCCTCCTCGACGAGGTCGACGTCGTGCTCGGCCCGGCCGCTGACGGCGGCTACTACCTCATCGCCCTCCGCCGGCCCGTGGCAACATCGGCGACGCCCGTGCTCTTCACCGGAATCGCGTGGGGCATGAACTCGGTCTTGGAGGAGACGCTCGCGGCCTGCGAGGATCACTCCCTTGCCCACGCGCTACTCGAACGACTGCCGGACGTGGACCGACCCGAAGACCTGCCGGATGCCGAGCGTGTGCTCGCGGCCGGCGCCATCGATTCCGGGAGCCGGGTGTCGGTCATCATCCCTACACTCGACGAAGCCGCTGTGATCCGCGTCGCCGTCGAGAGTGCTGCGAACGGGGGCGCCCACGAGGCGATCGTGGTAGACGGAGGCTCGCAAGACAACACGTGCGAGTTGGCCGAGAAGTCCGGCGCTCGCGTGATGCACTCTAAGCCCGGACGCGCACTTCAGATGAATGCTGGCGCTGCTGCGGCGTCAGGCGAGGTGCTCCTGTTCCTGCACGCCGATACTGTGCTCCCGCGCAGCGCCGCCGAACTGGTCCGATCAGCGCTCATTCGGCCCGGCATTGTCGCCGGCGCCTTCGGTTTCGCCGTCCCGAAGACCGCCCGGCACGACAGGCTTATCACCGCGGTCGGCCGTACCCGCGCGCGCGTCACGAGACGCCCCTTCGGCGATCAAGGGCTCTTCCTGCCCGCTTCGGTCTTCCGAGAGCTTGGCGGCTTTCCGGCACTCCCTACCATGGAGGACTACGAGATGGTCGACCGCTTGCGTCGGATCGGCGACATCGAGATCCTCGACGAGGTCGCCGTCAGCTCGGCACGGACGTGGGAACACCTGGGACTTGTGCGGGCAACGCTGCCGAATCTCGCGGTTGTCGTCGGCTACCGGCTGGGCGTCGCCCCCGAGCGGCTCGCTCTCTGGCACAAGAGCGCGACGGCGCGTTGAATCGCGCGATACAGCCGACAGTCTTCAGAGCCCGTGGCGTCGTCAGGGCAGTCGAGCCGCGCCCGTGACCGACTTCTGCCCGAGCTCGGGGAACGCGCGCAGCACCATGTCGACCAACCGATCCGACGATCTCGTGAGGGCGTCCGTGGCAGGGATGCCGAGCTCGAACTCGTAGAGCGCGATTGCCGCTGTCACCTGTGCGTCGGTCATGTGCTCGTGATTGATCGTAAGGCCGATCACCTTCGTATCGGCGAAGGTCTGGATGAGGTTGATCTCGCTCGCGGGAGTCGGCATCGGCAGGCCGGGGAAGTCGCTCAGACACTGGCGGGCCGGCGCGTGCTGCAAGATGACCGCGTCGGGCTGGCTACCTCGCAGGATGAAGGTCGATGACAGGTAGGCTGGATGACTCAGCGCGCCCTGCCCTTCGATGATGATCACATCCGGGTGCTCGGCTTGGAAGGCCCCCACCACAGTCGCTTCGATTTCGCCGGAGCCGAACTGGCACGGGATGGCATCGAGCGCAATGCCGTAGCGGGCGCCCTGGATCAGCGCGGTCTGACCGGTTCCGACCAGGACCGCCTTGATTCCGCGATCGTTGAGCGATCGCGTCAAGATCGTCGCGGTCGTCCGCTTGCCGATAGCGCTGTCGGTGCCGAGCACCGCGATGCGCGGACAGGTGACCCGGGCGATGTGGCCGCTGAACATCCGGAGATTCTTCTTCGCGTGCGGGCGACGGATGTCGAGGATCGTCACGTTGTGCGCCTCGGCTGCCGCCGAGAACTCCGGGTCGTCGTTCAAGAACTCATGAAGACCGTTGACGATGTTCATCCCGAGTCCGATGGCTTCGAGCATCACCCGACGCTCGGAGAGCGAGAGCATGCCACTGGAGGGTGCCATTCCGAAGATGAAGAAGTCGGGAACACCCCCTGCCAATGCGATCGCGTCTGCCAGATTCGCACAGATCGGGATCCCGCTGGGGTCGTCGCCGAGCACTTCACCAGCATCGAGACCCGACTTCTCACTGTCGATCACCGAGAGGATCTCGTACTTCTCGGAATAGCGCGCCAAGCCATTGGCGGTCTTGCCGTCGATCGCGCCGAAGTTCGCTTCGCAGTAGACGACCGCCGTACCTCCGGCCCGCGGGGAGCAAGGGGCCCGACCGTTCAGGCGCGAAAGCGGCGGGCTCTCGGTAGGAGTTCGCCCGAGTTCGGGGCCGCTAGCACCTGGCGGCTCGTTGAGTGGGGCTGGGGGCATGTCGTCCTCCAAGGGGACCACCACTGGCTGTGCTGATGATTCTTCCCAAAAGAGGCGCGGAAAGGACGCGCTTGTGCGCGTGTCCGACCTCGTGTGACTCCGCGGACCGCTACCGCGGAGGCAGGCGATCGCGGAGGAACGCGCGGGCGTTGGCGAACGCGAACTTCTCGGCGAGCTCTGGACCGTAGCTGCTGGCGGCGGCACTCACCAACCCGCCAAGGGATGCTGCGTCTCCGAGCTCGCCCATTCCAGCCGAACCCCAGTCACTGCCGATGGAGACGGCGTCCTCACCAGCCAGAGAGGCGATCTTCTCCACGTGACGCAGAGCCTCGTCGACAGATCCTCTCTCGCCCAGAAAGTCCGGGAAGAACGCCAGGCCGACGAGTCCGCCGTGATCGCCCAGTGCTCGAAGCTGGTCGTCGGTGAGTCCCCTCGGATGGTCCACGATCGCCCGGCAGGATGAGTGCGTGACGAGCACCGAAGGAGCGTACAGGTCGAGCACCTCGTAGAACCCGGCGTCGTTCAGGTGGGACAGGTCCAGGAAGAGGGGGCTTTGTTCGAGTGCGCGGAGCAGTCGCCTGCCCTCCGGCTTGAGAGGAGCTGCGTCGTCGTCGTAGCAGCTGAACCCGTAGGCGGTTTCGTAGTTCCAGGTGAGAGACAAGCTGCGCAGTGAGTGCTCGGTCCAGAGCGAGTCGAGGGTGTCGGGCCCGACGGAGGGGAGGTGGAAGCCTTCCGAGTGAGGCAGTACCCCCGTCCGCCGATCCTCCGTGTCCAAGTCCTCAACAGTAGTGATGAGACGCAGGGCGGAGCTGTGAGACTCGAGCAGCTCGTCGTGGACCTCGAGTTCGCGAAGCAGGGAGCTCTCCGGAAGTGTCGGCCACACGGACGACCAGACCGCCGCGGCATGGCGCGAGCCGGTCAGGTAGTTCGATCGGTAGGCCCGCAGGCCTCCCCTCAGCTGTGCCACACCGAACAGCATGTCCTGGTGCAGGTCGATGAAGACCGAATCCTGACGAGCGTCGTCACTGGGCAAGTTGTGCACCTGGGCAGTCTCTCGTTCCTCAATGTGCCTGAGCGCCGCACCGAGTGCGGTTGAATCCAGAATCGCACGCTACGGACGCAGCGCAATCCCCAAAGCGATGCTGACCAACGCCGTCGGGACGTCGATCTTGGCCTATGTTCGAACCGCCCAACCCGCGCTGCTCGAGCTGGGACCTGCGTGGGGCGGCAGATCCCGGTCGGTGTCATCCCCGGGTCGGTACGACGCGACGTTCGCGATACGTCCGTCGTCCAAGGCCCGCCACCACCGGCTCGGCCAACCAACCTCAGACGTGGCCCCAGCGCTATGCCAGCCAGCGTCCGCTGAGCAGCGCCCCACCCATCACGAGAGCGGTTCCCAGAACGACAAGCGCAGCCCTCGCTGGCACCCGATCGACGAAGACGGACGCGAGACGCACGGTGAAATCGGCAAGCCAGGCCGTGCCCACCACAGCGAAGACCACGGGTTCCCGCAAGACGATGCACGCGAGGCCGAGGGCGACGAACATGCCGCCGAACACCGCGCGGATCTCGGACGTTCCGAGTGGGGATTCAGCCGCGACACCCAGCAGCGGCCGAAGCGCGGCCGGTCGCAGGGCAGCCGCGATCCCAAAGAGCATCATCAGCGCGCTTGCAGCAAGGGCGGGAACGAGCTTCCAGTCCACGGGCACCCCCTGCGTCACTCCGGAGTATACCCACGGCGGTTCGGCGAGCCCGTCGAGCCCGTCGAGCCAGGAGACTCCAGCCACTTGGCTGAGCTGTCGCGCGTCTTGCGCCCCGGGGGGAAGGCTCTGCGTCGTAGCTCTTTCCCGCGCGGGCGAGGATACGCTCGCACGACGCCTCTACGGTGGAGGCAAGTGCATTTCCCTCACGAGCCAACCCACGAAGTCAGAGACGCCACGGCCTGCGGAATCTACACTTCGTGCGGGAGTGGGCGAACCACCCGAGCGAGGCCACTTCCCCGATCCACGACGGGAGGAACTGAGATGAGCAACGTCGACGAGCGGATCACGGAGAGACTGGCCGAGGCAGCGGCCCTCTCAAAAAGGGCCGGGGGGATTCTCGCAGCCATCCTCTACGACGAGCCGATGACGCCCGAACTCAGCAAGGAGATCGAGGAGAGCCGTGCGGCCCTCGATGAGGCCGCAACCACTCTGGCCGACATCGCCGCTGGAATGGTGAGTGGTTGAGATGCTCGGCCTCTAGTCATGCGGCCTCGGCTCCTGAGGGAACGCAGAGGGCTAGGTCGCGACAGATGACAGGGAAGAAAGCGCCCCGGGTTGGAGGGCGCTTCTCCGTCGTGCAAGTAGCCATTGATGGCCACGAAGCGACTCGTCGGCCGATCTCGGACGCCGCGTTTGCAGATGGTTTGCAGACCGGCCCAAGACGCACGCAACCCCCGCTTCCCTTCTCGGGTCACGGGGGCCACGTTTGCCCTGCTATCTGGCGGAGGGGGAGGGATTCGAACCCTCGAGCCCGGGGTAACCGGACTAACGGTTTTCGAGACCGCCGCATTCAACCACTCTGCCACCCCTCCGCGGACGGCACTCTCGGTAGGCGAGAGCGGCAGTATCGGAGTATAGCGAGGGGGACGAGCAGCGACAAACCAACCGCCGTCTCAGCCTGCCGACAAAGCGATCAGTGTTTGGCCGACGTAGTAGAGAGGCAGACCCCAGAGCTTGTCCGTCGATTGATGCGACACGAAGCGCTCCCTGGCAACCGCGATATCCGACAGGTAGAACGCCGTGGCCCCGAGAGCCGCGATGAGTGGCCCGCCAGCGCCGAATGACGCCCAGGCGAGCGCGACCATGACGCTGCCTAGAACTACATAGATGCCGATGGGACTGACCATCCGGGCAGGCAAGTGCGGTCGAAGCCACCGCCAGACTGACAGCGACGCTGCCGACACGACGGCCGCTGCGACGATCAGTGGGACGTACGCGATCCCTCGGACCGCGAACGCCGCCGAGTACAAGATGTGCGTCAGGGCGAAGGCGCTCATGCCAGCGAGAAAGGCCTGCGAGCGTCGGTACGCGAGGAGGACGTCTCCGACGCCGGACAGGACCAGGCCGACGACCAGGAGTACTGTGGCCGGCTGCTCGAGATGGCCCGCTTCCAGCGCGACCCACACGAATCCAACGGCAGCGACACCTTTGGCCAGCGCGTAGGGCCAGCGGCTGGCCAGCCTTGACGTGCACAGCGCGCCCACGCCGCCAAACGCTGTGAGCGCGAGAGCGTAGGGCACGCGACCCCCTCAGGTCTCTACTCGGACAACAGAAGCGCCGACGCCAACGCCTCGCGGCAGCGCCGCCTCCACTCGCATCAACCCTCACTCCCGTTCTACAGCGGTATCTGCCGGCGAGTCCAGCGGGGGCTCGTCTCCGCCTGCCTTCGGTACGACGATGAGGTGCGCCGCACAGCGCGAACGAGAGTGACGCTGTGCCGCCAGTTTCGCGAGCATCGATTCGGACGCAGTAGCATTCCTCGTGCGCGAGGTGACGGAAGCTCCTCACGTCGATACCCAGGACCACCTGGGTTTGAGAGGCGGTGCGCGGCATGCCGCACGCAGGACGATCGGGCACGCCGAGACGCGCCTTGATGGTGCGTGTGTTGGGCGCCCTGCTGCTCGCGACAACCCTCGCAGCCACATCCGCCAGCTGCTCGAAACGCCCAGCAACCCCCAGCCCCGGTCGCGTGACGCCAACCGAAACCGGCTCTCTGCCGACGACGCCACCGCAAGAGCCGTCAGTGACGCCGCCCCCCACTTCCAGCACGCCAGAGCCTTCGGCGAACCCAACTCCGGCACCGTCCAAGCCGACGCCGCCAGCCACTATCGGCTCGGCCCCCTCGGACAACAAGACTCGGGGCTGGTACTACGTCGCCAACAGCTCACACAAGCCGCCTGCGGTGGCGCCTGGCGCCAAGGCACTCTTGGCGAAGTACGACGGGCGCTACATCGGACCCGATCCCAACCGCGTCTATCTGACCTTCGATGAGGGCTACGAGAACGGGAACACGGCCAAGATCCTTGACGTCCTGGCACGCAACAAGGTGAAGGCGACGTTCTTCGTCACCGAGTCCTACATCCGCGCGAATCCCGCGCTCGTCCGCAGGATGGTGAAGGAGGGCCACGCGGTCGGCAACCACAGCGCGACGCACCCCTCGATGCCGTCGCTCGCCCACAACGGCTCGGCATTCAA
This sequence comes from uncultured Actinomycetes bacterium, assembly GCA_963809535.1. Classification (GTDB taxonomy): domain Bacteria; phylum Actinomycetota; class Coriobacteriia; order Anaerosomatales; family CAVRZR01; genus CAVRZR01. The sequence goes on from CAWEJW010000002.1 coordinate 51,580, forward strand.
GGTCGAGCTCACGAAGACCGAGAAGGTGTTCGCCGAGGCGACGGGCACCGCACTGAAGAAGATCTTCCGACCACCCAAGGGCGAGTACAGCCCGCTTTCGCTATGGCTGACGGCGTCATTCGGCTACGAGAGTGTGTTCTGGAGCTTCGCGCACCGCGACTGGATCGTCGACGACCAGCCGCCGGTCGCGACCACGGTCAGCCGGATCCTGGCCGGAAGCCACCCGGGTGCGATCTTCCTATTGCACGGCGTGTCCTCGAGCGACACGCAGGCGCTAGACGACGCCATCGCCGGCCTACGGAAACAGGGCGACGGCTTCGGCGTGCTCGGCAGCTGATCACCGCCCCTAGACCGCGCTCTGTCGGACACGGCCGCCACTATACTGAGGTGTCCATTCCCTCCATGGCGTCGGAGGCCTGAATGCAGGGTCTGTGGCTCGAAGACCGCGAGCTCGCGATTCGTGACGTTCCAATCCCGACGAACCCGGCCGAGGCGCTGGTCAAGGTGCGGGTGTCCGGGATCTGCGGGACCGATATCGAGTTGACTCGCGGGTACTACCCCTTCACGGGAGTCATCGGCCACGAGTTCGTCGGCGAAGTCGTCAAGGCGCCCTCCCTCGAGTGGGTCGGAGCAAGGGTCGTCGGCGACATCAACGTGTCCTGCGGGGTGTGCGATGAATGCCTGGCTGGCCGACTGACTCATTGTGAGGACCGCACCGTGCTCGGCATCGTCGGGCGACAGGGGGCTCACGCCGAGTATCTGACCCTGCCGCTGGCCAACCTGCACCGGGTACCGGACTGCGGTCCCTGACGAGACCGCCGTCTTCACGGAACCGCTCGCGGCGGCGGTCGAGATCCTGCAGCAGGTCCACATCCGGCCGTCCGACCGCGTGCTGTTGATCGGCGCGGGTCGGCTCGGCCAGTTGGCCGCGCAAGTGCTGGCTCTGACTGGCGCGCACCTTCGGGTGGTCGCGCGCCGCGATCACCAGCGCGCACTCCTGGCGAAACGAGGTATTGCGACGCTCACCGAGGGCGACGTAGCCGCTCGCCACTGGGACGTCGTGGTCGAGGCGACCGGCTCACCCTCGGGCCTCGACCTTGCGCGTTCTGCCCTGCGTCCGCGCGGGACCCTCGTCCTGAAGTCGACGTATGCGGGCGAGACGAAGCTTGACCTCTCGCACTTCGTGGTGGACGAGATCACGATCGTGGGCTCGCGCTGTGGTCCGTTCGAGCCTGCGCTCCGCCTGCTCGAGCGCGGCGACGTGGATCCCCTCCCGCTCGTCACAGCGCGCTACCCATTGTCGGAGGGGGTCGAGGCAGTTGCTGTGGCGCAGCGGCCGGACGTCATGAAGGTCCTGCTCGAGCCCTAGATCCTTCCCGGGTCGCACACGCATCGACAGCGTGACTCAGGCGCCGTCAGCTGCGGGCCATGTCAAGCAGCGCCGTCGGTCTGCTCGGCGACGATCCCGCAGACCAGCCCGAAGCCCATCATGTGGACCTCGACGATCTTCAAACCCGTCGCCTCGACCATCGCGACCAGGTGATCGACCGGACCCATGTGGTGGGTCGTCTCCACGAGTTGAAGGTACAGCTCTCGCTGACCAGCCAGAGTGCTTGCGATCTTCGGGAGGATTCGGAAGAAGTAGTAGGCCGCCATCTGCGAGATGAGGGCGTCGCCGGGCTCGACGAACTCGACGAGCACCAACCGGCCGCTGTCGACAAGTTGGCTCGCCAGATTCGCGATGACGTGCGCAGGGTCATCCACGTAGCGCAGCCCCCACATTGCGGTCACCGCGTCGAATGGGGCGCCTGTCACGACCAGCGGGTCCGCGGAGAGGTCCGTGGTCACGGTAGAGAGGTGCAGATCTCGTTCGCGGGCGCGTCTCGCCGCAACCTCGAGCATTCCGGGACTCGCGTCCGCCATGGTGACCCGACCGCCAAGCGCGGCCTCCTCCAGGGCAAGCTTGCCAGTCCCGGAAAAGGCGTCCAGGATGCGCGCGCCCACCCTGACGAACGCCTGCGAAGCAGCCCAGTCACGCCACCTCGAATCGAGACCCAGGCTGATGACGGTATTGACACGGTCGTACGTGGCAGCGTTGGCGTCGAAGAGCTCCCGCGCACTCCCGACGTCCACCGCCCTCACGCGCCCAGTGCACGGATCACGATCGGGACGAGCGCGCAGAGGAACACGAGGGCAGGCAGGAGGCTCGCGCGGTTGAAGTAACGTGCCGCCTGTTCACTGGTGGGCTGCCGAAGCAGCTCCACAGCGGGAACGCCGACCGCCCACACGCCCAGCGCAAGCGCGGCGACGGTCTCGGGCAACGGCAGTCCGATCAGGGGAAGGGAGGCGAGCGTCAGTGCCGCCACCGCTGCCGTAGCCCTGGCAGAAGTCCGTGGTCCGAACGTGGTTGCCACCGTTCGAATCCCCACGGCCGAGTCGGCGACGATGTCCGAGAGGTCGTTCGGCAGGTTCCTCCCACCGATCTCCCAGAGCGCCAGGAAGAAGAAGAAGGGAACTGCCGCTGCAGTCAACGGGGCGACTGCTGCCCATCCCGCGAGACCGCCGGCCCCGACCATGAGACCAGAGACGATCGTCTTGAGCCAGGTGACGGAACGCAAACTGCAGTACAGGACTTCGAGCGATACGGCGATGACGAACAGCACCAGGCACACGGGTGCGAGCAGATACGCGCACACGGCACTTACGAGCCCGAGAAAGCCGACCCACGCGAGCGACCAGGAGAACGGTATGTCGCCTCGCGCGAGCGGGTGCCGCTCAAAGGCCGTGTCGATGTCGTAGCCGACGACGATTCCCTTGCCCACGCGCAAGGCGTCGATGTCGGATCGACGATCCAGCACGTCATTCAGGGAGAACACTGCGAGGTACCCAGCCGTCGCCGCGACCAAGCCGACGGCGGCGACCCACAGTGCAGGCAAACGGTCGAGCACGATCAGTGCGCCGAGCGCCGGTTGGGCGACGGACAACAGCGCCTGCCGACCCCGAGACAAGTCGAACATCACGGCGGCAAGCCCGGGCTTCCCCGCGACCGTCTGTGTCGTCATCGACCTCCCTGCAGCGAACGCTGGTGTTTCGATATACCCAAGAATTGCGAGCTTCCGCTCGGACCCGGCGGTGTCACCCGGGGACGCAAGGAACGGCCGGGTTGGCCGGCCGTTCCTTCGGCGATCGATCTGGCGGAGAGTCAGGGATTCGAACCCTGGGTACCGGTTCAAGCCGGCACACACGATTTCCAGTCGTGCTCCTTAAACCACTCGGACAACTCTCCGTGTTGCACTCCGGACAGAACACGCGTGTCGACCCGCCCGGACGCACAGGCGAGTATATCGGCCGCGCAGGGACGCGGCAACGCGACACCTGCTGCTCAACGGGCATTGTCGGGTATCCACTTCTCGTGAACGCGTGAGATGAGCAGGCGCTCCCGACTGAGCTCGCCTCAGCCTCGGCGCCGAAAGGAGGCTACAGATGCCCCGCGCAATCTGGAGAGGCTCGATCTCGTTCGGCCTTGTGACGATCCCAGTGAGCATCTTCACCGCCGAGAACCGTACCGAGACGCTCTCGTTCCACTTGCTCGACAAACACGACATGGCGCCCATCGAGAACGAGCGCGTCAACTCGGAGACCGGCAAGCCGGTGGTGTGGGACGACATCGTGAAGGGCTACCAGTACGAAGAGGGGCGCTGGGTCACGCTCACCGACGATGACTTCCGAGCGGCGAACGTCGAAGCGACGCAGACGATCGACATCCTGGGGGCAGTCTGCGCGGAAGACGTGCCCGTCGAGTACTACGACAAGCCCTACTATCTCGAACCGGCCAAGGCAGGCAAGAAGGCTTTCGCTTTGTTGCGTGAGGCGTTGCGCACGACAGGCCGCGTCGGCGTCATCAAGGTCGTCATCCGCACCCGGCAGCGCCTCGGCCTGCTTGTCCCCGAGGGCGATGCACTCGTGCTGGAGCTCGTCCGCTACCCGTACGAACTGCGTGGCACGGGGGAGCTCGAGCTGCCCGGAGGCGACCTCAAGGCGCTGGGGGTGACCGACGCAGAGCTCAAGATGGCCGGCCAGCTCGTGAAGGCGATGGAGAAGGACTGGAATCCGAACGACGACGCGTACGCCGACACATACCACGACGACCTTCTCGCCCTCATCAAGCGCAAAGCCTCCGGCGGCAAGATCGAGAAGCCACCGGTGGTCAAGGAACCGGAAGGCGCCGAAGTGGTCGACATCATGTCGCTGTTGAAGCAAAGCCTCGAGGAGAAGAAGGTCGCCGCGAAGGCATAGAAGTCCTGGCAGACGAGACCGTTCTGGAAGCGAGGCTGACGTGCCGCTCGACGAGTACAAGAAGAAGCGCCATTTCGACAAGACGCCTGAGCCAGCGGCGGCGCCAAAGCGCAAGACAGCAGCCCACAAGCGCAACTTCGTCATCCAGAAGCACGACGCGTCCAGGCTGCACTACGACTTCAGGCTCGAGCTCGACGGCGTGATGGTCTCGTGGGCGGTTCCCAAGGGGCCGTCGCTGGACACCCACGACAAGCGGCTTGCGATGCACGTGGAGGACCACCCTCTTGCGTACGCCTCGTTCGAGGGCATCATCCCGGAGGGCGAGTACGGCGCCGGCACCGTCATCGTCTGGGATCGAGGCTGGTGGGAGCCCCTGCCGGACGCCCCACGGAAGGCGTCCGCGAAGCCCGCCGCGGCGAATCCTGCGAAGAGCTTGGCCGACGGCGCGCTCAAGTTCCGCCTCCACGGTGAGAAGCTGCACGGGGGCTGGGCGCTCGTGCGCTTGAAGCAGCGCGAGGGCGACCACGGTGAGAGCTGGCTGCTCATCAAGGAGAGAGACGAGTTCACGCGCGCTGCCGCCGACTACGACGTCCTCAAGGAGCTTCCCGACAGCGTCGCAACTGCTCGCTCGCTCGAACAGGTGGCCGAAGAGGAGAGCGGCCCGTCGGGCTCGACGTACCACTCCAACCGCCCCGCGCGCTCCCATCCGCGAACCACGAGAACACACGGCGCATCGCCTGGCGACCCGCCAAAAGACCCCTTCCCCGCCGATGCGCCGCTCGAGCTTGCGACGCTCGTGAAGGAGCCGCCCGAGGGCGAGGACTGGATCCACGAGGTGAAGTACGACGGCTACCGCATCAAGGCCGTGCTGAACGACGGCCGTTTGCGCCTGCTGACGCGTAACGAACTCGATTGGACGTCGACATTCACGACGATCGCGGAGGCGATTGACGGACTCCCGGTCGAGTCGGCGATCTTGGACGGCGAAGTGGTGGCGTTCGACGCCGCCGGCGTGACCGACTTCGGCACGCTACAAGACGCGATCGCGACAAAGAAGACCGAGCGGCTCGCGTACGTCGTGTTCGACCTCCTGTATCTAGAAGGACACGACCTGCGGAAGGCCGCGCTACTGAAGCGAAAGGAGCTCTTGCAGGCGCTTCTCGAGACGCAACCGACACACGGTGTCCTCCGCTACGCGGATCATGTGACTGAGGGTGGAGTCCACTTCCACGCCGAGGCGTGTGCTCACGGCCTTGAAGGATCCGTTTCGAAACGCGGTAGCCAGTCCTACATCGGTTCGCGCACCCGAGACTGGTTGAAGGTGAGATGTAGTCACGAACAAGAGTTCGTCATAGGCGGATTCACGGAGCCAGGCGGTAGCCGACAGGGGCTTGGCTCGTTGCTCCTCGGCGTGTATGCGTCGAAGGGCGAACTGCGCTACGCCGGACGGGTTGGAACCGGTTTCAACGAGCGCACGCTTCTCGATTTGCGAAAGGCGCTCGACAAGCTCGAGACGGACGAGCCTCCGTTCATGAATCCACCGCGTCAGGACGGCAAGGTGCACTGGGTCAAGCCGAGGCTGGTCGGCGAGGTAGCGTTCAAGGAGTGGACACGAGATGGGGTCGTCCGGCAGCCGTCGTTCCAAGGTCTGCGAAAGGACAAGGCGCCCGAAGACGTGACGTTCGAGGTCGCCGAAGAGGGCGCTGGCGGCGGAGGCGGGTCGGGCGCAGCAGACGACACGGGCTCGTCGGCCACCGGCGCGTCTGCTGCCGCTACGACCGGGGGGAAGCCCAGGGCCGGGGGCAAACACGCCTTCGGCAGGGATGTCACGGTGGCAGGCGTCAAGATAACGAACCCCGACAAGCTGCTCTTCGAGGACAGCCAGCTGACGAAGATCGAACTCGTCTACTACTACGAGAAGGTTGCCCCGTTCATCCTGCCCCACATCGCGAACCGTCCGCTGACGCTCGTGCGATGTCCCATCGGCCGGGGGAAGGGATGCTTCTACCAGAAGCATCCAGACCTCGGCGTACCCGACACGCTCAAGACGGTGACCATCGAGGAGCGGGAAGGCCCGGCCCTCTACATGTGGCTGAACGACATTCCCGGACTGCTCTCACTCGCCCAGCTCGGCGTGCTGGAGATCCACACGTGGGGCTCGTGCGTGAAGAGCCCCTACAAGCCCGACCGCCTCATCTTCGATCTCGATCCTGGGCCCGGCGTGGAGTGGAAGCAGATCGTGGGCGCGGCGTTCCTGCTCAGGGAGCGGCTCGAGAAGCTCGGATTCACGCCGTTCGTAAAGACGACCGGAGGCAAGGGGTTGCACGTCGTCATCCCCGTGAAGCCGTCGCTGACGTACAACGAGGCGCGCCCGTGGGCGAAGTCGTTCGTGGACTCCGTCGTCGCCGAGGACCCCGACTCGCTCGTCGGAAAGATGGCGAAGAACATTCGCGCGGGCAAGATCTTCGTCGACTACGTGCGCAACGCTCAGGGGGCCACCGCGGTGGCGCCGTACTCCACACGAGCGCGGCCCGGCGCGCCGATAGCGGTGCCCATCGAGTGGGACGAGCTGCGTGAGAAGAGCTTCGACCCCAAGGCGTTCACTGCCGAGACGGTGCTCCAGCGGCTCGGCAAGATCCATGAGGATCCGTGGGCCGCCATCGAGAAGGCTCAGGCGAGCGCGCGGACCTTGCGCGCGGCTGCTTCGGCCAGTTCCTGACCGAGGACAAGGCGCAGCGCGTCCACCAGGTTGTCCGCGATCACCGGGACGTCTGACGACTCCACGGTCTCAGGGTCCTTCCCGATGCGTTTCGTCTCGACGTCCACCGACACCGTAGCTAGGACAGTCCCGATGACCGGCCGGAGCTGATCTTCGATCTCGAGTGCGAGAGCGTTAGGCATCGTTCGTCTCGGCGTCGTCCAGCTCGTCCAAATCGTCCAGCGAGGCGCGAAGATCGTGCGCGAAGAGCACAAGGCGGCCGTAGACGTTCGCGAAGTAGAGGACCAACAACCCCATTGCGGCCGTAACGAGCAGGTTCGACGCGAGGACCGCCTGGCCGGGGCTGAGGTCCGGCGATACCTTGTCCAGCCAGTACACGAGCGCTGACGCGGCGAGGCACGCCACGGCAGCCACGACGTAGGACGTGTACGAAGAGATGGCGGCGCCGAAGATGTAGTGGCGCAGACGCAGCACAGCGCCGAGCAAGACAAGGGCAACAATCACGCTGAGGAGCCCGCTCGCGTACATCAGCCACACAGGCACGATGGCACTGCCATCCATCGCATATGCACTTGCCGGCATGCATACCACCACGACGATCGCCGCGGCCGCCACCCGACCGATCCTGTTCATGCCTGCCTCCGTGTCGTCCGGCGCGACGCCGCAGGCAAGGGACGCCTGTTGCTGCGCGCAGCTTCACAGAGGAGTATCGGCACCAGACGGGGTTGGTTGGAGTGCTCCTGCAAGAGTCTGGGTGAACTATCCGGCTCCCCCGCCGCCTCCGCCGCCTCCGCCCCCCCCGCCGCCGGAGAAGCCGCCGCCTCCGCCTGACGCCGACGACATGTGGCTAGAGGCGATCTGGGCCGCCGAGACGAAGCCGCCTTGCAGCGCGCCGATCGGCGAACCCGACCACGCACCCGTGCCCGAATACACCCACCAGTACGTCGTCGCGAACGACGGATTCTGCACGACCTCGGGGATGCGGACGCGCATCGCCGAGATGACCTGCTCGGCGATACCGAAGACGACCGCGAGTACCAGGAAACGTTCCCACAAGATGACGTGCATCGGCGGTGCCTCTTCGAGGCGGCTGAAGTCACGCAGATAGTCGCGTACACCGACGTACTTGCGGTAGAGGTCGTTCGCCGCCTTGCCCCGACGCGGCATGAACATGCTCACGACGAAGACAGCTATGGCCGCTGGAACCCCGATGATGGCCGGCCAGGGCGTGCCCGAGTAGATCGCGCCCATGATAGTGAATCCCGCGACCGCGACTGCCAAGACGACAAGACCGATCTGTCCCGCGCGCCCACCACTTTCGAAGTAGCCCTTGGACTCGGCCTCGGCTGTGACGAGCGCCTTCCAGTCGTTCATGGTCTCGTAGAACTGCTTGTATTCGGCCTTCGCGTACGCTTTGAGCTGCTCGATGGTCACGCGCCCACTACTGCCGACCTGCTCGAACAGGATCCTGAGCAACTCCCGATCGATATTGCTGACGTTCTGCGCCTTGTCGGGCACCAGCGTCAGCTCGTAGGTCTCCTCGGTCTTGTTGAAGCCGAGGAACCCGGGTGTCTCCTCGGTCACGGGCCTCATCGCGACGACGCCATCATTGGCCAGCTGCATCAGCGACGCGGCGACGTCAGCCTCTGAGACCTTGCCGAACCGCCAAAGCGCGCCGACGATCGCAGGGTGGAGCGTGGGTTCGGGATCCTCCCGCATGTAGCCGGTTTGCGTCGAGCGGTACTCCCGCCCGAATCGCAGAAACGCCCAGATCGCCAACCCGAGCGCTGCCAGCGCGAAGATCGACGGCAGTCCGGCACCGAGGATCACAGCCCAGCGCGCCTTGCGCCGGGTCGCATTCGCCTCCTGCACCCAGACCTGCTCCTGCTCGAGCGCCTGCGGCACCTCGTTGCTCGGCTGCGCGACGACCTGGGGCAGCGCGTCCTGTGGGAAGAGGACCCGTGCTTCGACGAACTGCTGTGCGGGAAGACGGCCGAGGGTGAGCGTGACGACCCCGTCATCGCCGATGGCGACATCGCCGGTCAGTGGTCCGTGAGCCCAGGCCCTCACCTGGTCCTTCGTGGTGACCCCCGGCAGGTTGATCGCGATGCTGATGTTCTCGGCCCTGACTTCCCAGCCATCGCCGATGAACTGCCAGTAGAGCTCGCTCGTATCCTGGAAGCGCTTGGCTGCGTCGATCACGTGATAGCGCAGAGTGAATGGGGCCTCGGTGTTGCTCAAACGGAAGAACACGCGCACTTCGACCGAATCGCCAAGCTCGGTGACGAGGTAGGTTCCGGGAGGGCGTGTCGTGGCCGCCGCCGGATCCGTTGTGAGCGTGTAGGCTTCGCCGTTGGGGCCGGTGACCTCCTCGATCTGAATCCCGCCAGAGCCGAACGTGCGCAAGTCCCAGTACACGAACGTGTAGTCCCCGCTGAAGTCGAACGTGCGCCGCTCAACGACGTCCATCGAAGCGTCGGGGTTCACGGTCGCGTCGATGGTGACCTGCGGCATCGAGTAGGACTTCGCCAGCGCAAGGGTCGGGTGAGCGGCGAGCACCACTGCCGCCAAGGCGAAGCAGACGAGCACTCCAACGAGGGCACGCCGTTTCACTGTGGCAACTGGACGCGCCGCCGCCAATCGGCGCGCTTCGGCCGCGTTCGGGCAGGCTCGCATCGGCGTCATCCTTCCCTGAGCTTCGCGAAGAAGTCCTTGAGCAGCTCCGTGCTCTCCTCGGCGAGGACTCCTGCCGAGACCTCGAAGCGGTGGTTGAGCCTCTCGTCGCTCGAGAGATCGTAGAGCGTGCCCAGAGCGCCGGCCTTGGGGTCGGCAGCAGCGTACACGCAGCGGGCGATGCGCGCCTGGTGCATGAGCCCGGCGCACATGGGGCACGGCTCGAGCGTCACGTACACCGTGCAGTCGGACAGGCGCCACCGCTCTAGCCGCCGAGAAGCCTCGCGGATCGCGATGAACTCTGCGTGACCCGCGGGGTCGTGGTCGACCTCCCGGCGGTTGTATCCGGTGGCGACGACCGCACCGTCGCACACGACAACGGCTCCGATGGGCACCTCACCGATCGCACCGGCTCGGCGAGCCTCGTCAAGCGCCAAATTCATGTGCATTTCGTCGGCGTTATGCACCTGCAGCTCCCCAAGGGCGGCACGGATGGCACGCGCGCATGCGTCACACGGAGAATAGCACCGGCGCCCCGCGCGAAGGCTGGCGGAAGGCAACGCCGGGCCGAGGCACGCGAAGACGTCCGGCCTGCATGGCGTGGTATTCTCCTCTCTGCTCGCCTCGCCTTCGGAGGGGTGGCAGAGCGGTTGATTGCCCTGGTCTTGAAAACCAGTAGCCCGCAAGGGCTCGTGGGTTCGAATCCCACCCCCTCCGCCATGGTGGTCCGGCGGGTGTCGCGCCCGGCACGCGCGTATATAATGGTGCGCACGCGTGGCCCGGCTTCCGCTTGCTGCGGAGAGAAGTCCGGGCCTGTTTACACGGAGAGTTGGCCGAGTCGGTTGAAGGCGCTCGCCTGCTAAGCGAGTAAGGGGGCATAATCCCCCTTCGAGGGTTCGAATCCCTCACTCTCCGCCATTTGACATCACCGCCTGCACCTTGACGGTATCAAGGTCGGGTGACAGGATACTCAGGCCCTCCGGGGCCGCGACCAGAAAGGGCGCGGCGCCTTCGGGCCACGACGCGCGCCCTTACCTCAGTTGGATAGAGGGCCTGACTACGAATCAGGACGTCGCAGGTTCGAGTCCTGCAGGGCGCGCCAGACACACGAGAAGGTCAGACGGCACGCGTCTGACCTTCTTTCATTGGTGAGCCGTGGGTCACCTACGAGCAGGTGACAACTTCTTGTACACCTCGAACCACGAGACTCCGACGAATCCTGCCACAAGGGCGATCAGCCACTCGCGCCAGGACATCGGCCCGAAGTTGAAGGCGTTTCGAATCCCAGGGACGGTCAGAAGCACCACGAGCAGCACTCCAGCGACGCCGAGGATCCAGTAGAGCGTTCGGTTCGTCCTCTCGGCGAAAGATCGCCAGATGGACAGCCGCCAAGACCTGTTCACGAGGATGAGAGCCAGGTTGCCGATCACGAGCGTCGCGAAGGTGACCGAGCGCACGAGCTCATCGGGCCGACCCGTGAGGATGCTCCACAGATAGACAGCGAAGACGACGGCCAGAACGGACGCGCCTTGCGCGAACGCAATGGTGAGCACGCGCCTTCCGAACATCGGTTCACCGACGCCCCTGGGTGGGAGGTCCATGATCTTCGGATCGACCGGCTCGGCCTCGAAGGCGACTGAGCAGGCAGGGTCGATGATCAGTTCCAGGAACGCGATCTGCACCGGCATCAGCACGAGCGGCCAGCGGGCAACGAACACCGGGATGAGCGACATCCCCGCGATGGGAACGTGGACGGCGATGATGTAGGACATCGCTTTGCGGAGGTTGTCGAAGATGCCTCGGCCCTGCCGCACGCCGCCGACGATCGAGGAGAAGTCGTCGTCGGTGATCACGATGGCGGCGGATTCGCGGGCGACGTCGGTGCCGCGCGCGCCCATGGCGATACCGATGTCGGCCGCCCGCAGCGCCGCCGCGTCGTTCACCCCGTCGCCGGTCATGCCCACGACCTCGTTGTTCGCTTTGAGCGCGCGGATGAGCTGGAGCTTCTGCTCCGGTACCATACGCGCGAAGACGCTTACCGACCGGATCCGCCGAGCCAGTTCCTCGTCGGAGATCGTCTCGAGTTCTGGGCCGGTGATGCATCCCTCGGCGTGATCGAGGCCGATCTCTCGCGCGATGGCGAGCGCGGTGCCCGGATAGTCACCGGTGATCATGACGGTGCGTACCCCGGCGCGCCTGCACTCGGAAACCGCGTCGGCCACCCCGGGGCGGACCGGATCGTGCAGGCCTGCGAGTCCCAGGTACTTGAAGTCGAAGTCGTGCTGCTCAGGAGGCAGTCCTTCGTCCAACCTGAAATACGCTCGCGCGACGCCCAGCACCCGCTGGCCGTTGGCGGTCGCTTCTTCGACCTGGGCGGTCAGCGCCGCAAGTTGCTCCGCGTCGAAATGACAGAGATCGGCGATGGCCTCGGGAGCACCCTTCGCAGCGATCACGTAGCGGTCCCCGTCGGGAGAGCGCCAAACGTGGGATAGCGCCAAGAGCCGCTCCGAGAGCGGGTACTCTCGCACAAGCTGCCAGTCCGCGTGAAGATGTTCGGTTTCGGCCAGATACTGCGTCCCGAGCACCTTGAACGCCGTGTCCATCGGGTCGAACGGGTCTATCGGCGAGGCGAGCACGGCGAACTCGGCGATCGCGTGGAACTCTTCCGGCAACAGTCCGGCGCCTATCGCGTAGGTTTCGCTGTTCACGATGAGTTGGCGCACCGTCATCTGGTTCATCGTGAGCGTGCCCGTCTTGTCGACACAGATGACCGTGGCCGAGCCCAGGGTCTCCAGCACGGGTGTCCTGCGCGTGAGCACTCGCTTTTGGGACAGCCGCCACGCGCCCAACGCAAGGAAGATAGTCAGCACCACCGGGAATTCCTCGGGCAGCATCGCCATGGCGGTGCCGATGCCGGCGAGGAGACCCTCGAGCCAATGGCCTCGTGTGAGCCCGTAGACGACCACGACGAGCGCAGCTGCGCCTAACCCGAGCAGCGCGATCGTGCGGACGAGGCGGTCGACCTCACGCTGAAGGGGAGTCCGCTCGGGCTCGATGGTGCGAAGAGCGGTGCCGATCCGGCCAAGTTCGGTGCCGAGTCCCGCTTCCTTTACGATAGCGATGCCCTGGCCCTTGACGACGAGCGTTCCGGAGAACACCCACGGCGTGGCGTCGCCGCCGGGCCTTCCCATCGCATCAGAAAGGGCCTCAGGGTCGGACTCGACTTTGCGCACGGGCACTGACTCGCCCGTGAGCGTCGATTCGTCGACGGAGAAGTTCACGCATTGCACGAGCACGCCGTCAGCGGGAACACGGTCGCCCTCGGCAAGCAGAACGTGGTCGCCGCGCACCACGTCGCGGCCGGGGATGCGTATCCGCTGGCCGTCCCGAAGGACGAGCGCTCGAGGCGACGAAAGGTCGCGCAATGCCGCAAGCGCGTTCTCGGTCTTGTGCTCCTGGTAGATCTCGATGCCGATCACGACCACAACGAACGACATTAGGATGGCGCCGTCGAACGGCTCGGAGAGTAGGAAGTTAACGGCGCCGGCGCCGAGGAGGAGCAGCAGCATTGGCTCGCGGATGACGTCGAACGCCTGCTGCGAGAGGTTCCGCTTCTTCGCGGTCGGCAGCTCGTTCGGCCCGTCGGCCGTCAGACGTTCCGCCGCCTCGGCAGACGTCAGACCGACAAGCCCGATGTCCTTCAGTTCGGCCAACGTGTCACTCCCCGGCGTGAGATGACGCGCACAAGCGTAGCGTTTCCGGCTGCTCTTGTGCGCCGCATCATGCCTTGTCGACGACCGCCGGTCTTCTGAGGCCCGGAACGAGGGTGAACAGCGCCGCGGACAGCAGCGCTCCTGTCATCCCGAATACGAACGGTGCCCACGGGCCCACCACGTCCCACAGCACACCTGCAGTCGTGCTGGCGAAGAGCGTCGCAATGCCGGTGAGCGTACCGAGTAGCCCGATCGAGGTAGCGCGCAGGTCGCGGGGCACCAAGTCGACCGCGAACGCTTTGCCCACCCCATCGGTCGCGGCGATGTAGAGCCCATAGGCCGCGAACAGCACGACGATCTGCCACGTCGCCGTCACCGCGGCGAAGCCTGCGTAGACTGCCGCGAAAACGAGCATCCCGCCGACAAGTACGCGCCGACGTCCGACACGGTCGGAAAGATGGCCGAACGGCACACTCGCCGCCGCATAGACCAGGTTGTAGAGCGTGTAGGCGAGCACCACAGCGATGGTCGAGAAGCCGAGTTCCTTTGCTCGCAGAATCAAGAAGACGTCACTCGAATTGACGAGTACGAACGGCAGCCACGCGCCCAGGTACAGCTTGAAGCGATGCGGAAGCATCGACCAGCGCAGGCGTTCAGGAGCGTCGCCGGCGGCCTTCAGTGCGGCTGCATCGGCTCTGGCCCTCTTGCCGCGCGGGTCGCTGACGGTCAAGACCAAGAGTGCGCCGAGGACGCCCGGAATGGCCGCGAGCCAGATGACCGTCCGAAGATCGCCTTCCGCGAGCGATATGAGCCCCAGTGCGAGCAACGGCCCGACGACCGCGCCCAGCGTGTCCATTGCGCGATGCCAGCCGAACGCGGCGCCGCAGACCTCGGGCTCCACGCTGTCGGCGATGATGGCGTCGCGAGGGGCGCCGCGGAACCCCTTCCCCGCGCGGTCGAGGAGGCGCGCGAAGAGCACGAGGGGCCAGGCGTGTGCGAGTGCGATGAGCGGCTTGGACAGCGCGGACAGCGAGTAGCCGCCGAACACCAACTCGATCCGGCGCCCGGTTCTGTCAGCGACACGGCCCGACACCGTCTTGAGGAGCGACGCGACGGCTTCCGCTGCGCCCTCGATGAGGCCGACTACGGCGACGGGCGCTCCAAGCACCGAGGTCAAGAAGATGGGCATCAGCGGGTAGAGCATCTCCGAGGAGACGTCGGCGCAGAAGGAAACGAGGCCGAGGCGAACGACGTTCGGAGTCAGAGCCCGTCGCCAGCGTGGCCGGAGATCAGAATCGCGGTCCACGTCAGGAGCGGGTCGGGTTTCACCGCTCGCCTCGTTCTGCACATGCTCCAACCGTGACTTCCTCAGCTGCAGGCGGTTCGGCGCATTCCCATGATCGGTCCAAACAGCAACAATACGGCAAGAACGGCTCTGGTCCGCCTCCGGGCTGCCCGCTGGCCAGCCCGGAGGCGCCCGACGTGAACCCTACTGTGCATCAGCTCGTCTCAATTCATGGATGCAGCGGCCCAACAATCGATCGTCTCGAGGGCCACACAGCGATTCGAGGATTGGAGACACGATGTTTCGGAGTCGCCCGCACGTACCGGGGGCGCGCACGTTGGCACTGGCGGTGGCGTGCCTCTTTGCGGTTGCGCTGCTTTCGGGATGCCAGACCAAGGTGCTCACGGCGCCGGCTTCTGAGCAGGTGAACACCGTTACCGCATCGGGAAACGGGAAGACCTACGCCGCGCCCGACGAGGCGAGCATGAACTTCGGGGTGACGAGGCGCTCCGTCGACGCGAGGAAGGCACTCTCCGAAGCGTCGAAGGCCGCCGCGAAGATCACGGCGGCGGTCACGAAGTCAGGCGTTGCCAAGAAGGACATCCAGACCTCGAACGTGAGCGTCTACCCGCAGCAGACAGAGCGCAACGGCAGGCCTGTGATCACCGGCTACGAGGCGTCGATCCAAGTCACCGTCAAGGTGCGCGAGATCGGCGACCTGGGCGACATCATCACTGCGGCAGCCGACGCGGGCGCCGACACCATCAGCGGCCCCTCGTTCACTATCTCCCAGGACTCGCCGTATCGCGACGAAGCGATAGCCGAGGCTGTCACGGACGCCCGCACGGCAGCCGAGGCCATGGCGAAAGCCGCCAAGAAGAGTGTCGGTGACGTGCTCAGCATCAGCAGCTCGAACGTGAGCGTTCCAGTCTACGGTCTGGGCACGTTCCGCTCGGCCGACGTCGCAAAGGCGGCCGTTCCGATCGAGACCGGACAGCTTGAGGTTGCTGCCAACGTCACGGTCGTGTTCGAGCTGAAGTAGCTGACTGCGACCACCACCCGCTGCGCTACACTCGAGCCGGAGGTGGTCGGCGTGCGCATTGTGGTCGGAGTGATGGGTGGTTCGATCGCGGATGAGCACGTTCTCGAAGATGCCCGTCGCCTCGGCGAGCTCATCGCCGAGGCAGGCTGGGTGCTCCTGAACGGTGGCCGCGACGCGGGGGTGATGGCCGCGAGCGCTCTCGGCGCCTCCGAAGCAGGCGGCGTCGTCGTGGGCATCCTGCCCGATGCAGATTGGGACTGCATCGCCGAGGCGGTTCAAATCCCCGTTCTGACCGGGATGGGCGATGCTCGCAACCAGATCAACGTGCTCTCCAGCCGAGTCGTTGTCGCGCTCAAGGGCGGTGCCGGAACCATCTCGGAAGTCGCTCTGGCGCTCAAGGCCGGACGGCCTGTCGTCACGCTCGGCTTCCCTCTAGGCGAGACCTTCCGCTCGTTCTATGCACGGGGGCGGATCGTCGATACGCAGACTCCAGATGAGGCAATCGCAGCCGTCCGCTGGTTCCTAGTCGCCGAGGGTCGCTCTGAGGCGGTCAAGAGCACCGGCCTGGCCCCGGAACCAGAACCTCCCTCAGCATCCGACGCACCCCCCGGGGAGACCGAGTAGTCGTGGCGCTCTCCGGCAAGGTGGTCCTCGTCACGGGGTCGACCCGCGGCATCGGTCGCGCGATCGCCGAGGCGTGCGCGTCGGAGGGCGCGAAGGTATTCGTCAGCTCCAGGCGTGCGGAGGCGGTCGGCGAGACGGTCGCGGCTCTGGCGGGAACTGGGGCGACGGTCGCCGGCTGTCCCTGCGACGTCGCCGACGCCGAACAGGTCGAAGGACTGCGTGAGGCCGCGCTCGAACGCTTCACCACCATCGACGCGTGGATCAACAACGCCGGGATCAGCGAGGGCTATCGCCCGCTCGACGAACTCGGCTACGACGAGCTGCGCGAGATCGTGACCATTAATCTTCTCGGCCACATGTACGGGGCGCGGGCGATACTCCCGTACTTTCGTGAGCACGGCGGCACGCTCGTGAACATGGCTGGCCGCGGCTACAAGGGCGAGGCGACCCCGCACACCGCCGCATACACGGCGACGAAGGCGGCGATCGCAAGCCTCACTCGCTCGCTAGCGGCAGAGAGCGAGGACTCCAAGGCGACCGTCATCGGCTTCGTCCCCGGCATGGTAGCGACCGACTTCTACAAGGACATCAAGACGAGCCCTCGGCTGGCCGCGACCGCCGACCACTGGCGCTACGCCCTGGACGCGTTCGGAGTCCCCCTCGATGAGGTCGGCCGAGGAGCCGCCCGGATTCTCGGTATCCAACCGCATCCGAAGAACGGGCGCATATACTCGATGCTCGGCGGCACGCGTACGGTGCAGGGCATCGCGAAGATCCTCTACTACCGGGCGAGCGGGAAGATGTCGTCGGGCGCCTGACCGGATCGGCCAGGCTGCGCTTGCGCTGTAGGAGAGCAAGGCATCGCTTGAAGCGATACGAATACCGCACCTTGGGAGACTCGGGATTCGGCCCGGCCGCTCACGCGGGCGGCCGCGACCGCAGTCAGCGCAGGCGCACGTCCCGCAGCACGAGCACTGACCCCACTCTCACCAACTTCCGCTCCAGTTCTTCGCACTCAGAGCTTCGGATTGGCGACACCGGACGACACCGGCGCATGTCTGCGTCGCGAAGAAGCGCCCGGAGCGGCACGGGTCGCGCAGGGCTCGTCCTGGGGGTGCTCATCCTTGTGGCAGTCGCTGCCCTTGCGGGCTTCGTCTTCAGCCGTCCCGCGCACGCTCGAGTGGTGGCCACTCCCTCGGACGCCGTGATCCGTCTCGAGCATGCGGCGTCTTCCGACGCCAGCGTGGCAGCAATCGACACGGCAGCGGGTGTCGCCCTGCTCACGGCAAAGGGCTCCCTCGAAGCGACGTCGTTGTCGCCGGGGGCCTACCGAGCACGGGTTTCTCGGCGGGGGTTCGCGACGCAGACCGTCACCTTCGAGGTGAAGCGATTCGGCGCGAATGCACGCCGCGTCTCACTGAAGGCGCTGCCGCAGAAGGTGATCGTCAAGGCCAAGCCCGAGGGAGCCACGATCGCTCTCATCGCCGAAGGCGAAGGGAACCCGGACGGCAATTCGGGTGGCAAGCGTCTGAGCGGCACAACACGGTTGACGGGCGCGTTGCCGTCGGGTCGCATCACCGTGACTTGCTCACGCGCAGGCTGCAACGCCTACAAGCGAACGTTCTACCTGGACCGTCCGCTCACCCTTGAGGTTTTCCTCGATCCGAAAGGGCAACAAGTACACAGCGTCGGCACGATCACGACCGCGGGAGCTCCGAAGGGCGTCGTGGTGCGCCCCGGATCGAACGAGGGGTGGGCGACGATCCTCAACGGGCCTCCTTCGGTCGAGATCTTCGACCTCAAGACGCTGCGCAAGACCGGCGAGGTCGACATCGGCAAGTACGGCGCCGTCGAGATCGAGTTCACGGCCGACGGCAAGCGAGCCTACGCGAGCCAGATGGAGACCGCGAAGGTCTTTGAGATAGACGCCTCCTCGCGCAAAGTCACACGGTCTTTCGGCACGGAGAGCGCCTGGACCAAGGTCGTCGAACTCTCTCCGGACGAGAAGACGCTCTACGCCGCGAACTGGTCCGGCGACGACGTCTCGGAGATCGATCTGGTGACGGGCAAGTTGAGGCGCCGAATCCGTGTCGCTGACACGCCCCGCGGACTGTATGCGACGCGCGACGGACGATCGCTGTATGTGGCAGGGTTCGGCGCCGGAGATCTGGAGCGGATCGACCTCGCGACAGGCAAGGTCAAGAAGCTCTTCAAGAGCGGCGGAGCGCTCCGGCACCTCGTCGCGGACGAGCGCACCGCAAGACTCTACGCCTCGGACATGGCCAAGGACTGCGTGTACGTCTGCAACATGAAGACCGGTGCCGTGAAGCGGTTCATCGGCGTGGATGAGAAACCGAACACGATCGATCTCTCTCCCGACGGACGTGTCCTGTTCGTCTCCTGCCGAGGCGAGAACAACGCGAAGTCCTACTACATCCCCGGCCCGGAGTGGGGCACCGTGCTGCTCTTCGACGCGCTCGATGGGAAGCCGCTCGATGCGGTCGTCGGGGGGAACCAGTGCACGGCGCTCGATGTCTCGGACGACGGCAAGACGCTGGTCTTCTCGGATTTCCTCGACAACCGCCTGCGCGTCTACCAGGTGCCAACCTACGACTCACTCGTAGAGGGCGGCGGCGGCCGTTACCAAGCGCACTTCGCAGACCTGAAGAAGTGAGCGGCGGACACGAACAAACGTCGGCCTGGGATGGCACAAGCGGTCCCGCGCGTTGGTCTCGCGCGGATGATGTGACTAGATGTTGCCTCTGAACGTGCGACCGGCTGCTTCGGAAGCCTGAGTCGTCGTCCCCCGCGGCCCGAGGCGGTTGTGCGTCTTGATCTCGCTGATGGAGCAGAGCCCGGACATCCACACGAGACCCTGGATGAAGCCGATCCAGCGAAGCGCCTTCGACCAGCGAGCCTGGCGCACGAGCTTCCTCGCCTCCTCGCACATCCAGTAGGCCTCGTTCAGCGCGTCGTACTTTGCACCCCGGTACACGCTCCCGCCCACGAGCGCGTCGGGGTTCGGGTACGGTATCGGCTGGTAGCCCTGCTTGTCGAGCAGATCGCAGTAGAAGTCGAGCATGGCGTACGCCTGCTCTTGGGTGATCTGTTCACCGTTGATGTAGGTGTCGTCTGACATGGCGCTGCTCCCCTTTGTCCCAGGCTGTGGAGAGATGGTGGCAATGTCTCTTCTTCTGAGCCGGCCGCTCATATCCTGCCTCCACGCTCATCCCTGAAGAAGGCTGAGCGACCGTACGTCGGCGGACACGCGCCTGGGACGGCTGCCTAGCGGGAGAGGCCCGCCGCGATCATGCACGTCCGGCGCCTTCCGCGGGGTTGTGCGATGTCTGCTCGTCGCTCGGGCCGAGCACGGCGTGGCCGCCGAACTGATGGCGCATCGCCGTGAGTATCTGGCCGATGAAGGTGGGTCCGTGCTCCGACTCGACGCGGAACCTCAGGGCGTCGGCAAGCACGCGGGCGTCCACCCCGAGCTCGTCGGCGACCCGGACGGTCCATTCTCCCTCGCCCGTGCGCCCGACGATACCGGACACGTCGCCAAGCTCACGGCCGTAGAGCCGGAAAGAGTCGGCCAGCCAGCCCATGAGCCGGGACTCGATGACGCTGCCGTGCTGGTAGAGGTCGGCCACCTGCTCGAGATCAAACTCGTAGGGGCTTCGGTGCATGACCTCGAAGCCTTCGGCGATCGCCTGCATCATCCCGTACTCGATCCCGTTGTGGACCATCTTGACGAAGTGCCCCGCACCCACATCGTCGAAGAAGCGGTACCCGCCCGGCAGAGCCAGATCAGCGATCAGCGGCTCTACTTGCTCGAAGAGTTCGCGGTCGCCGCCGATCATGAGACACGCTCCATGACGCGCGCCGGAAGGACCGCCGGAGGTTCCTGCGTCCAGGAACCCGACACCGCGCTCCGCGAGTCGGGATGATCGCTCGAGTGCATCCTTGTAGAACGAGTTGCCGCCGTCGATAACGATGTCTCCGGGCTCCAGCAGATCAGCGAGACCGTCTCGGCCGTCAAGACCAAACAGCATCGCATCCACTGGCCTGCCCGCAGGCAGCATGAGCCACACGACCCTCGGGGGCCTGAGTTCGGCAACGAACTCGGCCAGCGTACGTGCCGGGAGAAGACCTTCGCCGGCCATTCCCTCGGCCACTGAGACCGTGCGGTTGTAGCCCACCACCGTCCAGCCATGGTCGAGCGCGTTGCGAGCGATACTCCTGCCCATCTTGCCGAGACCGACGATGCCGAGCTCCCCGCGCTGAGACAGATCTGCGGCCAGCCGTTCTGAAGCCGCTCGAGGCGCTTCGTCGGTATTCGGCTTGTAAGCCTCGAGCTGAACCCGGTTCTCGCGCCACGCGCAAACGATGGGATCGACGAAGCGCCACATCGCGCGAACCTCGTCGGTGGACACGAACAGCGTCTGGTCACCTCGGATGGCGTCGAGGAGCAACTTCGCGTACTCCTCCACGTACTGCGCTTTCTCGGCCTTCTCGTAGAGGAAGAAATCGAACGTTCGCTCCTCGGCCGCTGCTTCGAAGCCCGGCGCCTTGGCCCAGAAGTGGATCTCGATCATCTCCGTGGGTTCGAGCGTGAATATGACCCTGTCCTTCTGCGGCTGCCCCAAGGAGCACATGCACTGGGGCGGCTGGCGGAACGTGACCACGATCTCCTTGCGGGGCGTCGTCCCTATTCGCTTTCCACCCTCCATGGTCACGGGAACGCCGGCCCAACGGCGGCCGTCGAGAACCGTGCGCAACTTGAAGTAGGTCTCGGTGTCGGACTCGGGAGCCACGCCTTCGATCTCACGATAACCACGATAGGCCGCTCGGTAGGTGTCGCGGGCAACGTCCTCGGCGGTGAGCAGCAAGAGTGATTCGAGGAGACGTGCCCGCGCGGCACGAATGGCGTTCGGGTCGAGGGACTCGGGTTGGTCCATCGTCACGAGGGCGAGCATCTGGAGGAGGTGGTTCTGTCCGACGTCGCGCAACGCGCCGACGCCATCGTAGAACCGACCGCGTTTCTCGACCCCGATCGTCTCAAGAAGCGAGAGGTCGATACGCTCGATCGCGCTTCGGTCCCAAGACATCTCGAAGAGGTTGTTGTCGAACCGGAAGTTGAGGATGCCTTGCAGCATCTCCTTCGCGAGGTAGTGATCTATCCGGTAGATCTGCTCTTCGCGGAACAGGCTCGCCAAGAGCTCGTCCAGAGCCTGAGACGTCGCAGCGTCATTGCCGAAGGGCTTCTCCACGAGAACGCGCGTCCAGCCTTCTGCATCGCTGCACGTCTTGGCGAGCCCGCTCGCGGCGATATTGCGGAAGATGGTTTCGTAGTGCTCGGGGGGCACAGCAAGGTAATACAGCTTGTTCGTGCACATGCCCCACTCGGCATCGATCTGAGACAAGCGCGCGAGAGCTCGAACGTACGCGCTCTCGTCCTCGAACGAACCGCGCTGGTAGGTGAACAGATGACAGAACCGCTCGACCGCTTCGGGGTCAGCGTCTGGCTGACGCTCCAGCAGGATCTCGGTGACGTGGGCGCGCAGGTCGTCGTCGCTCCAGTCCCGCCGAGAGAACCCGACCACTTGGAACCGCGTAGGAAGTGCGTCCTTGCCGAGCAGGTGGAAGAGCGCGGGCGCGATCTTGCGCGCCATGAGATCGCCTGTTGCCCCGAACACGACAAGTACCGTGGGTGCAAGCGGTCCCATTTCGTCCCCCATCCGTTCTGACTGCCGCTTCGGCCCGCGCGCGCCCACCAGCTGCCCTCGCGGCTTGCGAGTACTAACTCTCTAGGTGGTGCTCGAAGAGGACTTCGGCCCGAGGGGCTTGACGCTCCCCGAGCCAGACACGGTCTTGTTCACCTGCGGGGAGCCCCAGTAGGAGACGGAGCCGCTTCCGCTCACCGTAGCGTCCAGCCCCTCCGTGGCCCAGACCTCGATGCTTCCTGAGCCACTCACCTTGGCCGACGTGACCTTGCTCTCGAGGCGCGGAGCCTTGAACGAACCGGAACCACTGACGGTGACCTCCTGAGCGCCGGTGACTCCGCTCTCGATCTTCACCGCACCGGATCCGGACACCGTGCTGCTCAAGCTGAGGACGCTCACGTCGGTCAGGTCGATGGCGCCGGAACCGGAGTCGGTTATCGAGAACGAACCTCCGCTGAAGGGACCGCCTGTGACCTTCCCAGAGCCCGAGTTGACGATCGCCGTGATCGACGGCGCCGTGAGCTCGTACTCGAGCGTAGTACTCGCATCCAGCTTGTAGATCCGGCCACGCGTGTCGAGCCCGATCTCGAGCGTCCCCCCGCTGGTCTCTACGGTGACGTAGGGCATCAAGTTCTTGTCGGCCTTCACCGTCAAACTCGCGGTCGCGCCGGGCTTGATGATCAAGGTTCCAACGCCGCTCAGCGCCACCTTGTCGAACTCGCCTACGTCGCGGGTCTGAGTCTCAACCTGCCCTGAGGGCGTGACGATGCCCGCGCAACCCGCTGTGAGCGCAATGACGAGGGCGATTGCCACACAAAGGGCTACACAGATCGCCCGGGTTGACGAGAAGATTCTTCGGCGAGCGTTCATAATCGTCCCCTCTCCTTCAACGCTCGTGACCCCGGATGATGAGTCTATTCCCGATGGCAGTGCCCGAGATGCACGAGGGACGTGTCGCACACGGGCGGCGATGCACAAGCGAGGGGAGCCGCGCCTCTCGGCGCGACTCCCCGGGACGAAGGGGCATCGTACACGTGCGATGACCCCGTGCGTTCTTGATGCTGTCGATCTACGGCATCGGGGTCGGCATCGGCTGACCCGGCTGAACGGGGCCGATGCGGTAGGGCCGCATCATCTCGTTGTCCTCGTGCTCCACGATGTGGCAGTGCCAGACGTACTGGCCAGGTTTGGCGAACTTGGCGCGAATCCGGGTGACCTCGCCGGGATAGGCGATGACGGTGTCCTTGAACCCGCTCTCCCATGCCTCCGGGGGCCGCCGCACACCGCTTCGTTGGATCGGGCGGACCGGCTCGCCCTCAGCATCCAGGACGAGCGCCTCGCGGTTCACGACCTGGAAGACCACCTCGTGCACGTGCATCGGATGAGCGTCGGCCGTCGTGTTGTAGAACGCCCAGCGCTCCGTGGCGCCAACCGCCGGGTTCTCGGTCACCGGCTCCATCCACATCTTCTCCTTGGGCATGTTGTCCACGCCCACGACGCCGAGACGTGCTTCGGCAGGCCCGTCCCACAGCTCGCCGGTCGAGGAATCCACGGCCGTGGACGCCATCTCCATCAGCGCCAGCTTCCTCCTGACCGTCGGTGCAGGCAGCGGGGTGATTGCGGGGAGGACAAGACGCGCTGGCGGCGTCGACGTATCGACACTCAGCGCTGGCCCGACGTTGAATTGCATGATCTGACCGGTCGTCGCCGGGTCGGACGGGTCGAAATCCACACTCGGCAGGCCAGCGCCGAACGGCTCGTCAGGACCGATGTTGCCGAGGACGTGGGGACCCAGCGGCACATTCGTGAAGTCGACGATCACGTCGGCGCGCTCGGCATTGCCCATCAGCAGCGTATTGCCAGCAGCGGTGACGTTCACCGGAGCGGCGAGGAAGCCGCCCTCGTTGCCGATCTGCCACACCTTGACGCCGGGAATCGCGGAGAAGTCGAGGATCAGGAAGCGCGCCTGGCATCCGTTGAGGAAGCGGAACCGGTAGCGGCGCTTCTCGACGTTCAGGAACGGCCACGTGCTCCCGTTCACCATGATCATGTTGCCGAAGAACTCGGGATTCCAAATGGGCGAGAGGTCGGTGTCGGGGATGAAGCCCGGGTTACCTGCGGTCGCGCGGTCGAAGAAGAAGCGGGAGTCCGGGTAGAACAGCGACCCGTCGTCATTGAACGCCCGGTCCTGTATGGCGATCGGGATCTCGTAGTACGCCTTGTTGGAGGGGAACTTGTCGCCCTCTGTGGGAGCCGGACCCGGGAGAACCGCCGGCCGACGCGTGAGCCGGTCGCGGACTTCGCCGTCGCCAGCAGGCCCGCCTCGAACGATGTAGAAGCCGGCCGGGCCGGCATACACGTTCAGACGCGTCATACCAAGCGCGTGATCGTGATACCAGACGGTCGAGGCGCGGTTCTCGTTCGGGTACTGGAACGTGGCATAGCCGGATCCCCAGGTTGCGCGGAAGTTGGCTCTCGCCTTTCTGGCGAAGAAGTCGTACCACGTGCCTTCGGTCGCGTAGCCCTCGGGGATGTCGCAGGCGTTCGGCAGATACCACGCTTCAGCGTAGCCGTCGCTCTCGTCACCGACGCCCACGGCGCCGTGTACGTGCGTCACCATCGGCACCGGACCGGTGTAGGCGCCCGGAGTCTCGTCGAATGTTGGCCGTGTGTCGCGCTCATCGCAGCCGCCGGGCGGGTTGGCCCAATGAAGCGTCGGATCGACCGGGAGAAGGTGTGGCAGGTACTTGCCGTTGGCGTCGACGAGGTCGTTGATCCACTTGACCCGGACTGGCCTGTTCACCTTCGCCTCGATCGTGAGCGACGGCGCGTTGTGAATGAGCAGCGGATTCTTTCCCATCCCAGCCACCGCGCCGTAGCCCCACACGGTCGTCGGCGGAAGGCCAGCCGGAAGGATCTGCTGCGAGAACTGCTTCATCGAGATCTCGTAGTAGTCCGCGAGCTGGCCGCCCTTTAGTGTGATCGTGCCGGCGCGCGGCATGACGGGCGGAATGAGCAGCGGCGTAGCGAACTTCCGCACGCCCTCGGGGCCGAGCGTCCCGCCAGGTATGGCAGCAAAGGCCTTGTCCAGGAGCCAGGAGGCCCCTGTGACACCGCTAACGTACATCCAGGTGCCAGCGGCCGCGCTCCACTTGATGAAGTCTCGTCTGGAAATCATGTGCGTCTCCCCTCACGTCGGTCTGCTTTGTCGCAAACGAGAAGCACGTCGGGCCGACTGGTGGCATGGGGTATCGAGTTCTCCAGCCCTCCGCGCCTTTGTCTTCACTACCCTCATTGCATAGTCAATGCTTATGGCTTAATTCGAAGTTAAGATGCAATTCAGATGATGCCGATGGGCGAGGGCGCGGCTCTGCGGTCGGTTCACGGCCACTCGAACAGACTCATGACCGCTGGCCGGGGTCACGCTTGACCTCGCCACCGGGGTGCACGCGCGTGGTCCCCAGCGGAGGTGGGCGTCCGTGCGCCCAGCGTTACCCTACGCGGTCTCGGCGCGGATCTCCTCGGCACCGCCGACGTACGGACGGAGCACCTCAGGAATGAGAATGCTGCCGTCGGCTCGCTGGCAGTTCTCCAGTACGGCGGCGAGCGTCCGGCCGACAGCCAGGCCGCTCCCGTTCAGGGTGTGTACGAAACGCGAGCCCTTGAAATCGCCCGGCTCACGGTACTTGATCGAGGCTCGGCGTGCCTGGAAGTCCGTGCAGTTCGAGCAGGACGAGATCTCCTTGTAGTCGTCATAGGACGGGAGCCAGACCTCGATGTCGTAGGTCTTGGCCGCCGAGAAGCCCATGTCACCCGTGCAGAGCACGATTACGCGGTACGCCAGGCCGAGCTTCTCGAGGATGAGGCACGCGTCTGCGACCATCCCTTCGAGCGCCTCCATCGACTGCTCGGGCTTGGCGAACTTCACGAGCTCGACCTTGTCGAACTGGTGCACCCGGATCATCCCGCGCGTGTCACGGCCCGCCGAGCCAGCCTCCTCGCGGAAGCATGGCGTGTACGCGGTGTAGTGGAGCGGGAGGTCAGCACCCTCGAGAACCTCGTCGCGATGGATGTTCGTGAGCATGACCTCGGCAGTCGGGATGAGATAGAGAGGCGTCGACTCTCCCTGGGTCTTGAACAGGTCTTCCTCGAACTTCGGGAGCTGCCCGGTTCCGATGAGCGTCTCGGTGTTCGCGAGCGCAGGCGGCCACCATTCCCGATAGCCACGCTCGTGATGGGTGTCGAGCATGAAGTTGATGAGCGCGCGCTCGAGGCGGGCTCCCATTCCGCCGAGGAGTACGAATCGTGACTTCGCAAGCTTGACTCCGCGTTCGAAGTCGATGATGCCGAGCTCCGGCCCGAGGTCCCAGTGAGCCTTCGGCGCGAAATCGAAGACGGGCGGCGTGCCCCATCTCTTGACCTCGACGTTCGCCGTCTCGTCGCCCCCACATGGCACCGAGGCGTCGGGGATGTTCGGCACTGTGAGCAAGAGCTCGCGGGACTGCGCGTCGATCTCGGCTAGGCGCGCCTCGAGGCTCTCGAGTTCCTGGTTGATGGAGCGGACCTCGGCCTTGAGCGACTCGGCTGCTTCGGTGCGTGCCTCGCGCATGATCTGCCCGACCTGTTTGGACGCCTCGTTGCGACGTGCCTGCAGCCCCTCGGTCTTCCCGATGAGACTCCTGCGCGACTCGTCGAGCGCCAGGAAGCCCTCGAGGTCCCACGATGCGCCCCGGCTCTCCAGCGCAGCCCGGACGACATCGGGGTTCTCGCGGACGAATCGGGCGTCGAGCATCTCGGCCTCCAGAGGCACGTGAGTGGGCCGCGTGAGCAGGCACGCGAGCAGGGCGGTCACACGCGCCCGAGTATATCG
This sequence comes from uncultured Actinomycetes bacterium, assembly GCA_963809535.1. Taxonomy (GTDB): domain Bacteria; phylum Actinomycetota; class Coriobacteriia; order Anaerosomatales; family CAVRZR01; genus CAVRZR01. The sequence goes on from CAWEJW010000002.1 coordinate 78,522, forward strand.
CAGCCTCCGCCGGCAACTGGCAGTCGCGTACGGGAACAATAGGGACGGCGGAACACCACCTGATGCGCGTGCAAGGAAGGGAGCGGAACCGGCGATGCCCGTTCGAATCGTGCTCGGCGACATCACGAGGATTGACGCGGACGCCATCGTGAACGCCGCGAACTCCAGGCTCGCGCCGGGCGGGGGTGTCAGCGGCGCAATCCATGACGCCGGTGGCCCCGAGATCGCCCGGGAGTGTGCGGCCTACGTGCGAGAACACGGGCCAGTGCCCACCGGTGGGGCTGCGCTGACGACTGCCGGTCGTCTGCCGGCTCGCCACGTGATCCATGCCGTGGGCCCGATATGGGGCGGCGGACGGAGCGGGGAGCCTGAGGCCCTGGCGAGCGCGTATCGGCGCAGCATCGAGATCGCTGACGCCAACGGCCTAAAGACTATCGCTTTCCCGTCCATCTCAACGGGGATCTACGGCTACCCACTGGACCTCGCGGCACGTGTCGCGGTGCACGCTGTACAGGAAGCGCTTGTCGACACTCGCCACCTGCGCGAGGCGACGTTCGTGCTGTTCGACCAGCGCACGTATGACGCGTACGAGCGCGCGGTGGACGGGCTCGTCGGGTAGTGGCGAGCTCTGCGCCAGGCGGGAGCCCTGGCAGCCCGCCAGCGGTTCGACCGAGCGCAAGCAACCTTCAGCGAGACTGGGCATAATCGCCCCATGCAGCAGATAGCGCTCGCAGACAGCTTCGTTGATGCGCTCGCCCACCTCGACTCGGGTGACATCAAGCGCGCGGCGGCCTTCATCGACAAGCTGATCGCCGAACCTACGCGAGCCGGCTTCAACTTTGAGATGGTGCACGATGCGCGGGACCGTGCGATTCGGTCCGCGCGTGTCACGCAGGACTTGCGCGCTATCGCGCACGTGGACGAGAAGCTGCTGCTCTTGCTGTTCGTGGGGCGTCACGACCTCGCCTACGAATGGGCACGCACGCGATGCGTGGAGTGCCACCCCATCACGGGCGAGCTCCAGCTGGTGAGAGACCCGCCGAACGCTCAGAGAGAGCCGATGCATGCCCCGAACCTTGGTTCGAATGGCGCGCCTACTCGTGTGGACGCTGCGCCTCCCACGAGCGGGACGTTCGACGAGTACTCCGACGAGTACCTGCTCTCCTTGGGTGTCCCGCCGACGTGGCTCGCAACCATACGGATGATCCGCGACGACGACATGTTCCTCTCGGTTGCAACGGACCTGCCCAACGAGGTCAGCGATCGTCTCATGCGGCTCATGGACGGGGATCTCGTAGCGCCGCCGGTGCCCGTCTGCGACGACGAATGCACCTGGAGTACGCCCGGCGCCCGGCGCTGGATCTGCACAGTGGAAGATGGCGCCGGACTTTGTCAGCTTCTCGATGAGGCAGGCATCGCGCACGGTCTTGCACAGTAGGCGACGGGCGACGCGGCGCCACTGGCGAGCCCTTGGTGCCGATGATTGACCTCGCATTGACATATACGCACAATGTTCGTGCGTATATGTTCCTATTGCCGTGGTATGAATGATGTATCCCGTTGCACTCGCGGGCTCGGTACAACGACAGCCAGGAGGTTTCGCGATGGCAGACATCGCTTCGGCAGTTGACTTCATCATCGGCGACACGCCCCTCGTGCGACTCAATCGTCTCTCGGAGGGGCTCGGTGCGACTGTAGCCGTGAAGCTCGAGTCGCGGAATCCGGGCGGCTCTGTGAAAGACCGCATCGGCCTGAGCATGCTCAACGACGCCGAGGAGCGCGGTCGGATAACGCGCGGCCGATCGGTCCTCGTCGAGCCGACGAGCGGGAATACGGGTATCGCACTCGCCATGCTCGGCGCTGCGCGCGGGTACCGCACCATCCTCACCATGCCCGAGTCGATGTCGCTCGAGCGCAGAAAGCTCCTGATGGCGTTCGGGGCGGAGATCGTCCTCACACCGCGGGAGACAGGCATGCGCGGCGCCGTCGAAGCGGCCGAGGCTCTCGCCGAGGGGACCAAGGACGCTTGGATTCCCGGCCAGTTCGACAACCCTGCGAATCCCGCCGCCCACTACCAGACGACAGGACCCGAAGTCTGGACCGCTGCCGGGGGCACGCGCGGCAGGATCGGCGCGTTCGTCGCCGGCGTCGGCACTGGCGGCACGATCAGTGGGGCCGGCCGCTACCTCAAGGAACGGGACGACGGAGTCCTCGCGATAGCCGTCGAGCCGTCCGAGTCGCCCATCATCTCTCAACAGCTCGCCGGCGAGGCCCTTACTCCCGGGCCGCACCTCATCCAGGGCATCGGGGCCAACTTCATCCCGACCGTCCTCGACCTTGAGGTGCTGGACGGGGTAGAGCACGTCAACGGCGAAGAAGCCATCGCGACCGCGCGTCGCTTGGCCGCTGAGGAGGGTCTGCTCGTTGGAATCTCGAGCGGGGCGAACGTGGCCGCAGCACTGCGGATTGCCGCACGCCCCGAGATGTCGGGCAAGATCGTCGTGACCGTCGCGCCCTCAACGGGTGAGCGTTACCTCAGCACCAAGCTCTGGGAAGATCTCGCCTGATGCGCGTGTCACAGCGCCTCGACTACGCGCTCAGAGCGCTCGTGCTGCTCGCCGGCCGACCGCCAGGCACATATGTCTCGGGGGGTGAGATAGCTTCGCGCCTCGGACTGCCCCAGCGCGTCGTCGAGCAGCAGCTCTCGGAGCTCGCCCGCGCGCACGTTCTCGACAGCAGGCGCGGAGCGGGAGGCGGACACGCCCTCGCCCGCGCAGCGTCTCAGATCGACGTCGCCGACGTGGTGCGAGCTATCGAAGGCGATGTGCTGGACGTTCCCAGGGTCTCAGGCTCCGCAGCCTCAGAATTCTGGCAGCGCACGGCGGACTCGCTCGGCGTGTACCTTGCCGGCACGACCATCGCGGCGCTCGCCGAGCGTCAGGCCGAACTCGCCACGGCGTCGGCGCACATCTACTACATCTAGCCGGCCTGACGTAGCGACACGTGAGCCTCGCTTCTACCACGAGGCCCGGGCATCCGCGTCTACTTCGCGCGCGGGTAGCTGCCGAGCACCTTCACCGTGCGCAACTTGAGCCGAAGGCAGCTGAGCGCGAGTGCCACGTCTTCGTCGTCCACGTGGCCCTCGAGATCGATGAAGAACATGTAGTCGCCCAGCGCGCGCTTGGTGGGACGCGACTGCAGCTTCGTGAGATTGATGCCGCCATAGGCGAACTCCGAGAGGATCATGAGCAGCGCACCCGGCTTGTCGGCTCTCAAGAAGAGCGCAAGAGAGGTCTTGTCGCGACCAGTCCGAGCCGCCGACCGGCGGCCGACGAGCACGAACCGCGTCTGGTTGTCCGCGAAGTCTTCCACGTCTTCGACGAGGACCTCGCCCCCGTACAAAGATGCCGCGAGCGCCGGTCCGATCGCTGCCGCACCCGGCGTGACAACCGCGATCTTGACGGCCTCCGCGTTCGAGTTGGCGGCGACGACTGGTTTGCCCGGGAGCGTCCGCGCGATCCACTTTCGAGACTGGGCCGTTGCCTGCGGGTGGCCGATGACCTCAGTGATGTCCGTGAGCTTCGTGCCGGGAGCGACAACGAGCGAGTGGTGGATGTCGAGCACGATCTCTCGGCTGATCATGAGGTCGTGATCGAAGGCCAGCCCGTCGAGCGTGGAGTTCACGCTGCCCTCGACCGAATTCTCGATCGGGACGACGCCACCGTCTGCCTTGCCCGACTCGACCGCAAGGAACACGTCCGCAATGGTCGGATACGCGACCGGCTCCGCCTCGGGCAGTTCGAGACCCAGAAGAGCCTCTTCGGAGTACGTGCCTTCGGGACCGAGGAATGCGTAGCGAGGCATGGTCGGGCCCTTCCCCTCGGCGTGCTCGTTACCTGGTCGCACTATACTCGGTAAGGAGCCATCGACGGCTGTCGACGGCACATCGCAACGAGGAGTCACATGGACCTCGACGGCATAGTCCGGCTGCTCACCGAGGTTGCGGCCGGGGAGCGCTCAGTTGAAGACGCAGCCACGGCGCTGGAGCATATGCCCTTCGCTGAGCTCGCCAGCCAGGCCCATTCGGCCGAAGTCGATGCCAGTGCGGGCGGCGGAGCTCATTCCAGACCCTCGGAGGGCGAGGCCGGAACCCGCGTCGACGTGCGGGTGGATCATCATCGCTCGATCCGCACCGGGTTCTCCGAAGTGGTCTTCTGCCAGGGAAAGACCCCGTCGCAGCTTCGCTCGATCGCCCGCGAGATCCTCGAGCACGGCGACGTCCTGCTGGCGACGCGCGCAACCGCCGCGCACTTCCAGGCTGTTGCTCAGCTGGCCGACGATGCTCGGTACGTCGAAGACGCGCGCGTCATCGTTGTGGACCGCCGCGAGGTGCGCCCCGCGATCGGCCATATCGTGGTCGCTACGGGCGGTACGGCCGACGTGCCGGTCGCCGAGGAAGCGGCGGTCTGCGCAGAGGTCATGGGCAACCGGGTGACCCGTCTTTATGACGTCGGCGTGGCCGGACTCCACCGCCTGCTCGCGTATCGCGACACGCTCTCCTCTGCGCATGTCATCATCGCGGTCGCGGGCATGGAGGGCGCTCTGCCCTCTCTGGTCGCAGGGCTCGTCCGCGTTCCGGTCATCGGGGTGCCCACTTCGGTGGGCTATGGCGCCCATTTCGGCGGCGTCGCCCCGTTGCTGACCATGCTGAACTCGTGTGCATCGGGGATCGGCGTAGTGAACATCGACAACGGATTCGGCGCAGCGGCGCTGGCGAGCCGCATCAATCGTGCAAGCGAAGCTGGCGAGCCCGATGACGCTTCGGCGCCGACGATGACTGCAACCGAGGGTGGAGCCGAGCAGTGATCGCGCATTTGGACTGCTCGACGGGCATATCGGGAGACAAGTTCCTCGGCGCGCTCATCGACGCAGGATTCGACCGCGACCGCCTCATCGCCGCCATGGGGCAACTCGGCATCCCCTCTGAAGACGTGCTGATCGAACGGACAACCTCCTGCAGCATCGAGTCCGTCACCGTCAGGCTGTCCTCCGAGGCAGACGATACCGTCCCGCCGGTGCGACATCTCGCAGAGATACGCGACTTGATCGCGAAGGCTGGGTTGGCCGACGCTGTCGCGGAACGGGCACTATCAGTGTTCCAACTGCTCGCCGAATCCGAATCGCGCGTCCACGGAGTAGGCGTCGAAGAAGTGCAGTTCCATGAGATCGGAGCGGTCGACACGATCCTCGACGTCGTCGGCGTCGCCCTCGGTCTGGCGGATCTCGGCATTGACCACCTTGTCTGCACGCCGATCGCCGTGGGCGCGGGCACGGTCACGTGCTCGCATGGTGTCTTGCCCATCCCGGCACCTGCGACGGCGCAGCTGCTTCTGGGCGTGCCCACTGTCCCCGGCCCTTCGCTCGCGAACAACCAACCCGCCGGAGAGCTCACAACACCAACCGGTGCCGCGCTCATCCGCACCTTTGCGAGCGCGTTCGGGCCGCTGCCCCCGATGGTTCCGTCGGCCATCGGCTATGGCGCGGGCGCTCGCGACCTTGGCTTTCCCAATGTTGCGCGCATCGTGATCGGCCAGTCAGCCGATCTGGGGGTGGGTGTCGTGGGTAGCGACGAGAGCGAGATGGCTCGCTCGGAGGTCGTGACCGTTCTCGAGACCAACATCGACCACCTCACTTCCGAGCAGCTGGCGTTCGCCGCCGAGGAGCTCCTCAACGACGGCGCCCTGGACGTGTGGCAGACCCCTATCGTCATGAAGAAGGGCCGGGCGGCGGTATCGCTTTCGGTCCTGTGCGAGCCCAGTGCCGCCGACACGCTCGCCTCCCGCGTACACGAGCTCACCGGCACCCTGGGTGTCCGGCGAAGCGACGTGACCCGAACCGTCGTCCCACGCGAGGAGCGCACAGCCAGCACCCGCTACGGCCCCGTCCGGGTAAAGGTCGCACAGCTAGGCGGCGAGGAACGACCGAGACCGGAGCACGAGGAGATTGCACGCATTGCGAGAGAGACGGGGCGTTCCATCTTCGAGATCTCCGAGAATATCGCCGACGACGTCGCGGATGGGGTGTTCCTGGAGTAACCGACGCCGGGCAGCGCGCGGGGCAGGGACGCCGAGGCCCACGTCGAAGGATGTAGTGCTAACAACAAGATCACAGGAGGCATCGATGCCGAAGCCCGCAAAGTCGGATTCCGGGGTCAAGCGAGCCCCTGCGACGAGGCTAACCCCCGCTAGGGCTGACGGACGGCTCATCGCCGTCAACAAGGAGGTCGGGGCTCCGTTCGTCAACGAGGCCGTGCTCGCCGCGAGCGGTGACGGGCTCGTGCTCTTCTCCGCGGACGACCGCGTCACGTACCTCAACCCCGCGGCGAGCGAGATGCTCGCCGTCTCACGTACGAAACTCCTCGGCAAGTTGATCTCGGTGGATGCCCTCGTCGGGATTGAGCCGCTCACGCCCACTGAGGCTCGTCGGTGCCAAGAAGTCATGCACTGCAACATGCCGGATTGCCCGGCCTACGATAGCGAGGAGCTGCGCTGCTGGCTCGTCAACGGAACACTGTGCTGCGGGGGCGAGCCCTCCAGTTTCGCACTGAAGCGCGAGCGGTGTGGCAATTGCGAGATGCACAAGTCCAGCGCCGACGTCTTCGACCCGCTGCACTCGGACGAGTACCACGAGATCGAGTTCGACGAGCCTAAGCGTGTCGTCAAGGCGCGCGTGAGCCCGGTCATCGACCTCGAAGGAGACTACATCGGCCGCGTGCTTGCCATGCACGACATCACGCGCGAGCGCGAGATCGACCAGATGAAGAACGAGTTCGTCTCCACGGTCTCGCACGAGTTGCGCACGCCGCTGACCTCGATCAAGGGCTACGTCGACTTGATCCTCGACGGCGACGCGGGCGACATCAACGAGATCCAGGAGGAGTTCCTCGGCATCGTCAAGGAGAACTCCGACCGGCTCGTCGACATGATCAACGACATGCTCGACATCTCGCGCATCGAGTCCGGCCGCATCCGGCTCAAGGTGGAGCCGGTCAATCTCGCCGATTCGATCGAAGGCGCGGTCGACTCCTTCCGCGCGGTGCTCAACCAGACCGGCCGCGCTGTCAAGACGCGCGTGCCCGAGAACCTGCCGGTCGTGGCGGTCGACCGCGACCGGGTGGGACAGGTGCTCATCAACCTCATCAGCAACGCCCTCAAGTACTCCCCCGAGGGCGGCGACGTGACCATCTCCGCGAAGCATACCGACGGCTACGTGCAGGTCTCAGTCGCCGACAAGGGCATGGGGATCAGCCGAGAGGACCAGAAGAAGCTCTTCAACAAGTTCTACCGCGTGGATTCGGCGATGACGCGCGAGATCGGCGGCACCGGACTTGGGCTGTCCATCACCAAGAGCATCATCGAGCTCCTCGGCGGCAGGGTCTCCGTGAAGAGCAAACTCGGTGAGGGTTCGACCTTCTCCTTCACCGTTCCCGTGGCCGGAATGGACATGGTGCGGACGCCTTCGCTGCTGCCGCCCGAGCAAGTCGGCGGAACTGTTCTGGTCGTCGACCACGATCCCGACGTCGCGGACTTGATCGCCACCTACCTGATCAGGCGCGGCTACGAGGTCGTCAAGGCACACACCGCCGAGGAGGCCCTGGCACTTGCCATCCGGGTCCGGCCTCGGGTCATCACCCTGGACGTCATCCTCGAAGGGGCGGACGGATTCGAGCTGCTGCAGTCCCTGAAGGACCACGACGAGACGGCGAACATCCCGGTGGTGGTCGTGTCGATCATCTGCGACGAAGGCCTGTCGTGTCGTCTGGGTGCCACGGAGTACCTGGAGAAGCCCATCGACCAGCAGCGTCTTATCGAAATCATCGACCCGTTGGTGGGTTCGGTTGCCTTCCCGGTTGCGCTCGTCGTCGACGACGACCGGTCGATCGTTAGCGTGCTCAGCCAGAGTCTACGTCGGCGCGGCTTCACCGTGGCCGCGGCCTACGACGGCGAAGAGGCCCTAGCGGCCGTCCAACAGCACGTGCCCGACATCATCATCACTGACCTGCGAATGCCCCGCATGGATGGGTACGAACTCATTCGCCACGTGAAGACCACGCCGGAGTGGCGTGACATCCCCATCGTCGTCATGACGGCGCACCGGATCGATCGTGAACGCATCGACATCCTGAATCTCGCCGAAGGACGCTTGTCCAAGCCCTTCTCGCCCGAGTTGATCGCCGAGCAGGTCGAAGCGCTGCTCGACGGCCAGTACGCTGAGGAGCGAACATCGTGAAGCGGATCCTCGCGGTCGACGACGAGCCCCATATCCTCAGACTCGTCTCCTTCTCGCTGAAGGCGAAGGGCTTCGACGTAGTCGAGGCAACCGACGGGCTTTCGGCGGTCGAGATGGCCGAGAGTGCACAGCCGGACCTCATCTTGATGGACGTCATGATGCCGGCCTGTGACGGCTACGAAGCGTGCCGGAGGATCAAGGCGAACCCAAACACCGCGCACATCCCTGTCGTCATGCTCACAGCGAAGACCCAGGTCACCGAGCAGCAGGCGGGTTTGGACGCCGGAGCGCTCGACTACATCTGCAAGCCTTTCACGCCCAAGGATCTGGTCGCCCAGGTGAACGGATTCCTCGACGACTGAGCCAATGGCGCCGCACGTCGAACGAAGTCGCCCGACGTGCTAGCAGGGAAGTGGCCCCGCTAGCGCGAAGCTAGCAGTGTTAGAGCCGAAGGAGAGCAGGTTCTGCTATGCCTACGATCCTCGTCGTCGACGACGAACCCTCGATCGTCAGACTGGTCACCGCAACGCTCGAAAAGCACGGCTACGAGATCATCCCCGCCTACGATGGCGAGGAGGCTCTCGTGAAGGTCAAGCACCACCACGTTGACCTTGTGTTACTCGACATCATGATGCCGCACATAGACGGACGCGAAGTGCGCAAGCGATTGCTGGCCGACCCGGCGACGCGCGACATCCCCGTGATCCATCTCTCCGCCGTCGGCGATTTCGAGCAGCAGCTCAACGCCGTCGAAGGCGGAGCCACTGACTACATCACCAAGCCGTTCGCACCCGCTGACCTCGTCGACAGGGTGAAGGCCTTCCTCGATCCCACCCGCCGGGAGCAGATCTTGAAGGAGCACAAGGCCAAGGAGGCCAAGCTCCGCACGATGGTCGAGATCATGCACCGCAAGAGGGAAAACACCTAGCTCGGGAAGCGCCGGCGCGACAAGCACTCGATCCGAGAGGAATAGTAGGGCCTGCGGCAGCGGGGCAGCCGCCACAGGCCCCCGCGGCTGACTGCATTTCTCGGGCGCCCGCAGCCACGAAGAATCCGGCGCCAAGACCCTGTTTTTGCGGGTGGATGATCGCGAGGGTCTCTGCTAGTTGTTTCGGCATTCTAGCTGCGGCCTTTTAGCCCCGATTGTCGCGCCGGATGTTCGCTCGTCACATGTGATGGGCCGCCCGAATGGCCGTCACAGCGCGGCGCCCGCGCTTGGCGCTACGCGACCACCCATCCGCCGCCTTCGCGCACCACGAAGCCCTCTGCCTCCAACTCTTCGAGCAGTGAGATGACCTCGCCTGCGGTGCATGGTTCGAGGGCGGCACTGATCTCGTCAGTCGAGCGTTCGGGCCGTTCCAGAACGGCGCGCAGCAAACGGGCACGCTTCTGCCGGCGCGATCCCTCGAACGGCGATTGCCGGGCGTGATGGGCGCTGCGCCGCGACGGATTCGGGTAGGCTCGCTTGAGCCAGTGCCCATAGTCGAGGAGCGCGTAGAACCACTCGCGGGGGTCGTCATCGTCGATGGTCGTCTCGACCAGCGGCATGATCGCGCTGTCCGGAACCGACTCCGCATTCGGGAAGAACTCATGGAGGTAGGCGGCGCGCACGTTCGTCTCCAGGTAGGGCGCCGGAAGCCCGAAGGCGAAGGCCAACACGCCCGCGGCAGTTGTCGCCCCAACCCCCGGAAGCTTCTCGAGCGCAACGCGATCGCAGGGAACCAGACCAGCGTATCGCTCGCTCAACACCTCGGCTGCCCGCTTGAGCCAGAGCGCACGCCGGTTGTAGCCGAGGCCCTGCCACGCGCGGAGTACGGCCTCGAGGGGCGCCGCCGCCAGCGCATCGACCGTCGGGAACTCGGCGAGGAACTCCTCGTACTTCGGCACGACTCGGAGGACCTGAGTCTGTTGAAGCATGACCTCCGAGACGAGCACCGCGTATGGGTCACGAGTGAGCCGCCAGGGGAGGGAGTGCCTGCCGGCCTGACGGTAGTGGGTCCACACGCGCCCGCGAAACGCGGCAATCTCCGACGCACTTGGAAGTGCCCGCCGGGCCGAGGAACTCTCGGAGGGACTCCCGCTGCCTCGAGAACACACGGCCTGCCACACCTCCCGCGTGTCGAGCCGGCTCAGATTCACACTGTCGGGATGCAGACTAGCGCGAGGAAGACGTTCGCGCACCGTGAGTCGGGCGTGCGAGAGCCTCGGCTGGGCAGCCGCGAAGGCGGCGGCGAGCGACGAGGCCTAGAGACCGGACAGGAGGATGGCGCGCGCCTCGGAGTGAGCAAGTTCCGCCTGGATCACCTGACGCGACGGACCCGGGCGGCCGATGAAGTTGCCTTGGATGGTCTCGACGCCGAACTCGCGCAGGAGGTCGACCGTCTCACCGTTCTCCACACACGCGGCGATCGTTCCCATGCCCAGACCCCTGGCCATTTCGACCATGGCGCGCACGAGGTGTTGATCATTGGGGCTTTCGTGAATGCGCTGCACGAAGTCGCCGTCGATCTTGAGCGTATCGACAGGCAGCTGCTTGAGATGCAGGAAGGACGTGAAGCCGGAGCCGAACCCGTCGAGCAGGATGCGGCACCCGATGCGTTTCAGCTCACGCAGGACGTCCTGGGCCGTTCCGACGTCCATGACTATCGCACTTTCGACGATCTCTATACCGAGGCGCTCGGCGCTCACCCCGGACTCATTCAAGAGACGGGTGACCTCGGCCAAGAACCGCTCGTCGCCGATCGTGCGTGGAGAGACGTTCACATTCAGACACACGAACTCGTCGTTGAATTCGCACAGCAACTTTACGGCTTCGCGGAGCATCCACAGGTCGACATCGACGACCAAACCGGTACGCTCGGCGGTGTCGAGGAACCGGGCCGGCGGGATGTAGTCCCCGTTGATGTCCGGCATCCGCACGAGCAGCTCGAAGCAACCGGCGATACCGTCTTCGAGGCCGACGATAGGCTGCGCGAAGGACACGAACGCGCTCTCGCGCACGGCCAGTTCGATCTGCTCGGCCCACGCCCTGCGGTCTGCGATCTCGTCGCGCCAGTCCTCGTCCCGGGTGAAGAAGACGCTGCGAGCCTTGCCGAGCCGCTTGGCGCGGTACATCGCGATGTCGGCTCGCGCCAGGAGCTCATCGACGTCAAGACCGTCGGCCGGGAAGACCACAATGCCCATGCTGCCGCGGGCCCGCAGGATCCGGCCCTCGAAGAAGACGTGGACCTTGGCGATCTCGGCGAGCAGCCGCTCGCCGGCCTCCCGCGCCTCGTCCCTTGTCGCCATCGGGAGCAAGACCGCGAACTCGTCGCCGCCCAACCGGGCTAGAGTGCTCTCGGAGCGCACCGCCCCGCGCAGGGCGCGGGCGATATCCATGAGAAGCTCGTCGCCCGCGTGGTGGCCGAGCGTGTCGTTGACGTCCTTGAAGTTGTCCAGATCCACCCACAGGACCGCACCCTCCGTGCCGTGACGCTGCGCCGACGCCAGTGCCCGCTGGAGTTCCTCTTCGAAGCGACGTCGGTTCGCGAGCCCCGTGAGGAAGTCGTGGCTAGCCATGTGGAGCAACTCGTCCTCGTAGCGCCTGCGAGCCGTCACGTCGCGGAGGATCCCCTGGGTGGCGCCGATGGACGAGTCCAGAGGACTCAGCACCATCTCGACGTCGAGTTCCTTGCCGTCCGCTGCAACCGCCTCGAGGCCGAGCACGTTCCCGTCCTTGGCGAGGCCGCGTTTGAGCTGACGCTCGACTGCCTTCGCCGATGGCAGCGTGAGCAGGACGGCGACCGGCTTGCCGATGAGGTCGGCAGGCGGGTACCCGAACGCCCATTCGACACCCGGGCTTACGTAGGTGATCAGACACTCAGCATCCAAGGTGAACACCGTATCGGTCAGGTTGTCGATCAGTAGCCGGTAGCGAGCGTCGGAAGCCGCTCTCTCGTCCTCCGCCGCGCGGCGGCCGGCGACCTGTTCCTCCAGCTCGGTCACCGCGTTGCTGAGCTCGACGGTTCGCTCGGCGACACGGGCTTCCAACTCTTCATACGCCCGCTGTACCTCGTCCCGCGATTCCTCAAGGGCACGGACCATGCCGTTGACGTTCTCGCCGAGCGAGGAGAGTTCGTCGTCGCCCTCCACGACAACTCGCTCCGCCTGACCGCTCCGACGGATTCGGTCGATTTGCGCGTTGAGGGCCGTAACCCGGCCGAGGAACAGATCGCGCAAGCCGTGGCGCAAGACATAGACCGTCGAGAGAGCCAATAGCACGAGACCGCACGAGATCACGGTCAGGGTGAGCACGCCGCCCGCCCACGCCGTACGATCCCCGGCGACTGAGAGCTCTGCAACCACGTCGCCGTTCAGGTCCTCCAGGTATGTAACGCCTGTCTGAGAGCTGAAACGGCCCCCGCGGACGAACACGTCATCCGACGTCGCTGGATCCACGCTGTCGGCAGCGACAGGTCGAATGGCGACACTGCGCAGGGAACTCCTCGACAGCGCACGTATCCTGTCGGCGTCCAGCTGGCTACCTACCAGCACAGTTGCCCCGGGCGCGCGGCTCGCTTCTTCCGACACAACGGGCGCGCTGGCAACGAGCATGAGAGCACCGTCAGCGAGACGCACTAGACCAGATACGGAGCGCGTCAGGCCCGACACGACGTTCAACTGTGGCCACGCCTGGAACAGGTTCTCGACGTTCGCGCGTCCGACGGTAGCCGAAGGCGCGGTGCTCATGTGGAGCAGCGCACCTGACGCGTCGTACACCGCGAGAAGGCTGATGCCCATGTTGTGCGCGATCGCTGTTTGGGCGGCCCTTGATCCATCAATGGAGCCCCCGGACGCGAGTGCCTCGGCTCGGTCAGACGCGGCAAGTTCGGCCGCATCAGCCACCAACTCCGTTCGGCTCGTAGCGAGTGCCTCCCGAACCATGCCGACCGCAGTCAACGTGTCGGCCCGATCGCTTTGGACGGCACCAACTAGAATGGTTGCTCCGGTGCCGACGATCACAAGCACCGAGAGACCAGCCATCACGGCGATCAGGTACCCAAGGACGCGGCGCTCCAGTCTCACAGACTGCACATCCTCTGACCTAGCCTACCCGGATGTGGTAGCGGCAACGGCGGCTGAACGGGCAGTTGGCTGGAACATCTTTGGCCATGTACTGCCAGGAATCGCCCTCGACGAAACACACGCACTGGACGCGCTTCTCGTCAGGCTTGAGAGAGCGGTCGAAGCGGTCTTCCTCGTTGGCGAACTCCCGCCACCAGGTGCATTTTCCTTTGATCGGTACGTAGAGACCCATCTGCCCGCCCGCGTATCGGTGCGGGAGTGCGCCTCAGCGGCGCCCCCGCACGCCCTTCGGTGCCGAGAACGTCACCGAAACCTCACGGAATACATCGGCATGGGCAAGAGAAGGCTGTAGAGTGCAGGAATCGGCTTTGCGCGTGCGGTTCTCAGGCGTGCGACCTGCCGATTCCCGGCCCGACCAACGTCAGGAGATGGCATGACACCCCAGACTGGCCAGAAGGTCCGCGTCCGCTACCGCGGGACGCTGAATGACGGCACTGAGTTCGACAGCAACGAAGGGCGAGAACCGCTCGAGTTCACGCTCGGCTCGGGCGAGGTCATTCCGGGTTTTGATGAGACTGTCGCCAGCTTGGAGGTTGGCCAGAAGAAGACGGTGACCATACCCGCGTGCGATGCATATGGAGAGCGCCTGGACGAGGCACGGCACGAGGTACCGCTCGACGCGTTCCCCGAGACGCCAGAAGTGGGCTGGATGGTCGAGGTAGCCTCGGCCGAGGGACACAGGATGGCCGCGACCGTCACCGACATCGGAAGCGAGTCGGCGGTGCTGGACTTCAACCACCCGCTCGCCGGGGAGGACCTGACGTTCGAGATCGAACTCCTGGAGATCGTCGAGTAGGGGTCCCGCTCGGCACACAGGCGACGTCATCACGCGTGTACCTTGCGCCCAGACGAAGCACGGCCCCGGGTTCCCGGGGCCGTTCACGTTCGTCTGGTGCGGGTGAAAGGAGTTGAACCTTCACGGGGTTGCCCCCACATGGACCTGAACCATGCGCGTCTGCCATTCCGCCACACCCGCACGCGCAGGAGCAGATACTAGCATCGCAGGTAGTGAAGGGCAAACGAGCCATCTCCGCCCCCGCAGACAGTCACAAACGAGGTTGGCGACTCATCTTTCGGAGAGACCGCGTGCAACATCGACGCGAACGAAACCCGCCCACCAGCCAGGCCACGCGGAAGCGCACGGCGACTGGCGCCTCAAGAGCGTGGGCTTGAGATCTGCCGCGTGCTTGAACGCCGCATGACTTCGCCTTACGGGCGGCTGAACAGGCCCAACGCGCGCGCACAAGTGGCCGGAGCGGTGGTATCAAGACAACGAGAGTTCGCAAAGGAGACTCGAAGGTCATTGACAGGCTCACAAAGCCCGAACCTTCTTCCGGGAAGTGGGCTGTGGCGCATCGGTGTACCCAACCTGACGGTTGAAGTCGGCCGGAAGTCCTCCCAGTCCTTTCCGGCCGTCGAGCAACGCGACCCCCCCTCCGGTGCTCAGCCAAGCTCCCTGCGACGCGGATCGACGCGCCACAAGCCCTGCCCGGATCCTCTTGATCCGAGGCCCCCGCCGAACGGCGGGGGCCTCGTGTACGTTCATGCTCGATCGCTTTGGCAGGCGAGAGCGTCAGAGCAGCCCGGCTTCCAGCCTAGGACGCGTCGGCAGGCTCACCGGAATCGCTCGGCTGTACGAGTTTGTAGCCGAGACCACGCACCGTGACGAGGTAGCGGGGCTCGGACGGAACGGGCTCGATCTTCTCCCGCAGACGGTGCACATGCACGCTGACGGTGTTCTGGTCCGTGATGCCCAACGGCTCCTCGCCCCAGACGGCGCGGTAGATCTCCGTCGCAGAGAAGACGGCGTCTCTGTGTTTTGCGAGGAAACACAGCAGCTGGAACTCACGAGCGGGCAGTTGGGCATCCTCACCGTCAACGAGGAGCCGGCCCTCCTCAGGCCTCACCTCGAACCGTCCGAAGTGGTACACGGCGCGTGCGCTCTCGCCCTGCGAGTACGCGCGACGCATGAGAGCGCGCACACGGGCGACGACTTCAAGCGGGTTGAACGGTTTGACCACGTAGTCGTCGCCACCGACGCCGAAGCCCATGAGCTTGTCGGCGTCGGAGTCGCGTGCCGTCAGAAAGACGATCGGCACGTCAGGGCGGGCGCGTCGTATCTCCACCGCGAGGTCGAACCCACTCGTGTCGGGTAGGCCGATATCGAGGATGACCGCGCCGAGCGGTCCGCGTGTGGCTGCTGCCATAGCTTCGCGACCCGTTGCCGCAGCGGTCACATCCGTGAAGCCATCGCGACGCAGCGCGATCTGGAGCACGTCGACTATGTAGGGTTCGTCATCGACGATAAGAACCTGCGGGGACATCGCTCCTCCTTGGCTGCGTTCGACTACGGCATCAAGAGCGTCCCAGACCGCGTCGGGACGCAGTACCTTGCGTGCCCTAGGGCGGTTCCGATGTGAACTTACCCCCATCCTCGTTCTACTAGGCACCGCCGCATCCTGCCCGACCGTTCCCATACAATGTGCCTATGCCTGCCGAGCCGGACGATCTGCCCCAGCAGCTGATCCTGGGCCGCTACCGACCTCTCGAGGAACTGGGCGAGGGCGGCTTCGGATCTGTAGTTCTGGCGTGGGACACGAAGATGCAGCGCCGGGTAGCGATCAAGCGCCTTCCGCTCTCGGCACCGGCAAGGCGCGGTCTCGGCCGACAGGGCCACCCAGCGCGTGACTCCGGGCTTGCAGAGGCTCGCACGGCCGCGCTCCTAGACCACCCCGACATCGTCACCGTCTACGAGTGGGATAGCGACTCCGACGAGGCCTTTCTCATTATGGAGTATGTGGCCGGAGCGTCAGTCGCCGAGATCCTCGACGACCGCGGTGCGCTCGACCTCGACGAGGCGGCTGCCGTGCTCGACCCGGTCTTTTCAGCTGTCGAGTTCGCGCACGAGAACGGCGTCTTGCACCTCGACATCAAACCCCAGAACGTGCTGGTCTCGCGTGGGGGCCGCGCCAAGGTCGCCGATCTTGGCATCTCGGCCCTGTCGACAGCTACGGGCCACGCGGCGGCACTCGGCGGAACACCGGGCTACATGCCACCCGAGCAGCTTCGTGGGGAACAAGTCGACGAACGCTCGGACGTCTGGGCCCTGGGCGCGCTCGCATTCGAGGTGCTTGCCGCCGCGAACCCCTTCGTCTCGGACTCCGTCGAGGGTGCGCTCTTCAAGATAGAGGTCGCCGAGCCCTCCACGCCGGGCGATTTCGACCCGGCGCTCTCTCCCGAGATCGACGACGTCATCATGACCGCGCTCTCGGCTGATCCTGCCGAGCGCTACCCCTCCGTGACCCGTTTCGCGACAGCGCTCTTGCCGCTTCTGGGAGACGAGCGGCTCGGCCAGGCGGAACTCGCCGACCGCGTGGAGGCTTTCGTTGCGGAGCAACCGGCCGAGGAAGAGCGCCTCTCCTGGGAGCGAGTCGGGCTCTGGGACCGGGCGCGGCCGTACGCGATGCTGCTCGCGCGGGTGCTCGCCGGCGCGGCCGCCGCGTGGCTCGGCTACTTCGGCCTCGTCGCGCTGAGTCTCTCTGGCACGCCGGCCATCGTCGGGGCAGCGGTCGCGGCGGCCGCGGGCGTACTCGCTCCGGCGCTCGGGATTGCGCTCGGGGTCCTGCTGTTCTCTGCCGGTCTGGTTGCCCAGGGCGCGTACGTGCTGGCAGCACTGCTGTTCATGGCCGCGGCACTCGACTGGTGGTTCCTTGGGCGCCGAAATGCAGCAGCGGCCCTCATTCCTTTCGGGGCACCGATACTCGCCGCCAGCCGCTTCTCTCTGGCAACCCCGTTCCTCGCGGGCTTCGCCCTCCCGCCGCTCGAGGCCGCGCTGACTGCTCTCGCGGGAGGCGCCCTCGCAACGGTTGCTTGGGCCGCTTCTCCGACAGCGCTTTCGTTCGGAAGCGCGGATTGGCGGGTGATCACCGACCCTCTGGCTGCCTTGGCAGCGCAGGGCGAGACAGCGTCCGCGATCGGCTCGCGGCTTCACGCCCTGTGGACGACGCCCTTCGCTTATGTCGTGCTGTTGACGTGGGCGGTGGCGGCGGCGGCAATGTCGGTCGCGTGCCGCAGGGCCTCCCGTCCGGCCGCGTTCCTCGGCACGGCCATCGCCGCCGGGATCCTCTGGGGCGGGTACGTTCTCGCCGGTTCGATTGCCGCTCTTGGTGGGCCTTCAGTCGCACTTCTCAGCTGGGAAACGTTGCGGGACCCCTTCGCTCGGCAGATGACGGCCTCTCTTATACTTGTCGTGCTCGTGACCGCGGCCGGCCCTCCGGTCCGGCCCGAGGAAGAGTGACGTGGCCGCGAGCCAGAGGGCGTCGCTCCTCGACGACCAAGGGGCAGCTTGAGTGAGCATCCTCTCCGAGTTCGAAGACAGAATCGCGCACGCCGTGGAGGGCGTCTTCGCGGGCGTGTTTCGCTCGCGCGTCCAGCCCGCCGAACTGGCCAAGGCGCTCGGCAGGGAAATGGACCGCCGCCGAGTCGTCGGCGTCGGCAAGATCTACGCGCCGAATCTCTTCACGATCGTGATATCGCCCGCTGACGAGCAACACCTGGGTTCGTTCACCGAGACCCTCGCCGCCGAACTCGCGACGTATCTCGTGGGCTACTCGCGAGAGAAGGGCTACTCCCTCGAACAACGCCCGTTCGTCCGCTTCCGCGTACACAACGACCTCAAACTGGGGCGCTTCGAAGTTCTTGCGGAGCTCGTGTCTGCGACTGAACTCGCCGAGGCCGCTGAAGAGGCCGGCTTCTACGTGCCGACTGAAGGCGCACCGCCCCGTGACGCCCGCACACCGCCCGTTGCTTCCGTCCCGCCCGTTGCCTCAGCCGTGCCTGCCGAGCGACCGCGGCCCGGGCCGGGCGTGACGCTCCCGCCGTCGGCGATCCCTGCAGCGTCAGCAGTGGCCGGACGCGCGGAACAAGAGCGCGAGCCGCGCACGTTGCGCGCCCTTTCCACCGTCACGGTGACGGGCATCGAGCACGACGTCGTACTAGGCGGAGAGCGCGTGGTCGTCGGTCGGTCGGGCGCAGTAGACATCAGGCTTGCCGACAGCAACGTGTCCCGAGAGCACGCGGCCTTCGACTATGACGCCGGTGGCTGGATCGTCAGCGACTTGGGCTCGACCAACGGGACGTTCGTGAACGGTGAGGCCGTGCAGCGGAAGCGGCTGCGCGATGGCGACGTCGTCTCGGTAGGCGTCTCCGAACTCGTGTATCACGAGCCGAGGGGCTGACGGATGCTCGAGCTCGTCCTCTTCGCGGGCAAGATCCTTCTGCTCGCGCTCCTCTACCTCTTCCTGTTCGCCGCTGTCAGAGCCGGCGTGGGCATGGTCTCAGGTCGCTCCCGGGCCCGGGTCGGTAGCGGAGAGCTGCTGCTGACAGTGAGCCAGGGGCCCAAAGAACTTCGCGGCACGCGCTTGCCCATCAGGGGACCGATCGTCATCGGCCGTTCGCCGGGCGCCGACATAGTCATCGCCGACGACTTCGTCTCCGCCCGTCACGCCCGCGTGGCGCCGGCACGCGATGGCGCCGTTCTCGAAGACTTGGGCTCGACCAACGGAACGCTTCTTGACGGCGTGCCGGTCACGGGCGTTGTGCCCGTCTCGGCGGGTTCGGTCATCACACTCGGAAGCATCAGGCTGACCGTGGAGCGCGCATGAGTCCCCGGTCCATCGACCGATACGGACTTCTGACCGACATCGGACGCGTGCGCACCCACAACGAGGATGCGCTGCTCGCCGAGCCGCCGCTGTTCGCCGTCGCAGATGGGCTTGGCGGGCACCAGGCCGGCGAGATCGCGTCGACCATCGCGATCGAGACGCTCGTGGCAAACGCGCCCCTGCACGCCGACTCCAAAGCGCTGGCGCGCGCCATCCACGCCGCGAACCGGGCCGTCATCGAGGCGGCCGACGAGCGCGCCGGCCGTTCGGGGATGGGAACCACCCTGACGGCGACCATCGTCGAGGGGCGGCACATCGCTATCGCGCACGTCGGCGACAGCCGCGCCTACCTGATGCGCGACGGACAACTGCAGCAGCTTACCGAGGACCACTCGATGGTGGCCGACATGGTCCGCCTAGGTCAGCTCACGGAGGAGGACGCACGGTTCCACCCGAACCGAAGCGTCATCACCCGGGCGCTCGGCACCGATCCGAACATGTCCGCCGACACCTACGACATCGAGACCGTCGGCGGCGACCGGCTCCTGCTCGCCACCGACGGTCTCTTCGGCATGCTTCGGGACACGGAGATCGCCGAGGTCCTCGGAGCGAATCCCGACCCTCAGGACGCGGCGCGAGCGCTCGTCGCCGCGGCGAACGAGGCGGGCGGCCAGGACAACATCACGGTCGTGGTCGTGGATATCGGCGGGCGCAGCACGGGGCGCGGCTGGCAGACAGCGCGGGCGAGCCATGGGACCCGCGCCTTCGCCGGCCCCGAGCCGAAGGCGGATGCGACTGCACGCACGCATGTGATCAGGACCTGGCTTGCCGCTCTTGCCTGGGTGGTTATCGCCGCGCTGGTCATCGGCGGGACATGGTACGCGACCCGCACGTATGCCTGGTCTCAGGCATACGTGATCAACGAGGACGGTTTCGTCACGGTCTATCGCGGCGTGCCTGGCTCCCTCGCGGGCCTTTCGCTCAAATGGCGCGTCACCGAGACCACCATCCCCGTTGCCGGCCTTGATCAGTTGCTCGAAGGACGCCTGGCCGACGGCATCCGGGTGAACGGCCTGTCCGAGGCGCTCGAGCTCGTGGAACAGTACCGGTCGCAGCTGCCCGAGGCCATTCCCGGCAGCACGTCCACCACAGCGACACCCGGGCCGTAGAGGTGCGCAACCCGAGAACACGCGAGCTCCTGCTCCTGCTCGCCGTGGCGCCGATCGTCCTGCTCATCTTCGCGCTCGTGCAAGCACAGGCGTCGAAGTCGATCTCGCCATCCGACCTCGTCGCTCCGCTGGGGCTGATCGCCGCGTTCGTCGCCGCTCACCTCGCCGTCCGCATGACCGCCCCGGCCGCCGACCCCGCGTTGCTGCCGATCGCGGCGCTTCTGTCCGGCGTCGGCATCGCCTTCGTCACCAGGCTCGATCCAGCTCTCGGCCGCAGCCAGGTAGTGTGGCTCTTCGGCGGCGTAGCCGTACTCGTGCTGACGCTCGTGGCGGTGCGTTCTCTCGAGGCGCTCGCGCGCTACAAGTACACCATCATGCTCGTCGGTATCGGCCTGCTCGTGCTGCCGGCACTGATCGGGCACGAGGTGAACGGTGCCAAGCTCTGGCTACGATTCGGTACGTTCTCGTTCCAGCCAGGCGAGGTGGCGAAGATCCTCCTCGTGTTGTTCCTTGCGGCGTACCTCTCCGAGAACCGCGAACTCCTGTCCGTCTCGACGCGCCGGGTCCTCGGCGTCTGGACGCCGCCGCTCAAGCAGCTCGGCCCGCTCCTTCTGATGTGGGCGATATCGCTCTTCGTCTTGATCGCCGAGAAGGACCTGGGCTCGAGCCTGCTCTTCTTCGGCATCTTCCTCGTGATGATCTACGCCGCAACTGGCCGAATCAGCTACGTGATCGTCGGCGTGGTCCTGTTCGCAGCCGGCGCCACCGCGGCGTACTTCATGTTCTCCCACGTACAGACCCGCGTTGAGATCTGGCTGCACCCGTTCTCCGATGCCGCCGGGCGCGGATACCAGCTCGTGCAGTCGCTCTTCGCGCTGGCGGCCGGCGGAGTGGGCGGCGTGGGTATCGGGCGCGGCTTTCCAGGCCGCATCCCTTCCGTCGAGACCGACTTCATCTTCGCGGCCGTTGGCGAGGAACTGGGTCTTCTCGGCGGCGCTGGGCTCATCGTCGCCTATGCCGTGTTCTGCCTTCGCGGACTGGCGACGGCCGCCCGCGCGCGCTCGGACATGGCGGCGCTCACGGCGACCGGTCTCGTTGCGGCGGTCGGGCTGCAGGCATTCGTGATCATCGGCGGCGTCACCAGGCTGGTGCCGCTCACGGGCGTGACGCTGCCCTTCGTGAGCTACGGCGGGTCGTCGATCATCGCCAACTTCATGCTGCTGGGACTCCTGCTGCGTGCGGGCGACGAGGCGACGGGCGTTGAGAGCGAGATGGAGACGACGGCCGGAGACCTCGGCGTGCTTGGCCGTGTTGCGCTTTCTCAGCGCCTCGTGCGTATCGCCAACGTCCTTGCGGTGCTGCTCGTCGCGCTCGTCGTGAATCTGACCTACGTCCAGGTCGTGCGGGCGAACTGGTTCCGCGACAATCCTGCGAACACGCGGGCACTCGCCGAGGAGGTCCGGGCCGACCGTGGCGCCATCGTAACGGCGGACGGGGTCGTACTCGCCCAGTCCGTTCCCGCCGGAGCGGGGACGTTCAAACGGCACTACCCCTCTGGGGCGCTGGCCGCGCAGGTGGTGGGCTACGCGTCGGTGAAGTACGGCCGCACGGGCGTCGAGCAGGCCGCGAACGAGGTCCTGGCCGGCCGCCGCGTGTACAGCAGCCTGCAGGACTTCGTGGACGCGGCTGCGGGGCTTCCGCTCACCGGCAACGACGTCGTGCTGACGGTCGATTCCCGGGTGCAGAAGGCCGCTCAGGCGGCGCTCGCTGGGCACCGGGGCGCCTGCGTGGTGCTCGACCCGCGCTCGGGGGCCGTGCTCGGCATGGCGTCGTCTCCGGGCTTCTCGCCGTCAACCATCGACGCGGCGTGGAAGAAGCTCTCCTCGGACGGGAGCGCCCCTCTCGTCAACCGGGCTACCCAGGCCCTGTACCCGCCGGGCTCCACGTTCAAGGTCGTGACGCTCACTGGCGGCCTTAGTTCGGGCATCGTGACCCCGGGGAGTACGTACACCGGACCGGGCCGCATCATGATCGGCAATGCCCCCGTCACCAACTTCGAAGGGGGCTCGTACGGCCGGCTCGACTTGGCCACCGCTCTTGCCCGCTCGGTGAACACCGTGTTCGCGCAGCTTGCCGTCGACCTTGGGCCGGAGCGTCTTGTCGCCCAGGCGGACGCTTTCGGCTTCGACCACGCGGTTCCATTCGAGCTCCCGGCGACGACCTCGCTCATGCCGGATCCGGCCGAGATGACGGTCTGGGAGACGGCTTGGGCGGGCGTGGGCCAGCCCGTCGGCGAGCACGATAGCCCTGCCGGGCCGCAGGCCACCGTGCTTCAGATGGCGATCGTCGCATCGGGAATCGCGAACTCGGGCGTCGTGATGGAGCCGCACGTCGTCGGAAGCGTCCACGACGAGGCCGGGCGCGTGCTGTCCACGACTCCCGCAACCGCGTGGCTGACCGCGACGGACCCCACTACCGCCGCGACGATGCGCGACCTCATGGTCGGAGTCGTCGAGCGGGGTTCCGGCACTCGGGCCCGCGTCAGCGGTGTCAAGGTCGCAGGTAAGACGGGAACCGCCGAGGCGGGCAAGTCAGTGCAGACGCACGCCTGGTTCATCGCATTCGCGCCTGCGGACAAGCCGACAGTCGCGATGGCGATCCTGCTGGAGAACGCCGGCGTAGGTGGACGCCTCGCGGCGCCGGCCGCCAAGCCCGTGCTCGAAGCGGCGCTCAAGGCGCAGACAGCGAAGTAGGACTCCGCCGGCGCCGGTCCCTGGACGATCGCGAACATGCAGGGCGAATCGCCGCCGGATGCGGTGGAGGAGCAAGTTGAACGGGAGCGTGACGGTGAGCCTGCGAAGGCCCCGCGGCACCTGGGTCGGGCTAGAATAGCAGGCGGCGCGGGAACATCTCGCGCCTGATGTGACGGGAGTTCGCGTGGAAGATCGGGTGTTCGGCCGAAGGTACCGGGCCATCGAGACGATAGGCTCGGGCGGGATGGCCGACGTCTACAAGGCAGTAGATGAGGTCCTCGGGAGGACCGTCGCCGTCAAGGTGTTGCACCCACGCTACGCCGGCGATCCCGGCTTCGTGCAGCGATTTCGGCAGGAAGCCGCATCGGCGGCCAATCTCTCGCACCCCAACATCGTCAATATCTACGACTGGGGCCAGGACGGCGACACGTACTACATCGTCATGGAGTACGTCCACGGCATGGACCTCAAGTCACTCGTCGAGGACCAAGGGCCCGATCGCGCCCGTCAAGGTTGCCGAGTACGGCGCCCAGGTCGCGGCGGCACTCTCGGTAGCGCACGGCTACGACATCATCCACCGGGACATCAAGCCGCAGAACATCGTGCTCGCGCCCGACGGCACGATCAAGGTGATGGACTTCGGCATCGCTCGCGCCGGCAACACGAACATGACTCAGACGGGCTCCGTGCTGGGTACGGCACAGTACGTCAGTCCGGAACAGGCGCAGGGCCGCCCGCTCGGCGCGACAAGCGATCTGTACTCGCTCGGCATCGTGCTCTACGAGCTTTCGACTGGCCGCCTGCCGTTCGACGGCGATACGCCGGTCTCCGTGGCCCTCAAGCAGGTCAACGAGGCTCCGGTGCCTCCCCGGGAAGTGAACCCCTCGATCCCGCCGGAACTCGAGGCGGTCATCCTCAAGGCGATGGCCAAGAAGCCTCAGGACCGCTATCAGTCCGCCGAGGAGATGCGACGCGACCTCATCCGCGTGTCCCAGGGCGAGAAGACCGAAGCGATGGCAGGTGGCGCGGCGGTCGCGGCGGCGGCGATGCCGGCGACGTCAGTGATGCCGGCCGTCACCCAGCCCGCCGCGTCCGGCGCGGGGACGGTCCCGCCCAAGCGCAAGGCGAACCCTTGGCCCTGGATCGTCGCCCTCATCGCGATCCTGGTCATCGGGGGCTTGGTCTGGGCGTGGGCCGCAGGCAGGCTTGGGCCGTCGGGTGTCCCTGTGCCCGATCTTCGCGGCAGCACGCTCGCTCAGGCGGAGGCGACCATTACCGCCGATGGTCTTGCCGTTGGCACGGTCGAGCAGGCGTTCAGCGACACAGTGGAGGCCGGGATCGTCACCGACCAATCGCCCGGCCCCGGCGTCGAGGCCGAGAAGGGCTCGAAGGTCGACCTCATCGTCAGCAAAGGCGTGGAGCTGCTGGAGGTCCCCGACCTGCGGAAGATGACTGAGTCCGAAGCCAGCAAGAAGGCGAAAGGGGCGGGTTTCGGGCTCGACGTGCCGCAGCGGAAACCGAGTGGCACGGTTCCCAAGGGTGAGGTCATCAGCCAATCGCCGTCACCTGGCGCGCAGGCCGCCCGAGGGTCGTTGATCGCGCTCGTCGTCTCCGACGGGCCCGAGCTGAAGCAGGTCCTTAACGTGGTCGGCAAGTCACAGCAGGACGCGCGGAACGTCATCACCAAGGCCGGCTTCAAGGTCAAGGCGACCCAGGAATACAGCGAAACGGTGGCAAAGGGCGTTGTCATCAGCCAGTCACCCGATGGCGGGGTCTTCGTGTCCGCCGGCGGGACGATCAACATCGTGGTGTCCAAGGGCTCTCAGCTCGTCGCCGTTCCCGACGTCACGGGGAAGGGCGAGGGCGACGCCACGGCACAGCTGAAGAACCTTGGGCTCAAGGTCACCGTGAACTATCAGGTGAGCCCAGACGAAGGATTCGTGCTCACCCAGGACCCGCTGCCTGGCACCGAAGTGAACATCGGCGACAACGTGACGATCTGGGTCGGCAAGGCGCAGCTCTAGGTCGAGCGGTTCCGGCTCGAGCGCCCATCGCTCTGCCGAGTACTCCCGAAGCCCCGGCGCCATCGCCGGGGCTTCTTCACGTCCTCCGGTAAGAGCCTGGCAAGCGAGAGCTTCGGGTCATACGCAACACTCTCCCGACAGATGCCAGCACGTCCCGGCACCGAGAGCGGGGTTCCGGGACGCTTGACCGAGGAGGGAACGTGAGTATCCGAACGACGAGAGTGTGGGCCGCCGCGCTGGGCGTGGCCGCAATCGCCGCCTGCCTGTGGGTGCCCGCCGCTCTGGCGGAGGGCACGGGGGACGACCCTACGCCGACCGCGGACGTGCTCACCGCACGCGAGGCCGCGCTCAAGGCACGCCTCGAGCGCGAAAGCGTTGCCGCCGCCGAGGCCCAGCGGCGCGGCGGCCCGAGTGAGGTAGCGCCGCTCATCGTGGATGCGCCGTACCGCTACCTGTACACGCCTAGTCACAAGCAGGAGCGTGCCTACTGGTGTGGCCCCGCCACATGTCAGGTGATCGATGATTACCTCGGCGCCTACGCGTCGCAGAGCACCTACGCGGCATCCGTTGGCACAACGACGAAGGGCACCGATTTCTCGCTGGTCGACGACTGTCTGCGCCGCTACACCGGCAAGCCGTTCTACTACTATGGCGGCCTTCAGCAGTCAGGACTTCTACGCACGAGTCTCCGACAGCCTGATGAACCACGGTCTGCCGCTCGCGGCCGACGTGAACATCATCGCGAGCATCTGGCCGTACTACGAACACGATCACGCCGGCCACATCGTCCCGATCGAGGCATTCGACTGGCGATACGGGACGATCCGACTGAACGACGTCTACGACGAAGCCGACGTCGGCGGAGGCCCGACGTACGGTCACACAACCTACGATCGCGCGGTCATATGGAATGGCGTCTACAACCACTTCCGCCGAGCAGTCGTCTCTGCGCCATGAGCCTCCCCCCGCGGGGCTCGGCCCGCCGACCCGGGCCCCGCGTTCCCGTCGTCACAGCCGCGCAAGACCCCGCACGGCGTCTTGCGCGGCGATTCGCGGGCGTCATCCAGGTCGCGGCCCTTGCCGCCGTGCTGTCGGTTGCCGCCGCTTGCACGCACCGGCCCGCGCCCGGTCAGCGCAGTGGCGCCGCTGCCGTCGGTCAGCCAGCACCCGACAGACACGGCTGCGGAGACCTACCCGGAAACGATCTCGTTCGCTGACGGAACAGCGCCCGAGCTGTCGTATCGGGAGTTCGAGCTGCCTCCGGGAGTCAACATAACGGACCGCACGGACCGGTTGGCCGCCTACGCCCTCAACGACCCCGCCTTCCGGCACCCGGTATTCGGACTCCTGGACCTGAGGACGGGCGTCAGCCGGGTTGTCCTGCGCAGGGGGGTGAACGAGCAGCGCGGCTACGCGACCCTCACGCCGAAGCTGTCCGACTCATGGATGGCGTGGGAGGAAGTCAGTCCCGACGAGACGACTGACCCGAACAACTCGCAGTGGGCGCTCTACGCCGCCCGGATCGACGCGGACAGACTCGCACTCGGGAAGCCCATTCTGGTCGACAGGGGCGTCACCAACTACAAGCTTCGGCCTCACTACGTGGTCTTGGCCTCGACGGTCTACTGGAGCGTCAACACGAGACCGGGGCCTCATCAGGAAGACTTCCCCCGTTCGGCCTCGATCTGCGCCCTCGATGTTTCGACGGGGGCCAGGAAGGTGCTCCGGGAGACAAGCACCTCGTATCCCACGTTGTGCGCGGCTGACGGGCTGCTCAGCGCGACCGAGATCGTCAGCCCGGTGCTGGCGCATCGAGTGCGAGTGCTGCTCGTCGATCCGGCGACGGGCTACCTCGTTCTCGCGGGCGAACTGAACAACACGTGGCGCGTCTCCCACTTCGTCCGCGCCTCGCGTGACTGGCTCGCTTGGGCCGTTCAACCCGCGGACGGCTCGGAGTGGCCGAACCTCTACGTCGCGCCCCGGAACCAGCCTGTGTCGCCCGCCGACGGGACCCTGAGCCGCCGAGACGTGCTCATGGCCGGTATCGAGTCGATCGATCCAGCGTTCTTCGGCCCGTACCTGGCATTCGAGAGCGTAGAGGCCAGCTCCGGGGACAGCATGGGCGGCGTGACGAGTCGGGCCAGACGGATCTGGGTGACCGATCTGGAGCGCCGCACGCGGTCGGTGCTCCTCGAAACCCGAGACGACGACACTGGCGGGTGGTGGCAGACGTGCGCCGCCGGTCGCCGAACGCAGGCGCTGCTGCTCTGGAACGACCTCGGACCCTGGGTCGAGGACCAGACGCAGGCCAAGACGCTCGTCCGCCTCTACGCTCCAGCTCACTGAGGCGCCCGTCCGCCTCTACGCTCCAGCTCACTGAGGCGCCCGTCCAACGCCGTGGGGTAGTCTGTCGAGAGGACGAGGCACACGCGATCGCCTCGCGATTCGACGGCCGGAGGAGCCATGTTCGCAGACGCGATCGAGACGGCTGGCGGCTTCACCAGGCCGCTGGTGGTCTCCACGAGGGCTGCCGACGGCACCCTGGGCTGCAGCATTGGCGCGTACATCATGCTCAACGCCGAAGGGTGGGCGCTCACCGCCGGCCACACGATGGACGTTCTCCGAGCGATGGAGATGCAGGCGGCAGACGACGCCGGCAAGACGCCCGCGTCCGCTCGGCTCACCAACATTTCTTACTGGTGGGGGTGGGACGGGCTCGGCATGACAGAGGTGCACGTCGACATAGACCGCGATCTCGCTCTGACACGCCTCACTGGCTTCGATCCAGCGTCGGTGCCTTCGTACCCCGTGTTCGGACAGCCGGCGTCCGCTATCCGGCCGGGCGATCGACTGTGCCGGCTTGGGTACCCGCTGCACCAGGCGTCAGCGACGTTCGACGAGAAGACCGGCACGTTCAGCCTTGCCCCGGGCGTCACGCCGATACCGCGGTTCCCGGTCGATGGCATCTACACGCGTGATGCGATCAAGGAGGTGTCACCCAGCGGCCGCAAGATACGCTTCCTAGAAACGTCGTCCCCAGGGCTCCGGGGCCAGAGCGGCGGACCCATCTTCGACACGGCCGCGCGAGTCTGGGCCGTCCAGAGCTCGACGATCCACCTCCCGCTCGGGTTCAGTCCCGAGGTCACGATGCCCGACGGGCAGAAGGTCGTCGAGCACCAGTTCATCAATCTCGGCCTTGGATGCCATGCCGACGAAGTGCTGGCGTTTCTCTCGTCTCGTGGCGTCAGCGTGGCCACCTCGCTTCTGACCTAGCCGAAGCGCAACCGTTCGCGGGCCGTGGCCGATGCGCCGGGCCGAGCGAAGCGGCCGGGGCTTCGCGCTGCGTCCTGCCCCCCTGAGGCGGTACCATATAGCCACGAGGCAGTCCTGTGCTTGGGGGAGCGCCCGGTGGCTGAACCGGACGATGGGCTCGACGAACGCATTCTCAGGCGCATCCTGGACGACGAGCCCATAGGAGTCGCCATCTGCGCGCGCACCGGATCGGACTTCCGGTACGTGTACGCGAACCGAGCGTTTCAGGCCCTGAAGCCTGGCGCGACCATGATCGGGCGCACCTATCGACAGGTTTGGCCGAGTCTGACCACTCCGTTCTCAACGCTGATGCAACGCGTGCTCGATACGGGCGAACCTTGGACGGGCGAGAACATCCCCATCGAGTCGAGTGGCCGGGGTGACTCGAGAGCAACGAACTACTACACATTCAGCCTCGCGAGACTGCTGCGGGAAGCGGGGCCACAGGTGCTCGTCCTGGCGCGTGAGACCAGCCTTGAGGTCAAGACCGCGGAGCACCTGCGCGAGAGTGAGCGGCGTCTGCGGCTCGCCCTGCAAGCGGGCAGATCCGGGATGTTCGAGTGGGACCTCGCGAACAAACGAATCTACTGGTCGCCCGAGCTCGAACAGATCTTCGGTCTCGAACGAGGCGTGTTCGACGGCTCGGTACGGATGGCGGACAAAGCCATCTACGAGGCGGATCGCGCTCGCGTTCAGAAGATCATGGCCGAGGGACTCTCCGTCGGCGAGTGGGAGGCAGAGTACCGGTTCATCTCCACGCGCAACGGCGAGATCGGGTGGGTCTACACTCGCGCGAGGGTGCTCTACGACCAGCACCGGCAGCCGGCACGAGTGATCGGCTTCACAACCGATATCACGCGCCTCAAGGCAGCGGAGGAGAAGGCGCACGAGGAACTCGAGACGACCGCCCTGCTTCTGGCGGCAGCCGACGCTCTCAGCAACTGGACGCGCCTTGACACACTGCTCCAGGGACTCGCAGACATCGTCCTCATGGCGTTCCCTCACCGGCGAGCCAGGGTGGCATTGCTCAACGAGCAGGGTACTTCGATCCGGCTTGTCGCCGCTGCCGGGGATACCAATCCGTCTCTAGGAACCGAATTCGAGCTAGCGTCGCTGTCTCGCCGGCTTGCGCGAGGCGTATGACACGGGCGTCCCGGCAGTCGTCGACTACGACTCTGTGCCCGAGGAGGATCGCGGCCTCGCCAAGATCCTGCCGATGCGCCTGGCTCTCGTCGTCCCGCTCGTGTATGGCGAGAAGGTCCTGGGCCACTTCGGCGTGGACGATATCGACGAGCGTCGCCCCTTCACGGAACGCGAGATCCATATCGCAACCGGAATCGCGTCCCAAGCCGCGGTGGCAATCACGAACGCGCGCCTCTTCGAGTCCGAGCGGCGAATTGCACACTTCTCGACGCTCCTGGCCGAAGCGTCGGCCGCGCTGAGCTCGGCGGTTGATCTCGACGAGGTCCTGCCCGACATCGTCCGCAAGGCTGGGGAGGAAGTCGGCGCTGTCGGCGTCACCCTCGCGCTCAGAGAGCACGGCGGCTGGACGGCCGCCCATCACTGGGGAGCCAAAGCACTCGCGAAAGAGCTCTACGCGGATGACGAGCTTCCGAGCCATGTGCACGTCGTCAAGAGCGGGCTCCCCCTTCTGGTCAGTGATGTGTCAGACGGGGGAGGCAACACGAAGCTCACCGAAGAGCTGGGCTACCAGTCCTTCATCATCTACCCGCTGGTCTTCCACGACGAGGTCATCGGAACGTGGGACTTCGCCTTCAGCGAGCAACACGAATCCTTCCCGGACGTCGTCCTCGACTTCATGAGCCGTTTGGCGTTCGTCGTCTCGGCGTCCATGTCGAACGCCCGTCTGCTCCACGAGCGCACCGAGCAGGCACGGTTCGCCGAGGCCCTCAACAACATCAATAGGGCCGTGCACTCGACACTCGATTTCGACAAGATCATGGCGCGCGTTGTCGTCGACACCACCGAAGCGCTCGGATGCAGTGCGACTGCTGTCCATATGCGCCGCGGCTCGCGTTGGGAGTTCGCTTACTCGCACGGACTGCCGGAAGGGCTTCGACAAAGCAAGCTGGCCGAGGATGAGGGGCCCATCTCCATGCTGGCCCTGCAGAGCAACGACGTGGTCGTCGCAAACGATGTAGCTCACGACTCTCGGGTCAACGCGCCTCTCATGGAGCGATACGACGTTCGGTCACTCATGGCAATCCCCCTTGTGGTTCACGGAGAAGGACTTGGCGTGCTGCTGGCCGTGTGTCTTGGCCAACCGTGTCCGTTCGGAGAGGCGCAGCTGGACTTCGCTCAGAAGGTCGCGGCGACGCTGTCGCTTGCAGTCGAGAACGCACGTCTGTACCAGACAGAGCACGGCATCGCTGAGACGTTGCAGCAGGCCCTTCTCGCCATCCCAGACACCGTTCCAGGCATCGAGTTCGCCCACTCGTACCGTTCGGCGACCGAGGCAACGCGCGTGGGGGGCGACTTCTACGACCTGGTGGAATTGGACGCCAGGCGGCTCGGAATCATCATCGGCGACGTCGCCGGGAAGGGCCTCGACGCGGCCGTCCTCACCTCGCTCGTGAAGAACACCATCCGCGCGCACGCCGTGGAGCCCGGCAAGTCTCCCGGTGCGATCCTCTCCCTCACCAATGAGGTCATCTACCGAGCAACGCCAGCGGAGTCGTTCGTGACAGTGTTCTTTGGGGTGCTGGACCGTCCGAGCGGGCAGCTGGCCTTTGCGAACGCCGGTCATGCGACTGGGATCCTCACACGTTCAGACGGCAGTACCGCGCTGTTGCGTTCGACCGGCCCGCTCCTCGGAGCGTTCCACGACATCGAGTTCGACGTCGCCGAGGTCTACTGCCTCGCGCCAGATGAGCTCCTGTTCCTGTACACCGACGGCGTGACCGAAGCACGGGTCGACCACGAGCAATTCGGAGAGAAGCGTCTCGCCGACCTCCTCGCTAAAATGGCCAAAGAGGAGCCTGCGGCAGTCGTCCGCACGGTCTTGAGCGAGGTGCTCGCCTTCTCGAACGACAGGCTGAGCGACGACCTGGCGATCCTGGCCATCCGCCGCCTCGAACAGGACGACGTCGGACCCGCTCAGCAGCGTTTCGTGGTCTAGCTGTAGTTCCCGCGAGGCCGCCAGCCGCGGCCCTGCATCCTGGATCGCAGGTTTGGCGCGGACGCGCCGCACGAATGGTTCGCGGCCATCACGCACTCGGGCCCAGGAGTCAGAAGTCCCGCATGTCGCCGACTACCTCGTACCGCCTCACCGCGGCTGGGACCCGCGGTACAATAGCGGCTGCAATCCGCTGGTAGACGGGTCGCGCTTGCGCGGTGTTGGTGGCAAGGCGGTCGCAGCACATCATTCGCGCCTTCCGCCTGGCCGGATGGCTCGCTGCCTGCGGAAATGCACGAAATGCCCTCGTAGCTCAGGGGATAGAGCACAGGTTTCCTAAACCTGGTGTCGCAGGTTCGAATCCTGCCGGGGGCACCACACGAAGTAGCAGGTAGGCTGGTCCTTTCGGGGGCCGGCCTATCTCTATGCTCCGACTTCAGCAGCCGCCTCGCCGTCAGCGTGGTGCGCCGCGCCTTGTCCGATCTCTCGGTCCTGTCTGTTCGGCAGCCACAGCGACGCCACCAGGCCGACAAAGCGCGATGATCGTGCCCACGAGCAGCGGATCACGGTTCGCCTCGGTGATTGCCTCATGGCTGACGCGGGTGATCTCGTTCTTGATCGCTGCCGGCACCTTCCCGGGTAGCTGAGCACCTATCATCGTGATACCGAGCGCTGCTGCATTCGCAGCGGGCGTGAGCCTACTGAGCTAGACGTCCCCTCCCGCGGTCTCGCTGCTGCCGGCGCTCGACGAGTGAGCGCGGCCGAGCAGCGCTACAACCTCAGCGTCATCGGTCTGATCGAAGTGCGCGTAGAACTGCCCGACCGCCCAGAAGTCGCGAGGCGTGTCGAGCGCGATCACCTCGTCGGCAGGCCCCTCGAGCATGCGCTTCGAATCCGGTGGAGCGACGGGAACGGCGACAATCACGCGAGAGGCGCCCCGTCTTCGCAGGTACTCGACCGCCGCACGCATGGTGAGACCGGTCGCGATGCCGTCGTCGATCACGATGGCGGTCTTGCCCGAGACGTCGAGTTCGCTTCGCCCGCCCCGGAACGCCTCGAGCCGGCGGGCTATCTTCGCGCGCACGGGCTCGGCGATCCCGGCCAGATCGTCGGCCGTATAGCCGCCTCTTTCGTTGGGCATGACGACGCCGTCGGGCGCGACAGCGCCGACGGCATACTCGGGGTTACCCGGCGCTCCGACTTTCGACGCCACAACGACGTCCAGCGGAAGTCGCAGCGCACTCGCGACCTCGGCCGCGACCACGACCCCACCGCGAGGCACTCCGAGCAGTACGGCGTCGGGCGAGTCGGCGAAACGCGCGAGTGCTTGAGCGAGCTGTCGGCCGGCGTCGATCCTGTCGACAAACATCGTCGGCACCTCCGGAGAGTGTATCCCCACCTTGAGGCCCGTTCGCATGTATCGCCTGAGGGGTCAGCCCCGTTGCAGCCTCGGGATCCGCGTGCGCAATCGAAGCGAGTTGCCCACCACGAGCAGGCTGCTCGTCGCCATCGCCGCCGCGGCGATACCTGGCGTGATGAGGCCGAACACCGCGAGTGGCAGCGCCACGAGGTTGTAGCCGATCGCCCATCCGATGTTCTCCCGGATGACGCGTCGCGTTGCTGCCGAAAGCCGCAGGAGCCAGGGCACCAGATCAAGGTCGCGGCGTGCAAGCACGATATCCGAGGTCTCGCCGGCAACATCCGATCCTCCGAGAACCGTGATGCTCAGATCCGCCCGAGCGAGCGCCGGCGCGTCGTTGACGCCGTCTCCGACCATAGCCACACGACGACCCTTCGCCTGAAGGTCCGCAATGTAGTCGGCCTTCATCTCGGGCGTCAGCCGCGAGCCGAACCGTTCGATGCCGAGCTCACCTGCGACCGCGTGGGTGGTCTCCTCGCTGTCGCCGGACAGGAGCACCGGCTGTGTGTCACCCGCGCGAAGGCGCCCCATGGCGTCCGCCGCTGTCGGATCGATCTCGTCTCGTAGAGCGACGAAGCCTACGAGCTGCTCGTCACGAGCAATCCACACTACGGTCTCGCCACGGGCCGCACGCTCTGCTGCATCGCTCGCCAACTCCGGCACAGGCTGCGTGGGCATGAGCTCGAGCTGGCCGACAGTGACCGTCGAGCCGTCGGACTCGAGCACCGCCGAGGCGCCCGCGCCCGTCTGCGAGCGGAACCCACGCGCCGTCGGGGGCGCGCCGGGGCACGCCGCGACGATGGCTCGTGCCAGCGGGTGCTCCGAGTACTGTTCGGCGGCGGCGGCCAGGCACAGCAGCGCTGAAGCATCTTCGGTGGTGGCGCCGTTGGCGGCCGCCCCGCCTGCCCACGTCGCGCCCACGGCCCCCACGCCTGCAACTTCGAGCCGTGCCAGAGTGACCGTACCTGTCTTGTCGAGCACGACGTCGGTCACTTCGCTCGCTGTCTCCAGCGCAGCCGAGTTGCGAACGAGCACACCCCCGCGCGCGGCACCCCCAAGCGCGATGCTCACCGCGAGCGGCGTGGCTAGCCCGAGAGCGCACGGGCAGGCGACAACGAGCACCGCGACCGCGGCGATAAGTGCCTCCGCGGGGGGGCGCCCCGCGAGGGCCCAGCCCACTCCGGTGACGAAAGCGAGCGCGATGACAACGGCGGTGAGGTAGGCAGAGGCGCGATCGGCCAGCCGCTCGACGGGTGCCTTCGTCTCAAGCGTGGTCGCGACCAGCGAGCGAATCCCGGACAAGCGGGAGGTCGTCACGTCGTGGAGCACGGTGGCACTCACCGAGCCGTCAAGCAGGAGCGTTCCGGCCCAAACCGTGTCGCCTGACGACTTCGGCACTGCGGCCGATTCGCCCGTGAGCAGCGACTCGTCAGTCTGGGCGGCGCCCTCGAGTACCTTTGCGTCCACCGGCACGCGCTCGCCGGGCTTGATCACGATTCCGTCACCGATCACCAGGCGCGCGGTCGGCACTTCCTCGAGCGAGCCGTCCGCCGCGCGCAGCCACGCGCGCGAGGGCTGCAGCTCCATAAGGCCGCGCACGTCCTTCCGGGCCCGTGCTCCACCCGCCATCTCGAGGTAGCGGCCGAGCATCACGAACTGCGTGATCATCGTCACCGAGTCGAAGTATGTGGCACGGCCTCCCACGAGCGCCGCCCACGCGCTGTAGGCGTAGGCCGTGAGCGTGCCGAGCGCCACAAGCGTGTCCATGCCTGGCGTGCGCGCGAGCAGTTCCTGCCGCGCGCCGCGTAGGAACGACAGTCCCCCGTAGAAGAGCGCCGGCGTCGTGAGCAGCCAGACGAGGTACTGGAGCATGCGGGTCTGCTGCGAGTAGTCGCCGAGTCGGTACGCCGGGTACAGCCGCACCAGGTAGAGCACCATGACCTGCATCCCGAAGGCGAACGCCACGAGCACCTGGATGAGCACGTGCTCCTCGGCCTTGCCATGAACCGCTTCTTCAGCAGTCGAGCTGACAGTCGCTTGGTAGCCGAGGCTCTCGAGGCGATGCAGGATCGAGTCGAGGTCGACGACGTTCGGGTCGTATTCAATCCGGCCCTTGCCCGCCGCGAAGCTCACCTGCACGTCGTCGACACCCTCGACGCGCGCGAGGATCCGCTCGGAGACCGTCGCGCAGGCGGCACACCACATGCCGTCGAGCGCGAAATACGCGGTCGCGTGGTGGCCCATGAGGTCGTGTAGGAACCGGTGCCGATGCTCGGGCCTCTCGGCGAGCGCCGACTCGAGGAGGCCTTGCTCGGCGGCAACCTCGTAGAGCCGCGCGCAGTCCTCGGTGTCGCAGTGGATCTCCCGCCCCCCGACGGTGCGCACGACCGGTGCGCCCATGATCTCCATGCCGCAGAGCGCGCAGTGCTCGGCCTCCGTCGCCTCGCCTGTTGGACCGAAGGGGGCCGCAACCGCGACGGCGTGACCGGTGTGGTCCATCAGTAGCCGCGAAGCGGCCCGAATCCGACTCGCGCGTAGGCGCGCACGGTGATGCTCTCGGCGCTCACATGCGGGTCGAACTCCTCGAGGACCTTGTCTTCGAGCAGCGCCGACTCGCGATGACGTTCGACGTCCTCCCAGTCGCTCCACTCGCTGCGGAACACGACCCTGGTGGAAGTCGGATCGTCCACCGAGTACTCAACGTCCGAAGTGATGAACCCGGGACGACCCGGCAGGCGAACCTTGAGGTAGCCGCCGGTCCTCTGAAGCGACCGGCCGATCTGCAGCTCGGTCATCCGTTCGGGCGGGATGTCGAACGAGACCTCATAGATGTAGGGCACCTCAGCTCACCTACCTCGGGCTCCAGAAGAGGAACAGGTATACGAAGTACCACACGATGGTGACGAGGATGATCACGAGCCCCATGCGTGGTAATCCGCCGCCGGCCTCCTCGATGCGGCCGGCGAAACTCTCGATCCAGCCAGCGGGCGACACCCGCTGGTCCGCTTCGGCCTCTGCCTCCTCGCGGTGTCCTCTTCGGCCAGCCTCAGCACCAGTCCGATAGCGGAAGGAGAACGCGAGGGCTGCCCCCACGAGCACGAGGATTCCAACGACCACCGCGAATATCTGAGGCCAGATCTCGAGGACGTTCTTGGGCATGGCTAGACCTCCTTCGCGCTCGTTCGGCGCGTCGGCCAGGGCTCCGGTTCTCTCTCCTCCAACATCGTTCGTGCGGGTTCTTCGACGTCATCGAACTGATGGGTGGAGAGACCCCAGCCCATCATGACGAGGCCGAAGAGGAACACGAACGCCATCCAGCCCACGACGACCCAGAGTCCAAGTGGCATGTTCGTCACCCCCCGAACTTTCCACCGGCGAGGTTCACGACGTATGCGGTCACGTTCCAGATCTCGCTCTCCGTGAGCAAGGGTTCGAAGCCGTACATCATGCTGTCGGACACGCCCGCGCGTACGCGCCAGAAGAGGTAGGGCAGGTTCATGTCGGCGGGGAAGGCCGCCGGGCCTCCACTGGCCAACGCCGTTGTCCCCGGTCCATTGCCCTTGCCGTCCGCTCCGTGGCACGTCGCGCAGAACTGCTCGTATACCGGCTTGCCGGCGGCAGGGTCGATCGCCTCGATCTCGTCTTGGAAGATTCCCGTGTCGGCACGCACGAAGCCGTACGGGACCTTGCCGTCGCCGTAGACGCTCTGGTTCACCTTCTTGCCCTCGGCAAAGGAGCCCTTGAGGTACTTCACGTCGAGCCAGCGGTGCCTCTGCGCGAGGAACTCGCCCCAGATGGGCATTGCGCTATCCCTGATGCCGTGCGTCACTTTGGCGAACTGCGTCCCGTCCCATTTCTTGACGGTGTTCAGCGTGTCGGGCCCCAACTTCACTTGGAGGGCGGCCGGCTTCGGGTTCAGGTACGCGCCAGCCCATCCCTTGCCGTCTCCCGCAAGCCCGTGGCAGTGCGAGCACTGAATCAGGAACTGCTGCTTGCCGGCGTCGTAGCTCGTTCCCGGCGGGATCGTGGAGTTCAGCTCGACCGGTGTCGCCACGAACCGCTCGGTGTCGGGCGGCTGTGGCGGCGCCGTGATCTGCTGCACGAACATGGTCTTGATGTATGTGACCAGCTGCCACCGCTCGGTCTCGTTGTAGAGCACCTTCCACGCTGGCATGGCCGTCCACGGCACGCTCTCGCTGATGCGCCAGAACCAGTCGCCGTCGGTGAAGTCCGAATAGCCCGAGGGGGGGTCGAAGCTCGGCGGGACCGGTTCGATCCCCTGGCGATAGATGCCTTCACCATGCGCAGCATCGCCATGGCACACGGCGCACTCTCGCGTCCAGATCCGCTTGCCCGCGTCGATGTTGTCGATGGTGATGGGCAGCGGATTGGTGAGGTCGTACTCGGCGGGCAGGTCACCTTCGTCCGGGTCGCGTTCAAAGGTCTGCGAATAGACCGCCTGGACGTACTTGATGACCTCCCAGCGCTCCTTCTCGGTGAGACTCTCCTTCCAGGGAGGCATGACCGTGCCCTGAATGCCCTCAGAGACATGCCAGAACCACTCGTCGTCGGACATCGTGCGGAAGGGGTCGGCCTTGAAATTCACCGGCGTCACGATGAGCGTGCCGCCGTACGTTCCCAGCCCGTTGCCAGCGCAGCCGTGGCACGTCATGCAGTGGCCGACGTAGATCTTCTTGCCGTTGTAGAGCCCTGATTCCTTGAAGGTCGGCCAGCCGATCGCGGCGGGGTTCTCGCCCGTGGCCGGCATTACCTTTCCCTCCTTTGGGGGCGCACTGTCTGCATACGCAGGGGGCGACAGGATCATGAACTCGGCCGCGTTTCGATCGCCCAGATAGAACAGGTACTCCCCGATCGCTCGCGCCTGGGAGTCCGAGAGGAACGTGAACTCCGGCATGATCGACATCGGCGAGTATTCGCGGGGGTGCCGCAGGTGGTCGATCTCCCACTGCATGCTGCGCTTCCGGCCGATATAGGAGAGATCCGGTCCGGTGCGCTCGGAACCCAGGGTCATCGGCTGGTCGAAGGCGTAGTCACCGCCCAGCGATGTCTGTCCCATGCCGTTGTCGACGTCCCGAACATACTGCGTGTGGCAGTAGTTGCAGCCGTTCGAGTAGAAGAGCTTGCGACCGAGCTCCTGTACGGGCGTGTAGGGGTGTGCGACGAGCGTCTCGGCCGGTCGCCAGAGAGCCACCGGCGTGAACACGGCCACCGTCACCACCGCGAAGAACACGACGAGCGCACCGATGAACACGACCCTGAACGTCATCTTCATTGCGGCATCACCCCTGGCTCTCCCAGGGCGACAGGCGCGACGGCTGCAACTGCGGCATCGTCACGCGGGGTCTTGGTGAGCACGGGGACGCGCGAGGGTCGCCGCGTCACGATAGTCGCGATGATGTTGTACGCGAACATGGTGAAGCTCGTGACCATCAGCGTGCCGCCCATGATCCTGAGGACCATATACGGGCGCAGGCCGGGGAGCACCGACCAGACCGGCAGCCCCTGGTGCACCCATGCGGCCCCCTGCACCAGGCCAGCGAGTACGAAGCCCAGGAAGAACGTCGCGAATCCGATCACGTAGAACGCGTACTGCGCGCGAGCGAGCCGCCTGCTGAACAGCTCGCACTTGAGGATCCTGGGCACGGCGTAATACGCGCCCGCGATGACGGTCGACGCAGCGAAGAACACCAGCGATAGGTGCGCGTGCCCCGGCACGTACTGCGTGAAGTGGGTGAGTTCGTTGATGCCACGAATCGCCTGGTTCGAGCCCTGGTAGGACACGAGCACGTATGCGGCGGCTGCGGTCACCGCGTAGAGCACGGGCACGCTAGAGCGCAGGTACGACCAGTTCCCGCGCATCGTCAGCACGATGTTGAACATGAATGCGACCACCGGGATCACCATCCCGATGCTCTCGGCGACCGCTATCGTCTTGAGCCAGTACGGGATCGGCGCCCAGAGCAGGTGATGAGCGCCGACGCCGGTGTAGAAGAAGATGATGCCCCAGAACGAGATGAGGCCGAGGAACTGGCTGTAGAGCGGCGTGGAGGTCTCTCTCGGTATGACGTAGTAGATGACCGCGAGAAGCCCGGTCGTGAACCAGAGCCCCAGCACGTTGTGGCCGTAGAACCAGTTGAAGATGGCGTCGTTCACGCCCGTCAGCGCACCAGTTGGCGGCGCCCACATGACATTGCCGATGAAGTACACCATGGGGAACAGCACGACCGTCGCGATGATCAACCACAAGCTCGCGTAGAGCTTGGGCTCGACCCGGTTCTTGATCGTCATGAGGACGTTGACCGCGTTGAGCACGAGCACCGTGACGATCGCGAAGTCGACGTACCAGATCAGTTCGGCGTACTCCCGGCTTTGCGTCACGCCGAGGAGCAGGCCCACGATTCCAAAGAGAAGCGCCAGGTTCCATCCGATCACGCAGACGTTTCCGAGGACCTCGCTCCAGATCTTGCGAGCGGTCAGGCGCGGCACGATATAGAGCCACAGCCCCATCATCCCGCCCGAGAGCCACGCGAACAGCACCGTGTTGACGTGCGCCTGGCGCAGCCGCCCGAACTCGAGCCATGCCGTCCCCTTGAACACGTCCGGAAACACGAACTCGACGGCGAGCAGCAGCCCCATGCTCACCCCGAAGAGCAGCCACACGGCTGCCGAAACCAGGAAATTCAGACTCGCGCTGTCGTCCCGCCTCAGGCTCAGCATCGCGTCACCCATCCGAAGAAATCGGGGCAATCCCCCTTGCCGAAAACCCAATGTCTAGGAGATACCCCTTGGGCGGACCCGCGAACCGCGCCGCGCGTAAGTCATCTCGAGTTAAGCCGCGCGGACAGGCCCCGCACGACGCCCTGGGCGGCCTACCGCCCGACGCGCGTCCAGCGACACATGCGGGCTTCGAGGGCGTCGAGGAGCTCGTAGAGCAAGACGCCGAGCAGAGCCATGCCGAGGATGCCGGCGAACATCGCCTGGTAGTCGATCCGGCCCCACGCATCAACGATGTACCAGCCGATGCCGCTCGATCCGGCGATAGACTCGGCAAAGAACAGGACCGCTATCGCAGTACCGCTCCCAATGCGAAGGGCGGTGAAGATCTCCGGCAGTGCGGCCGGGAACACCACGTGCCTGAAGACCTCGGCCGAGTTGGCGCCGAGAGAGCGGACCGACAACACGGAGGCTGGCGGGATCGATCGCGCAGCGTCGCGTGCCGTCACAAGGATCTGGAAGAAGACGATCAGCGTGATCAGGGTGATCTTCGAGAGGCTGCCCAAACCGAGCACTATCAGCAGGACGGGCAGGAAGACGACCTTCGGAACGGGATAGGACAAGAACACCAGTGGCGCGGCCACGGCATCGGCCCTCGGCGATCGGCCCAGCAACAGGCCGAGCGGCACGGCAAGCACGGTTCCGATCGCAAGTGCCGCAAGGACCCGCCATGCGCTCACCGCGATCTGCGGCAGAAGGTCTCCGAGGAGACGCACGAAAGCTGAGAGCGCGAGCATCGGTGATGGCAGCGCGGGTGACGCGACGGCCAGCGAGAGCAACTCCCACCCCACGAGCAGGACGACGATCGCTATGACGTAGCCGATCGCCTTGCGCACCAGCGGGCTCACGACACACCGCCGTCCATCGAGGCTGCGCCAGGGGCGGAAGCCAGAAGGCCGATTCCGCCCGTGTGCACGGCCCCTTCTTCGGCGAGCAAACGCCTGAGCTCGACGACACGCTCGTGGAACTCGCGGCTGTCGCGGAACTCAGGCTCGCCCACGCCTGGGTTCTCGACGACTGCCGCGATCCTGCCCGGCCGTGGCGTGAGCACGACGACCCGCCTGCCGAGGTAGACCGCTTCTTCGATCGAGTGCGTCACAACAACGGCCGTGTGTCGTCTCTGCCGCCACAGGTCGAGCAATACGTCCTGAAGGTCCTCGCGCGTGAGCGCATCGAGCGCCGAAAGGGGCTCGTCCATGAGAAGGAGGTCTGCGTCGAGCGCGAGTGCGCGCGCCAGAGCGAGCCGCTGGCGCATACCACCCGAGAGTTCTCCCGGGTACGCATGTTCGAACTCGGCGAGGCCCACCTGCTCCAGCGCGCCCATCACGCGCTCGCGCAACTCGGCGTGCCCGTGCCCGCGGATCTCCAGACCGAGGGCAGCGTTGTGAAAGACCGTCTTCCACGGAAGCAGACCGAAGTCCTGAAGAATGAGCGACGTCGTGCGCCGAACGCCCTCGAGCGGCCGACCGTCGACGAGCACATTGCCGTGTCGTCGGCGGTAGAAGCCCCGCAGCGACGAGTAGCAGAGTGGATTTGCCACACCCCGAGGGCCCGATGACCGCCACCGACTCGCCCTCGGCGAGCGACAGCGTCACATCCGAAAGCGCCTGGATGGTGCGGTCGGTGCCGACGTAGATGACGCCGAGCGACTCGAATGAGATCGAAGCCATGTGCGTGCGAGCGCCGGAGCGCCTGCTACTCCGGAAGGACGACGGTGAGGTCGGCGTAGGTGATGTCCGTCTTCAGGTAGCCGCGCTGCTTCATCCAGTCCGTGACAGCCTTGACCTGCGCTTCCGTGGGCAGCTGGGCCGTCGGGTACTGGTTGACCTCATA
The DNA here is from genome assembly GCA_963809535.1 of uncultured Actinomycetes bacterium. Classification (GTDB taxonomy): domain Bacteria; phylum Actinomycetota; class Coriobacteriia; order Anaerosomatales; family CAVRZR01; genus CAVRZR01. Next base: position 120,040 of record CAWEJW010000002.1, read on the forward strand.
GGTACCCTTCAGAGGAGCCGGCAAGCTCGCGTTCTCAACGAGTAGGGCGCGATATGCGTTCGGATCAGCGTTGACGAGGGCCACCGCCTCGTCCCACGCCTTCTTCACGGCTGTCTCCGTCTCCAAGCCGCCCGGCTTGCGCAGGAAGCTCTCCGTGTACAGCAGCACGGTTTGCGTGAGGTTCTCCGTGCCGAACCCGGCCGGAGCAACGTCGGTGTCGTCGGCAAGCAGCTTTGCGCCCTGTAGCTCGGCGAGCGAGAGGAACGGCTCGGGGAGCGCTGCGGCTTTGAGCTTCCCGCTCATCAGCAGTTCGAAGCGCACGGGGACCTTCTTGACTTCCTCGACCTTGATCTCGCTCTGCGCCACGCCGGCCTGCCGCATGAGCCCGTCGAGCATGTATTCCTGGATGGTAGCCGAGGAGGTGCCGACCGGCACGTTCGCGAGGCCCTTGAGCGCCTCCGCGCCGACGCCATCGCTCCACGTCTTGGGAGCGACGATGCCGAAGCGGCCCTGCTGCTGTTCCGCCCCGAGCATGATCGTCGAAATGGTCACCGGCGTACCGCCCGCCTCGAGGTTGGCAGCGGCGATGATGTCACCCATGAAGCCGTCGATCGCCCCCGCGGCCAGCGCCGTGTCGCGCTCTTGGGCCGACTGGAAGAGCACGATATCGACCTTGGGTAGCCCCGCTGCGGCGAAGAAGCCCTCCTGCTCGGCGACCCAGAGCGGCAGCGAGTCTTCGGTCGGCAGAGTGCCGATCCTCACCGGGATCGCTGTCACCGGGGTCACTTCTTGCGACGACTGCGCCGAACAGCCGAATAGTAGCGAAGCTGAGAGAGCCAAAGCGGCTGCCAAGACTCCCAGCACGACAATCTTGGGCACTGGGACGGTAAAGCGGGTTCTCGGGTGACTCATCAATCCTCCTGTGGGGTCGATATCATTCGCTCCGGCCGAGCGCCGTCGCAGATTCTATCGTGATACGTCTCGCTCGGCATACGGCACGAATCTCCAGGGGCGCGCCGGGCGGTCGTTCGCGCGCTATCATCGGCTCCATGAGCAGTCACTCGCCCTCTGCGCCCGAGCCACGCGTCCTCGGTACCTCCCCCGCGGCGCTCTCAGCGCTCGCTCGCGTCGAGGTCCTCTACACCGATCTCGATGGCACGCTCCTCGGGCGCAACAGCAGCGTGCTCGCCGACGATGGCGGCGAGCCGACCATTGAGATCGCCGAGGCAATCGTCTCAATCAACCGAGCGCGCCTCACGGTGGTCATGGTCTCTGGACGGAACGCACTACAGCTTGCTGAGGCGGTGCGGCTGCTCGGATGGACCGACTTCATCGGCGAGGTGGGATGCGTGCGATCCGTCGGACGCGAGCGGAACCTGAGCTACAGCGTCGGCGACTGGTCCCCGGACCTGCTTCCCGAGAACGTGTCACCCTACGAGGCCATCGCGCAGGCCGGCGCGCTCGACGTGCTCGAGACTGCGTTCCCCGGCCGCATCGAACGGCATCTGCCCTGGGACCGGGACCGCCTCGCCACTCACATCCTACGTGGCGATGTGGACGTCGTCCGCGCCCAGTCCGTGCTCGACACGCTGCCCCTGCCTGTCGACATCGTCGACAACGGCGTCATCAGACCCCCTCGACACGGCCTTGTCGGCGTCTCGCAGATTCACGCCTATCACCTCGTGCCGAGGGGCTCGTCCAAGGCTCGAGCCATCGCCGAGGACCTCGCGGCACGCGGGCTCACGTCAGACCAAGCAGCCGCCATAGGAGACTCGGCGACCGACCTGGCCATGGCCGACTCTGTCGGCCTCTTCGCCCTCGTTGCGAACGGGCTCGATTCGCCGGGCATGGCCGAGCGGGTCGCTCTTACGCCCAACTCCTACGTCACGAGCGCGCGCCAAGGGCACGGCTGGGCGGAGGTCGCCCGCCTGTGGGTGAAGGCTCGGGCAACCTAGGAGCAGCGCCGGCACCGAGTGTCTCGGCGCACAGAGGCATGCCGCGCCACCAGCGCGTTTGGTTGCACCTGCTGCAAACGCGGGTGTACGATTCCTGTGCCTGCCTGCTGGTGGGCGTTGACAACACAGAAACGCTCCGTCCGTTACGGTGCGGCTCCTGTTCGAACACAGGCCACTGCCCGGAAATGTCGAGAGACGCCAATGGGTAGAACAGCCCTCGCCGGCTTAAGGCGAAAGCTAAGGTGGCTGGATCAGTGGGTGGGCTTTTCCCACCGCGTCGCGCACTCCGCGCGCATCCTACGTCGGACAGTGCCAAATCCTTGCGACGAGGGAGGGAGCAGCCCAGACGCGCCAGGGAAGACCGGCGTGCCGGGCCCGCGTGGCCGCGCCGTGAAGAACGCCTAGGCGCGCTGCCGCATGCCGACCCCTCGTCCAGCCTCGGATGCAGGGGTCGTTTCGTGTTGTCGGACCTGTAGCCGAAAGACAAGGACCTGCGTGAGACCTCCAAGTCCGTAGGTCCCGCTCCCTCCCGATGTTGCGGGCGGGGACCGGGACCCCCGCCAGACCCGCCGGAACAATGAGCGCGGACGGCCTGAGCGGCCGATCCGGGCCCGCCGGAGGGAGGGAGTATCTGTGATCTACCTGTCCCGCATGCTCGGGAAGCCGGTGGTCGATGCCGCCGGCGCCGAGATCGGCACGATAAACGACGTGGCCATCGCGACGGGCGAGATCTTCCCGCGCGTGACCTCTCTTGCGTTCGTCGGCCCCGACAAGACGCCCTTCATGCTCTCCTGGCGCAAGTACGTCATGGAGTTCGACGACGAGCAGGTGCGCCTCAACGCCGAGCAGCCGCAGCTGCGCTTCTCCTATCTTCAGCCGGACGAAGTGCTGCTCGCCCGCGACCTCCTGAGCAAGCAGATCGTCGACACGCAAGGCATGAAGGTCGTACGCGTGAACGACCTGAAGCTCTCGGAGTCGCGGAATCAGTTGCGGCTCCTCGGCGCGGAGGTCGGTCTGCGCGGCATCCTGCGCGGTATCTCTCCGGCGCTCGAGCGTGCCGCCGGCCGCGCCGCGAGGCTCTTCGGCGGGAAGCTGGCCGAGAACATCATCGCGTGGAACTACATGGACCTGCTCGATCGAGACCTCTCGCACGTGAAGCTCTCGGTCACCCACAAGCGCCTGCACGAGCTCCACCCGGCCGACGTCGCCGACATCCTCGAGCAGCTCTCGCCGAGCCAGCGGGCGAGGGTCTTCGAGCATCTAGACAACGACCAGGCTGCCGAAGCGATCTCTGAACTCGAGGACGAACTGCAGGCCGACGTCATCGACGACCTGTCCGAGATGCGTGCTTCCGACATCCTCGGGCAGATGGACCCTGACGATGCCGCCGACATCATCGGCGACCTAAGCTACGACAAAGCTGAGAAGCTTCTGCGCCTCATGGGTGTCCACGAGTCGAGCCAGATCCGCCTGCTTCTCGGCTACAAGGAGAAGACCGCAGGCGGCATCATGACGCCTGAGGTCACCACGGTCACCGAGGACATGACGGTCCAGAACGTCATCGACCACCTCCGCTCGGAAGCCGCGGAACACGAATCGATCTACTACATCTACGTCATCGAGGACGACCGCCACCTCACCGGAGTCGTCTCTCTGCGCGACCTCATCATGTCAGCCCCCGAGACGCCCGTCAGCGAGATCGCTGAGCACGACCTGTTCACTTCGGATGTCGACGAGGACCAGGAAGACGTCGCCGAGATGATGAGCAAGTACGACCTGCTCGCCCTGCCGGTCATCGACGAGACCGGCAAGCTCTTGGGTATCGTCACCGTCGACGATGCGCTGGACGTTCTCGAAGAGGAGTCTGCCGAGGATCTGGCTATGGCCACCGGCTCGACGGAGCGAGGCAGTGCAGCGAGCGTCGGCCGGTGGATCCTGAGGCGCAGCGCCTGGGTGATCATCTGGGTCGTCGCGCTCTTCGGCGTTCTGATCGCCACGGACGCCGTGCGTAGGGCGTCTCTGGAGGGTGGTCTGATCTCGGCCGGTGTCGGCTTCGGCGTGTCCTTGCTCGCGTACGGCGTGATTCTTCTCCCCGTGCTGCTCCGCACCGCCGAGGACTCCTCCTCGCGCGCGATCGCCGAGCTCATCAGCGGCACGGACGAGGAGGAGAGACCCACGTTCGGTCGCCGCATGCTTGCGGCGGGGGCGGTTGGCCTCGGCGTCGGGATCGTGGCGGGCCTGATCGCCTTCGGGTTCATGGAGCTCGCCGCGCAGGGCTGGCAGCTGAGCACGTTGTTCGGTGTGGCGACCGCCGTGTCGGTCATCGTCACCGTGCTCTTCGGCGGTGTGTTGGCGGAATATGCCGTACGACGTGCCGAGGAGGACAAGCCGGTCTGGACGACCGCACTGTCGGTCGGCGCGATGTTGTTCGCGACCCTGCTCTACCTTGGCCTCGTGTTCGCGTGCGGTCCGCTGTTCGTCTCCATCTCCTCGACGGCCGCGTAATGAGCGCCCCGGCTCAGACCGCGCCTGAGCGCACGCCTCGGGTGCGTATGCTCGCGCTGTTCGCGGCCCTGGGACCGGGCATCATCGCCGCCTCTGCCGGCAACGACGCCGGCGGGATCTCCACGTATTCCGTCGACGGTGCCTCGTACGGCTACGCCACGCTCTGGATGATCTTCCTCATGACGTTCTCGCTCGTCATCGTGCAGGAGACCGCCGCGCGCATGGGAGCGGTCACCGGAAAGGGATTCGCGGCGCTCATCCGCGAACGTTTCGGCGTGCGGCCCACGCTCTTCGCGATGATCGCGCTTCTCACGAGCAACGCGGCGACATCCGTCGCCGAGTTCGCGGGCATCGCGGCCGCGCTCGAGCTCTTCGGCGTGACGAAGTACGTCTCCGTCCCCATCGCCGCGGTAGTCGTCTGGCTGCTCGTCGTGCGAGGCTCCTACCGCCGCATCGAGAAGCTGCTCCTCGCACTCTCGGCGATCTTCATCTCATACGTGATCGCTGCGTTCATGGCCAAGCCGGACTGGGGAGAGGTCTTGCACGCCACCTTCGTCCCGACCTTCATACCGACCACGGGCTTCGTCCTCATTGTCATCGCAACGGTGGGAACGACCATCGCGCCGTGGATGCAGTTCTTCGTCCAGAGCAACATCGTCGACAAGGGCGTGACAGCCAAAGAGCTCCTGTACCAGCGCGTCGACGTCATCACCGGCGCAGTCTCGGCGAACATCATCGCGTGGTTCATCATCGTGACGACCGGCACGGTGCTGTTCCCTCGCGGCATCCAGATCACGAGCGCCGAGCAGGCGGCGCAGGCGCTCGCTCCCGTCGCAGGCCAGTACGCGAGCACGCTCTTCGCAATCGGGCTGTTCGGCGCCTCCCTGCTCGCCGCGTTCGTGCTTCCGTTGACCGCCTCGTACGCCATTACCGAGGCATTCGGCTGGGAGCGCGGGATCGATCGCTCGTGGTCAGAGGCGCCCGCCTTCAACGCCATCTACACGTTCGTGATCGTCTTCGGCGCGGTCCTGGTGCTCATCCCGAAGGCACCCCTCATCCAGATCATGGTCCTGTCCCAAGCCGTCAACGGCGTGCTGTTGCCGTTCCTGCTCATATTCATGATGGGCATCGTCAACGACCGCCGGATAATGGGGCGATTTGTCAACGGCAAGGTCTACAACTTCATATCGTGGGCGACGATAGTCGTAGTGATAGGACTGACGGCAGCGCTTCTCGTGATGGGCGTGCTGGGAGTCGGCTGACGGACACGGGCGGGGGCTGGATGAGCGACAACCGAGGCAGCATGTCGCCCTTGAGCAAGGCGGGACTCAGGGAGAGCATCCGCGCGCGCCGACGGGCGATCCCTGAGGACGAGCGCAATAAGGCCGCCGAGGCGGTGGCGGCGTCGTTGAGCCGAATCCCCGAGCTCACCGGCGCGAACCTCGTGCTCGCCTACGCCGCCAACCGCGAGGAACTCGACCCCGGACTCGCCATCGTCGGCCTGCGGGGGTCGGGCGTGCGCATCGCATACCCGCGGGTTTCGAACGACGCCCTTGACGTCCATGAGGTCGACAACGCGTCCGATCTGGTGCTCGGGACGTTCTCCATCCGCGAGCCGCGGCCGGACGCCCCGCGGGTCGACATAGGTGCCATCGATGTTGTGCTCGTGCCTGCGATCGCCTTCGATCGCCGAGGCTATCGTATCGGCTACGGTGGAGGCTTCTACGACCGCTTCCTTGCCCACCTGCCGACGGGTCCGCTGCGTGTGGGCCTGGCTTTCGATGAACAGCTGCTCGACCAGGTGCCTGCCCAGCCGCACGACGAGCCCGTGGACATGATCGTCACGCCGTCTGCAGTGCTGCACGTGACAGAGGCCCGCGCGACGTCCTAGCTTCGCCGGTTGGGCCCGACGCCGTCGGATGCCTTCACCTCATGCCCCACGGCCCTGGCGCTACGGCATCTCGTCCAACGTCACGAACCGATACCCGCGTGCCTTGAGCAGTCGGATGATCCCCGGCAGAGCTTTGATGGTCTGCGTCCGGTCGCCACCGCCGTCGTGCAGAAGCACGATCGATCCCGGTCGGACTCTCGTGACCACGTTGCGGGTTATCCGCGTCGACGGCAGACGTCGCCAGTCCTGCGGGTCGACACTCCAGAGCGCCACCTTGAGACTGGCCTTCCGCGCACGAGACCACACGAACGGCGAGATGTAGCCTCCGGGCGGCCGGAGCCACTCGGGAGTCTGGCCGGTGGCCGAGATGATCCTCGCCTCTGCGCTCGAGATCTGTCGGTCGACGACAGCCGCCGACAGCGCAGTCAGCTTCTTGTGGCCCATCGTGTGATTCCCCACAAGGTGACCTTCGGCGGCCACCTTGTGCGCGAGCGAACTGTTGTTCCTCGCGAGGTACCCGAGCATGAAGAAGGTGGCCTTGACCTTGTACTGGTGAAGGACGCGCAGGATCCTGTCCGTCTGGCCCGGCCACGGACCATCATCGAAGGTGAGCGCTACAACCTTCTCGCGCGTCTGTTTGCTGTATCGCTTGACGACAATCGGAGTCGGCTGAGTGATGACGGTGCTCGTGACCACTTCTCCAGAGAGCGCTCCAACGCGCGCCTCTTTGAGGCCAGACGAACCAGGCGTGCTGACGGCGATGAGCGGACCCGAACCCACGATCTTCACCGGAGCCGGGATCACTTCCTTCTTGACCACGACGTTCTCGACAACGTCACGGCCGCCTGCGCTGGTGATGACGTCGCCGTCGTAGACGGTCTGATCGGAGGTGGCGAGCCTTGCATTCCGCCACACGCGTACCTTCGCCCCGCTGGATTGCTCGAGCAGGCGCCCGCTCACGGACACGACTCTGCCGGGTCTGGCCGCGAGGAACCCTGTGCGGGCGACCTTGGCCAGGGTCGTGCCCGATTCCACTCTACGAGGGGTGCCGTCTATCGTCACACGCACGGACGCCTTCACGCCGAGGGACGCAGCGAGCGCCGCAGCGAAGAGCAAAGCGCCCATGGCGAGGTAGAGCCACGGAACATCTCGGCTGGTCGGCGGCTTGACGGGTAGAGAACCCATGGCCCCCCTAGTGCGAGATGCGTGCCACGCGGGCCCGCGTGAGTTCGAGTAGGTCGCGTCGCGACACGCGCACGATCGCCGATGGAGTGCCGCCCGCGGGGTACACGATCTCGAAGCGCTCGAGCGACTCGTCGAACACGACCAGGAGTTCGCTCGGCAGATCGAACGGGGATACGCCACCGATAGCGTAGCCAGTCACGGATCGCACCGTGGCGGCATCGGCGAAGCGAGCTGTCTCGCCGCCCATGAGTTCGGCGATGGCGTCGCTATCACCCCTGCGATCGCCCGCAACCAGCGCGAGGACGGGTCGGTCGCCTACGACGAAGACGAGAGACTTCACGATCTGGCCGAGATCACACCCCATGGCATCTGCCGCCATCTGGGCGGTCTTCGTCGACTGCTCGAATTCGACCAGTCCGCCGGCGAGCCCGTGCGCCTCGAGGTAGGTTCGAACACGCTCTCCCGATCCGGCCTTTCGCGGTTTGCCGGTCACCTGCTGCCCACCCGTGTGGTCGGATCGGGAAGGCGAGTGGGGGAGCGAAGCGGGATCCGCAGGGAGTTCAGCATCGCTTCGAGGTTCTCAGCGAGCATTGCGAGCGAGCGCAGGTCGAGTTGCATGAGCGGGAACGCTGGATCGGGCCGTACGACAGTGAATCCCTGGTTGATCAGGTATTTCATGCCGATCATGGGCATCACGGCGAGGTCGACGGGCGGAGCACAACCGAATGACTGCACCGTGCGCTCTCCACGGCTCTTCAGGTCCTTGAGGGCGGCCTGCACGAGCAGGCGCCCCACGTGCTGCTGTCGCGCGTCATCGCGTATGTGCAAGCAGGTTATGAGCACGACGTCACCGGACAGCGGATGCGACGGGAACGTGGCGGCCTGCGGGAAGTAGGCGCTCGGCGCGTACTTGATGAAGCCGATGACCTCGTCATCCTCGTCGAGGGCGACCCTGCCGCACTCTCCCCACTCGCTGCGAACGCGCTCGTACCAGGAACGCAGAGCCTCGGCATCGCACGCCGAACCGCACCGGCGTTCGCGCGCCTCGGACGATTCCCAGAACGCGCAGCCGCCGCAGACGGCGGGCAGCCTGCCGAGGTGCTCGAGTGAGAGTGGACGGAGTCTTCTCGCCATCGTACCGATCGCCGAGTCGGGGGAAACGCAGCTGACAACGCTGACGCACGCTCAGTGTATACCCACCAGCGAGAATCTACGCAGGTCGGGAGGCATGCACGATGCCCCGGCGCTAGTCCTCCCCGCCCTTCCTCCCCTCACGGAACGCCGCCCCTGTATCCTTCAAGACCTGCCACGCCTTCTTGGCGGTCTTGGAGCTTGCGGCCGCCTTCATCGCCTTGCCGCCCAGAGCGGCGGCGGTCTTGCCCGCCTCCCCAACAACCACCTTGGCTGCGGCCACATTGGCGCCCGCGTTGGCTGCCACACCTCCGCTGAACGCCGCCTCCGCAGCGTCGTTCTTGACTCGCACGACGCTGCCGTTAAAGCCGAGCACGAGCGCTCCGTCCAATCGCCGGGTGCCGACCGCGACGTCGGTGGCGAGACCCTCGCTGACGAGGACGTCCTGCAACCGGCCGTCCGGGAGCTCGAACGAAGCATCGTAGACGTACCCCTGGCGACGACCATCCTCGGTGACGAGCGGCATGCCCATCCAGATGACGGTCCGATCCCATTCGAAGCCGAGTGCGTTCTCGGCACGGGCGCCGGACCACTCCTTGAGATCCTCGGTGGCATCGAGCCTGTCTTCGCCGATGGTCACTCCCGGTAGTGCCACGTAGCGCGGAACACGTGAGACCACGTACGCGACGCTGGGCGGCTGCATTTCGAAGCCGACGACGACCGGATCCTCGGGATGGAGGAGAACATGCGTCACGCGTCCCAGCGCGGAGCCCTTGCGGTCGTGGATGGTGAGTCCCTCGAGAGAACGAAGACTCGGCATCGATGGTCCCTCCGAGATGCGGGAGCCGACCCGCCGGGGCCGGCTCCCCTCAGAACTGACTATGCACGTGGCCTTGCGTCGAGACCTAAACTTCGGGAACAGCCTCTCCGGCCATCCCGCCCTCGGTCTCGGGAGTCTTCTCGACCTTCGCGGCCACTGCATCGAGGGCGCTCTGCGTCTTGGACTCAGCCGTGTCGATGCCTGACTTGGCGCCTTCGGCGATCTTGCTGGTTGTCTCCTTCGCCTGCGGGATGACGTCTGCGACCTTGCTCTTGGCCGCTCCGGACGTCTTCTCGACCTGTTCTTTGAGCCGATCGCGCGCCACGTCGATCTTCTGCTTCAGCTCGTCGCCCTTCTCGGATACGACCTGGCTGCTGCTCTGATAGAAGTCGCTCACCTTGGAACGGCCCGTCTCATAGAACTCGAGGCCCTCACCCCAGTAGTCCTGGGCCTTCTCGGTGATCATCTCGCGGGTCTCCTTGCCGGAGCGAGGAGCGAACAGCAGGGCGAGCACTGCGCCCACAAGTCCTCCGAGCAGGAACGCGCCGAACAGTCCTCCCCCGCGCCGTCCACAATCGTCATACATGTGACCGCACCTCCGTTGTCCGATGACCTGCCCGCCCTACCACGACGCACCAGAGCGCATCGCGGGGGATGCCGCTGTGCTCTTCTATGTACCCTTTTCGCCCGTGGAGCGGGCGCGACTCAACGCAGAGAGCGTCAACTGTGTGACGACGTCTTCGAACGAGCGGCCCGCTGCCTCGGCGGCCATGGGAAGCAGTGACGTCTCCGTCATTCCGGGCGACGTGTTGCACTCGAGAACGTAGGGTGCGCCCGAGGGATCGACCACCATGTCGACGCGCGAGACGTCCCGGCACCCCAACAGCGTGTGGACCTGCGCCGCGAGCCGGACGACGAGCGCGCCGACCTCGGGTGCGAGCCGCGCAGGCACGAAGTAGTCGGTCTCGCCGCGCGTGTACATCGCCGAGAAGTCGAAGAGTCCGGACTTGGCGACGATCTCGACCGGTGGCAGGACGTCGGGCTTGCCCTTGGCGTCGTCGAGCACCGAGACGGCGATCTCGACGCCGTCTATCCACTGCTCAACGAGGGCCGCACCGGCAAACGACAGCGCGGAGAGCAGCGCCTCGGCAAGCTCATCGGTACGCTCAACCTTGGTGAGCCCCAGAGCCGAACCCTGCGTCGATGGCTTGACGACGAGCGGCAGCCCGCCCACACGCTCGGGAACCAGGTCGAGCGCGGTCGCTGCGCCCATCTCCTTGAACGCGTCGGCAGTGAGCGTCTTCCACGCGGGCGTTGGAACGCCGTTCGCAGCGAACAGGTGCTTGGCCACCGACTTGTCCCACGACAGGTAGGAAGACACCACGCCAGGTCCCGTGTACGGGATGCCGAGGAACTCGAGCAGCTCCTGTATCGTGCCGTCCTCGCCGTATTTGCCGTGCAGTGCGATGTAGACGGCGTCCGGCCGCTCGCTTCGAAGCGTCCCGACGAGATCGGGCGTGACGTCGAGCCCCAGCACCCGGAAACCTGCGGACTCCAGCGCCGCGCTAACGCGACGACCGCTCGCGAGCGACACCTCTCGCTCGAGCGAGCGCCCGCCCATCAGAACCGCGATCTTCTCTCTCACGCCTGCGCCCCCCGTCAGATCGACATGGTGCGTCGCTCGTCGCTCACGCTGCTCCGCCGAGACGCTCGGGAAGCGCTCCCGCGGCAATGAACGCGCGGTAGAGCTCGAGGCGGTCCTCGATGACTTCGGCCAAGCGCCGGATCCCCTCGGCGATGGCCTCCGGCTCAGCGTAGCAGAATGCCAGTCTCATACAGTTTCGGCCGCGTCCGTCGGGGAAGAACGCGTCGCCGGACACGAACGTGACGCCGTGCTCGACCGCCTCGGCGAGCATCGTCGTCGTGTCGACGAATGGCGGGAGCTCGACCCAGACGAAGAAGCCGCCTTCGGGCGCGGTCCAGCGCGCCTCGGGCGGAAAGTGCTCCTCGAGCGCTGCGAGCATCGCGTCGCGTCGTTCCGCGTAGGTCCTCACGAGTTCCTGCAGCACCTTGCGCCAGCGAGTTCCAGCGAAGTAGCGCTCAGCGGTCACCTGCGCGAATGCCGAACCGCACAAGTCCGCGGCCTGCTTCACGAGCAGCACCTTCGCCAGTATCGGTCGGGGTGCGGCTATCCAACCCAGGCGAAGGCCCGGCGCGAAGATCTTGCTGAACGTGCCGAGGTAGATCACGTCCTCGTCGAGCGCTCGAAGCGGCTTTGCGTGCCCTCCGGCGAACCGGAGCCGCCCATAGGGATCGTCTTCGATCACCGGGATGTCGTACTCGCGCGCGAGTTCGAGCAGCCGACGGCGGCGCTCAGGCGCGAGCGTGACCCCTGCCGGGTTCTGGAAGTTCGGGATGGTGTAGATGAACTTCGCCCCGCGATGTCCCAGTCTGGCAAGCTCCTCGGCCAGGAGGTCGACACGCATGCCGTGCTCGTCCATGGGAATGCAGACGACGTGTGGCTGATACGCTGAGAAGGCTTGCAGCGCTCCGACGTATGTCGGCCCCTCAGTGATGACGACATCGCCAGGATCCAGGAACGTCTTGGCGAGCAGGTCGAGAGCTTGCTGCGCCCCCGCGGTGACGATCAGGTCTTCGGCAGTGAGCCGAACCCCGATCTCTGCCATGAGCTCGACGATCACGTCGCGCAGCTCGGAGCGTCCCTCGCTGGAGCCGTACTGTAGGGCCTGGGCTCCCTCATGCATCACCGCGTCATGAGCAGCATCCGCCGCGGCCGACGCCGGCACTTTCGTGACGTCAGGCATGCCCCCGGAGAAACTGATCATGTCGGGACGAGACGCGGCAGCGAACAGATCGCGCACCGCGCTCGACCGCACGTCGCGGATCCTCTCGGCGTACCGTCCGTCCCACCGGTCGAACACGACCCTGGCTGTACCCACGGCTCTCACCTCGCTCGGCGCCACGGACCACCTTCGGCCCCTGGGAAACACAAGACCCCTCCGCCGATAGGGCGAGGGGTCGTCGCGGTACCACCTATCTTCGCCGCTTCAGCGCTCTGGCACCGAGCGCGGCCTCATTCCCGGGATAACGGTCCGGTCCGACCCGCTTCCGGAGGCATCATCATGCCGCCCTGGCGGGAGACATCGGAGGGGCGGCTGGGCCGATGGTGCCCTCTTCCCTCACGTCTTCGTCTCGCTCTATCGCAGCGAAGGCTGCTGCAGGTTGGGGGCAACCTTAGCACCGGATAGCGCCGCAGGTCAACGCGATATCACGGTGCCGGGTGGACGGCTTGTGCTGAGCCACGCGCGGACCCCGGTCATCGCTAGTGATTGCGAAGGACCCGCAGTTCTTCCGCGAGCATCCGCGGATCAGGCGGCACGTCACCTGACAGCAGCGCGTTCGCCACCTGCACCCCGCGCTCCAGCGCGCCCAGCGCCACAAGGTCGTCGTCGTACTCGATGCGAACCCGATAGACCCCCCGGCCGTCCGCCGCGAAGTCCCATTCGGTTTCGCCTCGGAGACTGCGCGGCGAGCCCGATAGCGCCATCAACTCGAGGACGACGTGCTCGAGAAGATGCGGGGTCTCGGTGTCGGCCAACTCGCGTTGGATCCCGTGCGACGAGCCGCAGTCGCAGCGGTGCCTCAGGAGTCCGGGCAGCACTCTCAAGGCCGAATCGGCGAGCCCGGGTACCGTGGACGTCCGCGTCAGACGGGCGTCACGAACTCGAACGCGTGCTTCGATGTCGGCGTCGCGAACGTCGACACGCTCGAGTGCAAGGGGTTCGATGGCGAGCGCGCGGTCTGCGCCTGACACGGAACTAGCGTGGCGGGCAGCAGGGCGGCAGGGCCGGCGGACAGCTGCTGCGACCCTTGCGAGTGCCGATGAAGAACGCGAGAGATGCGAGGGCGGCGACAACGAAAACGCCAGCGATCACGGTCTGAGTCACGCGCTCGTGCATGAGCTCGTGCGTGGCGCGGTTGGCCTCGGACTTCGCGAGGTCGCGCACGGCCTCGGCCCGGTGCTTCACGTCCTCGATGGTGATCTTCGGCTCCGCCGAATACTCGTCCGCACCCTTGTCAGCGGTCATTTCTGGATGCTCCTCATCTTGATGATCGTGAAGACTACGGCCCCGAGCACGAGCACCCCACCCGTGAGCAGCAGGGCACCCGGATACGTGAGCCATTGCCCGAGCAGCATGAACACTCCGACTGCGATGAAACCGAGACCGAGCGCCGCCAGGAAGGCTGCAGCGAATCCGGATGCCAGCATCAAGCCGAGCTTCTGCGCCGGCAGGACAACTTTGTCGTGCATGATCGAAGCGGCCTCTTGGCGAAGCCAGTCGACGATGAATTGTAAGAGGTCCGCAACGGCCTCGATCACGCTGGGTCGAGCTACCGGCTCCTCATCGGGCTGCTCGCCGGCCGACGGCTCAGGTGGAGCGACGGGCGTCGGCTCCTCGACCTCAGCGGCCTCGGGCAATTCCGTCGGTACGCCCGGCACCTGCGACATCGCGGCCCTCCTCATCGTGGGACTCCCTCGGGACCTCGCGCATCCCCACCGCATGAAGATACCCCAAAAGCCACGTGGCGCCGGTTAGGACGCCACGTGACAGCTTTATCTCGCTATGCCCGGGGAGCGCGTGGCACTGCGCCAGCCGCGGAACAAGAGTCTAGTACCAGCCGCGCGAGTACGAATGTGCAAGGGCTGAGACAGGGCTTCCGTAGCGGCCCTGTATGTATCGTATCGCTCTCGCCGTGTTCCAGGCGGCGTCCTGCCACGGGCCACCATCGACCATTCCCCGGTTGAGCTGGAAGAGACCGAGGTAGGAGTGGTTCCGCGCCCTGGGATTGAAGCCCGACTCCCGACGGCAGAGCGTCAGAAGGGCGGTGATGTTGCGTCCGTCGAGCCCCTTCGAGCGGGCGACCGAGGCGATGATGCCACGAACGCCCGAATAGGAAGTTCTCTGGGCGCGGGCCGTCGCGATTCTGGGTGCGGCCCTGTGCGAAGCCGTGCGCGTAACCGTGCGCACAACTGTGCGCACAACCTTGCGATGCACGGGAACGGTAGCCACTCGCTTCATGACGGGAAGGGAGAGGGCCGCCACTGCGGTTGCATCGGCCGAGCGGTCGATGTGGATCTTGCCGGCGGCGGTCACGGACCCAAGCACTGGGCCTACCGTGCGCGCACCGACGCCGAGCGTACCGGTGTGCGCAACGGGCGCCGCCGCGAACACCTTCTTGGGCCCGACGGCCGAGGTGCCCAACAAGCAGGCAGACCCGATCGAGCCGATTGCGAGCGCTGTCAGGACGACGAGTGACATCCTGACAATTCTCTTGCGTGTACTCACATACACCTCCGAGTGCCGGGGACAGGGCAGACGACGGCACGGAGGCGGAAAGGGCACGAAGATGCCCGGGACAGCAGAGTGGGATTGGCTGCGAAGCATGCTGCCTGTCATCCGGCTCCGAGAACGGCACTGGCCGTCGTCTCGGTTTGCCGAAGAAGCACGTATGCCTTTTGGCGGTGGACCTATCGCTGGTTACGTTCGGTTCGTTCGCTGCGCCTGACTCTAGTGGTGCAGCCCTAGCCGATCCGACCGGATTGTGTCGCGACACGCACCGCGCAGGTCCCTCGACCGTTCCGATCGTATGACGGTCGAACGCTGGCGCGCATCCTTGCAGAACCTGGGTAGCTTACCAGACTATGCCCTGCGTGTCGCGTTCATAGCCCCTGAGCAGGCAACAGCGTGCGAGGCCCGCGCAGGTCCGCAGTCCCTCCGACACCGACCTACTTCGTTGCTGTGGCGGCCTTGGATGTGAGCTCTTCGAGCACCTTGCCAAGCTCGTCGATCGCCTTGCCGTATGCCGCCCAGTCCCCCGCTCTCTGCGAGGCGATCGCCTGGTCGAAGAGCGCTCTCGCCCTGGCTGCGGTCGCAGCGGTCGGCGTCGAGGTCGGAGACGTGGAAGGTTGCTCCGCGCCGAAGATCGTGAGAAGGGCCGCCTCAAGCGTCGCATCCATCTCCACCTTGTCCGCGTACACCACGACAACGCGAGTGAGCTCAGGTATGGCGGTCGTCTCGGCCTGCAGGTAGAGCGGCTGGACGTACACGATGGAGTTCTTGATGGGGATGACGAGCATGTCCCCGAAGATGACCTGGCTCCCGCGCTGGTTCCATAGCGAAAGCTGGGGGGAGATCTTCGCATCCTGATTGATGCGCGCGGAGATCTGCTGTGGCCCGAGCACGAGCCGCTGCTTCGGGAATTGGTAGACTGTGCGCTTCCCGTAGTCGGCCGGGTCGGATTTCGCCGCCATCCAGCCGATCATGTTCGCCTTGCCCCTCGGCGTGAACGGCAAGACCATCTGGAAGTCCTCGGTCGTCTGCCCGGGCAGCTTCATGAGCACATAGAAGGGTGCCATCTCTCCAGTGGTGGTGGTCGCCCCTGAGGGGATGTCCCACGAGTCTTCCTTGTTGTAGAAGACGACCGGGTCGGTCATGTGATAGTTGCGATAGATCTCGGCCTGCGTGCTGAAGAGTCCCTGGGGGAAGCGGAAGTGCGCACGCACGTTGTCAGGGATCTTGTCGGCATCTGTAAAGAGCGAGGGAAAGACACTGCGCCACGCCTTGAGGACAGGGTCGTTCGGGTCGAAGGCGTAGAACTTCACAGTGCCGTCGTAAGCGTCGACCGTGACCTTCACCGAGTTCCTGATGTAGTTCATGCCGCCGGCCAGGCGCTCCGAGTACGGGAAGTAGTCCGACACTGTGTAGCCGTCGCAGATCCATATGATACGTCCGTCTATGACAGCCGGATACGGGTCGCTGTCGAGAACGAGCCAGGGGGCAAGCCTTCCGAGTCTGGTCACCAGGTCCCGGGCGAAGAGCACGCGGCTGTCCGGTTTGACATAGCTGCTGAACAGGATCTGCGCGGTCCCAAGGCGGAAAGCCCAGGCGACCTTGCGCGCGATGTTACCGACCTTGACCCCGCCGGCTCCGCTATAGGTCGTCTGCGCGTTAGTCTCGCCCTTCGGGTAGTCGAACTCTTGGATCCCGGTGTTGAGGATGACGTAGTCGGTCGTGTCCTCGCCGAAGTAAAGGCGTGGTTGCGTGACGTTGAGCGCAGGATCCGTCGCAACCGGAGGGATGTTCTGGATGACGAACGTAGGCTGGCCTTGCGCGGACGCTTCATTCACGGGGCTCATGACGATGCCGAATCCGTGCGTGTAGACCAGATGCTCGTTGACCCAGGTCTTCGCCTGATCCGCGAGCTTGCCGGTATTGAGCTCCCTTGCAGAGACGAGCACTTGCCGCCGCTTGCCTGCGATCACGTAGCGGTCGATGTCCACGTCTCGGAAATCGTAGTAGGGACGCAGTGACTGAAGTTGACTGTAGCTCTGTTGGGCGATCGTCGGGTTCCAGAGGCGGACGTTCTGCAGGGTGGCCCTGTCAGCCACAATGTCCTTGGCCGTCAGGTCCTCCGCTGCGGGGAACGGGAGGCCCACCACCCCCTCTAGACCGTAGCCGAGGCGCGTGTACTTGATGTTGCGGTTGATGTAGGGCTTCTCGAGCGAGACCTCGTTCGGCTTCACCACGAACTGCTGCACGATGGCCGGATACACGGTCCCGATGAGCAACGAGGCTACAAGCCACGCGCCCAGCGCGATAATGGGCAACCGCCATCCCTTGAAGCGGATGTTGACCAGCAGGGCGATGCCGACCGCGATCGTGATCGCGATGAGTATCTGCAGGGCGGGCAGTTGAGCGTGGACGTCCGTGTAGGAGGCTCCGGTCACCTGCCCCCTCGCCGAGAAGTTCAGCGACCACACATCGAGCCAGTAGTCGAAGGCCTTGGACAGAACGATGAGCCCGAGAAGCACCGAGAGGTGCGCCTTGACGTGCGGGGCGAACCCACGGAGCCTCTCCCACGGCCGGATGGCCCCGTCGAGAACGTGGACCGCCGTCGTGACGATCGCTGCCAGGACGAGCATGCCCGTGAGCCAGTTGGAGAGGATCCTCAGCGCCGGGAGCGTGAACACATAGAACCCGACATCCCTGCCGAACTGAGGGTCTTTGATGCCGAAGGGTATCGCGGCCAGCGCGAGCCGGAGCGGCACCCAGTCGCTCGCCATGCGTATGCCGACGAGCAGCGCCACCAGGAGAGACCCCCAGAGGATGACCTTGTCAAGAAAGGGGCCGACCGACGCCCTGATCTGCAGGATCGCCTCTTCGATCTGCGGCGGCATGTTGCCGACGGAGGTGAGCATCGCGCGTGGCGCCATGCGTCTCGCTATGCGCGCATTCACATACAGCAACAGGAACGCGACGACGCCGAAGGCGAGGCCGAAGGAGAGGCTGCTCAGGAGGCGCACGATGAACACCGAGCGCTGTCCGAGGTCGATGTACCACAGGTAGTCGGTGTAGACGGTCGCAAGCCACGTCAGGAAGGGCAGTCCGAACAGGACCACCACTGCAACGACGCTGACAATGATCCGCGATCGACGACGAGGATTCTGCGCCATGACTCTCCTTCGAGGAAACACTCGTCACGGCGCGAACATTTCGACGCGCCGTCCCTACAGGAAGTCTTCCACTGCGATATTCAGGGTACTCGCGTCGAGACATCCTGCAACGGACAATCCTTCGGCGGTGGCAAGATCGACGTCCTGCGCCTCGATGATCCTCCCTGTCGCGTCAGCTACAACCCGAACGTTCGGCAGTGCGGGATCATACTCTCCGGCGCTGAGAACGATCCCTATCTCTCCGCTGCTCAAGCGAACCACGGAACGCGGCGGGTAGACGCCCATGAGGCGGATGAACAGCCGGGAGAGGTCTGGATCGAGCGTGGTCCCCGCGATCTTGGCGATGATAGCCATCGCTTCGTCCTGTACACGCGGCGCGCTGTACGCGCGGTGTGAGGTCATGGCGTCGTAGGTGTCCGCGATCGCGACGATGCGCGATGCGAGGTGCTGGGGTCGGGCCGGCACACGCTTCGGGTACCCCTCCAAGTCATAGCGCATGTGATGCTCGAGTATCGCTACCACTGCAGCCCGGTCCACGCCAGGGGTGAGCGCCGCCATCTCCGCCCCTCTGACCGGATGCCGACGGATGAGCGCCCACTCTTCGGGCGACAGAGCACCCGGCTTGTTGAGGATTCGCGGATCCACCGAGAGCTTGCCGATGTCGTGCAGCAGGGAACTGGTACCCAGAGACGTGAGGAATCGGCGGTCATCGGAGATCCGGGAGCCCAAGGCGATAGAGAGGATGGAGACGTTCGCCGAGTGGTAGTACGTGTACTCGTCGGCCTTCTTCAGAGAGCTGAGCTGCAGGGTCGCCATCTCGTTCTCGAGCACGTTGTCGACAAGCCCGCGGACGACGCCCTTTATCCGTGACCCCGAGACGGTTCGATTGGCGGTGAGGAGTCGATCGACCTCGTGCACCAGGGAAACAGCGTCATTGTACGAAGCAAGCGCCTCGACCGAGCCCTCACCATGGTCGATCGTGCCGTCGACGACGTGCACTTCGCCCACGAAGATGTGAGGCGCGTTGCACGAACTCAAAAGTGCGCCCAGGCCCCCCGCCCGCATCACTTCCACAGAATCTGCTGATAGCAGTGCAAGGGCGTTGCGGACTTCAGAGGCGGATAATCCGGCGCGGAATATGATCGTTCCGATGCCCGTGGCCGCCACCTCGCGAACGAGCTGATCGAACATGATGCTCTCAGCGGGGAGACGCTGCTCCCCGAAGATGATCTCCCCCTCGTGGAACGCGAGCTGGACGTCGACCCCCTCGCGATGGTACGCGGCAATGAGGGAGAAGAGCTCGTTCGCCGCGTCATCTACCGCTGGATGGTCCCCGGGATAGAAGCGGGAGAGCCGACGCGCCGCCGCCAACCTGGCAAGCAGGTCGGGCACGCGCTCGAGCTGAGTCACCGAGTAGGCCGCAACTCCGTCGAACTCGCCGAGATCTCCGCCCGCGAGGCCCGCGCCGGACGACAGGTGCGCGGAGTCCCCATCGGTCATGCCACTGACTGCCCCATCCATCGCCCGCGTGACTGGATCAGCCATCAGCTCACCCGCGCCATCATGCCGGCAAGCGCCGCTTGCGCCGCGACCTGGACCTCACGAGCGCTCTTCGACATCACCATGCCACGCTTGCCAGCAAGTTCGCCCAGGGCGGACAACACCTCTTGGGAGCCGATGCGGCTCAGTGCCTCGATGGCTTCCACCCGAGGCCCGATGTCGCGACTACCCCGCCCCTCGCCACGAGCGACCTGCACCAATACGCGCGTCGCACCAGCCACTCGCAAGTTGCCGAGATAGCGAGCGGCAAGCTGCACGTTCTGAGGATCCTCATCTGAGAGCGCGGCGACCAGAAGGGTCAATGCCGCCCGGTCGTTGAACCCCGAGAGCGCGCGTATGGTTTCGCGCCTCACGCGGGCATCGGAGTGCCGCGCCGTGTGCATGAGGTGCTGCACGACCGCCGGATTCCTCGTAGAGCCGAGGATGCTGACGACGTTGCGGACGAAGTACCAGCGCGGATCCGTCACGCGTTTCGCGATTTCAGCGATGTTGTCGGTCGCCAGGTCGCTGATCAGGCGCACGAGCACCTTGCGCGTGGCCATGTCGACCTCGTCACCGAGCTGATCGAGCAACGGTCCGATCGCATTCGTGGACAGCAGCGCCAACAAACGCAACGCTGCCTGGTGCGTCTTCGTCCCCTCTTCGAAGAGTTGCAGTGCTCGCGTGAGGGCTCTCACGTCCTCGGGCCTGGCGAGCAGCGCAATGGCGGCGCTCAGACGGCTCCGCTGCATGACGCTGAACTCAGGCGAGGCCGCCGCCGTCTTGAGCGCCTCGGCTGCATCGCATGCGATCTCGAACTCGCCTCGCGCAACGAGAAGCTGAAGGCTGCCCTCCACCATCGCCATGACGGCCGTCCATCGCTCGGTGTCGGGCTGTACCGAAACGAGCGCGACCAGCGCCCCGAGAATGTCACCGTCCCCGACACCGCAGCGCGCCTCGACCTCTAGAGCGGCGAGAGCGGGATCGTCCTCGACCGACCACGTTGCCAGTGAGGCGCAGTCCATGAGCTGGAATATGGCATCGGCGGGACGGTTGGCTCCCGCCGCCGGGGCCGAAGGCTCAACGCTGATCCGGGTCGGCGCAGCCCGTTCGATGATCGCTTCGACGTCACCTTCCTCGAAGCCCGCACCTCTCAGTGCCGCTCCCGCGGCGTCCATGACTTCCCTGCGTTCCGAGAAGCTCACGAGTGCGAGGTTGCGCAACGCGCGAGCGATTCCCTCTCTCGTGATGTGGTCTTCGTTCAGTTCGTCGACGAGCATGCGACACATAGCGTCGACGTCGAACTGACGGACGATGCTCGCCATCGCATCGTCAGCCCTGGAGTCGGGCAGAACCACCTCGATCAGCAGTGTCCGAAGCGTGGCCGGATCGAGACCGTTCATCGCGTCGGCGATCGAACGGAACATGGCAGGCCGCTCAGCGACAGGTTGGTCGGCGGCGATATGCGCGATACCGCGGACTACCTCTGCCGCCTTGTCAGGCGCAACTCCCTCAGTCAGGTACGAGCATATAGCCGCGGGATCGCTCACGGTCCGAACGAGGATCTGGCGCTCGACCGGCTTGCCCGCGAGATGGTCCTCGACGACTCGCGAGACGTCGTCCACGCTCATCGACGATTCCGGCCCCTCGAGTGCGATCTCGTCCACGACCTGGATGCTTGCCTCTGTCACGCTGATGGAAGTAACGTCCTTCTCCCAGAGTCGGGCTTCGAATCCTCCGGCCGAGGCTATGTCCGAAGGCGATTCGCCCAGCAAGCTCAAGAAGGCAGCGATCTCCAGACCCGTCGTTCCCGCGCGGAACCGCACTTCCGCGACCCCACGGTTGTAGAACTCGATCGCCAGTGCGGAGAAGGCGGCCTGCCCAGGCAGGATCTCGATATCGTCGAAGAGGAGGCGGTCTTTGGCAACGACCATCGCGACGATCGGGCGCTCCGAGACGATCGCCCGAAGTTGCTCGGCCGCGACGTCTCCCGCCTCGCGCGGGAAGGTGCTCGACGAAGGGTAGAAGGTGACGCCCTTGTACGTCAGCAGCAGTTGCCGGAAGAAACCCTCGACAGCAGCCGGGATCCGCGCCTTGTCCTTGACGCTCTCGGGCACAATCCCCTCCCGTGGAACGCACCTCACCGACCGCCCGCGTCCTCTCGAGTCGGTCCGATGCCCGCACCTTTGCTGATATCATCGGCGCATGGCGGCGCGGTCTGAATGCACGATAGTGCTTGCATCTGCGTCTCCTCGGCGCCGAAGACTCATATCTTGGCTCGGCTTACCTGTTGAGATGACGTTCGTCGACACGCCTGAGGAACTCGACTCACCGCTCACTGCCGAACCCGAGTCGCTCGCAGCGCACATCGCGGCTGAGAAGGCGCGCGCGGCCAAGCGAGCGGGGCATGGCGGAGGCGCGGCGACGGTGATCGTTGCCTTCGACACGATCGTCCTGCTTGACGGGCGCGTCCTGGGCAAGCCACGCGACGTCGACGATGCGTGGCGCATGCTGCGCGACCTGTCGGGGCGAACCCACGAGGTCGTGACGGGGGTGGCCGTCTTGAGCGAGGCGATGGCGGACCCGGCCACGCTGGGAGTCAGGACGAAGGTTCGCATGAAGCCGCTCACCGACCGCGAGATCTCGGCGTGGATGGCTCACGGCGAGTTCATGGGATGCGCCGGTGCCTACAACATCGAGGGACAGGTCGCCGAGGTCGACGTGACCGAGTGCTTTCAGAACGTCGCCGGCCTGCCGCTCTGCCACCTGTGGCGGCTTCTTGCCTCACTCGATCTGCGATGTGACCTGGGCAGACTCAGCTCGCCGATCCCTACCTGCGACGAAGCTCTGGGCCGCCGCTGTGCGCTCGGCCCGACCGTGCTTCTCGCTGACGGCGCCAGCTAGGCCCTGCGCGTCGCGGTCAAGATGACGCTCTCGTCCCTCTCGGCGTCGAGCGGGCGGCCGTCGTGCGAGCCGAAAGCACGCACGTCGCCGAATCCAGCCGCGTCCAGCTCCCGCTCCAGGAGCTTGACCGGAAGCGCCGTGTGCAGCGAGCGCCTGTCGGAGAGCGACCACTCGCCGCTCGCCTCCCGCACGAGTGTGACGAAGTCGAAGTCGAGATACTCGTCGCCATCCGGGTAGCTGATGACACGCAGAAAGATCTTCTCGCCCTCAGGCGTCTGGCGGAACACCGGCGGGATCGTTCTCGGCCGCACGTCAAGCAGTCTCGCGTGGTTGAGCAGGTGCAGCACCACTGCACCGTCGGCGCGGACGACGGCCGCGAAATCGGCGAGTGCCGAGCGAAGCCCGTCCAAGCCCGCGACATGCGGGAGGGCGTTGCCGGTGCAGGTGAGCACGTCGGCCGGGCCCAGCCCCAGCGCTTCGAGCTCGCCGTAGCCTCCACGTACGAGCTGCACCGCCCCGCCGGCCTCGGCGACTTCCTCAGCGCGTGCCGCCACGTTCGTCTCCGCTTGCGCCAGCATGGACTCGTCGGGGTCGACCGCGACCACCTCGAGTCCCCACGTTGCGAACATGGTCGCGTGGCGCGCGCTTCCTGCTCCGACGTCGATCACTCTCTGAGCGCCGACATCGGCGAACACGCGACGGAAGAAAGGCGCTTCGCGTCCGAGACGCTTGTTCCAGTCGACGAACTCGTCGTAGTCGGCGGCTGGAGCCGCGCCCTTCGTCTCGTCCATCGCCTACGGACCGGTCCTCAGTCGTCCAGGCCGAAGATGCGCACCGCGTTGCCGCGGAGGATCAGGTCGCGGTCGGTATCCGAGAGCCCGAGCTCCTCGACAGTGCGCTGCTGCATCTTGCGTATCCAGGTGCGATACGGCGCTGTGGTTCCTGAGTCCGTGCCGAAGAGGATGCGTTCGGGGCCCAGAGCCGTCAGGCAACGCTCGAACACGTCGCTCAGGGTGAGCTTCGGGACGTAGTAGTCCATCCAGTTGTTCGTGCCGGACGTGTCTACACATACGTTCTTGCACTGGTAGCCGAGCCGAAGCACGCTGTCGAGCCATCCGGCGCCAAAGTGAGCGATCACGAACGTGATGTCCGGATAGTCGCGCGCCACGGGAGAAAGGTCGATCGGGTCGGCGTAGCGCAGATCCCCGGTCGGATCGACCGTGACGCCGTAGTGGACGATGAAGTTCGCCTTGAGCTCCCGGGCGGCATCGAACAGGGGGCGGCACGCCGGGTCGGACAAGTAGTAGCACCGGTTGACAGGCAAGAGCTTGACGCCCTTGAAGCCCGCCGCCATCTCTCGTTCGAGCAGCTCGGGCGCGCCAGGGTCGCGCGGGTCCACATTGCACAGCGCGTGAACGTGGCCCTTCGCGGAAGCGATGAAGTCACGTGTCCACTGGTTGTCCGGCATGACCGACACGACGAGCGCCTTGGCAACGTCGGCGGCGTTGAGCCGCTCGACATACCAACGCGCCGTCTCGTCTGGCGTCATCTGCGGGAGCGTGCCGCCCCGACGGCCGAACTTACGCTCCTTCAGGGCCTGCCTGAAGCGCACCATGGCCTCGGGAGGCTCCTTCGAGAGCACTTCTTCCAAGAGGCCCACCGTGAACAGGTGCGTATGGGCGTCGATGACGTCGCCGGGGCGCGTCGCCGGGGCGGGTTGGAGCTCGAGACTCAACCCATCACTCCGAGTCCGCAGGGCCCGCCGGTGGAGCCGGGGCTGCGGGTGGCGCGGGCGGTGGTGGCGGCATCTCCGGCACGGCCGAAGGTGGTATCTCGGCGGGCACCGGGGCAGCGGGCGCAGGGGCAGCAGGCGCAGGAGCCTCTGCGGGCGGAGGAATCTCCGCGGCGGAAGGGACGGCCGCAGGTGCGGGGGGCGGCGCGGACGGGGGGGCGGCTGGCGGGGGAGGCGGGGGTGGCGAAGGCGGAGCGGGTGGCTGCTGCGCGACGGCCGCGCCAACAGGGGCCTCCGGTACGATGAGCACGGCTATGACGTAGGCGACGATGGCTGGCCACACACCGAACATGAGTCCGAGACCGACGTAAGCCAGTCTTACGAGGGTCGGGTCCGCATCCAGATACGCAGCGACCCCGGCCAATACACCTGCCACGACGCGGTCTGTGCGCGACCGGTAGAGCCGCATGCCCTTCGCCGGCATCTTGAAGCCGCGCCGCTGCGTCCAGATGATCGTGATGATACCGACGATGACGAGCCCGAGACCGAACCCGGCGCCTCGGATGATGCCCCACACACGGTTGAAGGACAGGAACGGCCAGAAGAGCTGCCGCCCGAGTAGCGTCAGGCCGACGAGTACCAGACCGACTCCGATCACAACGATGATGATCTTACTGGCCTCGTCCTTGTTCTGCTGTTGAACCCCGCGTGATCCGTCGCTCACGAACGTCGCCTCCCGTGGTCCTGGCTAGTAGCGCCGTATATCAACCGTACCGATGCCGGTCTGCACACGTATCACATAGCGCTGCGTGGCGCTTGAATAGCCCGCCGACTCGTAGGTGCGGCCCGAGCCGGAGAGCCGCGTGAAGTCCGATGGAACGCTCACTGTGGACAAGCCGGTTTGCGCCTCGATCCGCGCCTCGGTGCCCGTCGGGATCCGCAACGTCACCGTGGCGACTCCGGACTGGACACGTATCGGGGCCTCGCTGGTGCCGGGGGGTACGCGCCCCAGGGTGATATCTGAGGTCGACGCCCCCGTCTTGAGCAGGAGCGCCTTCGTCGGGACGTCGCGCAGATTGGCGTTCAGAGAGGAGGCGCCTGTCTCCAGCTGCACGTCCCACACGACCGCTGAAGAGAGCTCGAGGTTCAAGAGGGACCTGCCGGAGAACGGCCATACGATCGATCCGCTTCCCAAGGACGCCAGCACGCTGGCGGTGCTCCCCGTCGTGTCCACGGTGAACACAGGGTTGTCGAAGGGCGACTCGCCGGTCATCTTGACGAGCACATCGGGCGGGCCGGCGGCCACGTTGATCTCTCCAGCTCCACCTTTGACCACAATGGTGGCGCTGTCGACCGAACCTCGTTCGGCCGAATGCGAGAAGGGATGCGACGAGCCCACCCCGGCGCCGAGGAACCCGAGGAACCTGGTCTGCGTCTGCGTGGCCGGCAGAACCAACCCGCCGTAGAGCACCGCGACCAGGGCAATGCCACTCGAGATGATCCGCAACCAGGGGCTGTTCAGCCCTCGGCCGATAATGTCCAGACCGATCGTCACGAGAAGCACCGGCCACAGAGAGAGCAGGGCTAGGAGCGTTGTGCCGATCGACCACGGAAGGTAGCCAAGCGTGCTGCCGAGGAAGATGAATCCCAGCGCGACAACGGTGATCCCATCAATGATGCGCTCGGCGGTGCGCATCAGCTATCACCTCCTCTGAACAGGATCCGTATGCCGATGACCACGATGATCAGCGGCCAGAGTCGCCACAGGTCGAGCCCCGGAGCGAACTGGCTCGCGAGCAGCAGCGCACCTATGATCACGAGCACGATGCCGAACCAGATGCCGCCGCGTCTCGGGTGATGGGCGGATGGCGGTGGTCCGCCTGAAGACGGATATGACGGCGGCGTCGGAGGCGGCGGCGCCGGAGGACTGCCCGGCTCGGGATACGGCTGCACCTGCGTCGGCGCTTCGGGTATTTCAGCCACTGACGATCCACTCCCCTCGAAGGTCCCGAGTGGTTCCTCGGGCACCACGATGGCCATGACCAGGTACGCGATCGCGGCTGTTCCAACGCTCGCGATCGCCAAGGCGACGGCGATGAGTCGCACCACGGTCGGGTCGATCTCGAAGTAGTCGGCAATGCCGCCACACACGCCGGAGATCACCCGGTCACGTCGGCTCCGATACAACCTACGCCCCATGCGGCCCTTCCTCGCCCGTTGGCTCCTCGGCGGGGAGCCGCGTGACGCGGACTCGTGCAATACGCCGGCGACGCATCGCCTGCACTCGGAAACGCACGCCGCCGGCCTCGAACGTCTCGCCCAATGTCGGTATATGCCCAAGCTGGGAGAGAACCCATCCGGCCAGCGTGTCGTACTCGTCGGACTCGGCGACCGGGAGCCCGATCTCCAGAGCGTCTTCGATGGGCAGCTGTCCTTCGATGACCCATTCCTTGTCGGATACCTGAGTGACGAGACGCCGATCGCGATCGAACTCGTCGGCGATCTCGCCGATGATCTCCTCCACGATGTCCTCGATCGTCGCAAGGCCGGCCGTGCCGCCGTGCTCGTCGACGACAATGGCGAGATGGTTCCTGAGCGCTTGCATCTCAGAGAGGAGCGGCAGAATGGGTTTCGTCTCGGGCACAAACACCGGCGGCCGCATGTAGCGCTCGACCGCATCCGATCCCGTCCCCGCCGTGATCGGTCCCACGACGTCCTTCAGCAGCAGCAGGCCCACGATCTGATCCAGATCCTCGTGGAATACCGGTAGCCGTGAGTACCCTGTCTCCCTCAGGGCGCCTAGCGCTTCTGCCAGCGTCGACGTGTCCTCGATGGCCGTCATGTCGACGCGCGGCACCATGATCTCCCGAACGACGGTGTCGCCGAGCTCGAAGATCTCGTGGATCATGCGCTTCTCTTCGTCGAGAAGCGTGCCCTGCTCGGTCACGAGCAGCTTTATCTCTTCCTCCGAGACGCCCGGTCTCCCCTGTCCCGGCTTGACACCCATCAGAAGGCCGGCGAGATCGGCGGACTTGGCGAGGAACCACACGACGGGCCGCAGCACCTGAGCGACGAACATCACCGGCCGCGCGACGGCCTTCGCCACCCCTTCGGCGCGCTGCAGCCCCAGGCGCTTGGGTGCGATCTCGCCGAAGACGAGCGTCACGTACGAGATCGCAAGCGTCACCATGACCAGCGACAGCCCCGATGCGATCTGCGCGACCCAGCCGATGCCGAGGCCGCGGAACCACATCTCGAGAGGTTTGGCGAGTGTCACTGCCGCGGTTGCCGACGCTCCGAAGCCGACGACTGTGATCCCGAGTTGAACGGTGGCAAGGAGGCGCGAGGGGTCAGCCATGAGGCGCATCGCGGTCTGGGCGCCTTTCGACCCCGCCTCGGCCGACTGCTTGAGCGACGCGCGCCTGGCGGAGATCAGCGCGATCTCTGCCGCGGCGAAGTACCCGTTGAGCAGCACCAAGCCGAAGATGAGCAGTACTTCGGTGAGCTCACCCTTCATGCGTCAAGGGTACCAGCACATGTTGCGCGACACCCGCGGATGAGTGCTCGAGTGGATCGCGCGTCAGTTCGACTGCTGGAGTCCGCGACTCTGCGGGGTGATGTTGTGGAGCACCAGCGCGATCAGGGCGAGCCGCCGCCCCTTGTCCTGACACGCCGACACGAACTCCGTGACGTTGCGCTGCATGTCGGGAGAGGGCTCGTAGCGGATGAGACCGCCGGAGCATTCGAGGATGTCCCCATCACACAGGGGGTCGATCTCGGGCCGGATATCCTCGACGCGTCGCCCGAGCCTGGAGGCGAGCCCCTGCGCATCGATGACCGCAGTACTGTTCCGCTCGAAGAAGACAAGGATGTCCCACGTCAGAAGCGTGCGCACGTGGCGCTGCACGAACTGCGTTATCTCGGGCCCAAGGACCCCATCAAGGTCGTACACTCTCGTGTGTCCCTCGCCGCCGGTGGCATCAACAACGAGGCCGTCAAGGCCTTCTGCCCAATGACGCATCATGTCGAGACCTGCGTACGCAACCAACATGCCGCCGAGCCGTACGCGGGTGTCCGGGCGGCTGAGCGGCGTATTTTCGAGGATGCGCGGTCGGGGACCACCGCTCGGCGTTCCTCGCTACCTGCAATCTAGACGCCGAAGCGTTCGACGAGCCTGCGTGCGCTGGCGACACCGAGCTCATCGAGCACGCTTTCCATGGCGGTCACCATGACGGGAGGACCGGACACGCAGAAGAGCCGGCCGTCGTCCGGGTCGAGGTTCTCGCGCACGATCTGGGCGGTGACGAAGCCACGATAACCCGACCAGGAGTCGTCTGCGCGCTCGAGCACGTTGACGACGCGCACGCCCGCCGATGACATCTGCGCCAGCTCGTCTGCATACGGCATGCACGACGAATCCCGGTTCCCATAGAAGACGACGGCGTCCTCCCACGTGAAATGGTGCTGCCACGCGTCCCTCAACATGCTGTGCGCCGGCGTGATGCCGACACCGCCCACGAGGAAGGCGATCGTGTCCGTTCCAGGGGGCAGCATCAGTCGCCCGGACGGTCCTGCAACGCGCACTCGATCCCCGGGCCGCAAAGCGCTGAGCGCGTTCTTGAACGCCGAACCAGAGAGCCGCGTCGTGAGCTCCAGGTATGGGTCGGCAGGCGCCTGAGAGTGGGTGAACGGCTTCGTCTGCTCACCCTCGGCGGTTGCCAGCGTCAGCGACATATACTGACCAGGCGTGAAGGTGTAGTCGACGGGCTTGCCGAAACGACTGGAAACGACGTCGGTCCCGCACTCGCTGTGTCCAAGGAAGTCGACTTCGTAGCGCTCGCTCATCGTCCGCCCTCCCATGCGGTCGCCTACTGGGAACATACCCCACAACACTCCCCTTGGAGAGCAGTCCGATGCAGCAGATGCGCGGCATTCACGCCCCCGACTTCCAGCCGGGACTCGACTGGATCAACACGATCGCTCCGCTGCAGCTGAGCGACCTGAAGGGTCGCATCGTCCTTCTGGACTTCTGGACGTACGGTTGAATCAACTGCATGCACGTGCTCCCGCGTGTCGGCGAGCTCCACGAACGATTCGGAGACGCGCTTTCGGTCGTCGGCGTGCACGCCGGCAAGTTCATCACGGAACGTCGCACCGAACGCATCGCCTCGGCTGCGGACCGCCTTGGCGTGCGACACGCCATCGTCAACGACCGACACTACCGAATCTGGCGGGCCTACGGCGTGCAGGCGTGGCCGACCATCGCGCTCATCGACGCCGAGGGCTACCTCGTCGGGACGCAGGCGGGGGAGTTCGACACCGAGGACGTAGCCGCATCTATCGCGAGGGAGATCGCCGCGGCCGAGGCGAAGGGCATTCTCGTACGCGGTCCGGAAGCCTACCTCCAACTGAGCGCCCCCACTGGCGCACTCCTCAGGTATCCCTCCCGGGCGATCGAGGTCGCCGGACGACTCTTCGTGACCGACACGGGACACGGGCGGGTCCTGGAGATCGAACTCGACGCGGCGGGCGCGCGAGGCCGTGTCGTGCGCGAGTGGACCGGGTTCGCCGAGCCACAAGGTCTCGCGGTCCGCCCCGGGGATGCAAACGGCAATGAGAGCGCGCTCATAATGGTCGCCGACCGCGTTGGGCATGCCGTCTGGAGACTCGGCCCCGAGCCCTCGGACCGCGAACGTATCGCCGGCACTGGGCGGATAGCCGAGCGCGACGTCCGGCCTTCGGCCGATGCGACCGAGAGCGCTCTCAGGTCGCCGTGGGCGCTCCTGCTCGCCGGTGACCGTCTGCTCGTGTCAATGGCGGGCTCGCACCAGCTGTTCTCCGTCGAGCTCGGCACGAGCTGGCCCCCGGCACCCGGACCGAAGGAACTTCGCCTGATCGCGGGTTCTGGAGCCGAAGACCTGCGAGATGGGGCCGGTCGAGACGCGGCGCTCGCCCAACCCACGGGGCTGTGCCGGGGAGCGGACGGGACGTACGTCGCTGACTGCGAGACGTCGGCGATCCGCCGCCTCGTCGGGCCCGACGACGTGGACACGATCGTCGGGACCGGGCTCTTCGACTTCGGCGATCGCGACGGCGTCGGCGATGACGTCCTGCTGCAGCACTGCCAGGACGTCGCCTGGCATGAAGGGCGACTTGCCGTGGCCGACACCTACAACGACCGGCTGAAGCGCATCGATCCGAGGACCCGTGAGTGCGCTCCGTGGCCGGGCGAGGCGGGAGAAACCGGCGCGCTGCGGGAACCGGGCGGGGTGTCGGCAACTGAGGAGGGCGGTCTCCTCGTCGCGGACACGGGGAACCATCGCGTCGTGAGGGTCCTATCGGATGGATCTCTCGCGCCCATCGAGATTGAGAGTTGCTGATGCGCACAACCATTGAGATTCCGAGCAACGACCATCACGACCTCGCGGGGCACCCGCGTCGCGGTCGCGTGACGTTGCTGGCTGCATGCGTAGCCGTGCTCGTTGGCCACATCCGCGCTGACCGGCTGCAACGCGACATCGCCTACAGGCGGCGCGCCGCAGAACGAGCCGACGCCGACCGCGCTCTTCCCCGGTGAGGTGCGGCAGTACCAGGGAAAGAACCTCTCCTCGATCCAGGACTTCTATGAGAACTCGATCAAGGGGCCCCAGAAGGTCAACATCAAGACCTACCGGCTGTCGATCGCCGGCGAAGTACAGACACCCCTGAAGCTGACATACGACGAGGTGCTCGCGCGCAAGATCTACGACAAGGTCGTCACCCTGCACTGCGTGGAAGGCTGGAAGGTCGATATCTGGTGGGAGGGCGTGCTCATCTCGGATCTACTCAAGCAAGCCGGCGCCGACATGACCTCCAAGATCGTCGTGTTTCGGGCCGCCGACGGGTTCTCCACGTCGTTGCCGCTCGACTTCATCGTGTCCAACAACATTCTGCTTGCCTCGAAGATGAACGGCGTGGTCATGCCCCCAGAACGCGGGTATCCGTTCATGGTCGTCGCCGAGGACCGCTGGGGCTACAAGTGGTGCAAGTGGGTCACGGCCATCGAAGTCTCGAAGGACGAGTCCTTCAGGGGGTATTGGGAGCAGCGAGGCTACAGCAACACGGCGACGCTGGAGCGGCAGTTCACGCCGTTGAACTAGGCGCCCAGGATGTGCCGACGTCCGCGTCGGTCGGCGGAACGACGGGCAACCCTACTCCTCGACGATGTCGGCGCTTTCGCTCACGAAGTGGCATGCCCAGCACACACTGTTGAAGTGTCCTTGCGGTGTCTGCTGCGCGGGATTGACCGGGCGGATGAAGACGTGCAAACCGCCCCAAACGAGCAGCAACACGGCAAGAACGATCACGATTCCCGTGAGCACGCTCCGCATCGAATCCCCTCCCCCGGACCTAGCCGCGGATGATCACGTAGATGATAACGGCGAAGAAGTGGCAGACACTGCCGGCGAGAACGAACAGGTGCCAGATAGCATGCATGTAGGGAACCCTCTTGAGCACGTAGAACACGGTTCCAATGGTGTATGCCAGCCCTCCGGCAAGAAGCAGCCAGATGGCTTCCGACGGCAGGGCGGACGTGAGCGGCCCGATCGCGATGACGACGAGCCATCCCATCGCCAGGTACGTGAGGGCGGACAGCCACCTGGGCCGGTAAACCCAGAAGGCCTCGACCGATATCCCAATCGCGGCTATGAGCCACACGAGCCCGAAGAACCACCATCCGCCTTGGTCCCGCAGCGTCACCAGAGTGAAAGGCGTGTACGTACCTGCGATGAGCAAGTAGATGCCGACGTGATCGAAGATCTTGAAGAGGTGCTTGACTCGCTCCCACGGGAAGCTGTGGTAGAGCGTGGAGGCCGCGTACTCGAAGACCAGCGAGACGCCGTAGACGACGCCACTCGCGAGTTTCCAGCCGTCGTGCGAGAGCACGCCGAAGACGACGAGCGCGGTGAGCCCCACGATGCTGAGCAGCACGCCAACGCCGTGGATGACACTGTTGGCGATCTCCTCACCCGTGGAGTAGGCGCGAACCTCGCGCTTCTTCTTGGGCGCCGTGGCCTCGGCGGTTGTTTCCATGAATCTCCGGGGTTCGACTCGATCTGGAGGATCTCTGCGTCGGAATCGAACGCTGCGCCTCGGAAAGGACGAGTCGCGCACGGTATCGTAGCACGTCACAAGGGCACGTCCGACTGCACGTGACGCCCGGGGATGGGGGATGAATACCCGTGGCGGTCCGAACGCCTTGGGGAGTAGAGATGGTCGATACCGTGCGCAAGCGAGTCGTCGTGGATGGGGTCGTGCAGGGGGTCTTCTTCCGCGCGGCCACACAGCGGCAAGCGGCGGCGCTGGGCGTCAAGGGATGGGTACGCAATCTGTCTGACGGGAGGGTCGAAGCGGTGTTCGAGGGCCCCCAGGACGCGGTCGACTCGGCCGTCGCCTGGTCGCGCACGGGACCCGAGCGCGCGATCGTCACGTCGGTCGAAGTCACGGAAGAGGCGCCCGAAGGACTCTCGGGCTTCGGCGTGCGCTACTGAGTATCGAGACTCGTAGAACGAATGGGACCGGGCGACGCGCCAGGCGGACCCCGCCGCTGGAGCTAGAGACGCCGTCGCAGATAGAGCATCTGGACCCTGCTGTCTTCATGGCTGTGATCGATGAACGGCGCCGATTCGACGAACCCGAGGGAGCGGTAGAGCCCCAGCGCACGTTGCATCGTGGCCGGGAGCGTGGTCAGTACCGCTTCGGCGTAGCCGAGGTCGGCAGCCGCTTCCAGCGCCTGCTCGGCGAGATAGCGTCCGAGGCCCCGACCACGGTACGGCGGACGCACGTACAGCCGCTTGATCTCACCCGTCGCAGGTACCGTGCCTTCAACCGCGCGGACTCCGACCACCCCCGAGACTGTGCTGTCGGGAGAGAGGGCTAGCAGCAGTCGTCCTTCGGGAGGCGAGTACGGCGCTGGCAGCGAGAGTATCTCCTCGGGGAGGCGCGCCGAGCACACGACTTCGCCGAGCCACTCGTGGTACTCGCGAAAGAGCTCACGGGCCGCGTCAACCAGCTGCGGCGTCGCGTCGGTGACGCGCTCGATGCGCCACTCATTCACGCGCGGCACCCCTGGTACTCACGAGCACCACACCCGCGATGGAGATCGCTCCGCCGACAACGGTGAGCCAAGCTGGGACCTCGCCCAGCCAGATCCACGCGATGATGGCCGCGTTCACGGGTTGGAAGTACAGGAACATCGTGAGCGTGCTCGCGCGCATGCGCGAGAGCGCGTACGCCCACATGACGTAGGCAAGAGCTCCGGGGAACACGCCAAGGAAGAGCGCCGCCAG
Organism: uncultured Actinomycetes bacterium; assembly: GCA_963809535.1. Taxonomy (GTDB): domain Bacteria; phylum Actinomycetota; class Coriobacteriia; order Anaerosomatales; family CAVRZR01; genus CAVRZR01. The sequence continues at coordinate 153,567 of CAWEJW010000002.1, forward strand.
CGTGGACGCTGGTGGAGCGTCCGGGATCTGGCGCACGAGGCTGGGCGCGAAGACGAGCAGCGGGATGGTACCCGCCCAGATGGTGTACGCCGTGAACTCCAAGGCCCTGTAGCGTCTGAGCGGCGGCTTGGACAGGATGAAGTAGACCGACGTACTGATCGCCGCCAAGAGCACGAGCAGTGCGTCGGCGTTGAACGAGACGCCCTGACCCTGTCCGAACGCGATCACGACCGCACCCGCGAACGCGATGAAGACCCCGAGCCACCCCCATCCAGTGATGCGCTCGTGCAGGAACCAGGTCGAAAGAATCGCCGTGAACACCGGGCTCGTGGAGATGAGGACGGCCGCCGCGCCCGCCTCCACCGACTGCTCGCCGAAGTTGAGCGCGACGTGATAGACCGTGATACCGGTGAATCCTGCCAGGGCGATGAGCGGCAGGTCTGCTCGGTCTGGCGGTCGCATTCTCGTGATCAGCGCGATCACGCCCAGCGTCGCAGACGCTGTGGCGAAGCGCAGCAATGCGAGCTCGCCAGGGCCATAGCCCTTGAGACCTGCGCGGATGCCAGCGAAGGCCGCCGCCCATAAGAGCAGGGTGCCCGCTATCGCAAGCCATACTCGCGGCTGGTGACGCCAGTGCATCCGATCCTATGCCGAGGGCTCCGCCGGAGGCGCTGGAGGGGCCGGGGGCTCTGCTGGAGGGGCAGGGGTCTCGGCCGGCGGCTCCATCGGCATGGTGGGCGCTTCCACGACTGCCGGAGCGGGAGGCTCCACCGGAGGCGCGGCGGGAGGCACGGCGATGGGCGAAGGGGCAGGCGCCTGCGCCATGGGTGGCGGAGGCGGATAGTAGCCTGGGGCAGCAGGAGGGGGCGTGGTCGGGTACGGGGCAGGGGGCGGAACGTAGACTGCTCCTGCCGCGGGCCGGCGCAACGCGGGCCACTCGGAGAAGGCCAGGAACAAAAGGATGCCGATGCTGGCGAGGCTGCCGAGCCCCGGAATCAGCACGAGCAAGGACCAGGCTCCGTTGTACCCAGCCTTGTTCAGGATCTTCCAATACGCGACGATCATCAGCGCGAAGATGATGATGCCGAAGATCGCAATACACGCGATGTAGCCCGCTATCCACGAGCCGATGGCATTCCAATCCGCGGTGCTAGCGTCGTAGCTGTACATCCCGGCCTCCTCCCGACGAGCGCACCGTCATCCAGCGGTGCTTCCAGCATCGTACACCGTGACGCGGCCCCCGTTGCCAGAGACCTCGGGATGGCGCGGCAGCACACTGCCAGCCACCCTACCGCGTGAGCGATATCCGCAGCCGCCACGCTCCCAGCGCGAACGCAACTATGGCGAACGCCGCCAGGATCGCGAGCTCGAGCGTGATGTCGGCGATCGTGCCGTGTCGCAAGATGAGTTCGTCGAACGCCTCGATACCCCACGCATGGGGGGTGAGGTGCGCCACGCGCCACAGTGTCGGCGAGAAGATCTTCATGATCGCGAGCGGGATCATGCAGCCGCCGAGCGCACCGAGTCCGATGCCGAGCATGACGCCGATGCCGCCCGCCTGTTGGTCATTCTTGAACGTCGCCCCCATGAGCATGCCCACCCCGGAGGCGCCGAGAGCGAACAGGAGGAAGGTCGCGGTTGCGCCGATCGGGTCTCCCCACTCCACTCCGAAGAAGATCGACGTGCCCAGAATGATGAACAAGCCTTGGACCATCGCAACCCCGAACCGCCCCAGCGCCTCTCCGACGAGGATCGTCCGAACCGGCGTGGGGGTGGACAACATCCTCCTGGACACACCGAGCTGCCGGGACTGGATGAGTGCGGTCGAGCCGGTCATCGACGTGAGGAACACGAAGAGCAGTAGCTGCGTGTAGGCACCGAGTTGGAACTTCCCCAGCTGGTTGAAGACGAAAGGCTCGCCCACCGTCTGCTGCTCGATCTTGATGCCCTGGACGGTCTTTGCGACGGCCTCGGCCTTGGTCAGCGCCACGGAGAAAGGCAACAACAGGGAACGATTGGCCGCGCTCTGCGCAACCGCGAAGGAGGCCGCCCTGAGCAGCGCTCCCTGCGCGGTCACCGCCGAGTCGACCGTGTTGCGGAGTACCTGGGTCGAGGGGTCGGGACGAGCGACGAACTCGACCGTGACGGTCTTCCCTTCGCGAAGTGCCGCATCGTAGCCCGTGGGAAGGATCACCGCCGCCTCGAGCTGACCGCGCTCCACTGCAAGGATGGCGGCGTCGCGCCCAGAGATGGTCCGCACGGCGACGCCCTCGGAGGCAGCGATGCGTGTCTGCAGATCGCGGCCGAGGGCGCCTGGATCCGTCGCGACGACCCCGATCCGGGACTTTGAGCTGCCGCCGTACACCGAACCCAGGATAAGGATCAGGAGCATCGGCAGAACAAACACGAAGAAGATGTTGCTGCGGTCGCGCAGCAGGCGGCGCACGCTCGTTCCGGCGATCTCGAGGACCTTCATTGCTCGACCGCCCTTCTCAGGAACGGCCAGGCTATCGCTGCGGTGACAATGCCGATGAGCAGCAGGACGGCTACCGAAGGGAGCACCGCGCTCACGTGGCCGCCCTGCAGGTCACCAAGCCCCCTCAGGAACCATGCATGTGGCGTGATCAGGCTCAGTGTCGCGAGAAAGCCCCCACTCTGCTGAATGGAGAAGAACGTCCCGCCCAGGAACGCTAGGACGAGCGCGATGATCGCCTGGAAACTGCCCGCCTGGTCCTGGGTCTTCGCCGTGGCTGCCACGATGAACAGGATGCCCATCGCCGAGATGACCGCGGCGACGATCAGCATCGCGACACCGACCGGGTTTCCCCAATGCGCCCCGAAAAGCACGGTGCTGGCAACGACGAGCACCGTCATGCTGACGATGCCCAGAACGAACGACGTCATGGCCTTGCCCACGATGATGGATCTCGGGTTGATAGGCGCGCCGAGCAACCGGTTCATAGTCCCGATGCGTCGCTCCTCCAGCAGGCCGCTCACCCCGAAGGAAACCGTGAAGAACAGGAAGAAGATCGCCATGCCCGCGGCCATGTAGGTTGACTGAGAAAGCTGCTTCGTTGCGGCGCTCACGTCCTTGACGACGACGGGATTCTTCGTCTGCGCGGCCGCCTGCGAGAGCGCGGCCATCGTTGCCTGATCGGTCGTTGCGCGCGATGGCATCGCGGTGCGCACGGCCACCTCGACCGCCGCTATCTCTGCCGCAAACCCTTTCGCCACGGAGAAGGCGATCGGCGCTGCCAGGCTCGAGCCGGTCGCCCCTATCACTGTCAGGTTCCCGCCGCGTCCGGCCTGCACGTTCTGCGATAGGAGAGAAGGGATCATGAATGCCGCGTCGGCCTTGGGCTTCTCGTCGCCCGCGAACGCGTCAGAACCTCGAGAGACCTGCGCCTTCGCTTCGTTGAGAGTGCCGACCGAGCGGATGGTGAACCCCTCGTTACTCTCGAGTCCATTGAGCACTTGGGCAAAGGCCTGCGCGATAGGCCCTCGGTCGTAGTCCACGACGACGTACGTGGCGGTGAACTTCGAGTTCGTGACGGGATTCAGGATCATGCTGAATATGAACGCAAGCCCGAGCGGCGCCAAAATCCCGTAGATGAACGCCGACCTATCCCGGATCCGCATTCGAAGGTCCTTGCCGGCGATGAGGAATGCGGCTCGCATCTCAGTCTCGCAAGGCGCGGCCGGTGAGGTGCAGGAAGACGGCCTCGAGGTTGGGCTCCTCGACGTCGACGTTGCTCACGGCCACACCCGAGTGCGTGACAGTCTCGAGTATCTGCGTGAGCGAATCCGCGGCGTGCTCGGCGATCACATCCAGACCGTCGTCGCCGACACCGACCTCCAGCACTCCCGGAACCCCTCGCGCCGCTTCGGCGGCCGCCTCGAGACGACCCGATGCCCTAAGCTTGATCCGGTCGTGCTGGCCGACGAGTTCGACCAACTCGCGCCGGGTTCCCTCGGCAACGATCTTGCCGTGATCGATGATCCCAACGCGATCGCAGAGCCGCTCGGCTTCCTCCATGTAGTGCGTCGTATAGAGGACTCCCATGCCCTGCGTGCTGAGCATCTCGACGCTCTCCAGAATGGCGTTGCGACTTTGCGGGTCGACGCCGACAGTCGGTTCGTCCAACACCAGCAGATGCGGCTTGTGCAGCAGACCGATACCAATATTCAGCCGGCGCTTCATGCCTCCGGAGAAGTTGTCGGACTTCTCCTTGGCTCTGTCCGCGAGACCGATGATCTCCAGAACCTCATCGACACGGCCCTTGAGCTCAGAGCCGGGAATGCCGTACAGCCGGGCAAAGAACGTCAGGTTCTCGCGTGCGGAGAGATCGGGGTAGATCGCGATGTCCTGTGGCACGTAGCCGATCGCGCGCTTGGCTGCCACGCTCTTCGTGGTGACGGGCTGGCCGTCGACCGTGACCTCCCCCGCGTCTCGGGTAAGCAGGCCGCAGATCATCGAGATTGACGTGGTCTTGCCCGCGCCGTTCGGACCGAGAAGCCCGTACGTCTCGCCTTCGGCGATCCTGAATCCGACGTCATCTACCGCGACGAGGTCATCGAACGTCTTCCGCAAGCCGCTGCATTCGAGCACCGGTCCCCGAGTCTCCTCGCTCACGCTCACCCCTCCGTTCGTCCCCAACCTCCAGTTTGTACCCACTCCCCCGCTGTCGACGAACCGCTCTCGTATGCGGCGCGAACCGCACTCGGAACTGAGTTCGGCGTGGGACATCGAAGACACCCCGGGCCTTCGCGGCAGCAGCTGGCGCACGCGGCCCGGCGGGTATAGTGAGAGCGCGTCGCTCTGCACGAGGGGGCGATGGGCCGCACCGCGGGGGTTTGGGCACAGCTGGGAGGGAAAGCGCGATGTCGCAACTGCACGTCGTCATCGGCGGGTACGGACGCGTGGGTCACTTCCTGGCGCACATCTTGGAGAAGGAGGGACATACGGTCGCCGTGATCGATCGCAACGAGAGCGTGCTCGAAGAGATCGAGGACGATATCCGCGGCCAGAAGTTCACGGGGGAAGTATTCGACCGCGAGGTGCTGGAGCTCGCGGGCATCGCGCACGCACACGCCTACGCGGCGGTGACGAGCGGCGACAACAGCAATGTCGTGAGCGCGCGCATCGCGCGTGATCGATACAACGTCCCGACCGTGGTCGCTCGCATCTACGACCCGACGCGCGCGGTCATCTATCGGGAGCTGGGTATTCGCACCATCTCGAGCGTCGACTGGACCTGCGAGCAGTTCCTGGGTCTCATAACCCACCCGGAGGCGCAGAGCGAGTACCGCTTCGGCGACGGCTCGGTCCGCATGATGGAGATCGACGCTCCCGTCCAGTTCGTTGGCCGCCGCCTCGTCGAGGTCGAGGCGCCCAGCGACTTCCGTATCGCCGCAGTCATCCGCGACGGCAAGGCATTCCTGCCCGGACCCGGATACGTCGTCGAACTGGCGGACCGGCTCTTCGTGAACGTGAGCGACGCGGGCCAGCATCGCCTCGAAGAGCTCATCTGTACGGCATAGGGGGGCGCATGAACATCACGATCGTGGGAGCTGGAAAAGCGGGAACGTTCCTCGCCGACAGACTCTGGCGGTCGCACGAGGTCTCCATCATCGACCAGCGTGTCGACCGGGCGGAGAGACTGAGAACGCGTCTTCCCTCGGTCCGCGTCGTCAGGGGAGACGCAGCCGAGCCCGAGATCCTGAGTACCGCGGTGTCACCACTCACCGACCTGGTCGTGGCCGTCACGGGCCACGACGAGGACAACCTCGTCGTGGCCATGCTCTCCAAGCACTACGGCGCTAAGTCCGTCTTCGCACGGGTGAATCACCCGGAGAACGAATGGCTCTTCACCACGGACTGGGGCGTCGACATCGCCGTTTCCTCGGCGTCGATCCTGTACAACCTCGTTGAGAAGGAGGTCGGCATCGGCGATCTCATCACGCTCATGAGCCTCCAGGCCGAGGGCGTGTCGATCGAGGAAGTCACCCTGCCCCCGGGTGCGCGTGCCATCGGGAAGCGACTCGCCGAGCTGAACATGCCTTCAGGCACGCAGATCGCGGCGATCATCTCGCCCAGTGCGGGCGTGGTCATCCCGGGCGGTGAGACGGTACTCGGCCAGGGCGATGAGCTCGTGTTGCTCTCGACCCGCGACCAGCACAACGCCGTGCTTCAGGCCTTCGGCATCGACGAGGTGCCGGCCTAGATTCCGAGCCTTTCCGAAATGTTCCGAGCATCCTCGGGACGTAGGTGGTAGGGAACGTCGGCCACGATCACGTTCGGCTCGAAGAACAGCACGCGCTTGATCCAGAACGACGTCTGGTCGTGCAGGATGTTGTCCACGGCGTCCTCGGGTACGAACTCGGGCACGATGACCGTGATCACGTGGTCCTCGCTCGGACGCGGAATGCTGCGAACGTAGCGCCTGATAGGATCGATGAGCTCGCGGTACGGTGACGGGATGATGGTGAGCCTCACGCCGAGGTCAGCGTCGTTCCACGCCCGCTGCATTTCCTCAGCCCTGTCGCCCGTAACGTCGACGAAGATCGCCTCCATCGAATCCGCCTTCAGCGCGCGAGCGTATTGAAGCGCGCGGACGAGGCGGCGGTCTATTGAGGCCACGAGCACGACGACGTGGTTGTGCAGGCGCTTCGCCGACTGCCAGTTCAGCTTCAGGAGCGCCTCTCTCGGCATGCGAAGGCGATCGGCGACGCTTGCGTACTGGCGATGGATCCACAGGAACTGGCTGACCAGGAAGGGGATGATCACGAGCACGATCCACGCCCCGCTGGTGAACTTGGCCGTCGCGATCACGACCGTCACGACCCCCGTCGTGACAGCGCCTGCGCCATTCACCGCGATGCTCCAGTGCCAGCCGGGCTCTCGACCCCGAAGCCAGTGAACGACCATCCCAGCTTGCGACAGGGTGAATGAGGTGAACACTCCGACCGCGTATAGCGGGATCAGCCTCGACGTGCTCGCTCCGAACGCGATGATCAGCAGCACGGACATGACGGTCAGCAGCGTGATGCCGTTGGTGTGGACGAGGCGGGAACCACGGTCTCGAAGCTGCTTCGGCAAGAAGCCGTCGCCCGCCATGAACGAGCCGAGCCTCGGGAAGTCGGCGTATGAGGTGTTGGCGGCGAGGACGAGGATGACGGCGGTCGCGGCCTGCAGCAGGTAGTAGAGGGCGCCGTCACCGAAGATGACGCGCGCCATCTGGCTGATGACCGTCTGGCTCTCGGACGGGGCGACGTGGCTCAGCTGCGCTAGGGCCGTCGTGCCGAGGAAGAGGAAGAGCAGGATCCCGCCCATCCACGAGAGCGTCCTGCGAGCATTGTCGGCGGCCGGCTCCTTGAACGCCTGCACGCCGTTGGCGATCGCCTCGACGCCGGTCATCGCGGTACACCCGGACGCGAATGCCCTCAGGATGATGAAGAGGGTCAGACTGCTCACGCCTCCGACAGAGCCGGCAGCCTCGCTGACGACCTCGATCGATCCGCCAGTGAGGTAGCGATACAGCCCGACGACGATGAGCAGCCCGAGCATCAGTACGAAGAAGAACGTCGGGCCTGCGAAGAGGGCCCCCGACTCTCGGACCCCACGCAAGTTCGCCAGCGCGAGCAGCAGGACGAGTCCCACAGCTATGTAGACGCGGTAAGGCAGCAGTCCTTGGAATGCGGAGGTGATGGCCGCCGTGCCAGCCGAGACGGACACCGCGACGGTCAGGACGTAGTCGACCAGCAGAGACGCTCCGGCAATGAGGCCGGGGATGACGCCGAGGTTCTCTTTCGCGACGATGTAGGCGCCGCCGCCTGAGGGGTAGGCCTTGATCGTCTGCCGGTAGGAGACGACGACGATCACGAGCAGGACGCCGATCGCGATGGCGATGGGGAACGCCAGCGTGAGAGCGGCCGTGCCCGCCAGGACGAGGATGACCAGGATCTCCTCGGTGGCATACGCGACCGAGGACAGGGCATCACTCGAGAACACCGCCAGCGCGACGGGGTTGGTGAGCCGCTGGTGCGGTGCTTCACGCGTGTCGAGCGGCCTGCCGAGCAGGATCTGTTTCAGTGGACGAGCCATGCCCTCACTCGTGAATCGATCTGACTGACATCAACAGCGAGTCCCCGATCATCATCGTCGCAGATTGTCCTTTCGAGCGCCCGGAGTCGAGCGTCCTCTGCAGGTCGAGGCGCCGACGCAGGGGCTCAAGCGGTGCGCAGGCTCTGGCGCGTCCAGCCCCACAGGGCAGCGAGCAGGACGAGCGCGCCGACCGCAAGGATGACGACGGGCATCTCGATGCGTTCCACCGCCACGCCCGCGAGCACGATGCTTGCCGCGCTCGCGATCCGTGTGATCGTCTGGCGTGCCGAGAGGACCCGACCACGAAGGTCCTCCCTGCTCACCCGTTGTACCAGCGTGATGCTCGGAACGAGGAACCACATGTTGGCCATGCCGGTGACCAGCAGAAGGGGTGCGGCGACCCAGATCGAGGGCGCGAAGGCCACTGCCGCGAACGTCACGCCGAATACTGTGAGTCCCAAAAGGACCTTCAGTCCCGAAGCCTCCGTGGAAGTGCGGCCAACGGTCAGCGTGCCGAGAAGAAGCCCGACCGTGATGGCTCCATCGAGCAGGGCCAGGCCGTACGCCCCAGCGCCATAGCGCTCCAGCGCGAGACCATAGCCGAGCGTGAGGGACGCGCCCAGACCGAGCGCCGCGAACGCCCAGAGCGCAAGCAGGTCCCTGAGCAGGGTCGATCGCCAGATGTAGCGAGCCCCTTCGGCGACGTCGCGCAAGATGCCCGTTCCCGGATCGGCGGCCGGCTCGATGGGGTCATCCGCCATGTCGACGGCGAGAGGCGAGTCGCCCATGTTCTCGACGAGCGGAAACACGTCGCTGGGGGCTGCGGCCACAAGCGCGGCACCCGGTGCGTGCTCGGCGGCCGGCGCGAGAGGAACGGGCTTGACCTGCCGGTATGAGATGAGCGCGATCATGCCCGCCGAGAACAGGTACGAGAGTGCGTCGAGTTGGAACGCGCGCGCGTAGCCCAGCAACGCGACCGCGGCTCCCGCGAACGCGAGGCCGGCGAGCTCTGCGATGGCCGACGAAGCGTTGTCGAGAGAGTTCGCGGCCATGAGCTCGTCTTCGGTGACGATCTTAGGTATGAGGGAGAACTTGGCGGGCTCGAAGAAGAGCGCGACCGTCGCGACGGAGAACGCGAGCAAGTACGCCGAGGTCACGCCGCCATGCGCAATGGCCCACGGCAGGAGCGCGACGAGTCCTGCGCGCAGCAGATCGGCACCGATCATCGTGTGTCGGCGGTCCCACCGATCCACGTAGGCGCCCGCGATGAGCCCGAAGAGCGCGGAAGGCAGCACAGTGACGCCGAGCATCACGCCCATCTGCAGCATGGAGCCCGTGACCTTGTAGATCATGATGCCCATCGCGATCTGATTCAGCTTGTCGCCCACCACGGAAACCATCTGGCCGATCCAGAGCTTCCGATAGTCGGCGAGCTTCAGAGGCGCGAGGACCCCGACGCTCACATGCTCCTCCAGCCCGAGCCCGTCCTTCGGCAATTGTAGCGTTGGCCTTGGGAACCGGGCGGGATGACCCGAATGGGTACATCTCCACTATCCATTCGCCCACCTCCGCGAACTCGTAGGGGGCATCATGACCGGAAAGACAGTCGCCGAGAAGGCGCGTATCAGGCCAGGCACCACGATCGCGGTCCTGAACCGCGTTCCCGGCGTCGTGGAATCACTGGGGCTCCCCGAAGACGTCACGTTCGTCGAGCCCACAGAGGCCCAGCTCGTGTTCCTGTTCGTCGGCACCTGCGCCGAGCTCGAAGCGCAGATGCCACCAGCGGTCGCCGAGCTCGCTCCGAAGGCTGCGATCTGGGTCTTCTACCGCAAAGGCTCGAAGTCCGCAGGGTTCGACATGAACCGCGACAGCGTCTGGGCGATCGCCGAGAAGATGGACATGCGGCCGTTAGGTCTCGTCAGCATCGACGACACCTGGTCGGCGTTCCGGCTTCGGCCCGCGCAGTAGCTGTCAGGCGACAACGGAAGGGTCGGGACGCGCGCCGTTCCGGCAAGTCCGGCGAGGGTCCCCATCTTCCAGACAGACGACAAAGAGCCAGCGACCGCGTACTAGGTCGCTGGCTTGTTCGTTTGTTGGTGGAGACGAAGGGGCTCGAACCCTCGACCTCAGGCTTGCAAAGCCCGCGCTCTCCCAACTGAGCTACGTCCCCGTGCGCGGGAGAGTATAGCACCCACGTGCCCCTCCTCGACCGGAAGCACGCGCGAGGTCACGGACGCCCGCAACGCAGGTTTCACGGGAGCGTTCGCGGCTCGAAACCACTCCGCAACAACTCGCCCTGACTCTTTGCGCAGGCCGAACGCGGCCCGCGTCCGAAGCGAGCGCACTTCGGGCCCCGCCGTCCAGAGTCGTTGGAGTTTGTGTCGGGCACGGTCTCAGAACGGGACCGTCGCACACGGGAGGTCACGATGCTGAAGTCACTGTACGATTGGTCGCGAGTGAGACCCATTCTGCCGGGTCTTCTCAAGAAGGCCGCTTTCAGAACGCTCATCCTGAGTGCGGTCATCCTCGCGCTCACGGTGGGCATCGCCTACGCCTCGGGTGACCCGACCGGTGCGCACACGGGAACTGCCGCGGACGTCGCAGCGGCAACCGCGGGCAAGCCCTCCGTCGCGGAGATCGCCCAGGACCTCGGCCACCTGAAGGTGGGAACGAACCTCTTCTTCGTGATCATGGGCGTGGCGCTGATCTTCTTCATGCAGGCCGGCTTCCTTCTGGTCGAGACTGGGTTCTGTCGGGCGAAGAACGCAGCGTATGTCGCCGCGATGAACCTGGGAATCTTCACCATCGGCGCCCTCTCGTACTTCCTCATCGGGTTCGGCCTCCAGATGGGAGGCGTTGGCTCTCTCGCCACCCTTGGCGGCGCGACTTCGCTATCGGGCTCGCTCGAGATTGCCAAGGGTTGGGGCATCCTCGGAACGAAGGGTTTCGCGTTGGGCGGCTCCTCGTATGACGTGGGCGTGATCGCCATGTTCCTGTTCCAGCTCGTGTTCATGGATACCGCGGCAACCATCCCCACGGGCGCCATGGCCGAGCGCTGGAAGTTCTCCGCGTTCGCGGTTTATGGCTTCTTCATGGCGGCGCTGATCTATCCGGTCTACGCGATGTGGGTCTGGGGCGGAGGATGGCTCGCGAAACTCGGAACGAACATAGGCCTCGGCCACGGCGCCCTTGACTTCGCGGGTTCCGGCGTTGTGCACGCAGTTGGGGGATTCGTCGGCCTCGCCGGAGTCCTCATTCTCGGCCCGCGCATCGGCAAGTTCACGAAGGAAGGCAAGCCGGTAGCGATTCCCGGCCACAACATCCCGATCGCCCTGCTCGGCACGGTGATCCTCGTCTTCGGCTGGATCGGCTTCAACGGCATGAGCACGCTCGCCGCGACCGACTTCCGCTTCGTGATCATCATCGCCAACACGCTTCTTGCGGCGACCGCTGGCTCGTTCGTTGCGTGGATGCTCGTGTGGCGCCTCTGGGGCCATCCCGATCCATCGATGATCGCCAACGGCATGCTCGCCGGTCTCGTCGCGATCACGGCGTCCTGCGCCTTTGTGAGTCCGCTCGGCGCTGTGATCATCGGACTCGTCGCGGGTGCAGTCGTAGTTGGTGGCGTCATCCTCCTCGAACGCGTCCTGAAGGCCGACGACCCGGTGGGCGCTGTCGCAGTGCACGGCTTCAATGGCGTGTGGGGGCTCATTGCCCTCGGGCTCTTCGCTGATGGGACGTACGGCGACGGCTTCAACGGCGTTTCCGGCGCAGTCCGGGGTCTGTTCTACGGCGGCGGATTTGGCCAACTCGGCGCGCAGCTAATCTCGGTCGTGGTCGTCGTCGCGTGGGCGTTCGGCACGGGCTATGTCCTCTTCAAAGTGCAGAACGCGCTACAGCCCGGAGGCATCCGCTCGACCGCGGAAGACGAACTCTCTGGTCTGGACGCGGCGGAGATGGGCGTGCTGGCCTACCCCGACATGGGCGGCTCCGGAGCACTCGGCGAAGGCTCGCCCGGAGAAGCGCCGGGCGGAGCTGCACGGCTCCCTCAACCCACACCCGTCGGAGGCGAGGCATAGATGAAGCGAGTCGAGGCGATCGTGCGGCCTGAGCGTCTCGAGGCCGTCAAAGATGCGCTCATAGCGGTAGGACACAACGGGCTGAGTGTCCAGGAGGTCAAGGGACATGGGATCCAGAAGGGCATCACGCAGCAGTGGCGTGGCGAAGAGTATGTGATCGACCTGCTTCCCAAGATCTCGGTCACTGCGGTCGTTAACGACCATGAGGTCAACGACGTGATCGACGTCATCGTCCGCGCTGCGCGAACCGACCGCATCGGGGACGGCAAGATCTTCGTGTCGCCGGTGGAAGAGGTCGTGCGCATCCGCACGGGTGAGCGAGGCGCGAACGCGTTGTAGATACGAGCCGTGCTCGCGCGAGAGCGCGACGGACGCGAAGTCACCACGCGAAGAGGGCGGGCCAGTCGATGGCCCGCCCTCGGAGATTCAATCCGTGTTACGCAAGTCCTCACGCACCAGACTCGGAGAAAGGACTACCGGGATGGCCTTCGCACCGCCTGAGGCACCCCTCAAAAGGTTATCCTTGGGGACTCTTGTCCGGCGAGCTTTCCGCTCCCGTCCGCATCCCCAGCGCTCCAGAGGCTTATGCCCAGCTCTTCGGCGGCCCTGACGATCCTTGCTCTAATGGTGCCCCTTCAGGCACCCCTCGACGAACCGTTGAACCACAGACGTGTGTACCGACTTAGCTTACCCGTACCGCCTGCCGAAGGCCTTCATCTGCCATCCCGGTCGAGTCTGGATATTCCGGTGTCTCTCACCTGTATCCATTCACTCCTTTGCGGCCGATGGAATGTCGCTCCTTCATTCGGGCGACTACCTCATCTATACCCCCACGAAACGCTGACCGCCGTAAAATTCATGTCGCGAGGACGGCGCAGGGCATGAACCCGAAGACCCGACGACCTCGGCGGAGCGGGGCGGGCGGGACTGAAACCTCCCACCAGCGCGGCTACCTGAGCGCGTCGAGCGCCGCCCGCATCTGCTGTTCTTTGAGTCCCCCGACCTTGATGTCCGCAGTCGAGCCGTCGGCGTTGATGAACACGAACGTCGGCACGTACTGTGCGTTGAACTTCTGCATGAGAGCCGCGCCCTCAGCGTCCTTGTCGACGTTGATGAGCCTGAACTCGACCTTGCCCTCGTACTGCTTCTCTAGCCTGTTGACCACAGGCTTCATCGTTTTGCAGCTGGGTCACCAGTCGGTGTAGAACTCGTACATCACGGGGGTCCCGGTGGCCTCGACGTTCGTGGCCCGCGACCCGGGCTTGAACCCGAGATAGGCGCCCGCGATGAGGGCCAGAGCCACGATCGCCCACAGGAGCCACTTGTTCTTCATCAAACGCTCCTTATCAAGACTCCCGCGCATGATACCCCCGTGGAGTATCACTCCCGCAAATCCGCGGCGAGAGCGCCGGCAGTCCGCGATACTATACGTACGCCGCGACGACCGCCGTTGATGTAGCAAGGCGTCAACCAACACGACGAGGTGGTTGGCCCCTGCGTGCGGCGCGTGGCCGCGGGGAACGGCGTCGAAGATCGAACCGCACCAGGAGGAGAGTTGCCTGAACCGCTGCAACGCAGGCCACGTGTAGTCAGCCGACCTCCGCATGTCGCGAACGAGGACGCCCCCTTCCGAGGCGATCTGCTCAGCGCCGACCGGCTCGCCGACGAAGCGCGCGCGCTCGCGACGGTGCACAGGTTCACGACCGAGCCGCCCCTCCGCACCACACCGCTCATCGCGCTCACGGACCGAGCCGCCACGAGTCTCGCCGAAGACAACGCCGTCCTCTCGGCGGCCGCGCGCGAGCAGCTCCCGGTCTCCCCTGCGAGCGAGTGGCTTCTCGACAACTACTACCTGATCGAGGAGCAGGTCCTCGCAGTGCGCGCGGACCTTCCCCCGAACTACGGGGTCGAGCTCCCCCGGTTGACCGAGGGCATCTACTCGGGCTTTCCGCGCATGTTCGAGGCGATCGTCGAGCTCATCGTTCACACGGATGCACGGGTGGACGACGCTCTCCTGCTTCGCTACGTGGACGCCTACCAGGACGTCTCGCCGCTCGCGATCGGCGAGGTCTGGGCCGTCCCGATCATGCTCCGGATCGCGATCATCGAGAACCTGCGGCGCCTGTCGCGGGCCGTGGTCGTCTCGCACCAGGCCGAGCTGGCGGCCGACTCCTGGGCCGAGCGCGTGGTACTCACCGTCGAGAACTCCCCGGAGGGCCTTCCCGCACTCCTCCAGGAACTCGAGGCCGCTTCGCAGGACGCGGTTCCCGCCTTCTACGTGCGTCTCGCCCAGCGGCTCGGCGGGATCGAGGCCGGCGGGGAGGCTGCCACGGCCTGGCTGCAAGGGCGGCTCAACGCCTTGGGGCTCGTTCTCGAGGAGAGAGTGCACCTGCAGCAGCAGGAACAGGCCGCGAACCAGGTGTCGATCGCCAACTCGATCACGTCCATCAGGTTCATCGACGCCCTCGAATGGAAGTCGTTCTTCGAGGCGGCCAGCATCGTCGAGCAGGGTCTGAACGAGGATCCCATCGGCGTCTATGCGCGAATGGATTTCAAGAGCCGGGACCGCTGCCGTCACGCGGTCGAGCAGATGGCCCGGCGTTGTCGACTCACCGAGCTCGAGCTGGTCGAATCGGTCTTGAGCTTCGCTGCCGAGTCCCTGGCGAGGAATCCAAGCGACCTCGTGCGGGGACACGTCTCGTACTACCTGGTCTCGTCGGGTCGCTACGAGCTCGAGCCTGCGGTCGGCTACCGGCTGACTGCACGCGAGCGCATGTACCGCGGGCCATTGCGGCACCGCGGGTTGATATATGGCTCGCTCTTCGGCGCCATGACGGCTCTCCTTGTGGCACTCGTCGCGTGGTGGGCGAATCTCGCTGGAACCTCTGCTATCGGCATCGCGGTGGTCTCCCTCCTGGCCATCACCCCGTTGTCCGAACTTGCGCTCGGCCTGGCGAACCGGGCCCTCGCGGGACTCTATCCGCCACGTCCCCTCCTCAAGCTGGATTTCCTGGACGAGACGCCGGAATCGAACCGCACGCTCGTCGTAGTCCCCGCACTGCTCTCGTCGGTGCCCTCCACGCAATCGGTCGTCGACAATCTCGAGATCTCCTATCTCGCCAACCGCGATCCCAACATCGCCTTCGCACTCCTTGGAGACCTGAAGGGTGCCTCGACGCCGGAACGCGACGATGACGGCGCAATCGTGGAAGCCGCGGTGCGCGGGGTGAGCGAGCTGAACGACCGGTACGAGGTCGAGCACGAGGTGCGGCCGTTCCACCTGTTCATACGGAACCGCACGTACAACGAGTCCGAAGACACCTGGATGGGCTGGGAGCGCAAGAGGGGAGCTCTGCTCGAGCTCGCGCGCGTGCTCCACGGGGAGAACACCTCGAGCTTCAGCCACAAGATGGGCGATGCCGAGTTCCGGCGAGGGGTGACGTTCGTCGTGACCCTGGACGCGGACACGAAGCTGCCGAGGGACGGGGCCCGAAAGCTCATCTGTTCAATCGCGCACCCGCTGAACCGGGCTCAATGGAGCCACGGGCAGCCGCTCGTTCGAGCCGGGTACGGGCTGGTCCAGCCGCGCGTGGCCATGACGCTTCCCGGCTCCCGCAAGAGCGTCTACGCCTGGATGTACTCCGGCGCCACCGGCCTGGATCCGTACGTGGGTGCTGCGTCCGACACCTACCAGGACGTCTTCGGAGAGGGCAGCTTCACCGGCAAGGGCATCTTCGAGCTCGGGGTGTTTCTGGGAGTGCTCGAGGAGCGCTTCCCGGAGGACTCACTGCTCTCCCACGACCTCATCGAGGGGTCGTTCTTGCGCACCGCTCTGGCGTCCGACGTCGAGGTCCTCGACGACTACCCGGCCAGCTTCGCGGCCGATCAATCGCGCTATCACCGCTGGATCCGCGGTGACTGGCAGACACTCCCGTGGCTCGCCGTCAGCGTTCGCGACGCAAGCGGGCGACTTGCCAGGAACCCGCTGACCGGGCTGCATCGGTGGAAGATGCTCGACAACTTGCGGCGCAGCCTCGTGGCGCCCACGAGCGTCCTGCTCATCACGATCGGCTGGCTCACGTTTGCCACGCCGTCCCTGGGGTGGCCCGCCTTCGCGTCGCTGTTCGTGCTGTTCCCGATCCTGTACGGATTCGTCGAAGCCATCATCCGGCGGCCGCGGGCGGTGCACCTCGCATCGTCTCTTCGCGCCATCGCCCGAGACACCGGCCGCGACCTGGCCCGCGCGTTGTTCGAATTGGCGGTTCTGCCGTATCGCGCGTGGGTGGCGGGGGACGCGATGGTCCGCGCGACCTGGCGCGTCTTCGTCAGCCGCAAGCACCTGCTCGAGTGGGAGACCGCCGACGATGCCGCTCGGCGGCTCGGTTCGACGCGCGCCGGCTTCGTGCACCGCATGTGGCCTTCGTCCGTTGTCTCCGTACTGCTACTCGTCGTTGCTACGATCCCCCACCCGTTGCGGGCACTTGCGAGCGTGCCCATCGGGGTAGCCTGGGCGCTCGCCCCACTCCTGGCCTGGTGGGTCTCGCTGCCGAGGCGCGCGGCCGAGCCGGTGGCCCTCTCCGAGGCGCAGCGGCTACTTCTCCGACGCATCGCCAGGAAGACATGGCGCTACTTCGAGACGTTCGTGACCGCCGAGGGCCACTACCTCGTCCCAGACAACTACCAGGAGGACCCGAGGGGCATCGTCGCCTGGAGGACTTCGCCGACCAACGTCGGCCTGCAGCTGCTCGCCGACCTTAACGCGTTCGACCTGGGATACGTGACCATCGGCGGCCTCGTGGAGCGAGTTGCCTCGACGCTCAGCACGATGGCAGGCCTCGAGCGGTTCCGCGGGCACTTCTACAACTGGTACGACATACAGACCCTCGAGCCGCTGAGACCGAACTACATCTCGACGGTCGACAGCGGCAACCTTGCCGGCCACTTGCTCGTGCTGCGGATCGGCATGCTCGAGGCCTCCGAGGGCCCGATGCTCGACCGTCAGGTCGTCGCGGGCCTGCAGGACACCGTTCGCCTCGCCCTGGAAGACCTGACCGGCGAGGTGGGCGGCTTCGACCCGACTGCTGCACGCGCCGTCAAAGATGTCCTCGGCGAGTTCGAAAGAGAGCTCGTCTTAGAGGAAACCCCCATGAACCTCGGCGACTGGAGCGGGCTGGCGGCCAGACTCACGCGCCTTGCCGACCGGCTCACGCTCGTCCTGGAGCCCCTGGGAGATGGTTTGGCGGTCAGCGCGGCGAGACCCTCGGCGGGGGTGGGGCCGTCGACTACGGCCACACCTGCCGCAACAGTGGGACCCGCCATCGGGGCGGAGCTCGGAGGCGGCACGCTTCATTCCGTCCAGACTCCGCGATCCGCCTCCGAACGCATCGTCTCCTCGGCGGCGACTGTCATCGAAGAGGTGGCGGCTATACAGGCGCTCCTCGAGGACCTGACGCCATGGGCCGGACTCCTGGACGACATCCCAGCCGCAATCGGCGCACTGCCCAGGGCGGCGTTGCTCAGGCCTCTCACGCGCTACGTGCCGAGTCTGGTCGGGCTGGCAGAAGGCCTGAGCGAAGCGCTCGACGTGCTCGACGAGGCGGCCCAGGGCGATGTGTCGACGCCGGACGCCGAAGCGAACGACACACAGAAATGGGCCAAGGCCGTTGCCGAGGGCATCCGGTCGGCGCGCCCGCGCTCGGTCGAGCTGCTGTCGCGCTTGAGGATCGACACCGACATCGCGCGCCAGATGTGGGAGCACACGGACTTCACGGTCCTGTTCGATTCGCAGCGCTCGCTCTTCAGCATCGGCTACAACACGGTCGAGGGGCGCCTCGACGGATCGTATTACGACATGCTCGCCAGCGAATGCCGGCTCGCGAGCTTCCTCGCGATCGCCAAGGGCGACGCACCCCAGGAGCACTGGTTCCGACTGGGGCGCCTTATCACCCAGACGGGTACCGGGCGCGCCCTCGTGTCGTGGAGCGCTTCGATGTTCGAGTACCTGATGCCGCTGCTCGTCATGCGCTCGTGGGAGGGCACGCTCCTCGACGAGACCTACGGCACCGTCGTGCGCCGGCAAGAGCAGTACGGCAAGGACCGCGGGGTCCCGTGGGGAGTCTCGGAGTCGGCGTTCAACGCCAAGGACGCGGACCTCACCTACCAGTACCAGGCATTCGGCGTGCCGGGCCTCGGACTGAAGAGAGGCCTGTCAGAAGACGTCGTCGTAGCCCCGTATGCCTCCCTACTCGCGCTTCCCATCGACCCCCATTCCGTCCTGGACAACCTCGGAGCCATCACGCACGAGGGCGGTGAGGGCCGCTGGGGCTTCTACGAGGCCATCGACTACACGCCTGGCCGAGTGCCCGCCGGACAGACGCGGGCGGTCGTAAAGGCGTACTTCGCGCACCACCACGGCATGAGCTTCGTCGCCCTCGGCAACGAGCTCACCGACGAGAAGATGCGCGCGCGCTTCCATTCAGACCCCATCGTGGAGTCGGCCGAGCTTCTCCTGCAGGAGCGCGTACCGCGGCACGTGCAGATCACGCACCCGCACGTCGAGGAAGTCAGGTTCGTGCGCTCGCTCCGCGAGCTACCGCCGCCCGTGACGCGTTCCTATCCGCTCGCAGACACGCCGGTGCCGGCGACGCACTTCCTCTCGAACGGCCGCTACTCGGTCATGGTCACGAATGGCGGCGGCGGGTACAGCCGCTTCGAGGACATCGCCGTCACGCGCTATCGCGAGGATGTGACGCGCGACTGCTGGGGCATGTTCTTCTACGTCCGCGACGCGCAGAGCGGCGAGGTCTTCTCGGTGACCGACCAGCCGCACCCCAAGGTGCCGGACAGCTACCTCGTGACTTTCGCGCCTGACAAGGCCGAGTTCCGACGGGTCGACGGCGAGCTCGAGACCAACATGGAAGTCACCGTCTCGCCGGAGGATGACGTCGAAGTACGGCGCATCACGATCGCCAACCATGGACGCGCTGAGCGAACCCTGCAGGTCACGTCCTACTTCGAGATCGCTCTGACCCCGCAGGCCGCTGACCAGGCGCACAAATCCTTCTCGAACCTCTTCGTCGAGACCGAGGTCATGCA
Organism: uncultured Actinomycetes bacterium; assembly: GCA_963809535.1. Taxonomy (GTDB): domain Bacteria; phylum Actinomycetota; class Coriobacteriia; order Anaerosomatales; family CAVRZR01; genus CAVRZR01. The sequence continues at coordinate 172,845 of CAWEJW010000002.1, forward strand.
AGACCTGAAGGCGGTCGTATTCTCCCGGCGCCCGCGGTCCTCCGAAGAGGTGCGGCGATGGGGCCTGCACGTCCTCGCGTGCGAGAACGAGGAGTGCGAATGGTCGTTCGATACCGACCGGGCTTCGTTCCAGGGGCGCCTACGCGGCGCCACCCATCCCAGAGCGGTTGAGCGCGGCCGCGAACTCGGTCGACACCATGGCGCGGTTCTCGATCCCTCGTGCAGTCTCCAGCGTGTCGTCACCGTCGGACCGGGCGGCAGCGCTCGGCTGGTGTTCACCACGGGCGTCGCCGACGACCGTGATGCGGCCGTTCAGCTCATCGAGAAGTACCATGACGTGCGCAGTGCCCAGCGCGCCGTCGACCTCGCGTGGACGGCGGCGCAGCTCGAACTGCGCGACCTGGCCATTACGCCGGACGAGGCCGTCACGCTGGAGCGGTTGGCGTCAAGGCTGCTCCTCACCGACCCGTACTCCCGGCTCAAGATCAAGACGCCCACGGAGAACGAGCTGCAGATGTCGGGGCTCTGGTCCATCGGCATCTCGGGCGACTTCCCGATACTGCTCGTCCGCGTTGAGGAGCTGGAGCATACGCCGCTCGTGAGGCAGGCGATCCTCGCCCACCAGTACTGGCGCCACAAGGGCCTCGTCGCCGATCTGGTGATCCTCAACACGAGACCGACGGCCTATGCCGACGAGCTCGACGACCGTCTGCGCCTGCTCGTGCGAACGGGCCAGGCGCTGCAGCTCCTGGACAAGCCGGGGGGCATCCATCTCAGGCGTGCCGACCAGATGCACCCCGACGTGCTGAATCTGCTGCTCTCGGTGGCGCGCGCGACGCTCGAAGGAGACGGCGGGAGCATCGAACTGCAGCTCAGCCGCCGCGGCGCTCACCCCGAACCACCAGCGGCCCTCGTTCCAACTCGCGAGCCCGAGCCGTGGCCCAGCGAGCCATTCGCCCGACCCGAGCTCGGCTGCGACAACGGACTGGGCGGCTTCGACGAGGCGACCGGCGACTACGTCATTGTCCTCGAGGATGGCCGAACCACGCCGGCACCGTGGATCAACGTGATGGCGATGCCCGAGTTCGGTTGTCTCGTGTCCGAGGCCGGCGTGGGGTGCACGTGGGCGCTCAACAGCCACGAGAACCGGATCACGACCTGGAACAACGACCCGGTAAGCGACGGCAGCGGCGAGGCTCTCTACATCCGCGACGAGGAGACCGGCGAGTTCTGGAGTCCCACGCCTCTACCCGTGCGCGACAAGGAACCCTACGTCATCCGCCACGGAAAGGGCTACTCCCGTTTCGAGCACACCAGCCACGGTCTCGTGCAAGAGGTCGACTGGTTCGTCGCCGTCGATGCGCCGACACGCGTCGTGCGTCTGCGCGTCACGAACCCCGGCCCGAAGGCTCGCCAGGTCTCCGTGACCCAGTTCATCGAGTGGGTGCTCGGCGATTCGCGCAGCCACGCGCAGCAACTCGTCGTCACCTGGTTCGACGCCGAGACCGACACGCTCACGGCGCACAACCACTTCAACCTCGATTTCCCCGGACGCACCGCCTTCCTCGCAAGCGACCGGGAACTGCATTCCTACACCGCCAGCCGTACCGAGTTCGTCGGGCGCAACCGCTCGCCGGGCGACCCCGCCGCCATGTACCGCAAGGGACTCGGCGCCGAGACGGGCCGCTTCATCGACAACTGTGGCGCACTTATGACGAAGACTGGACATCGCGCCCGGCGAATCGGCCGAGGTCGCCTTCCTGCTCGGCCAGACGGCCACACTCGAACAGTCACGCGAGATCGTGGAGCGCTTCCGCACTCCAGGCGCGGTCGATGAGGCCCTCGCGGCCGCGCGAGGGTTCTGGGCCGACCTGCTCGGACGCGTCCAGGTCCACTCGCCGAACAAAGCCTTGGACACGATGGTCAACGGCAGCGCTCTGTATCAGACCCTGGCCTGCCGCGTCTGGGGCCGCACGGCCGCGTACCAGTCCAGCGGCGCGATCGGCTTCCGCGATCAGCTGCAGGACGTGATGGCGCTGCTGCACGTGCGCCCGGACGTCGCGCGCGAACATATCGTCGAGGCGTCACGCCACCAGTTCGAGGCTGGCGACGTGCTGCACTGGTGGCAGCCGTACTCGGGCCGCGGGGTCAGGACGCACTTCTCCGACGACCGGCACTGGTTGCCGCTGGCGGTCGCCGAGTATGTCCGCGTGACCGGCGACCTCACGATCCTCGACGAGCGCACGGCCTTCATCGAGGGCCCCGACCTCCCGCTCGAACAGGAGGATCTCTACCTGCAACCCGCGGCGAGCGAGACGGCGGCGAGCGTCTACGAGCACTGCGTCGCTGCGCTGGATCTACACGATCTGGGCGCGCGAGGGCTTCCGCTCATCGGCGGAGGCGACTGGAACGACGGCATGAACCGCGTGGGCCACGAGGGCAAAGGCGAGAGCGTGTGGCTCGGCTGGTTCATCGCGCATGTCGCCTCGCGCTTTGCCGAGGTCAGCAGCCTGATCGGCGATGCCGATCGAGCCGATCGATACCGACTGCTCGCAACGCAGCTCGGCGAGGCGGTCGAGCGTGAAGGCTGGGACGGCTCCTGGTATAGGCGCGCCTACTTCGACGACGGATCGCCCCTGGGCTCGCACGAGAACGAGGAGTGCCGCATCGACTCGATCAGCCAGAGCTGGGCGATCATCTCAGGCTTCGGCAGTCCCGAGAGAACGCGCTCGGCGATCGATGCCGTCGAAGAGCACCTGGTCCGACGCGAGGACGGGCTGGTAGCGCTGCTCACCCCACCCTTCGACCGCACGGCGCGCGATCCGGGCTACATCAAGGGCTACGTCCCGGGCGTGCGCGAGAACGGCGGGCAGTACACGCACGGCGCGATCTGGCTCATCCTGGCCTACCTCCTCCAGGGCGACGGAGACGAGGCGCTCTCGCTCTTCGATCTGATCAGCCCGATCTCACACACCCTGACCAGCGAAGGTGTCGACCGATACGTCGTGGAGCCCTACGTCGTGCCCGCCGATGTCTATGCCGTGAAACCGCACGTCGGCCGGGGCGGATGGACCTGGTACACCGGTTCGGCCGCCTGGTTCTACCGCGTCGCTCTCGAGCATCTCTACGGCCTTCGCGTCGAGGCCCGCGACGGTCAGCGGTTCCTGGTGATCGACCCGTGCATCCCGAAGGCTTGGCAGACGTACGAGATGACGTACGTCTCGGGCGAGGCCCGGTACAGCATCCGCGTCATGAATCCGCGAGGCGTCAATCGCGGCGTGGCGCGCGTCGAGCTGGATGGCGAGGTGCTCTGGCAGCCGGAGGTGCCGCTCACGGTCGAGGCCGGCGAGCACACGGTCGTGGTGACCCTGCTGGGCGGGTAGGCCGCGCCCGTTTCGCGTGATGGCACTTCAGCTGCTATAATGTCCCACTAATGGCGCGCCGCTCGGCGGCGCCTCACCCAAGACTCGGTTCTCCCACGCTCCCCTCGTGACCGTCGGATGACTGCGTCTACACGCAGTGCGTCCGATTCGGCGCACGAGGAAGGAGCTCTTACTTGAGTTTCAACAATCTAGGTCTCGAACCACGCCTGCTTCAGGCCGTGGAGGCACTGGGCTACACCACGCCCACCCCCATCCAGCGCGATGCGATCCCGTTCGCCCTTGAAGGGCGCGACGTCGTCGGCTGCGCTCAGACGGGCACCGGCAAGACGGTAGCCTTCATACTGCCGCTGCTGCAGCGCATCGCTCCCTCACCGGGAGCGGCGCACGCACTGGTGGTCACTCCGACGCGCGAGCTCGCTCTGCAGATCGAAGAGGTCGCGGAAAGCGTCTCGAAGTTCACCGGCCACCGCGTCGCGGTGGTGTACGGCGGCGTCGGTTACGACCCGCAGCTCAAGGCGTTGCGGCGGGGCGTCGACGTCGTCGTCGGCACGCCGGGACGCCTGCTCGACTTGCAGGAGAAGGGCGCGCTGGACCTGTCGGCCGTCGAGATCCTCGTGCTCGACGAGGCCGACCGCATGCTCGACATGGGCTTCTGGCCGCAGGTGCGTCGCATCCTCGCCTGTCTGCCCGCCGAGCGCCAGACCATGCTGTTCTCGGCGACGATGTCCTCGGACGTGCGCCGCATCGCCGGCTCGACGCTGAGCGAGCCGGCCCGCGTAGAAGTCGCACCTTCGGCCACACCCGTCGATGAGGTCGACCAGCGCGTCTACCCCGTCGGCGGTCAGCAGAAGCTCGACCTGCTCGTGCAGCTGATCAAGAGAGGCCGTCTCGAGCGCGTCCTCGTATTCACGCGGACGAAGCATCGCGCCGATAAGGTCGCGCGCATGCTCGACAGGAACGGCATCCGCGGCGCCGCGATCCATGGCAACCGCTCGCAGGTTCAGCGCCAGCAGGCGCTCGACGGGTTCAAGCGCGGGAAGTTCCGCGTCCTCGTTGCCACCGACGTCGTCTCGCGCGGGATCGACATCGACGGCATCAGCCACGTCGTGAACTTCGACATGCCGAACAGCCCTGAGGACTACGTCCACCGCATCGGTCGGACAGCGCGTGCAGGGGCGACCGGCACGGCCGTGTCGCTGCTCGCCCCCGAGGAGCACGAGACGCTTCGCGAGATCGAGACGAAGATCGGCTCGGTGCTCGCGTGCACCGACTTAGAGGGGTTCGACTACGCCCACGACCGGCTCGTCCCGAATCCGGAGCGTGAAGCCAAGCGCGTCGTGCGCACCGTCTACAGCGGTGGCGTCATGAGCCGCCGAGGCGGACGCCCGCGAGCTGGGCGCAGGCGGTAGAAGTCCCCGGCGCGGGCCCGCCCGCTTGCTCGCACGAAACACGAACGCCCCGGCAGAAGCCGGGGTGTTTCTCATTCCGCAGAAAGGTCCCATCCGCAGCCCCGATTTGTATTGGCTTAACTCCGCATGAACCTGCGGCTAAGTCGGAGTCGCGCGCGAAAGAACGGCCAGCGCCTGTGGTATGGAATTGGAGTGGAGGACTACGCCTCGGATACTGGGTTTGGATTCGTTTAGGACTTGGTGAGTGATCGGCTTCTGGGTGTAGAGTTGCTAGTACTTGGTAGTTGCTTTACAACCAGTTCGGAGCAGGACAACCGATCCGCAAGCATTGAGTGGGAGGAACGTCGATGAAATCGTTCAATCTGGGACGTCCGAGCGAGGAGACTCGTCCTTGGTTCACGCGCAAGCGGATTGCGATGATCCTGGGAGGGGCCATCGTGGTGGCCGTTCTGACCATGGGCGGCGCGCAGGTGGCGATGTCCAAGACCAACCAGCCACGGGCAAGGCAGGGAAGCCCATGGCCATGACCTCGGCAGAGATGATGGCCCGTCGCACCACGCCGGCCATGCGGAAGGCAGCTGCGCTTCGTGCCAAGGCCAAGAGGACCCTGAGTTCACAACTCAACTTGCCCTTTGGGTCGGCTCTCGGCGCTGGCTCCCGCGCCGCGACCGTATTCGACCCCCAGGGTAAGCCGGACTACTTCGGCACGACTCCCAACTACGCGAACAGCCCGCTGCCGGAGCTCGACGCGAGCGGCACGATAATCCCTGGGACCGGCATCAGGAAGTTCGTGGACTCGCTGCCGGGTCTGGGCGCTGCGAAGGCGAACAACCTCGGCCAGTACCTGACTCTCGCGGTCCCGGACACCACGACCTATCCGGGGTCCGACTACTACATCATCGCGCTCGTGGAGTACACAGAGAAGCTTCACTCCGACCTGCCGCCCACGAAGCTGCGCGGCTACATGCAACTCGATTCCTCTGGCGCGACAGTGACGCCGCCCAGTTATCTCGGCCCCACCATCCTTGCGACGAGGGACCGGCCGACACGAGTGAAGTTCATCAACAAGCTGCCGATCAACGCGGGCGGGAACCTGTTCATCCCGACCGACACGACAGCGATGGGCGCAGGCTTCGGACCTGACGGCATCAGCCCGTACAAGCAGAACCGCGCCACGCTGCACCTGCACGGCGGCGCGACCCCGTGGATCAGCGACGGCACGCCGCACCAGTGGACCACGCCTGCCGGCGAGAGCACCCCCTACCCCAAGGGCGTCAGCGTGTACAACGTCCCGGACATGCCCGACCCCGGTCCCGGTGCGTTGACCTTCTTCTACACCAACCAGCAGAGCGCGCGGCTGATGTTCTACCACGACCACGCGTACGGGATCACGCGGCTCAACGTGTACGCCGGTGAGGCCGCGGGTTACCTGCTGAGCGACCCGGTGGAGCAGAAGCTCGTCACCGGCGGCACGATCGGAACCACGACCGTCGCGCCCGGCACCATTCCTGCCGAGCAGATCCCGATCATCATCCAGGACAAGACCTTCGTCCCGAAGGACCCTCAACTGCTCGCCGAGGACCCGACGTGGGACAAAGCTGCGTGGGGCGGCTTTGGCAGTCTCTGGTTCCCGCACGTGTACATGCCAAACCAGAACCAGAACGATCTGAGCGGAACCAACGCCATGGGCCGCTACGACTACGGCCCCCTCTTCTGGCCGGTCTTCGAACCCGCTGCACGGCCTCACGCCGAGCGGCGATCCGGGTGTACCCAACGTCTCGCTCGTTCCCGAGGCGTTCATGGACACGCCGATGGTCAACGGCACGCCGTACCCGTTCCTCAAGGTCAATCGCAAGGCGTATCGCTTCAGAATCCTGAACGCGTCGAACGATCGGACGTGGAACCTCCAGCTCTACTACGCCAAGTCCAACACGCCGGACTCGATCGACGCATCCGGCTTCCCGACGCTGCAGACGGCCTCAGGCGAGGTCTCGATGACGCCCGCCGTCGCGCATCCCACCGACCCCAACTGGCCCGATACGTGGCCGACCGACGGTCGCTCGGGCGGCGTTCCCGATCCGTACACCGCGGGTCCCGAGATGATCCAGATCGGCACCGAGGGCGGACTGCTCCCGAGTCCGGTCGTGATCCCCAACCAGCCGATCGGCTACAACTACAACCGCCGGGACATCGTCGTCCTCAACATCCAGAACCATGCCCTCTTGCTCGGCCCCGCTGAGCGGGCCGACGTCATCGTCGACTTCTCGCAGGTCCCGGCCGGCTCGAAGCTGATCATGTACAACGACGCTCCGGCTCCCGTGCCTGCGTTCGACACACGTCTCGACTACTTCACCGGAGACCCGGACCAGACGGACACCGGCGGCGCGCCGACAACGCTGGCCGGCTACGGGCCCAACACGCGCACCGTCATGCAGTTCCAGGTCGAGGGCGCGACCGCTGACCCGTCGTTCGACACCACCGCACTGGTTCCGGCCGTCCAGGCCGCGTTCAAGGCCTCTCAGGACCCCGTCATCGTGCCGCAGAAGGCCTACGGTGCGCCGACCGACACATTCTCCAAGATCCAGTCCACCGTGCTGACCTTCACCCCTGAGGGTGCGAGCACCGTCGCGACCGTGACCATGGAGCGCAAGGCGATCCAGGAACTCTTCGAGATGGACTACGGCCGGATGAACGCGACGCTGGGCGTCGAGCTCCCGTTCACCAACAGCCGCACCCAGACCACGCTTCCGTTCGGCTACCTCGACCCGCCCACGGAGAAGATGCTCGACTCCGTGACCACCACCACGACCGTGATCGGGACGCTCGCCGACGGGACGCAGATCTGGAAGATCACCCACAACGGCGTCGATACACACGTCATCCACTTCCACCTGTTCAACGTGCAGGTCGTCAACCGGGTCGGGTGGGACGGCGCGATCCGGCCGCCTGACCCCAACGAGCTCGGTTGGAAAGAGTCCGTGCGGATGAACCCGCTCGAGGACTGCATCGTCGCGGCGCGGCCGATCGCTCCCACGCTGCCCTTCAAGATCGGCGACAGCGTGAGACCTCTCGACCCGACGAAACCGCTCGGCACCACCACGGACGGGTTCGACCCGGTGACAGGAAACCCGATCATCGTCACGAACACGTTGGTCAACTTCGGCTGGGAGTACGTGTGGCACTGCCACCTGCTCGGCCACGAAGAGAACGACATGATGCGGGCCATCATCTTCAATGTGTCGCCGGCTGCGCCGACCGCGCTCACGGCGACCCCGAGCTCCGGTCCCCAGGTCGCCTTGGGATGGACGAACAACTGGACCGTCCCGGTGGCGACGAACATCCTCGTCCAGCGGGCGACGGACGCGAGCTTCACGGCGAACGTCACCACCATGTCGGTGTCGGCGGCAGCCACGGCCTATGTCGATACGACCGTCGCACGGGGCACGAAGTACTACTACCGGGTCAGGGCCGAGAACGCGAACAGCTTCTCCGCCTGGACCGATGCTGCGGCAGCTCAGACCTTCACCCGCTACGAGCAGAACGACCCGGGGATCGCCTACAGCGGTCCGCCGCTCACGACGACAGCAGCGCGCTCTACTCCGGCGGCTCGGTGCTCTACACCTACGGCGCGGGCAGCGTCGTGACGGTCGCCTTCGACGGCACCGGCATCGACTGGATCGCGATACGTGTCGCACACGAGCGGCATCGCGAACGTGAGCGTGGACGGCGGAGCACCCGTGCCGGTCGACCTCTACTCCGCCGGCGCACGATCTACCAGAAGATCGTCTGGGGCGTGAGCGGCCTCGCGAACGGCCGGCACACGCTCACGTTCACCACGACGGGCACCAAGAACGCCGCGTCGTCGAGCACGATCGTCAACTTCGACGCGTTCGACATCGCAGGGACGCTCGTGCCGATCACCCGCTACGAGCAGAACACCCCGGGGATCGCCTACAGCGGTCCGCCGCTCACGACGACCAACAGCGCGCTCTACTCCGGCGGCTCGGTGCTCTACACCTACGGCGCGGGCAGCGTCGCGACGGTCGCCTTCGACGGCACCGGCATCGACTGGATCGCGATACGTGTCGCACACGAGCGGCATCGCGAACGTGAGCGTGGACGGCGGGGCACCCGTGCCGGTCGACCTCTACTCCGCGACGGCACGACCTACCAGAAGAAGGTCTGGGGCGTGAGCGGTCTCGCGAACGGCCGGCACACGTCGTCACGATCACCACGACGGGCACCAAGAACGCCGTCGTCGTCGAGCACGATCGTCAACTTCGACGCGTTCGACATCACAGGGACGCTCGTGCCGATCACCCGCTACGAGCAGAACGACCCGGGGATCGCGCTACACCGGTCCGCCGCTCACGACGTACAACAGCGCGCTCTACTCCGGCGGCTCGGTGCTCTACACCTACGGCGCGGGCAGCGTCGCGACGGTCACCTTCGACGGCACCGGCATCGACTGGATCGCGACGCGTGTCGCACACGAGCGGCATCGCGAACGTGAGCGTGGACGGCGGAGCACCCGTGCCGGTCGACCTCTACTCCGCCGGCGCACGACCTACCAGACGATCGTCTGGGGCGTGAGCGGTCTCGCGAACGGCCGGCACACGTCGTCACGATCACCACGACGGGCACCAAGAACGCCGCCGTCGTCGAGCACGATCGTCACCTTCGACGCGTTCGACATCACAGGGACGCTCGTCTAGCAGGCGCCATAGCGCATCGCTCCGCGGATGCAGGCGCCGGGCGCTACGCGTGCACGCCTGCTCGCGCAGGCGGCCCGTGGCGTGAACGATCGGGCGCCGCATTCGCGGCCCGATCGAGGTCGACTCGCTCCGAAACCGGAGCTCGAACTTCGCCTGTTCGTCTGCGCACGGGCTCGTCCCGGCTAGCTGATACCACGGCGCTCAGGAGTTGTCTGGTACTCAAGCATTCGCAGCAGCCGCCCGATGACTTCGCTAGGGTGTGGCATGATGTCCCGTCTGATCGTGCGTGGGCCGCTGGTTCTCGGATTCTGCCTCGGTTTGCGCCGTCGTTCTCAGGTTCCAGGCGATCGCCGCCGATGAAGAAGGCGGGACGCGTTCCGCGAGGATTGGACCGGCTCAGATGAAGAGGTCAGTCAGCGTACTTCTGATCGTCGGCCTTGTCGTTGCGATGATGCCGTCCTTCGCCCTGGCGACACCGGCGGCGACGAATGTGACGCTGCCCAGCGTGGCGCCGGCGACCGCGGCACCAACGCTCGGCTACGCACCGGATAGTGTGATCGTTGGTTTCAAGACACCAGTCACGACGACCAGCTCCGGCAAGTTCGCCGCCTCCCACGGTCTTGCCACGCGGGACCTCACCAAGAGCGCGAACAAGCAGCAGCTCTTGGTTGCGGTTCCCAGCGGCGAGACCGTCGATGGCTTCATCGCCGATCTCGAGAGCGACCCCACCGTGGAGTACGCGGAGAGGAACTACGTCCGCCACGCTACTGTCGCGGTACCGCCGAATGATCCGGACTACAACCTTGCAACGAGCTATGCCAGCAACGGTGCTTCCTATTCCTATGGGCGAAGCTGGTGGCTCCGTGACAGCGGCGCCAATACCTTCTGGAGCAACTACAACAACACTGCCACCGACTTCCCCGTGCGCGCAGCCAATGACACCTTCAAGATCGCCATCATCGACACGGGCTTCTGGATGGACCATCCCGACAAGGGCCCCAACATCGTCGCAGGCAAGGACGAATGCCAGACCTACAGTCACGGTGTCGTGACCAAGGACTACGACGTGACTCCCGTGCCGGCATCGGCACCGCTCAACAGTAGAGCCAACACGTCACACGGTACCTGCGTGGCCGGCGAGGTCGCGGCGGCAACCAACAACGCGGCAGGCGTTGCGAGCGTCGGCTACGACCTGCAGGTCCGCGTCTACAAGGTCCAGGGCATCTGGGTCGAGGGTGATCCGCCGAACGGTTACCCCGCGGGCAGCGCCGTCATGTGGACCAGCGTCATCGTCGACGCCATCTATGATGCGACGAACGATGGCTGCAAGGTCATCAACATGAGCTTGGGCGGCCCGGGTGCCTCCGTGGCGCTTCAGAACGCCGTCGACTACGCCTACGCTCATGGCGTGGTCGTCATCGCGGCGACGGGAAACGACGGTAACGACATCAGTTTCTACCCCGCTGCCTGCTCCAACGTTGTCGGGGCGGGCTCCTACGAACTGAACGGCTCCGCCGCAAGAGTCAGGAGCAGCTTCACGAACTACGGTAGTCAGCTGGACATCCTCGCCCCTGGTCGCCTGATCTATGGTCTCACGGACCCAACCTACGACCTTGATGGCGCCTCACCGGCGTATGTGCCGGGCTACGAATGGTGGGCGGGAACCAGCATGGCTTCCCCCGCTTTTGCCGGCATGCTCGCGATGGTCTGGAGGTTCGCACCCGCGCTGTCCAACGCCGAGATAACAAGCTACATGCTCGACAACGCCACCCCCCAGGGTGCCCAGCCCAACACGGACTTTGGCTACGGCTACGTGAACGTCGCCGCCGCCTACGCCAAGCTCAAGGCGGATTTCCCCTACTTGGCGAAGCCGTCCGTGACCACCACGAAGACCGCCTACGGGTCCGAGGATGTGAACCTGGCGTGGAACGCCGTCTCCGGCCGCAGCGTCCAGTACCGTATCGTTCGCGACGACAGCATCGCCTCCACCCAGACCGCCGCAACACTGGCCTATTCCGGCCTCGCCGAGGGTACCCACACCGTCGACATCGCGCCAGTGAGCAGCTACAACTGGTATGACCCGGCCAGTTCTGCGACGAGGTTCACCTTCACCGTGGACAAGACCGCTCCCGTTGTCTCCAGCATCGCCTACAGCTCGGACCAGCTCACCTGGGCGGACACCGAGGGGGCGAACCCGCACACGACGCAGATCCGGATTGACTCCTCCGCCACACAGACCGTCACCGGCAACGCCTACACGATCCCTGCAAACACGCTCGTCGACGGCAGCCACACGTTCTACATCGCCGAGACCGACGCGGTGGGCAACCTCAGCCCGCTCTACTCCTACGTCTTCAGCTATGTGAACCCCCCGCCGCCTCCGACCACCCGCTACGAGGAGACCGACACGCGCATCGCCTACAGCGGCAGCTGGACGTCGCACTGCGGGCCCGTCTACTCGGGCGGCAGCCTCAGGACCGCGGCCGGCGCGGGCACCGGGTTCACGGTCGCCTTCGACGGCACCGCCATCGAGTGGCTGGCACTCACCGGCCCCACCTACGGCATCGCCCAGGTCGTGCTCGACGGCGTGGCCCAGCCCGACGTCGATCTCTACAGCGCGACCTACCTGCTCCCAGCAGGTCGTCTTCTCGAAGACCGGCCTTGCCGCAGGTCCGCACACGCTCGTCGTGACCTGGACCGGCCGGCAGAACGCCAGCGCCGTCTACGACCAGATCGGCCTCGACGCGATCGACGTGGCCGGCACGCTCACGCAGGCGCCTCTCCACGATCTATCGAGGAGACCGACACGCTCATCGCGCATCAGCGGCACCTGGACGTCGTACTCCAGCTCCGCTCTACTCGGGCGGCACCCTCCAGACCGCGGCGGGTACGGGCACCGGGTTCACGGTCGCCTTCAACGGGACCGCCATCGAGTGGCTGGCTCAGACCGGCCCCACCTACGGCATCGCCCAGGTGGTGCTCGACGGGGTGGCCCAGCCCGACGTCGATCTCTACAGCGCGACCTATCTGTCGCAGCAGGTCGTCTTCTCGAAGGCCGGCCTTGCCGCAGGTCCGCACACGCTCGTCGTGACCTGGACCGGCCGCCGGAACGCCAGCGCCGTCTACCACCAGATCGGCCTCGACGCGATCGGCGTGGCCGGGACGCTCACGCAGGCGCCGTCCACGATCTATCAGGAGACCGACACGCTCATCGCGCATCAGCGGCACCTGGACGTCGTACTCCAGCTCCCTCTACTCGGGCGGCAGCCTCCAGACCGCGGCGGGTGCGGGCACCGGGTTCACGGTCGCCTTCGACGGCACCGCCATCGAGTGGCTGGCACAGACCGGCCCCACCTACGGCATCGCCCAGGTCGTGCTCGACGGTGTGGTCCAGCCCGACGTCGATCTCTACAGCGCGAGCTACCTGTCCCGGCAGGTCGTCTTCTCGAAGGCCGGCCTTGCCGCGGGTCCGCACACGCTCGTCGTGACCTGGACCGGCAGGCGGAACGCCAGCGCCGTCTACCACCAGATCGGCCTCGACGCGATCCGCGTGGCCGGGACGCTCACGCAGGCGCCGTAGACGTTGTTTCGCACTTGCGGGGGGGAGTCGGGAGCGCGTTGCTCCCTCCTTAGCTTCGCCAAGACTCTCTCCCCTCTACAACTTCCGACATCGCCAAGCGGACGCCTTCACCGTGCTGGGGATGCTGAGCGCCGATGAGGGCGAGGTCGTTCCCTGGATCGACGTGGCGGTGATCGCGCCACCAGTCAGTCGCCAACACGAAGGCCAGTGGGCTCCGGAAGGTGACCGCGCCTCTGGTTTCTCCTGGTGCGATGTGCTCGCGATTCGGCATCGTCGGGAATCGTACGGCGTCGAGCGCCGCGTGGGCGACGCCCAGCCTCAAGGGCTCAGTCAGAGGGCGGCACGTTCAAATCGAAACAGCCACGTGAAGGTCTGGCGGAATCAGGCGTCTGTGCGCCGCTACGCTAGCTCGGTCTCCTGCATTCGACACCGAGGCAAGTATCCCACCGGCCCTTGTCTTCCACTTCGCCGAACACGGGATTGCAGGAATCCCCGTAGGATGCCCTTCTCACACCGACAAAACCCGCATCCCTGAGCTCTGGTTCGATGGATGCGTAGTCCCACATCCAGAGGTGCTGGGAGTTGCCAATCCAGCGGACCAGAGAGCCCTTGAGACCTCTGGTGCGTCTTTCGTGACCAAGACCGGCCTCCCTCATGAACGCTGGTGCGGCGCTAGCCGAATGGTCTTCGAGATACCGCTCCGCGAGGTGCTCAAGGTCCGGAACCACCAGCCGGAATATGCCGTTCGGTAGCAATATCTCGTACGTATTGCGTAGGGCGATCCTGAAGTCGTCAAGTGATAGATGCTCCAGTACATGAGAACAGTAGACACCGCGACACGACTCAGGGGCCAGGGGGAGTCCCTTCACCACATCCCCATACTCCACGTTCTCTGGAAAGCGCGACCTGTTCTTCGTATACAATGCGCCCACAATCGGAAGGCGTTCGAATCGCAACGTCGGAGACGCATCGAAGTTGCGCCATCCCTTCGGCGCCGACCAGCCACATCCGTACTGAACGTAGAGGCCCTTCTTCATCTTCCATCTCCGCGTCGAAAGCGAGCGCGCGAGTCTCGCTGACACCCTACGCCGTGTCTCATGCGCACGCGGTACCCGGCTCTGCAGGTTCGGGAGCGAGTACCCAGTGATAGTTCCCGTGCGTACGCGCGCGTCGCGCAACCCTCGCCCGTCACGTGCTGGGGCCAGTCTGGTATAGCGGGTCTTTCGGGGGGTACGGGTCTCCGGCGCAATCGAAATGGCGGCGCATTCGGTTGCCTAGTATGGTGAACCACCCCTGACGCTGCGAGAGATGAAGCCGGCTCGCCAATAGGAACGCGAAAGTCGCGGCGTTGCCGGCCCCCCTGGCGACTCCCCAGCGCCTTCTGAGGGGCTGCCCAGCCGGCAATCCCTCATCCGTAGATGGAGTGCTTTGCTCGAGCATGAGACGCGGATCGCCGAACCTCTACCAGTAGCATGGTCGCCCTTCGCAGCATCACCGGCTTGTCGAGGTGCTCCTCGGCGTAGGCCCTACCTCGTTGGCCCATCTCCTCGCCCGCACCGGGGTCCTCTGCAACACGCATCATCGCGTGCGCAAGCGCCTTGGCATCCCCCGGTTCCGTCATGATGCCGCATCCGAGTGTCACGGACAAGCCGAGCTACGGAGCCGTCAGGGGAGACGCGCCAACTACAGGCCGTCCGCTGGCTAGCATCCCAGCGAGCTTCGAAGGCATCACCAGGTCCGCAGCCGCGGGCGCCTCGAGCAGCACGTGCGCATCAGCCGCAGTGAGCATGCGAACGAACACACTCGGAGGCTGTAGCGGGAGGAAACCTACATTCGATAGCCCTGCGGCCGAGCATCGCTCTCGGAACGCCTCTGCCCTCGGCCCTTCGCTACATACGACTAGACGTACAGACGAATCTGCACGCATCAGCTCGAGCGCGTCTACGAGCGTGTCGATGCCCTGCTTGGCTCCGATCGAGCCTGCGTACAGCACGAGCGTCGTCTCAGGCTCACACCCGAGGCGAAGGCGCAGATCTGACGCCCGATCCGAGGGGTCTATCTCGCGCGTATCCACCCAGTTGCAGAGCAGAGCTGTGCGTTCTGGGGGAAGCCCTTTCGAGACGATCCTGTCTCGCATGGCTTCAGAGACGCTGGTTACCAGGGAGTACTCGCGCAGTAGCAGCCGCTCGAACCAAGAGGCGGCGGAGCTAATGGCGTGTGGCAGCAGGCCCAGCTCAATCGCGGCGTCGACCTCGAGATCTTGGACGTGCAGCCAGGCGGCCGCTCCGGTGAGACGACTCAACAGGATCCCGGCCGGAACCGCGGCGAGCGTGGGCTCCATCATGAGCACCACGTCCGGCCTCCAGCGCAGTTGCGCGAGGCATGCAACCAAGGCGGAGACGCCGAAGCTCCCAATGTGCACGAGCCGAGCCCGTCCGGTTGGAGTCTGAGGAATCCGGACCGGCACCCGAAAGACCTTCACTCCGCCCTCATCGCGCGCGGAGAAGCGTCCCGCATCGAATCCGTGATGGACGCGCCACCCGGGGAAATGCGGGGGGCCACAGATGACCCTGATTTCGTGCCCAGCCTCTGCAAGCCACTCGGCGAGCTCACCTGAGTACTTCCCCACACCCACCAACTCGGGCTTGTAGTTTAAGCTCACTATTAGAGCCTTCATGGGCGGCCGTCCTGCGCGCGCGGTGCACGGAGTCCCGTAATGGCGCACTTGTTGCCGATTGGTGACGCAAGCCAGCTCGCGAACGCGACAGCGCGGTGGGCCACTGGGAAGACAAGACGACCGCTGGCCCACGCTGGCAATGGGACCAGGGTCGTGCCTGTAGTACAGGCCGTAGCGGTGCCACCGAACCTCGCGGAAGCCGCTTGCCTTCAGTTGATGGGCGATGACACTTGGATGGACACGGCGAACGATGTCTCCCGATTCTTCAACGTCGACCGAGACGCCCAGAGCCACCGCTACTGATGTAGCCGCCGCCGCGGTGGGTTCGTTGATTGAGATCCCGTAGCGTGCGACTCTGGCCATCTCGGCGACCCCAGCTGCCGGATCAGGCAGATGGTGAAGGCCATCGTGCACGTATGCGACCGAAATGGAGTTCTCCGGAAAGGGCAGCTGAGTCACATCGGCGACGACTGGCAGTACCGGAAGCCCGAATCGACGCGCTCTTTGCGAAGCCCTGAGGCAGGCGCCTAGGGAGAGGTCCGCGGACAGAACCTCGCAACCCCATCGCACGAGGAACTCGGCGTCCATCCCCGAGCCGCCGCAGACTGCCAGAGCAGGTCCGGAATCGCACAAGCCGTCCAGACCCCGCAGTGCGTGACGCACCTTGAGCCCGAGCACCCACTGGTGCATGCGAGGGCGTGCGATGCGGTCGCCTGATCTCAAATTCGGTGTCAACCTCCTCGTCGTAGAACCTCGTGGCCCCTAGGCGACCCTCCTCGACCGCCCCCTTGGCCGACCTGGACTTCACCACCAGCACTGGCACGCCCTCGACTACGGCATACTCTGCTCCACACGCTTGGCATGTGGCGCTGTCCGCACCCCATTCGAGAGCGCCGTAGCAGTCGGGGCACACAAGAGCATTTCGCAGATTGCGCGACGGACAACAAGCTCGGACGCCGACAGCCGTCGTTGGCGCGTAGCGTGACCAATGGGACTGCAATGCCGTGCGATAGGCCTTCAGGTGAACTCGGGCACACTGCTCCGCGCTGTAGCGCTGCTCCGCATCCCGCCTCGCCGCCTGGGACATCGTCCCACGTAAAGCGGGGTGGTCGTGCAGGGCAACGATGCAGTCGGCGAGGGCGGCCGAGTCCAGGCATGGCACCACCAGGCCCGTGGTGCCATGCGTCACAACCTCCGTGACACCCCCTACGTCGGTGGCCACGACCGGTATACCGCTCGCCATGGCTTCCAGAATCACCGTGGGCACGCCCTCCGACAACGGAACGGCCGACATAACGAACACATCGAAGGCGCGCACCAGCTCCGCAACTCGAGCGCCCGGATCCGCAATGTCGAAGAATGGCAGTCGGAATCCACGTTCAGCCGCCTCCGATCTAACTGATTGCACGTACCTCGTGTGCGTCGGCGTGCTCGCTCCCAGGATCCGCACGCAAAGACCGGGTATGCGCTGACGCGCAACGGCCGCAGCGCGAACCAGGTACTCGTGGCCTTTCTGGGGATTCACGTTCCCGACAGTTCCAACCAGAAACGCGTTGTTGGGAACTCCCAACTCAGCTCTGGCCGCAGCTCTCTCAGTGCGGGTCGCAGGGCGGAAGAGCCCGACGTCAACCGGGGGGAAGTACGGTACCAACCTGTCGCCGAATCGCAACAGTCCCGGATGCACCTCGGCGACCCGCATGCCGGTCGTCATCACGCAGTCGGCAAGCGCCTGTATGAAGGGTGCCAGTGCGACACGGACGATCTGCGGAGATCGTGTGTCCAGAATCTGCCAGAGTACGGGGACGTTCTCAAGCCGGGCTGCAATCGCGGCGTGCGGGTTGACCAGGCCGTTCAATTGGACAACGTCCACATCGTGGGCGCGTATTAGACCCCTGAGGCTCTCCACATCACCTCGAAACGCGCGCAGGAATCGGCCTTGAGTCCGTAGATCCTTGGTCGCCCGCAGGCGTAAGAGAGGAATCGTCACGTGATTGACCCCAGCCGCCTCAAGCCGGGTGGCCGCGTTACCTGGCTCGTCAGGGAGGACGACGAGCGTCTCTACGCCCAGAGCCTTCAGCGGTGAGCAGAGGCGCACGGCCTGATTGTGCGGGCCTCCAAACATAGGGTAGTGGACTACCGACAGAACCTTCATCGGCGGTCGCTCGTGTCCGAACCGCTTAGGAACCGAACCGCATTCTCGAAACGCTCTGCCCATTCATCCAGGGTGTGAGCCCGTACGGACTTCCGGGCCTTGGCGCCCATGTCGGCCCGCAGGACCTCATCGCGCGCCAGACGGACCATCGCGTCCGCGAGAGCCTCTACCTCACCGGCGTCGACGATTAGGCCATTCTCACCATCGAAGATGCGGGACCGAATCTCCCCCGCCGCGTCTGACGATATAGCAGGCAGACCACAAGCCATCGCCTCCTCGACCACAAGTCCCCAAGGATCCCCCAGCGTCGGAAACACGAAGATGTCAGAATCCACGTACCAGGCGGGCAGCTCATCCGCGGATTTGAAGCCGGTGAATACAACTCGTTGTATGGCTTCTTTCAGACAACGCGCGTGAAGGCGCTCCTCATCAACGCCGTCACCTACCACTACCAGAGAGGCATCGCCGTCCAGCCTTTCAAAAGTGAGCTTGTACGCGTCCAGGAGGACATCGAGTCCCTTGCCCGCCCAGATTCGGCCGACGTACAAGAATGTCGCGCCTCTGAGTCCGCGCTCGCTTCGTCTTTGCTCGCGCGACCCCCGCACGGCGTCCGCAGCGACTGAGATACCGGCCACGTCGACCACATGCGGCAAGACGACGATCGTCTCAGGATCCGCGCCGTAGCGGAGGGCGAACTGTCGCCCCTGCTCCCCGGCGGTTAGGATTCCGTCGACCCGCTTGAACAGGAATCGCTTGATTCCTTCCTTCCATGGCGAGCGCCTGATCCAGGCGTCGAACGTAACCTCGACCCAGAAGGCCGTCTTGACCCCACGCAGCTTGGCGAGCGCCCACCCAAGAACGAAGCTGGGCTCCGAGTAGAGACTAACCAGCAGGTCGTCACGACGCCCGTCTGGCATCCTCGGAGGCAGGCCCAGGACATGCCCACCGAACCGGACCACACGTGCGTAGCGAAAGGGGTACCGCCACTCGGACTCGTCGACAGTCCAACTCCGGTCGGCCTCCGAACGCGCATTGAACCAGCATTCCAGGCTCACCCTGTCACGCTCGATCACGGCATTGAAACGGTCAACCATATAGGGGGCGGGGATGTTGTTCCAGTAGATCACTCTGGGATGCACCACCCCGTCGGCGGACACCCTGTCGCGCCCAGGCTGCCCCGCTTGGGCCGTCTTCAGCCGCATCTTGTTGACCAGATCACCTTGGTCGTCTTGCACCTTGGTGGTGCAAGACTCTCGTAGTCCAAACACCTGGCGAGAGGTAGATCCGCGAAACGGGGGAGATGGTAGTCAATGGGCCGGTACCCTCCAGGTTCAATTTCCATGTTGACTCGGACCGGAGGGGGAATCACCAGATCCAGCATCCGCCTGACAACTCTCCGCCAACTGGAAGACGACTCCATCGAGATGTCATCACACACGACTACAGTCCGGAACGATGCCAGCACATTCGTCAAGAACGTGTGCGCCACCTGGTTGGGCAGATGCTGGAGGACTTCCTTGCACAGAAGCAGATCCGCTTGGGGCAGCCTGATGCGAGTTGCATCGGCCAAGTGAAACTCAATACGGGGTGACCCGTAGACTGCGCTGTTCCTCTCGACAACAGACTCGACCACGTCGTAGCCAACGTACTTCTCGATCCCGTCGAAGGTGCCGGATGGCCACATCTGCCAGTCCCCGCAGCCAACGTCGACGACCGTCCGCACGTCGCCGCGGCGAAGCAGACGTTTGACAAACCCCACGTAGGGCTGCGCATTGTGCGGCAGCGAGCCTGGCCCAGACCCCAAGCCGCCCCAACCCCCGCCAGCGTAGATCTCGTCGAACCTGGCACGGACCAGCCTCGCGTGGTCGTCCCCCGCAGCGTAACTCGACTCAGGATCCACTAGTCCCTCCATTCTCCGGCCGTCTCTGGGCGCCGCACAGCCGTCCCGAGAGCCGGATGGCCGGCTGCAACCCGAACCACGCAAGACGCAATGTCGCCATCCCGGCGCCTGCATGGCCCCTACGGCACGTGGTCAGCTTCGGCCGCTGTCCCACGGAAGGCCCCCGTGTATTCGGCCTTGAGTCGCTGAGCTGCCGCCTCCGCCAAGAGAACCGCACGCCAAGCCACGTCACGTATCCACTTGCCGGCGCCTCTGCGGGGGATACCACAGTATCGGGCTAGTGTCGCAAGGCGGTTCGGGGCCGCAGTGCCCGCCAACGGGCCGCGGCCTCGCGCGAGCGCCAACCATAGCCGACGCAGGGAGTAGTGTTTCTCCGCGGGAAGGTGCCAGACGGCGAGTGCCAGATCCCTTTCGGAAGAGGTCACGTATCTGAGACTGGTCCATATGCGGCGACAGTACTGGTCGGCGCCGCCAACCTGGAGGCCCAACCTCCAAGCGGCACACGAGAGAACATGCTCTTCCGTTGTGAGGACGCTTCGGCCTTCGGAGTAGCGCCGCAGCTGCTCCTCCCAAGTGCCGTGGATGGTTCGTGCAAGTTCGCTCGCCGATTCTCCGGTTACACCCAAGAACTCCCCGCCGACGTGAACGGGCACGCTATCTATGCTATGGCCGACCATCTCCTCAAGAATGAGACGTCTGGTGGCCAGCGAGAGTCCGTTGATGTCCGCATCAGGGTCGGACTCTTCAAGATAGGTGAGCGTACCGTGTGCCCTGGTGTCGGCAAATGCGTCGTCCAGAGCACCTACGCACAAGCAGTCACAGTCCAGCAGCACGGCAGCGTCATTCGGGTCCATGACGCTTGCCATGTGTTCCAGGACGTCGAACAGATAGAAGGCTGCGCGCCATGCCTCACAGTAGCCGCGTGGGGCAGCGTAGGTCATCGGCAGCGTGACGATATCGACGCCCAGATCCGCAAGGAAGCGCCGACAGTCGACCCCGTTGATCACGGGCAGCGCTCTGCGCTGCAGATGAAGACATGCCGCGCGCTTGGGTTGCACTGCACGCTGGACGCCATGAGAGTCATCACGCAGCGGTAGTACACGCGCTGGAAAGCCGCTGAGGATGGACGCAGTCCCACCATCTGCGGATACCGGGTCTCTTCGTCCGCAGCCTCGGCGTAGAAGCCGGACACCACGTAGTTGTTCACGCCGCGCGACCCTTTCCTCTGCTGCAGACCCCGTTGCTTGAACGTCAATCGAACCGACTGTCGCAGAAACGCTTGACACGGCCACTTTAGACACGGTGACGTATGGCCGTCTCGTGCCATGGAACGGGCCGCACCGCGGGGAGCTTCCAATCTCCCGTCGTCAGACCGCTCTGTCTAGCGCATTCCCGGCTGTGCCGTACTCTCGGTGCGCGCTCGCCACGAAGCAGATTGACAGACAGACTGACACCCAACCATGCGGGCGAGCACGGGCGCCGTCATCGAGAAGAAAACAAAGGCCGACATTGCCCCAACCAGTGGCGCGCCGAGCATCCTCTCTCCGGACACCCCGGCGGTGCGAAGTACTCGAAGACCAAGCGCAACTACTGACGCTCCAATCAACAACATCCCGCAAGCGCCAAGGAGCCCCGCTTCGTACCACGCCGCCAACAGCGTGTTGTGCACTACGAACCCGGTCGATGTCGTCGCACTCGCCGCATCTAGGCCCACGCCGACCAGGGGGCTCATCTCGATCCCCCCAAGTGCCGCGGAGTAGGTGAGAACCCGGGTCGTTGAAGAAGCACTTCGACGTGCCGTAGCTTCCGGCTCCGAGGACCTGCATGACCCTCGCGATGGGAGTGGCTCCGCCGAACGCCATCTGGATCTGAAGAACAATCACCAGGGCGAGGCCCGCAATCATGATCGCGAGCACTGCTCGTCCGCGTCGGCGCTCAGCCAGCAGGAAGACGAGTAGCCCGGTCGCCGCGGCCAACCAACCAGATACCGATCCTGACGAAATCAGACCGGCCAGTATGGCAAGTACGGCAATCG
>CAWEJW010000003.1:0-253582 GCA_963809535.1 uncultured Actinomycetes bacterium
AGTGGATTCACCGAATCTCCACGCGCGCGCGATCACACTTGAATGGCGCGCAAGTACACAGCGATCGTCCGCTGGACCATCGTTTCGGGGGCAAACTCGGCCAGCGCGATGCGACGCCCCTCGGCACCGAGCCGATCGCGGGCGGGTGGATCATCGAGCAGACGCTCGATCGCGCGGGCCAGCGCACGTGCATCCGCCGGAGGCACGAGAAGGCCATTGGCCTCGTGGCGCACGATCTCCGGGGTCCCGCCGACACTCGTTGCGACGACGGGGCATTGTGCCGCCCCCGCTTGCACGAACGTGAGGGGGAGCCCCTCCGACAAGGACGAAGACACGAACATGTCCAGAGCGGTAAGGAACGCCGGCATGTCCTGGATGAACCCGGGCATCCGGACGAACCGACCCGCATCGGCATCGGCGACCGAAGCTTCAAGCTCCGACCGCAGCGGCCCGTCGCCACCTACGACGAAGACCACATCGTTGCGCCGGAACCCGATCTCAATGGCGGCTTCCACGAGATACTTCAAGCCCTTCTGGATCGCGAAGCGCGCCGCAGTGCCGACGACGAGGTGACCCGCGGGGATATCGAGCCGCCTTCTCTCCCGAATGACGTCCTGAGGCTCGAGGAACGCCTGCACATCTACGCCGTTGTGAACCGTGACGACCAAGTCGGGCGACAAGCCGTACTCCTCGATCAACTCGCTTCTGAGCGCGTCGGAGACGGCGATGACGCGCGAGGTTATGCGCGCCAGACCCTTCTCGGCGGAACGGTAGATGGCACGCGTGGAACCCGAGACTCCGCTGCCGGCATAGCCAACCTGGTTGTGAACGGTCACGATTCGTGCCCTGCAGCCTCCGAAGGCCCCGCCGAGCCGCGCGACAAGCCCTGCTTTGAACCCGTGAGCGTGAACCAGATCGAACCGGCCGCGTCGAACGATGCCGGCGATCTGCGCAATGCCGCGCATGTCGCTGATGGGCCTGAGCGGCCCGACCAGCACGATTTCGTGCACACGAAAGCCGAGGGATGCGGCCTCATGCGAGACCTCGGATCCAATGGGGCACGCGATCTCGACGGAATGCCCACAGCTGCGAAGTCCCTGGCAGAGTTCGAAGACGTGGTCCTTCATGCCGCCGACAGCGGGACGCACCACTTGGAGGATCCGAAGCGCGCGCTCCGTACCCTCCGCCGGCCTCCCGTCAGGCGAAACCATCACTGCCCCCCGTTCCAGCGCGTGGCTGCTCTTTGCGTCACCGCGCGATCGATCCGTCGTGAGAGTGTACCGCCGAGGTTTCGCGAAGGACGGGGGTCGCGGATGGCGCGGCTCAGAGTCACCGTCTCACCTCGCCCAGACCTCCGCGAAGAGCGACTGAACCGCCCTCGTCGCCGGCCCGGCGTGGCCCCGCGCCGCCACCGCGCCACCGAACGCATTCGTGAGCAGGATCTCGTCGGCCGACTCCAGTTGTTGCAGGTGAAGCGGTCGAACCCGCACGGTCAACCCGAGGGCGGGTGCCGCGCGCTGAACGAATCGTCTGGCGACTCCGGCGATCGCCGGCGGCGCTGGCGGAGTCACGAGCGCACCTTCTATCAGCCCCCAGACGCTAGCAGAGGAGCCGTCGATCACGAATCCGTCGGCGTCGAAGATGAGCGCCTGATGCCCTCCGCCACGACGCGCGGCACGGGAGGCCGCGTCCCACCACGAACGATCTACGGGCTTCGCCGCGGAAACAGGCAGCACCGGGGGAGTCGGCAGGTCGATCACGCTCACGGGCACGAGGACGGGCCCATTCACAACGTCGAGCGAGGAAAGACGTCTGTCGAGCTCGACGGCCACGTGGCCATCGGCGGCCACTTCGACGTGGGCGCGCAGCCGCGAGGTTCTCTCACCCGTGTAGGAACGGATCGCCGTCTCGAGACAACACTCAACGTCCGCCAGAAGTGCTTCGCCGCAACCGCCCTGCGAGAGGCGCTCGCGGTGTAGCTCCCAGAGCGGCACCTTGGACTCGACCACGCGGCACGTCTCTGCGAGGGCGCAAGACTGCAAGCTGCTGGGCTTGAGGGACGCCGCCCCGTCCGCCACGTCTAGCGGCTCCACGTCCACGAGAGGGTCGAGACCGCGCCGAGGCTACCGAGGACCGCAGCGAGCAGTCCGAGCTGGCCCACAAGCGACCCGATGACGATGCAGACCGCGGCGACCACGGCGAGCACGGGCCCGCGATGCCCACCGGATCCCCGACGAACGGCCTCACCTACGGCCATGCCCCAGGCGATGGAGATGAGGAAGAAGCCCAGATGGATCATACCGAGCAAGAACCCACCGCCGACGCCGGCGAGCGCCCCAGCGCCGATGGCGCCGAGCAGCTGCTTGGGTTTCACATACGTGTACTGACTGCGCTTCGGCTTGGCACAAACCGGGCACTTGTACCCGACCGGCGTGAGAACCATGTCCTTGGGACAGATGGGCCGATCGCACTCGGCACAGCGCATTTCGGTCTCGACGCCCGGATGGAAAGAGCACTGGGGCACGCGTGACTCCTCGGCACATCGAGGTGGGCGAACACCGCTGACGATAGCGAGGACTGCGCCAGCCAGTACCAGCGTTCTCCTAGTCGCGGTGGCGCTCGGTGGAAGCGCCCAGGAGCCATCCGGCGACGATGCCGACTCCGATCGCCACGAGAATGAGCGGCCAGTATGTATCCCACACGTCGAAGTAGGCGATGGTGGCAACCGCTATGAGCACGAGCCCAAAGGTCAATGAGCCCGCTGCCTTCGAGTCGAACCAACCGGCGGCACGCCACTGGCGCCACATGTTCACGAACGTTGCGGCCGCTCCTAGGTAGATGAAGACCGCCCACCAGTTCCCGGGGAACACCCAGCCGAACTGTTCCAGCAGGAAGACCACGCCCAGAACGATGAGCACCACGCCAACGAACCAGGCGGTCTTCGGCTTCTCATCGTGCCTGCGAGGGCCGGGCGCGACCGGGGCCGGGGGCGGCTGGCTCGGCCACGGCCCGCTCGGCGGCGGTTGGCTCGGCGGTGGCTGGCTGGGCCACTGCCCGCGCGGCGGCGGTTGGCTCGGCGGCCGCTCGCTCGGCGGCTGCCCGCCGTAGGTCTCACTCATGGCTCCTCCTTGGCTCGAGTGCCCGCTCCCGCCGGGAGCGCAGGTCATACTCGCACCACCGAATGTACCCGCAGCCATAACGCGCCTCACCACCGCACACTCACTAACGGAATCCCATTTGCTCGTGCGAAGATGCAGTGTGCTTTCCGCGGTGCCCCAGCGTGAAGCGCTTCCGGAACAACCGGCCATTCCGAGTTCGAGAGGATCTCACCGAGAGCACATGCTCTACGCCATCGTCTTCACGTGCGGCAGCGCGCTTATGGGACTCGAGCTCGTTGCGACCCGAGTTCTCGCCCCGTACCTGGGCAACTCCATCTTCGTGTGGGGCAGCGTCA
The DNA here is from genome assembly GCA_963809535.1 of uncultured Actinomycetes bacterium. GTDB lineage: Bacteria > Actinomycetota > Coriobacteriia > Anaerosomatales > CAVRZR01 > CAVRZR01. Next base: position 3,455 of record CAWEJW010000003.1, read on the forward strand.
TCTCGGTCGTCATGATCGCGCTCAGCCTCGGCTACTGGCTCGGCGGCGAGATCGCCGACCGGCTCGGCGCATCGCGCATGCTGGCGCCGGTTATCGCACTGGCGGGCTTGCTGACCGCGCTCGCGCCGGCCATCGCCAAGGCGGTGCTGCCGTCGGCCGCCGCGCTCGGACCGCGCCTGGGTTCACTCGCGGCAACGGCCGCGATCTTCTTCTTGCCGGGCCTGCTGCTCGCTGTCGTCTCACCGCTCGGCGTAAGGATCGCCGCGGTTTCGGGGATGGCACGCATCGGCCGCTCCGCCGGAGGACTGTACGCCGTCTCCACTGCGGGAAGCATCGTCGGCACGCTTGCCACCGCCTTCTGGCTCATTCCGGCGCTCTCGCTGGAGCCGCTGATCGTCGGCATCGGCTTCGCGCTGTTCGTCACCGCGCTCATCGCGCTGGCGCTCCCGGGGTTGGTCTCAGACGCTGAGGCTCCCGTCGGCGACGCGATGGCCGAGACCGACGCCGGCGGCACACGCCTGACGACCCGCCACCCGGGTCTCGCGTCGGCGTCGATCCTGGTCACGCTCATTGCCGTGGGCGTCGGGGCCATCATTGGCGGAGTCGTTCTTACGCGCGTCGCGCCGCCGGAGACGATCAATACCTTCGGCGAGAAGGTTCTCTTCCGCAAAGACACCCAGTACCACCGCATAAGCGTCACCGAGGACGCGACCCAGCGACACCTGCGCTTCGACCGGAGCAATCAGTCGGCGATGAGCCTGGCCGATCCCTATACGAGCGGTTTTCCCTATCCCGACTACCTCCACCTGGCGGTCGCCGTCAAGCCGGACGCGAAGAGGGTCCTGGTGCTCGGACTCGGAGGGGGCACCGTCACGAAGCGCTACTGGCGCGACTACCCGGGTGTGCAGGTCGATACGGTCGAGATCGACCCCGTTGTTATCGATGTGGCGAAGCGCTACTTCGATCTGCCCACCGACTCGAGGATCCGCCTCTTCAACGAGGACGGACGCCGGTACGTCCAGAAGACCGCACAGACCTACGACATCGTGATCGTCGACGCCTACTATGCTGACTCACTTCCCTTCCACCTCACGACTGACGAGTTCTTCCGCGAGGTGAAGTCCCACCTGTCGCCAGATGGCGTCGTCGCCTACAACTGCATCGGCTCGATCGAGGGCGAATCGAGCAAGCTCTTCCGCAGCATGTACCGCACGGTCAGCGGTGTTTGGGGCAACGTTTGGGTCTTCCCGATCGGCGTTAGCGAGAACGGCAGCCTCACGCAGAACCGCAACATCATCGTGTTGGCTAGCAACGCGAGCGTGTCGGACGACGAGCTCACACAGCGGATAAGGAACCGCGTTTGGGGGCAGGTCACGATACCCGGGTTCGCTCGCTTCGCCGAGGACCTCTATACGGATCGCATCGATTCGAGTGACGTGCCGTTGCTCACGGACTCGCACGCGCCCACGGACTCGCTCATCCACGTGAACTGACGAGCAGCGGGGCGGCTTGCGCGCGGCCCGCCCCGACCGCCCGCTAACCCGCTGACCGGCGCCCGAGCGCGCTAGCTGGCTGACCCGAGACGCCTGACCTCAACAAGAACAGCGATCCCGGCAACCGGCGGCGCAATGTCGGGTCGCTCGACCAGCGACGCGAGCAGCCTCGGGGCGTCGATTGCGTCTCCTCGGCGGAGCGCTTCCACGTACGCCGGTCGGCCTTCGACACCCTCGAGTGAAGCATCTCCTTCGTCGGCTTCCGCAGCCATGAACGCCAACCGGTCGCCCGCGAGCGCCAGACTGCCGCGCTCGACTGAGGCCTCGTCGGGATGCCCGCTATGCAATGAGAGTCTCCCCTCCCTGCCGAGCAGCGCGAACGAAGTCCCGTTGCTCAGAGCAACTTGCAGCTCTCCGGTGAGGGCGCTCACGCGGCATATGCTCGCCGAGACGCTCGCTCCCGCCTGCGCGGTCCCTTGCACCCATTGCGCGAGCGTCGCGAGAGAGCGCCCTACCGATACGCCAGCGAGCAGTGACGCGCGAAGGACGTGTCTCGCACGTTCGGCGAGCAGCGCGGCTCCTTGCGCGGGCGCTCCCGCGACGCCAGCGACGATTGCGACCTCTCCCTCCAGAAGCTGGACAAGGTCCCAAAGCGCCGAGGAACGATCTCCCTCGGGACCCGAGATAGCGAAGGAGATGTCCAGCGCCGGTGTTGGTGCCGGTGAGGTGTCGTCCGCGGACGAGATCCCCGCGCTTGGATCGAAGCCGAGCCTGATCATGCGGGTCGGGGCAGCCGCCACGACCGGCGTCGCGGGTGAGCCCGTGACAGCGGGGCCACCAACCGGGGCGTTAAACGATCCGACCGCGGTCGCCAACGAGTTCGCCATCCAGCCCAAGGCGTCGCGCTCTCGTGGCTCGAACTCGTGCGGGCTCGACCACTCGAGCGTCAAGACGCCGAGGATGCGATCGGCCTCGCGCCATACGAGTGGAAGTACTGCGTACGCTTGGGCGCTCATGCCTGCGCGCCAGCGCGAGATCCCGCTCTCGCTCTCCGAGTGCTCGCCGACCCCGTGCACGTCTCCCACGAGAACGGGAGAACGCGTGGCGACGGCCTTGGCTGCGTCCGCACTCGAACGCAGCGGGCGCGGCGGCATGTCGCGCGTCAAAGACGCGTGCTCTCCCGCAGCGGCCAGCGGGTTCAGGACCGCGACGCCATTTCGCTCCTCGACTAGCTCCAAGCTGGCGCGACTGAGGCTCAAGAGAGAGACCACCGCTTCGAGAAGGCGATCTGCCGCGGTGGGGAGTTCGGCCTCCTCGGACATGGCATCCAGCAGCCCCTCCAAGAGGCCGATGCCGATCGCGACCTCCGGGTCATGGTCCGAGATTCCCTTGAGTCGAGCCTCGTCGTAGTAGTCGTACTCTCCGTCGTTCAATGTGACGGGTGCGCCTCGACTCTCATCCGTGTCGACCAAGAACGTGCGGTGCAGGTACTAGCGGAAAGCGTGCCTGACCACGCGAGCGCTGGATGGCCAGCTGCCCATGGCGTCGTGCGATCCCCGTACCCGGCGCATGGCCGCCGAGGGAGACTCGAGTCGATCTTCCGAGCCGTCGGACCCCGGTCTATTCCGGGACGCCCCCGCTGCCCGTCGCGCTCGTGCCTTCCTCGGACTCAACGAGCGGCCCGGCCGCATCCTCACCGAGGGCCTGTTCTATCTTTGAGACTTCGGAGTCGGCCACCTCGGGCAGATTGTAGGGCTCGGTCTCGACCTCATCGATCAGCGGCTTTTGGCGTTTCCAGAGGTCGCGTTCGTCCCGAGCGCCGAGCGGAGACTCCTCGGTCACGTCCTCGTCGTAGCCGGTCTCGCCCACATCTTGCATACCGATGACCGGCCCTGTTTCGATGAGACCGAGCATCTGATCCGTCGGCGAAGGATCTTCAGTGCCGTAGTCGTAGGGAAGGTCGTCGACCGTGCCGGGGACGTGCTCGTCGTTCACCGGGTCTTCGAGCACCTCGTCGGGCGGACAGGAGTCCTGCTCTTCATCGCACCCTTTGTCACGGCCGCCACTTCTCGGCGCGAACACTCCGCCTTCGCGGACGAAGGCGTCGTCGTCCTCTATGAGTCCGTTGCCGTCCATCTGAGCCATCCCTCCGCTACTCCGCACAGTTCGCGCTATGCGTACAGTATCCCCACACTTGAAAACCTTGATACATACTGCGACGCTTCGGGCATATCGGGGGCACGGAACCATCGGGGGCTCAGGGACCGCGTGGACATCGAGAAGACTTACCGCATCGCCGCACCACGTGCTCTCGTGTGGGCCGCCTTGACCGACCCCATTCACATCGAAACATGGAGCGGGGCCCCAGCGATCATGGTGGACCAAGCTGGCACCGAGTTCGTGCTCTGGGACGGTGATGTGCACGGACGCAACCTCGAGGTCGAGCCAGGAAGACGTCTGGTTCAAGAGTGGTACGGCGGCGACTGGGACGAGCCGTCGATCGCGACGTTCACCCTGTGGGACGTAGATGGCGGGGGAACCTTCCTCGAACTCTCGCACTCCAACGTCCCGGACGACGAGGCTCAGGATTTCGACACAGGGTGGGACGACTACTACCTCGGACCCATGAAGCGCCTTCTCGAAGCGTCGTAGAAGCGATGGCCCAGGCCGCTGCCCGGGGCACCACCTCGGTCGGTCACCGGCCAGACACGCTCACACTGGCCGCGTTCGCCGTTCTGGTCGTGTTGCTTGCCGCGAATCCGCTTGTCGTCCGATTCACCGATCGAGCACTCCCACCATTCTGGGGTGCCGGTACGCGCATGGCGGGCGGCTCGATCGTCTTCTTCGCGTATGTCTTGCTCCGCCGCATCCCTCTTCCACGTGGATGCGATCTGCTCCGCGTCGTGCTCTTCGGAGTGGTGCAGTTCGGCGTCGGTTTCGGGTTGGGATACTGGGCGCTCGTGAAGGTGCCCGCCAGCGTAGCGGGCGTGACGCTGGCATCGCTACCGCTCTTCACGCTCATCTTCGCGGCGCTGACGAAGGTCGAGCCGCTCACCTTTCGAGGCCTAGCTGGATCCCTCATTTCGATGGCAGGCATTGCGGTACTTCTCGGCACGCGCGTCGGAGCGAAGATCCCGTGGCCCTATCTGGCGGCCTTGCTTGGCTTCGTTGCCTGCCTCGCAGCAGGACTGGTGATCGCCAAGTCGCTATCGCGCGTACACCCCGCGTCAATGAATGCGATCGGCATGCTGGTAGGAGGGGTCCTACTGCTCACCGCGTCACTGGTCGTCGGCGAGTCCATGCCGTTGCCGACGGCGACTGCGACGTGGGCCGTGCAGCTCTACGTCGTGCTGATAGGTTCGGTCGGCGTCTTCAGTCTGCTCCTCTTCGTGCTCAGACGCTGGACGGCGTCGGCTACCTCATACCAGACCGTCTTCAGCCCACCCGTCACGATCCTGCTCGCAGCCTTGCTGCTCGGAGAACCGGTCAGCCGGGGGCTCCTCGTCGGCATGGCGATTGTCCTTGTCGGCGTCTACGTGGGCGTGATCTCACACTGGCACCTGCCGCGTAAGACTCCGTAGAAGGCGCCGCGAGGGGACGAGCACAAGCCCTCGGCAATATGAATCGACCGTGTCCCTTAGGTCCTATGCGCGGCGAGCCTTTTGCAGATCGTCGAAGTGCATCGGGTAGTGCTCGAAGGAGTCGATCCCGATGACCTCCCAGAGGGGTCGTCCGTCGAGCCACGCCTGATCGATGTGGCGGACGATGCCACCTTGACCGTTGATCTCGTCGTCCTGAAGGACCCGCGCCTGCTCGATGAGCTCGCGAAAAACCCGAAGCGACCGCGCGAGCACCGTGAGGTCGTCAACCCCCGCCGCCTCGGCCCACACGCGATCGTTGAAGCTCTCCCAGCCATCTCGATCACGACCGAATGCGGTGGTCTCGCCATTTTGGGCGCTCCGCAGCCGCTGAACGATAAGGTCTTCGTACGAAACGACGTGATAGATGACGTCGCGCGCCGAGTGCTTCTTGCCCGGTATCGGCTTGCCGAGCCGGTCCTTGGGGATAGCGGCAACCAGCTGATCGAACTCGGCCCGCGTCTCAACGAGCCAGTGGAGCAACTCATCACGTGTCATGCCCGGGTTCCCCCTCCCTTCACGGCGTCGCTCTCGAGTCGTGTCGGCCATGCGGGCCGCTTGGTAGTACATCCCCAACGTCCAGCATTACGCGGCGCCTCCGCAGATTCCCTAGCGTCCCCTGCGGCCGTGCACGAACTTCAACGCGGCGAGTTGGTCCGAGATACCGACGGCAGCGATGTCGACGAGACCGACGGTGAGACCCGAACGCTGCACGTGGTTCTGGGTGATGTGCGACTCGCCCCGTGGCCAGAGCACCCATAGAGCTCCGCCATCTTTCACAAGAGGCGCGAGTTCTCGGATCCTTCTCAAGGCGAAGGCGTTTGCGACTTGGTAGACGATCACGTCAACCGGATGGAGCGGCGCCGAAGCGGAATTGTGGATGGGCGAACGAGAGCCGGATGGTCGCACGTGCTGCTCGCCCAGGCCGATGAATGCAGCCTTCTGACCCGAGCGAACGCCCAACACCTCGAGCAGCGACCGCGGCGCCTCCGATCCCGTGCCTCGCGAGAGGATCTCGAGGCGGGGTCTCGGCCTCCCGAACCCCATCCGACGCGCGACGTCCCTCTCGCCTGCGTTGTTCGACACTCGCCCTCCCCCGCGCGATGTCGCGACCTTCCAGCCGGCCGGGCCCACCCTACGGGTCGACTCTACGAGACATGATTCGCGCTCGTCCTCGCGAACACCTGCGCGCCGGACCGCAACGTTCACGGGACACCTTCCAGTATGCTGCCTTCAAGGTTCCATCAGATGCGGAGTTCCAAATGGACGACACAGACCGCACAGCCCCTCCCCCGGATCCGATCGCCGACTGCGCGCCACCCCCGCTCGGGGCAGAGCTCATGCCCGACGATCCGGAGCGCCTCCCCACCGACTCGCGACTCAAGCGCTACGACGGGCTCGCAGACATGATCGGCGACCCGGCGAATCCAACTCCGATCGTCGCACTCAAGCGCGTGATGCCGGGGTCCTCGGCGGCCACCCTCTACCTCAAGCTCGAGTGGATGAACCCCTTCGGCTCGGTAAAGGATCGCGCCGCGAAGTGGATGCTCGAGGACCTCGCCACCCGTGGACTGCTGAAAGACAAGGCCGTTATCGAGCCGACGTCGGGCAACACCGGTATCGCGCTGGCCGCCATGGCGGTACTCATGTACCGCCGGATGGTGGCGATCGTTCCGTACTCGATGCCGTGGGAGAAGGAGGTCCTGCTCAGGGCCTTGGGCGCGGAAGTGCTGCGCACGCCGAAGGGTGGTCGGACGGACCGGCACCCCATGGACGTCGCCATGGACATGGCCCAGGAGATGATCCGTCAGACCGACTCCTTCGTCATGCCGGACCAGTACGACAACCCTGCGAACGTCTGTGCTCACTACGAGACGACCGGGCCGGAGGTCTGGGCGCAGACCGAGGGGCTCGTTAAGTACTTCTTCGCCGGGATCGGTACGTCCGGGACGATCACCGGGGCAGGTCGCTACCTCAAAGAGCGCAATCCCGACATCCGCGTTGTGGCGGTCGAGCCGGTGCCTGGACACCACATCTCAGGCCTTAAGAACCTCGACGAGACGTGTGTCCCGGGAATCCTCGACCGGTCCTTCATCGACGAGGTCGTCTTCGTCGATGACGACGACGCCCGCGAGATGTCGCTCAGATTGCATCGCGAGGAGGCCGTCCTTGCGGGATCGTCGTCGGCGGCCGTTGTCGCCGGTGCTATCCGCTACCTCGAGGGACGCGACGGCATCGGAGTCGCAATCGCCGCCGACTCGAGCCAGAAGGCGATCTCGTACCTGGAGGACGCGCTGAAGTTGTAGACGCTGGGCGACCGCCGGCATTCAGCGTCGCTGCCGCGGCTCAGGCGAGCGGCAGCCGGACCTCGAAGCGCGTGCCTTCCGTGGAGCTCTCGAACGCGACCGTGCCGCCGAAGCGCTCGACCGAGGCGCGCACGATCGCCAGCCCGAGTCCGCTGCCGGGGTAGGCGGCGGCATTGCGCCCCCGGTGGAACCGGCTGAACACCTTGTCGTGCTCGACTGGCGGGATGCCCACCCCCGTGTCGGCGATAGCGATCACGGCGTTACCGCCGTCCCGGCAGACGTCGAGCGTCACGCACCCGCCCTCAGGTGTGAACTTCACCGCGTTGTCGAGCAGGTTCTCGATCACGACTTGCAGCTTCGCCCCATCGGCGAGCACAACGAGCGACTCATCTGTGACGTGAACCTGGAACTCCTGGCCGGCCTGCTCCGCTGCAGACGCGACCGCATCAGCGCCCTCTCGAGCAAGCGCCGTCACGTCGACAGGTTCGATCGCCAGCGACGTGTCGCCGGCCTCGATACGCGAGAGCCGCAGCAGGTTCGTGGAGAGGTCCTCGAGTCGCCGAGCTTGGGTGAGCGCGCGGCGCACCAGTCTGCGTTCGTCGTCGGTCGAGGACTCGATCTCGGCCAACTCAAGGTCTGCCTGCAGTGCGGTGAGAGGCGTTCCGATCTCGTGTGCCGCGTCGGCCACGAACTGCCGCAGCGCGGTGATGGTCGTCTCCATCCGCTCGGCCATCGTGTTGAACGACTCGGAGAGCTGCCCCACCTCATCGCTGCGGTCCACGATCGCGCGTGCGGTGAGGTCACCTTCGGCCATGCGATCGCTTGTCTCGGCGAGAGCCACGAGCGGATGTGAGATACGGGAAGAGAGCAGGTACCCAGCCAGCGCCGACAGCAGAACGGCGGCCACGGCGGCGATGATCCAACCTTGCATCACACCAAGGAGTACGTCACGACCAGAGGCAGGTGCCTCGGAGAGCACGATGTATCCGAGCGTTTGGCCTCCGCTCAATGCTGTCGAGCCCGTGACCTGCAGACGCAGCTCACGGCTGCTGCGTGCCGCTGAAGAACCCGAGCCACCGAAGATGCCGCCGCCGAGGGGACGCGGGAGTCGCTCCCCGTTCTCGCGGAATCCGTTCCCGCCGTCCGCGATCGAGCCGGGATTGATGGACTGCGGCGATCCTGAGTCCGCGACGAGCTCACCAGACGCGCTGTAGACGCGTACGCGCGTCTGCGTACCCAGCGCACTGAGGACAACACGCATCTCGAAGTCAGCTGGTATCGGGGACCCAAGCTGCTGAGCGACTCGCTCCGCGGCCGCGCGCAGGTAGTTGTCCTCGGCGCGGATGTAGTAGCGCCCGAGCACAGAGATAAGGATGCCACCCAACAGGGCGGCCGTCAGAAGAGCGATGCCCGCATAGGTGAGAGCAAGCTGCAGGCGTAGGGAGCGATTCTTCAGCATGCCAGGTTCCTACGTCGCGAGCCGGTAGCCGATGCCTGGCACCGTGAGCACGATATCGGGATGGCTGGGATCAGCTTCGATCTTCTCGCGCAGCCTCCTTACGTGCACGCTCACCGTCTTGTCGTCGTAGTACTCGCCGTCCGCACCCCAGACCTTCTCGATGAGCTGCCCGCGGGAAAACGCCTGGCCGGGGTGCTGCGCCAGAAAGACGAGTAGCCGGAACTCCGTGGGCGTCAGATTGACCTCCCGGCCGTCTCGCGTCACTCCTCCGCGCGTGCGGTCGATCACGAGATCGCCCACGTAGAGCACGTCGGCCTCGACGGATGAAAGCTCACCGTAGGAGCGTCGCAGGAGTGACCGGATGCGGGCGATGAGCTCCCTAAGGCGATAGGGCTTTGTAAGGTAGTCGTCGGCACCCATTTCCAGTCCGAGGACCTTGTCGAGTTCGTCGGACTGCACCGTCAGCATCAGCACGGGCTGCCGAAGACCGAGCTGACGCATCTGGCGGCAGAAATCGAAGCCCGAGCCGTCGGGAAGGCGGACATCGAGCACTACGAGGTACGGTGACTGGTCGCGTGCATAGGCCACCCCGTCTGACCCTGTCGACTCCCAGTGCACGTCGAAGCCCTCGCGGCCTATGCCTTCGAGAAGGCCCTGCGCGACTGCGGGATCGTCTTCGACGACGAGGATAGTCTTCGACTTCTCGAGCACCTGGGTCCGCCTTCTCGCTGCTCAGTTCGTCACGACTGCTCATGAGCGTAGCACGCGGTCGGCCGCCCGGAGTGGGGGGAGGAGAGCGCGGCCGACCCGGCTACCGTGCTACGGCTGCGTCGTCGTGTCGGGGCTGGGGACGACCCTGGGGAAGGCCTGTCCGCGGCCACCGTAGCCGCGATCGTTCTTGCCATTCGGTCCGTACTGCCATTCGTTCTGGCCGTCGCGCCCGTACGGGGCCTGCAGCATCGCCCGTCCGTACCCGCGGTCGAAGCGGCTAGCCTGCGCGCCCACCTTGACTCCGATTCCAAAGGCCGCGCCGAGGAGCACGACTCCTGCGATCACGGACGCGACGATCACAACCCAGCGGGTCGGAGCGCGCCACACGCGCGGGGAACGTGCCGCCGCCGGCTCCGCATACGCGGGCGTCGGCGCGGCCGGAGGCGGCCCGTACGCGTTTGGCGACTCCGTCGGGGTGGCGAGGGGAGTGCCGGCATCTGCTGCCGGGGCCGAGTTCGGTTCCTGTTGGGGCAAGGGGGCGGTCGCACCCTCGTCGATGGGTTCGTCCATGGGGCTGCCTCTTTCGTCAAGCAACGCGGACGCCGATCGCTGGCTCTCCATTGGGACTATGCGGCCACTCCGTTGCGTGGTGTCTGCGACACGGCTACGAATCCGTAATCGGCGGTTCCAGCCGTGTCGGTGACGTCTGGCCCTCCGTCGACTGCTCCGCGGCGTTCGGCGAAGACGCGGTCGATCGCGCGCGACCATCAGCGCTGTTCCTCTGGATGATTACGAGACCGTAGCCCGGTCGCAATCAGAGCATAGATGCGGCCGGTGATAGTCGATATGCCGGGTCGGCGGTGAGTGGTCGATTCGCACAAGACGACCAGTCCAGGAGGAACGGATATGTCAGCTCGTTCGAGACTCGTACTCGACTTGGGGCTCTTTGTCGCCGTGCTCATCGCCAATAACCCTGCGTGGACCGGACTCTCCACGCACGAGTGGCTGAGTCTGGCCATCATCACGCCTCTGCTCGTGCACTTCGTCGTCAACTGGGAATGGGCGGTCAGGATCGCGTCGAGGTTCGCGCAGAGACTCCGGAACGTGTCACGCATGAACTTCGTTCTCGACGTCCTGCTGTTCGTTGCGGCGGTCGCCGTGATGACCAGCGGGCTTGTCGTTTCTCGCGCGATCGCGGGCGTGGTAGGTATTTCGACCGGCGCCAATGCCATCTGGTACGTCCTGCACTCCCTGTCGGCCAGCACAACGATGATCCTTCTCGTTGTTCACCTCGGGATGCATTGGCGCTGGATCGCCCGGGCACTCGGTCTACTCGGGAATCGGAATGTCACAAGGCAGGGCTCCTCTCCTCGCCGGTTCGCCCGACAGCGTCCCGCGGCACTCACCGGGAGCGGAGCTCGACAATTGGCGGTTCAACCCGCTCAGGTTCGCTCGGAGTACTCGACGCGACAGCGCTGATCCTCAACGACACGCGATAGGAGAGAGAACCCAATGAAGAACCGGACGATCAGAAACGCAGGTGCCGTGCTGCTTCTGACCGCGCTCACGTGTTTCGCGATCTACGCGACGGTACAGACGACCGCCAGGTTGGTCGGCATCGGTGGAGCGACGAACGTCTCGGCGGGCACGGGAGCGGTGGCCACAAGCGGCACATCAGCGACGCTCACGTGCCCCCGCACCGGATGTGCCGCCTCCTCGTGTCACGCCACGTCGGGCGGAGGAACGAGCAGCGGACCAGGCAGCGGATACAGCTACGGGCCCGGTGGCGGCTATGGCGGCGACACTGGCGGATCCACTGAGTCCGACGGTTCCGACGACTGGAGTTCGGACGGGACCTGGCAGTAGCGATACGCCGATCGGATCCTTCGGAGGTGAGTGATGGCACGGAAGAAAGCGTGGAGGCGCTATCGCGGTTGGATAGCACTCGGAGTCCTCGTGGTGATCGCCGGCGCGGTCTACTACTTCGTGAGGGGCTCCCAGCCGACGGCCGATGCGACAACCTACCAGACGCAGCAGGCCGCGAAGGGCACGCTCTCAGTCACGGTGGCAGGCACGGGCAACCTCGCCGTCCGCGACGCCGTAGACGTCTCGCCTAAGACCTCGGGCACGGTCCTGGCGGTGAAGACAGCCGTCGGCAAGACCGTGCAGAAGGGCACGGTGCTCTTCACCATCGACGGCTCGACTGCCGAGCGCACGACAGCGCAGGCTCTCGCGTCGAAGCGTCAGGCGGCGCAGCAGGTCGACCAGGCGAACCTCTCGGTCACACAGGCGGAGAACGAGCTCGCAACGCTCAAGACGGCCGCCTCGAAACCCAACTCGAAGGTGACCGCTGGTCAGATCGATGCGGCCGAGCAGCAAGTGTCGGTCGCTGAAGCCGGGCTGGCGTCGGCGCAAGCGCAGTACAAAAGCGCAAAGCTGTCCTATCAGGACGCGCTCGATGCCGAGGACGATCTCACCGTCAAGGCTCCTTGTGCCGGCGTGGTGTGGGAAGTGAACGCGGCGGCCGGAGACAGCGTGTCGACGTCCGCGGGCTCGGGCGGCGACTCGGCCAATTCGAACTCGTCGACCGGCTCGACCGCCAGCGCCCCGGTTGTGATCGCGAAAGGCGGCAAGTTGGGAGCGGAGCTGTCAATCAACGAGGTTGACATCACCTCCATTAAGCTGGGGCAGCAATCCGAGCTAACGTTCGACGCCATCCCCGACCTCACGCTCACGGGCAAAGTGGACGAGATCAGCCGAGACGGCACGGTGAGCCAAGGCGTCGTCACATACAGTGTGTGGGTCACGCTCGACGTCAAGGACAAGCGCCTGAAGACCGGCATGTCCACGTCCGCGACCATCGTGACCGCAGTTGCGCGTGACGTGCTGCTCGTCCCCAACGCGGCGGTCAAGACAGCCACCGATGGAACGACGTACGTCCAGGTCCTCGAATCGGGGGCAACGGCTCCACAAGACGTGACGGTCACAGTCGGCCTCGCTGGAGACAGCCAGACCGAGGTCACGAGTGGTCTTGAGGCGGGCGTGGCGGTCGTGACCAAGACCGTGACCGCGAGCTCAACGAGCAGCTCTTCGAGCGGCAGCTCGAGGAGCAGCAACGCAATTCAGGGCGGGGGCTTCATCGAAATGGGCACCGGCGGACCCCCCGCAGGCGCACCTGGAGGCAACTGATGAGCGCCGAGATTGAAACCGACGGTGAGGAGCACGCCGTCATCGAGGCCATCGACTTGCACAAGGTCTACGACGGAGCCGGCGCGGAGACGCACGCGCTGCGCGGCGTCAGCCTCACGGTCGAACCGGGAGAGTTCGTGGCGATCATGGGTCCCTCTGGATCAGGCAAGTCGACGCTGATGCACATCCTCGGCTGCCTCGACACACCCTCGTCGGGAACCTATCGGATCACGGGCCGCGATGTCGCCGATCTGGACACATACGATCTCGCCGAGCTCAGGCGCGACATGGTCGGCTTCGTCTTCCAGTCCTTCAACCTGCTCCCCCGCGCATCCGTCATCCGCAACGTGAGCATGCCCATGCTCTACACGCGGGTGCCGCGGGACGAACGGGAGGCTCGGGCGGCCGACGCTCTCACCTCCGTCGGCCTGCCCGAGTCCATATGGACGCACTCGTCGAACGAGCTCTCCGGCGGACAGATGCAGCGGGTGGCCATCGCACGAGCGCTTGTGAACGATCCAAAGCTCATACTCGCCGACGAGCCCACGGGGAATCTGGACACCGCGACAGGCGAGCAGGTCATGGACCTCTTCACTCGCCTCAATTCCGAGGGCCGCACGATCATCCTCATTACCCACGAGGCGAACGTCGCTGCTCACGCCCGACGCATCCTCCACATCCAGGACGGGCTGGCTGAGGAAGTGAGGACGGCATGAGATTCGGCGACCTCATGTCCGAGACGTTCCTCTCCCTCACCGGGAACAAGGTCCGTAGCGGACTCACGATCCTGGGCCTTGTCGTCGGCATCGCCTCGGTCATCGCACTTGTAGCGGTTGGCGAAGGCAGCCAAGCGGCGGTGACCCAGCGTTTCCAGTCCGTGGGCGCGAATCAGCTGACGGTCCGCTCGTCGTCCCCCAACGCCGGAGCCGGTCAGGTACGGCGCGCGGCAGGTGAGATCCAGTCTTTGACGCTCGCGGACGCCGAGGCGATCGCTGCTCTTCCCAACGTCTCAGCGGTCTCACCCCAGTCCACGGGCTTCGCACAGCTCGTCGCCGGCTCGAGCAACGTGAACGCCCAGCTCATGGGCGTCCTGCCCGCCTACGCCGACATCAACAATCTCGTCACGTCGTCGGGCAACTTCATCACCGAGCACGACTACTCCTCAGACACGAAGGCCGCCGTCCTCGGATACCAGACGGCCATCGACCTGTTCGGCGATGGGGTCGACCCCGTTGGCAAGCGTGTTCGCGCCAGCAGTCAGCAGTACACGATCATCGGTGTGCTGCAGGAGAAGGGCGCGTCAGGCTTCGGGCAGACTGACTCTGCTGTCTTCATCCCGCTCTCGACGTACATGCGATTCGTGAGCAACAGCAAATACGTCTCATCGATCGTGGTCACGGTCTCCGACCAGAACCAGGTCGACTCGGTCCAGAGCGCGATCAGCGACCTCCTGCTTACGCGGCACCAGATCGCCGATTCGACGCTGGCCGACTTCCGCATCCAGAACATGGCCGACCTGCTGACCGCGGTGACTCAGACCGCTGGGACGTTCACGACGCTGCTGGCGTCGATTGCGAGCATCTCACTGCTCGTGGGCGGCATCGGCATCATGAATATGATGCTCACCGCCGTGACCGAGCGGACGCGCGAGATCGGCCTGAGGAAGGCGATCGGCGCCGACGAGAGCTCGATCTCGGCGCAGTTCCTCGCCGAGTCGGTGATGCTCACACTGATCGGCGGAGCCATCGGCATCCTCGTAGGCTGGGCGGTCGCAGTCTTCCTCGCGCCCTCGCTCATGGGAACCGAGGCGGTCGTCTCGTGGAAGGCCGTCGCGCTCGCAGCCGGCGTCTCCGCGCTGATCGGCGTCGTCTTCGGCTTCTATCCCGCCCGACGCGCGGCGCGTCTGAACCCCATAGAAGCACTCAGGTACCAGTAGAAGGAAGGCCCTCCACAAACGTGGGCCGGGCTGACCAAAGGAGCCTGCCCGCACTGGGCTGGCGAAGAAGGAGGAACGCGTGAACAAGAGCAAGACGATAGCCGTTGTCGTGGCTGCGGTGATCCTCGGAGCGGCGCTCTTCGGAGGCGGCTATCTCGTGGCCACCAAAGTGGCAGGTTCGAATTCGTCAAACAGGACCGCGCGCTTCGGCGCGAACGGCGCATTCGCGCAGTTGACCGATACCGAGCGGCAACAGCTTCAGAACATGAGCGCCGAGGAACGCCAGCAGTTCCTCGAGAAGAAGGGCATCGCGCTCCCAGAGGGGGCGGATCCTTCGAACATGCCCAGCGGTACTCCGGGCGCCATCCGTGGCGGAGGCATGGGCGCAGGGTCGAGCGTGCTCGAGGGCACCGTCGCCTCGGTCGCGGGCGATACGGTAACGATTGCTCTCACCTCGGGCGGTTCGGCCGTCGTCTACGTCGATGGCAACACCGTGAAGGCGGCAGTGTCGGGAGCCAAGCCCGACATCGTGCAGGGCGCGAAGGTGCTCGTGTACGCGCAACCTGAGGCCGCAGGCGTCACGGCCGCGAAGGCCATCATCGTCAAATAGAGGGTCCGAGCGACCGCCCACCCTACCGGTCCGTCTTTCGCCCGCGCACCGCGTGACTATCCTCGGTACGTCAGCCCTACCGACCAGGCGTCGGCGATGTGCTCGCCGACTGCCCAGAAGCGGTTGTCCGGCATTGTGAGCGTGAATGGCTGCATGAGCGTGACATCCGGTTTCTTGCTCGCGTCGAGAAAGCGCTCTTCGGTCCAAGTCCCAACGATGTCGGCGATGAAGAGCTCGTGACTGCCAAGGTCGACCACTTGGTGCACACGGCATTCGAGACACAGCGGGCACTCCGCGATCATTGGAGCATGCTCCAGTGACCCTCGAAAGACCGTGAAGGCCGACGCCTTCTCGGCGCCCCGACCGGCTGAGTTCAGCCCGCACCAATCGGTCACCGCCACGTGCTGCACGCTCGGGATACTGACCCCGAATTCGCCGTGCTCCCTGATGCCGGCGTTCGTGGCGTGCGCCTTGCCCATGCCTGTGACCAGCCGTGGCGGATTACGCTGAACGCGATTGATCCACGCCACCGGCATGAAGTTGGGGCCGGCCTCGAGGTCGGCCCCGATGAGCGTCATAGGCATTGGATAGACGAAGCCGTTCGGACCGAGGTCGAGCTTGTTCACCGCACACCTCCCGGAAGTCGCGCGCACTAGATGTTGTCGTGGGGCTGCTGGATGCCGACGCGGTTGCCTTCGGTATCCGCGACGAACGCGATCCACCCGATCATCTCGCCCATGTCCTGCTTGTCCTCGAGTATCTCGCCGCCCGCGGGTTCGACGCGACCCAACATGCCGTCTATGTCGCCGTTCGAGTCCAGGTAGACGGTTGCTCCCGTGTGGCTCGGGGTGCCGCCGACGTACAGGTCGGCACTCACTCTCGACTCCTCGCCGGCAGCGGGTGCTCCAATGACCGCCACGTCGTCGGAGCCCGGCAACAGTATGACGGGTTGTTGAGTGACCGCGCCGTAGAACTTCATAGCACGTTGCATGTCGATCACGGGGATGTCTGCCCAGACGATCACGTCGCTCATGCGGTCCTCCTATCTTCGTTCTGACGCCGAGTAGGTACCCGAACGCTCGGCCCGCCGAGCGCCCGATCCAACCCCGCGAACCCCGGCGGGCCCCCCGCTATACTCGAGCCGAGGTGCTAGCGATGTCGCTGTTCGAGGTTCTCGGCCGAACCGATCCGACGCCCTGGCTGCTGGCTTCTGACGAGCCTGCCGCACGATGGATCACGCTCACACGGCTCGACGGCCTTCCGCGCGATGCTCCAGAGGTGCGGTCCGCTCGCGCGGCTGTCGTGCGCGACCCTGGCGTCCGGGCACTGCTCGATCGCCTGCCCGACTGGGAGGCGGACAACGACATCACGGGGCACGACAAGCCCATGTGCGCGACCAACCTGCTCAACGTGCTCGGCGACATGGGTGTGCGTGAAGAGGACGACCCGCGCATCGCACGACTCCTCGACCAGATGCTCGTGCACACGGACGCAGACGGACGCTTCCAGATGTGCGCGCGCGAGCGCGGTCAGGAGATGCCAAGGTGGGGTGCGCTTCTCTGCGACACGCACGCCATCACCGACGTGTTGTTGCGCTTCGGCCGCGGACAGGACCCCGCGGTACTGAGAGCACTCGACACGGCACGCGCGGACCTCGTCCAGACCGAGCAGGGGCTCGCGTGGCCGTGCCGTCCCGACAAGGGGAGCAGCTGGCGAGGGCCCGGGCGCGCTAAGGACAGTTGCCCACAGGTCACGCTCGAGGCGCTTCGCGTCTTCTCGCGTCTGCCCGCCGAGAGTCGCCCGCCCGAACTCGCCGAAGTCGCGCACACATCGCTTGGCGTGTGGCGCGAGCGCGCGACGGTCAAGCCCTACATGTTCGGGCACGGTCGTCAGTTCAAGCAGGTGAAGTGGCCGCCAACCTGGTATGGCGCGTACACCGTTGTCGATACCTTCGGGCGACTGCCCGAGGTCTGGAGCGGCGCCAATGCTCGGCTGGACGACCGCCGATCACTCGCGGAGATCGCCGCTTGCCTCCTCGCCTACAACGTCGCGGCCGACGGCACCGTGACGCCGCTTTCGACCTTCAAGGGGTTCGAGTCCTACTCCTTCGGCCAGAAGAAGCACCCGTCACCGTTCGCGACCGCGATGCTCTGGTCGGTCCTGAAGCGCGTCGAGCCGCTCGCCGAGGAGATCGCTCTCATCGACGTTGCGACGCTTGGCAGCTCGAAGGGTGGGACCGGTGCGCCGATGCCGCCGAAGATCCCTGCCTAGACGCCTTTCGGGGACAGTTCGCGCTCGAGCCGGATGATCTCGTGCTGGACATCACCGATCGTGAGCTGACGGCGAAGCACCTCGTTGGTGAAGCCCTCGCGATTCCAAAAAGCGAGCGAGCGGGTGCGCGAGGCGATGACGCCGACCAGCACGGCGCGCATGCCCGCCGTCGCCGCGTCCGCGCAGACAGCCTCAGAGACCTCATGACCTATTCCGCGAGACCTCGCGGCGGTATCAACGAGAAGGATGCCGATGATCCACGAGTCGACGCTCGGCCAGCCTCGCAGCACCTCGGCGTATCCGACGAGCTCCTCGTTTTGGTATGCCCGATACATCGCCTCGTCCGAAGACGTGTACCCTTCGGGCAAGTCCGCCAGGTCAGCACGCAGTGAGTCGAGCGAGGGCGGCTCGTCGCCGACTTCTGCGAAGAAATCGGCGGCGCGTCTGCGAAGGTCGTGGATCTCCTCGAGATCGTCCGCGGTAAGGCTGACCACCTCGGTCCGCACGATGCGAGATTGAGCCATTCGCGACCTCTTCTACGTCCAGGACTCGCGGCGACGCCGCGGACACCTGACTGGCGGCCCTATCCTCCCACACGCCTATGCGCGATATCTCGTCGCTCACCGTCCGGGACGCTGGTCACCACTTGGGTACCTACTAGGCGCAAGTACCGACGCCGATCCGGAGGTCGTGAGATGGAACGCACCAAGGAAGGTGAACTCCCCTGGACTGATCTGTCTGCAAAGGACATCGAAGCGCAGAGCCGCTTCTATGAGGAACTCTTCGGCTGGACGCACGAGGACACCCCTACGACCGAGGGTCTGCCGCCGTACAGGATGTTCAGCTGAGGCCGACGTAGCACGCACGTCAGCGTCTTTCGAGGCGCCTGGCCAGTCATGGGTGGAGGGGCCCGCTGCCGGTCGCGTGGCATCGGGTGGTCGGTTCGAGTCTGGGAGGGAGTTCGAGGTGAACAAGCTCGACCTGCGCAAGGAACTCAAGCACCTGTATCAGCCGAGCGCAAAGACGGCGGTGATCGTTGAAGTGCCGGAGATGCGCTTTATCACAATCGAAGGGGAGGGGGCCCCTAGCGAGGAGGGTTCGGACTTCCAGCAGGCGCTGCAAGCGATCTTCAGCCTCGGCTATCCGGTGAAGTTCGGCGCGAAACAGAGGCTCGAGATCGACTACCCGGTCATGCCGCTGGAGGGCTTGTACTGGAACGCGGATACCGGCGGGAGGATCGACGAACAGGATCCTGGGCGCATGGCCTGGAAGCTTATGATGATGATCCCCGAGGTGATCCCCGACGAGTTCGTCGAGGCGATGCGTGCCGAGGTCGCCGAGAAGAAGGTTCTGCCGCGCCTCTCCGACGTCAGGATCGAGCGGTACCACGAGGGCACTAGCGCGCAGATCATGTACGTGGGCCCATACGACCAGGAGACGCCCACGATCGAGCGCCTGATCGCATTCGCGGAGAACCAAGGCTACGAGGTTGCTGGCCCGCACCACGAGATCTACATCGGGGACCCGAACCGGGCCGCGCCCGAGAAGCTCAAGACGGTGATTCGACACCCGGTGCGCACACCCAGCTAGGGTCTTCGCGAGCGGCGATCTCGCCTAGCCGAGCGGCCCAAGGAGCAGCACGAGCGGCAGCGTCAAGATGCACGTCGACAGCAGCCACCAGCTTGCCGAGTCGTCACCTCGGGCGCGCTTCCCGATGCCTATTCCCACGGTGACGACAGCGGCAACCGCGGAGAGCACGGCGAGGCCCACGGCCATGAGCCCGCGACCGACGCAGCCGAACATCACGACCGGCGTGAAGTACAAGGCAACGATCGCTGTGGGCGCGATCGCCGGTAGCAGGGCATGGCTGAGGATCCTATTCACGCGTGATGACCTCGCTGTCGGCCCTTCGGACCAGCGTCGTCCGAGTGGGCTTCGTGGACGCCCACCAGAGACATCGGGCTCCCTAGCAGCGTTCTTGAGGGCGCGATCGTGCAGTTCAGGCGCTCGCGTCCGACACCGCGGGACACGCGATTCCGTGGACGGATGTTCGCTTTGCTCAGTCGCCCGTAGGCGGTTGCCCTTTGTGGCACGTGCAGTTGACCTGTGTGTACGTGACGGGATGGCACTTCTTGCAGTCGATCCGCTGCCATCCCTCCATGTTCGTCGGCGGGTGAGCGAAGACGAACTTCGGCCCCGGCTTGTGGCAGAGCTGGCAGTCACCGCGCGGCTCGTGCGGCGGTTTGTGGCATGCCGGGCAACCGGTGGCCGCCATGTCGTGGCACCGCGAGCACACCACCGTGTCGTGCCCGGGCACGTTCGCCTTACCCGCACCCGCTATCGCCACCGCCGACGTAGTCGCTTGCGCCCTCGCCGCTGCGTTCTGAGGACTGTAGACCCCGGCAGCCTGGAGGGCCTGGGCGCTCACGTCGTGTCCCGTTGTCGCGTGGCACATCTCGCACGGGCCCTGCTTGGCGTGGAGTGCATGCGAGAACGACGTGGGCAGGTTCTTTGGCGTGACCGTGGGGTGACACCGGACACACCGGCGGTCCGGCACCGTGGCCGGGGCGCGCAGAGGAAACGCATACTGCCCCGTCACGTGTGACCACACCTCGCCGAGTGCCACGAACTTGTGCGCCAGGCGCGGGAAGAAACCGAACTCCACGTGGCAATCGATGCATTGTGCCTGCGTCTTGTGACCGCCTTGCGACCAGGCATCGTAGTAGGGCCGCATCTCATGACAGGTTCGGCAGTACGTGGTCGCGTCGGTTGCCCGAGCGACCACGACGAAAGCGCCGAGACCGATCACGAGCACGACCAGCCCGATGGTCACCCACACACGAGCGCCCCATGCGGCCCAGAACAGGGGTGACTTCTCTGCCCGCGTTGCTGAATCCCCGTTGGCCACTAGCCCGATGCCCTCCCCAAAGCGGCGACGCGTCAGCACGCTCATGCGCCTGCGTCATTCTCGCGACTCCGCCTTGGACAAGCAATGCCCTTCGCAGGGTAAGAAACCGGGAGAGCGCGTGTGCGTTCGACAAGGCCGTCCTCCACGTTCTCAGACACGTGACACGGATCGGCCGTCAGTTCCGTTCGAGGAGGTGGCACGGTGCCCGATTCCTCTCGGCAGGCACAGGCGCCCGGAGTTACACGTAGGGGATTCGTCGGCTGGGCCTTCGGTATCGGTTCGGCCTTCACCGCTCTGCTAGTGGGAATCCCGCTCATCGGATCGGTCCTCGGCTCGTTGCCGCAAGCCAAGCCGAGCAACTTCGTGAAGGTCACGGAGGTGTCAACGCTGCCAGTGGGCGAACCCGTCGGCCTGTCCTACGTCGATGAGACCCAAGACGCGTACAACTACGAGTTGCTGCCTCACAGCGTCTGGGCAATCAAACGATCGGATACCGACGTGATCGTGTTCTCACCGGTCTGCACTCATCTCGGATGCCAGGTGTACTGGAGCCGCGCGGCGACTCAGTTCCTGTGCCCCTGCCACGGTAGCGTCTTCGCCGAGGACGGTACTGTCGTTCACGGTCCCGCTCCCCGCGCGCTCGACCAACTGCCCTCCAAGATCGAGGACGGCGGTCTCTACGTGCAGTGGGTCAACTACAAGCCCGACGTGCCGACCAAGATCCCGGTCTAGGGGGCAGCCATGTCCAAGCCAAGCTGGTTCGAGCAGCGTTTGGGTGCCGGCTCGGCACTGCGCAGGACGCTCGACGAGAAGATCCCGGGTGGCGCCAAGTTCTCCTATGTCCTCGGCAGTACGACGCTCCTCACCTTCCTGACCCTCGCCGCGACGGGCATCTGGGAGCTCTTCTACTACGTCCCGAACACTGCGCACGCGTACGACAGCCTGAACTTCCTTCGGTTCCAGGTGCCGCTAGGCTGGCTCATCCACGGGATTCACTACTGGGCTGCGAACCTCATGGTCGTGCTCGTGTTGTTGCATCTGGCGCAGACATTCATATGGGGCGCTTTCAAGAAGCCCCGTGAGCTGACGTGGGTGCTGGGTGTTCTGCTCCTCATAGCGACGCTGGGCTCAGTGTTCACTGGGGGCCCGCTCGCGTGGGACGAGAAAGGTTACTGGGCTGCCAGGGTGGGATCCAGCCTGGCGGGCAGCGTTCCGCTTGTCGGCGACTTCCTGAACCGGCTCGTTTTCGGCGGGCCGACTCTCGGGCAGGTCGGGCTCTCACGCCTCTTCGGCATCCACGTCGCGGTCATACCGATCCTCATCCTGCTCATCCTCGCGACCCACGTTGCCGCCTTCCGCAAGGGTGGCGCAGCTGGGACCTGGAAGCCGTCTCCACACATCGGGGCTTTCTGGCCGGACCAGCTTCTCAAGGACCTTGCGGCGTTCGCGTTCGCGCTAACGGCGATCGTCGGCTTGAGCGCATTCCTCATGACCCCGGTAGTGGGGCCGGCCGACCCCGTCGACGCAACCTACGTCGGGCGACCGGATTGGCCTTTCCTGTGGTTGTTCCAGCTGCTCAAATACCTTCCCGGGCGGCTCGAGGCGATCGGCATCGTGCTTGTACCGCTTGTCGGGCTCGGGCTTCTGTTCCTCGTGCCGTGGCTCGATCGTAGACAGGAGCGTGCGCCCAGCAAGCGACCCGTGGCCATGGCCTCCTTTGCGCTGGTGCTCGTTGTCCTGGCTGGACTCACTTGGTTGGCCCAGACGCAGAAGCCGGCTCCCGTTACGGCGCCGTCCGACCCACCGATCGCCACGCCCGCGGCTGCGATCGAATCCACCCGGCCAGTGCCCGGGCCCAGTGTCGCCTCCCACACCATCGGCGGTGTGACGCATGGGGAAGCCATCTTCGTCGCCTACTGCCAGCAGTGCCACGGCAGGGAGGGCAAAGGCGGAGTCGCCAATCCCAATTCGGCCGATGGGACCGTTCCGGAACTGAACCCGATGGACCCCGAGATCAAGAGCAAGGACCCGCAGAAGTTCGTGGACAACCTCGAGCCATACCTTCAGGACGGGTCGGTCCCAGAAGCCGACCCCGAGGGTGCGGATCCCAAACTGAAGATGCCGTCGTTCGGCAACACCTACGCCCTCACCCAGCAGCAGATCGCCGACGTCGAGGCGTACGTCCTGTCCCTCAACGGTGTGGAGCGCGCGGTGATCACCAACCCCGGCATCGAGCCAGCTGTGTACGCCTACGGCACGTTCGTCGGATTCGCATTGGTCGCAGTACTTCTAGGGATCGCACTGGCGGGACGCCGATCGCGAGAGAGCTGACGCGCGGCGGGCGCGTGTTGGCAGGCAATCGTGAGAGCGGCGGTGCCTGCGTCGGTTTCACGCTCCCGTTCGCCCTCGCCTGATCGCGCGATTCGGGCCTAGGCGGCTGCCTCGTCGGGGGGTCCTCTCATTCGGGGCGCGCACACCCTCTGCTTTGGCGAACACCGCCTGCATATTCAGACGAGTTCGTTTGCAAGGTATACCCATGTGGGTATCGTATGCATCTCCAAGGAATACCCACAGGGGCACCGCCTGAAACGATGCCAGTAGTGGCCCGGCCAAGCCGGGCCACTACTCATTCAAGTCGTGTCTGGACTATGTTCGGTCGCGGAGCCGTGCCTGCTACTCGTTTGGGACAACTACCGCGCGCCCTTGCAGCTTGCCTTCCCGCAGCGCCTGGTACGCGTCGGCCGCCCTGTCCAGCGGGTAGTAGGTGTTGTGGCTCGTGATGTGGCCTCGCTCAGCGAGCGTGATCAACTCTATGAGCTCGGGTAGCGTGCCCCAGTACGGTGACGCAATCGAGCACTCGTAGGGCAGCGCGAAGAAGTTGAACGGCAGCGTCCCCATCGCCAATCCGACGATGGTCACCCGGCCGGCCTTGTGCGCGACCTTGGCCGCAAGCGCCATGGTCGCATCGGCGCCTACGAAATCGATGACGGCCTCGGCTCCCTGCTGATTCGTGAGCTCCATGATCTTGGCGGGAGCGTCCTCGTTGGACAGCACCGCGACGTCGGCGCCTACTTCCTTCGCAAGCGCCAGTTTGTCCCCGGCAACGTCGACCGCGATGATCTGCGAGCTCGTGAGGGCGCGAAGGATCTGCACACCCATATGTCCGAGCCCACCCACGCCGATCACGACGGCGGTGGCGCGGGCCGTTAGCTGAGGCAGCGACATCTTGATGGCGTGATACGGCGTCAGACCGGCATCCGTGATCGCGGCCGCCTCTTTCGGCGAGAGGGTGGGAAGTGGGACGAGGTGCCGGCTCGACTGGACGAGCATGTACTCGGCCATGCCGCCGTCGAGCCCGAGTCCTCCGCCACCCGCGCCACCGTTAGTGGTCGCAGCATTCTCGCAGTACGTCTCGATTCCCTGGCGACACGCGTAGCAGTGGCCGCAGCCCCAAGGCCCGTACACGGCAACAGGGTCACCCACCGAGAACCCCGTCACGCCAGGTCCGAGCTTCTCGACCCAGCCCGCATTCTCATGACCTAAGGTGAACGGCACGCTGTAGGGAAGCATCCCAGCCGGCCACTCCATCAGATGCAGGTCCGAGTGACAGGCGCCCGCGCCGCCGACCTTGATCAGCACTTCGCCCATGCCCGGCTCGGGAACGGGGACGTCACGGAGTTCCGGGGGCTGCTGCCACTCGACGAGTTGATACGCTTTCATAAGATCCTCCTTCAGGTTCGATGCCGGCGCTTGCGCTGAAGCCGCAAGTCGATACTGGCTATCTACCCTTGAGGAAGTCGGCCGAGCGGCCGGGACGTTTGATGAGAGGAACCGTGCCCCGGCCTCTCTTGGGCGACTTGGCTGCACGACCAGACCCGGAACACGAGACGCCGCCTAGGGCGACCCCTGGTCATTCCTGCCGTGGCTGACATGCCGGCGACCAGCCGGTTTCCTAGATTCCGCGAGTCCTTGTTCAAAGCCCCGGCGGGACCCATGTCAACGTGCAATGGGTATCCACCGAGAGGAACGTACTCACTGCATGCTGACCGCGCGGGATCTCGTGCCCGCAGCCAGCTCGTCTGGCCCGCATTTGCGGAGGGATGAATGGCTGAAGACGTTGTCACGACGGTCGACCTGAAGAAGTACTTCCCGACCCGGAAGGGTGTCGTGAAGGCGATCGACGGCGTCAACCTGAGTGTCTCGGCAGGGCGCGTCTTCGGCTTCCTCGGCCCGAACGGTGCGGGCAAGACGACGACGCTGAGCATCCTCACAGATCCAGGAAGCTACTCCCGCTTCGCCGTAGGCCTAAGTCGCCCTCATCGTCGACATAGTCCCCGCTCGGCTGAA
This sequence comes from uncultured Actinomycetes bacterium, assembly GCA_963809535.1. Taxonomy (GTDB): domain Bacteria; phylum Actinomycetota; class Coriobacteriia; order Anaerosomatales; family CAVRZR01; genus CAVRZR01. The sequence continues at coordinate 28,323 of CAWEJW010000003.1, forward strand.
TCACGCTCAAGCGCGCAGCGTCTGCAATGCCGGCATGGAGCGGCTGCTCGCTGGTAGCAGGTAGTTCTCGCACTACAAACGGGCCGCGGCCGGTCGGCCGCGACCCGTCGCTGTGACAGCTAGCGAACCGACGCTGGATTCAGGTGCGTCAAGAACTCGAAGACGAGTGTCGTGTATGCCTTGAGGCGAACCATCGGGCGGCCCGGAAGGAGCTGTTCGATGATGCGTAGGTTGTCGTTCGGCGTGTGCCAGAACGAACCGTACTCTGCAGTCTGCTCATATCCGTCCAAGTCGCCGATCTCCCAGTTGGTGGACTCGAACGCCGCGATCGGTATGCCGGCATCGTTGAAGGCCGTGTAGTCACTGAAGCCGTCGGGCGTCAGCCCCGCCGGGTAAGCCGAATTCAGACCTGGCTGAATGCCGATCGGAAGCCTGTGCAACCTGATCAACCTGAGCATCGCGTCCCGTGCCCACGTCTTCTCGTTGAAGCCGGCGTGGATGTAGAGCTTGTCGCCGACGATGAGAGAGTCGAAGTTGAGCATGGCGATCGTGCGGGCCTTCTCGGCTTGGGTCATCCGGCTGACGTAGTACGCCGAGCCCCTGAGCCCCGCCTCTTCGGCGCCGAAACCGATGAACGTGATGTCGTACTCCTGCTTGTACTTCGCGATGCGCTGTGCGACTTCCACCATCACTGCGACGCCCGACGCATTGTCATCGGCGCCTTGACCTGCCGTCACCGCATCGTAGTGCGCGCCCACGATCACCTGCGGAGTGGGAACGCCCTTGTGCTTCTTCCTCGCCAGTCGACGAGCGACAACGTTCTGCGAGTGGTAAGTCGTCCCATCCTCGGTGTAGGTGAACCGCTGGATCTCGACGGAGTATCCCGCGTTCTTGAACCAGGAGGCCACCTTTTTGGCAGCAGCCACTTCCCCAGGGGTTGCCGCCGCTCGTGGAGCAACGATCAGATTCTTGATGTAGGTGTATGCCGCGGCACCCATATGGTTGGGCATCAGCGGCCTGGCGGCGAAGGCCGTTGGCGCCATAAGTGCGACCAACAGCAATGCAGCTAGAAGTAGGCGAACCGACCTTTGCGTACGTTGCATCTCAACACCCCCCGAGTCAGACGACGATGATGCCTCTTCTTCGACACCCGCTAGATGCATTCCCATAAGAAGGCGGCTTGTCTACATAGGCTGGCTCAAGTGCGCCGCCCGCCCGGTCTTGCGCTCGCATGCGTTAAGATGCGCCCAAGAGTGCCGGACGGGACGGCCGATAGGTGAGGACGGGGAAAGCGGGGCGGGCATGAACGCTCTGGCGGCGCGCACGATCACCGCACTTCTCGTCGGGCTTCTGTTCTTCTCGGCGACGGGGTGCAGCAAGACGCCAGCTGCCAAGCCGACCCCAAAGGCCCCGGCGAGCGTCGAGGCGAGCGCTCCGTCACCCGGAGAAGCCGCATCCGCGACCGTCGAGGCCTCGGCGACGACCGGGACGACGACATCGAGCGGAACCGCCGCGGCGCCCAAGAAGTCCAAGCCCGCTCCGTCCGTGACGCTCGGGCCGACCGGCGCGCCGGTGTCGTGGGCGTACCTGAAGGACATGTACCTGAAGAACGGCGTGTGGTACGTCGTGGTCGACTACATCCAGGTCGTTGGACCCGAGGAAACGCTCCACTTCGTCAACGACAACCCCCGACTGCGGACGTTCCCCCTGTCGAACAGCGCGAAGCTGCTGCTTCTGACTGGTTCCGGTGGTCCGGACTACAAGTCCGTGAGCGTGGCGCAGTTCAAGGTGTTCGAAGGCAAGTCGGGTGACGAAGTCGTCGAAGTGACGCCGAAGAGCGGCTACGCGACCCAGCTCAAGGAGTGGTGGGCGCCCTAGCCGGGACCCCGCTACACCCGCTCGCTCTCAAGGCGAGCCGCCTATCGACGGAAACCCACCGATGGGCGCTTTGGGTCTCGACTCAAGTTAGCCGCTTCCTCCAAGCGGGTACAGTCGTTTGTTCGGAAAGCTCGCGAGCGTGTCGTCGCCAGACGGCCCCCGGCAGGGCCCCCGCGACAGAGTGCAACCTCGGCTCGAGTCCGATATCTAGCAGGTCTTGCGGCTCGAGGGGCACTCCCGCGCAGGCGACCGCAGGCGTTGCGGTTGTACGAAGCCGCAGACGCCAAAGGGTAAGGGATCAGGGTGAGTTGTGCCCTCGACAGCCGCGCGCGTGTGGCTGTCAACGTTCCGGTCCGGGTCTGGCCGTGTCTGGCACTCCCCGTCTTCTCGGGCACGCTCGCCGAGATGATGGTCGGAGGCCCCACATCTATCCTCCCGCTGTTCCAATCTGGGCTCAGTCACACGACCCGGTTCGCTCCCTCTTGGCAGGCTGACAGCCTCTCTCCCAGCGCCGGGATGTTCTCGCATTCGCTTCACCCAGGGAAGGGCTTCTATGCCGTACCGCGGGACGGCGCTAGAGGCCCCCGGTCGCACATCGAGCGCGGAGTCCCCGACTGCGCACACCGCCAACCTACGGAGGGAGGTGAGCGGTTGGAGAGATCCGGCAGCTCGTCGAAGGTGCCTGGTCTCGTCGGCGCGATTCATCCGCATGAGTAGCGGACGAGACTGAGAACCCCGCGAAGAAGGGAGCGGGCCAATGCTCGGAATCGTGCTCTTGTACGTAGGAGCCGTGCTGTTCGTGAACGGATTCAGTTTGCTCGGGTTGGCGGACGCTAAGGGCGCGGCCGTCATGAACTTCCTTACTGGTTCCCTGGCCCTGTTGATCAACCTCATAATCATCGCGGTCAACGCCGTGGGCAAGGGAGACATCGCCCTGTACTACGCCGCAGGAACCGGCTTGCTCTTCGCGTTCACCTATTTGTACGTGGGTGCAGTCAACATGTTCGGTCTGGATGGCCGCGGTCTGGGATGGTACTGCCTATTCGTCGCCATCACCGCCGTACCGTCCGCCTTGCTCGCATTCGGTTCCGACAGCCGTTTCGGCTTCATCTGGTTCGGATGGGCATTCCTCTGGTTCGTCTACTTCCTGCTCTTGGCGCTCAAGCTGAACATCGCCAAGTTCGCCGGCTACGCCACGCTCGTAATAGCTGTCGTAACCGCGTGGATCCCCGGCTACCTGATACTCGCCGAGAGGTGGTAGAAGCACGACCCCGGACAACGTCAACGGTGGGGAGATGCTCGCGCGCTCTCCGCGAAAGGAGGTTGATGTAGGACGTCGTGAGACGGAACCGAACGTAATCACTTGTGCAATCGCGACACTAGGAGGTGTCAGCTTTGAGACACGGTGATATCAGCTCGAGCGACACGCATGTCGGCGTGGCGGTCGTCAACTATAAGATGCCGCGCATGCATACCAAGAAGGAGATCCTCGACAACTGTCACGCGATCGCAGACTACATGACCGGCCTGAAGCTTGGTCTTCCGGGGATGGACCTGATCATCTTCCCCGAGTACAGCACGCACGGCATCCTGTACGACTTCAACGAGATGATGGAGCTCTCCGCCACCATCCCAGGTGAGGAGACCGAGATACTCACGCAGGCCTGCAAGAAGAACAAGGTCTGGGGCGTCTTCTCCCTCACTGGGGAGAAGCACGAGGAGCATCCCAACAAGGTCCCGTACAACACGCTCATTCTCGTCAACGACAAGGGCGAGATCGTCCAGAAGTACCGCAAGATCATGCCTTGGGTCCCGATCGAAGGTTGGTACCCGGGCAAGCAGACGTACGTGAGCACCGGTCCCAAGGGTCTCAAGGTCAGCCTGATCATCTGCGATGACGGCAACTATCCTGAGATCTGGCGCGATTGCGCGATGCGCGGCGCGGAGCTCATCATCCGCTGCCAGGGCTACATGTATCCCTCGAAGGAACAGCAGCGGATCGTCGCGCAGGCATCGGCGTGGCAGAACACCGCCTACGTTGCCGTCGCGAACGCCACCGGTTTTGACGGCGTCTACTCCTACTTCGGTCACTCGGTCCTCGTCGGCTTCGACGGCCGGGTGCTCGGAGAGTGCGCCGAGGAGGAGATGGGCAACCAGTACGCGGAGCTGTCCATCCCAGAGATCAGGGACGCCCGGAAGAACTGGCAGTCCCAGAACCACCTGTTCAAGCTCTTGCACCGCGGCTACACGGGCAAGATCAACTCCAAAGAGGACCCGGCGGGCGTGGCCGACTGTCCCTACGAGTTCTACCGCACATGGGTAACGGACGCTCAGAAGGCACGCGAGAACGTGGAGGCATTCACACGGAAGACCGCAGGGACGGCCGAATGCCCGATCGAAGGTATCCCGAACGAAGGCCGCGAGAAGGCGGCGGCCCGCTAGTACACGGCACACATCTGCTAGGCCGGACCGCAGAGATCCGGCCTAGCAGATGCCCCAGCCCTTCCACTATCTGGGACGGAGAGAATCTCGATGTCCTACCTGTTCGACCATCGCGTCGTGATGGCACACCTGCGAGAACGCATCGTGGGTCAGGACGAGGCGCTCGAGCACATCGAATCGGCGCTCACTGTGGTTCAGGCCGGCATCTCGGAGAAGGACAAGCCGCTCTATGCGGCACTGTTCCTCGGACCCACCGGAGTGGGCAAGACTGAGACGGTACGGGCGCTGTCGGTCGCGCTGTGCGGGGACGTCGAGGCGACGTGTCGCGTGGACATGAACACGCTTGCCCAAGAGCACTACTCCGCCGCTCTCGTGGGCGCTCCTCCGGGATACGTCGGCAGCCGGGAAGAAAACACGCTGCTGGACAAGGACAAGATCGAGGGCTCGTTCTCCCACCCTGGACTCGTCCTCTTCGATGAGGTCGAGAAGGCGAGCGACGTCGTCGTCCAGACCGTCATGAACATCCTCGACGATGGCATCCTCCAACTTACCTCCGGCACGACGGCTATCAGCTTCCGCAATGCGATGGTCTTCATGACCAGCAACGTCGGTGCTCGGGAGATCCAGGACTATGCACACAACCGGCCGCGATTCCTCGTGCGCAAGCTCGCATACCTTCTGAATCCGACGCACTGGGGAGCGAACGATGCTGCGGTCCTCTCGTGGATCATCGACAAGCAGCTGCATCGTCGCTTCCGACCGGAGTTCCTCAACCGCATCGACGACGTCGTGGTGTTCAACTGGCTGAACAGGGAGGCACTTGCCGAGATACTGAACATCACGATCTCGGACCTGAACATACGTCTCGCGCGGAAGAACGTCGCGGTCGAGCTGTCCCCCGAGGTGCGCAAGTTCATCCTGGATGTGGGATTCGATCGTCGATTCGGTGCACGATTCCTCAAGCGCGCGGTCCGCAGACACATCGAGAACCCCCTGGCCAGGCTACTGGTCGCCGAGCCCGGGACTTCAGAACGGCTCACATTCGTCGCCGTTCGTGACGCCCGGAGTACCAGACCGGGCGAGTCCGTTTCTTTCGAGGCAAAGACAGAAGAACACGTTCCGACCCGCGCGACCGAAGCAGTTGCCAGCCGCTAGCCGCGAATGTCGCAGCCGTTGCGCACCTTTGTGCCATCTGCCCCCGGCGCTGAGCCCGCTCAAGTCATCATTCGGCGTGACGATAAACCCAGCAGTGGAGTACACTCCCTCCAACCAAGGAGGGCATGCGGGAGCGGCGGGGCGGAACGATGGACCGAAACGAACTCGATCCTGCGATCGACCTGTTGCTTGAGGAGCTGGGTGCACGCCTGGCAGCCGAAGAGCAGCGACAGGGCACGTCAGCGTGCTCGCCCGGAATCGGCCGGGTCCTCTGGTACGGTCGCTGGTGGAGGGAAGTTGCTCCGGGATCCTTCGTGCAAGAGGACTCTGACGGCTAGCGACGACTAGAGCAGCTCACCCGCGCACTGAGTCTTGCGGTCTATCCGCCGAGTGACAGCCCTCCAGCCGCTCGAACACCACGCAACTCCGGCTTGGGAAGCACGTAGCCGCCCGCTGTCGAGCTGGGCGCGAGCAGCTACCCCTCGAGGATCCGCACCTCGCCCGTGTCGCCGTCGACCTCGATGAGCTGCCCGGTCGTGATGATCTGGGTCGCAGGCCCTACGTTGACCACCGCCGGGTGCGCTACCGCAGCGCGGGGTTCGGCGAAGCGGGACGAACCCACACGACGGCGGGGTAGCGAACGCGACTTGACGATGGCAGGGACCGCGCTGCGGTATCGTTGGCGGCACAGCGCGGAGCAAGACCGGGAGGTGTTCCGTGCAAGCCCTCGGATACCGGGAGCCCAGATGACCCCGGACACCGTCATCGCCACGCACGCGCTCACGAAGCGTTATCGCGACGTACTCGCCGTCGACCGCCTTGATCTCGACGTGCGGCGCGGCGAGGTGTACGGGTTCCTCGGCAGGAACGGCGCCGGGAAGACCACGACGATCCGCATGGTGCTCGGGCTGATCCGCCCCACAGGTGGCGATGTCACGGTTCTCGGACGACGCGTCACGCCGGGTGAGACGGACGTGTTCGGGCGCGTGGGCTACCTCGTCGAGACCGCGACGGCCTACCCCAATCTCACCGTGCGCGAGAACCTCGACATCCAGCGGCGGCTCACAGGCGCGCTCCGCGAGGCAGTCCCGGACACGATCGAGCGGCTGCGCCTGGGCGCCTACGCCGACAAGCGCGCGGGACAGCTCTCGCTCGGCAACAAACAGCGGCTTTCGCTCGCCCGCGCGCTCCTGCACGCGCCCGATGTGCTCGTGCTCGACGAGCCGGCCAACACGCTAGACCCGGCGGGCATCGTCGAGATCCGCGAACTGCTCCGCACCCTTGCCGCCGAGCGCGGCGTTACGGTCTTCATGTCGAGCCATATCCTCGCCGAGGTCGCGCACCTGGCAGACCGCATCGGCATCGTGCACGAGGGCCGTCTGCTCGAAGAGCTCGATCGGGAGGAGCTCGCCGAGAAGGCACGCGCGTTCATTGAGATCGGTGTGGGCGCGCCCGGGGCCGCTCCCGAGAGCGCGGCCGAACGCGCGGAGACCGTCATGCGCGAGGCGGGCTTCGCGCGCATCGAGCGCACCGCGGACGCGCCGGGCACACTGCGCGTCTTCGACGCCGCGGACCGAGCGCCCGAGCTCGCAAGGCTGCTCGTGGGCTCCGGCCTCGAGCTCACTGCGCTCGCACCCACTTCTGAGGACCTGGAGAGCTACTTCCTGCGACTCACGGGCGGCGTTCCGGCGGACGTCCCGGCCGTTCGCGGCGCGGCGCCGGTATCCCCCGGAGACGACTCCTGATGTTCGCGCAGGTTCTGGCTACCGAATTCGCGAAGCTGCGCCGCAGCAAGGTGACGTGGGGTACCCTCGCCACGCTCTCGATGGCGCCGCTCGTCATCGCCCTCTTCATGTGGATCGTCCGCGAGCCGGGCCGCGCGGCACAGCTCGGACTGCTCGGCACGAAGGCGAACCTTTCGGGGCTCGAGGCGACGTGGCCCTCGTACGTCTACATGCTCACGCTGGTCGTCGGCATGGGCGGCATGCTGATGATGCCGTTCATCGTCGCCTTCGTCTTCGGCCGAGAGTACGCCGAAGGCACCGCAAAGAACCTGCTCGCTCTTCCAATCGGCCGACATTGGTTCGTGCTGGCGAAGTTCATCGTCGCGGCGGTGTGGTGGTTCGTTCTCGTGGTGGTGGTCCTCGCCGAGGCGCTAGTGGTCGGCTTGCTTCTGGGGTTGCCCGGGCTATCGGCAGGGCTCGCAACGAGCGCCGCGCGTGACGTGCTGCTCGCGGCCGGGATCGCGTACCTGCTCGTGCCGGTCGTCGCGTGGATCACGACCCTGGGCCGTGGGTACATGCCCCCGCTTGCATTCGCGCTGGTCATGCTTGCCCTCGGCAACGTCTTCGGCAAGACGGGCTGGGCGGTGTGGTTCCCCTGGTCGATCGTCCCGCTCATCATCGGCACGGTGGGAAAGCCCGTGACCGGGCTTCCGCCGGGCAGCTACGTCGTGGTGGCGCTGACCTTCCTCGCCGGAATCGTCGCGACCGTCGCGCAGGTTCGCTACGCCGACAACACGCAGTAGCCGTTGGAAGTCGGACTGCGTGCCGTGCTTCCGCTTTCTCCCGCGGATCTAGCCCGGTTTCGCTGCTGCGGCGCCTTCGGCTCTATTCGACGCGCCTGAAGGCGAGGATGGCCAGATCGTCGCGCAAGTCGGTCTCGCTGAACGAGAGGACGTCGGCGACCACTCCGTCGACGACCTCGCGCGGCGATGCGCGCTTCGTGGACGACAGCAGCGCGAGAAGCCTGGCCTCTCCATACTGGGCACCGTCGCGCCGCGCCTCGGTCACCCCGTCGGTGTAGAGGAACAACACCTCATTGGGGTTGATGCTGGTTTCCGACTGCCCGAAAGACACGTCATCGAACGCGCCCAGGAGCGTGCCGGTGGCCGGCAGTTGGGCCACGGGAGCTCCCGATCGGATCACCGCGGCCGCCGTATGCCCAGCGTTCGAGTAGACGAATCGCCCGTCCCTGCAGTCGAGGATGCCGAGAAAGACGGTCACGAACCAGTCGGGCGGAGTCGCCCTGTACACGAGCATGTTCGTGAGCGTGAGTATCTGGGCGGGCGTCTTCTCGCTCTCGTTGGCGTGCGCACGGATCGTGTTCTTGACCAAGGACGTCAGAACGGCGGCATCAAGACCCTTGCCGGCAACGTCCCCGATGACGACGCCGATGCGGTCGTGGCTCAGCTCGAACAGGTCGTAGAAGTCGCCGCCGACTCGCGTCGCTTCCGTCGCCGAATGATACGCGTGCGCGAACTCGATACCGCCCACCTTGTCGGGCAGCGAAAGCAGCGCCTCCTGGAGACGGTCGGCTATGCGGTGCTCCGTCTCGTAGAGTCGGGCGTTCTCGAGTGCGAGGGACAGTGTCGCCGCCGCGCTCTGCAAGAAGTCGAGCTGCTGCTCCGTGAACGGTCTTGGTACCCCGAAGCGGTCCGCCAACAAGACGCCGAAGACCTGGCCGCGCGTGATCAGCGGCACCGCCATCAGCGACGTGATCCCGAACTTCTGCATGATCGGAGGATTGACTCTCCCGTCGTGCGCCACGTCGTTCACGATCACCGGCTGACGCGTCTCGAGCACCGTCATCGAGAGAGGCACTTCGGCGTCGGGCAACCGGACAACCTGCAATTCTTGCGGGAACCCGTGTGAATACGCGAACTCCCAGTAGTCTCCTCGATGGACCTGCACGACAGCCGCGTCGACATCCAACGCCTCAGCGATCTCGACGACGACTCGGTTCATGATCTCGTCGACGTCGAGCGTGGAGTGCACGCTGTCGTTGATCCGATTGAGCGCCTCGGCGAAGCTCACTTGCTTGGTGCGCTCCTCGTACAAGCGCTCCAAGGTGGCGGTCCTTTCCTTGACGCGCTCCTCGAGCTCATCGCGTGATTGTCGCAACGCTTCTACTGCCTGCGCGCGCTGTCGCGCGATCTCCGCGGCCTCGAGGGCAAATGAGAAGTCATCTGCGAGACATTCGAGGAGTCGGACTTCCTCGTTGTCGAAGTAGTTCGGCTCGCCTGCGTACAGGGTGATGACCCCGATCGTCCTTCCCTCGGCCTGCAAGGGGAAAGAAGCCGACGATCTGAATCCACGCTTCAGCTGCTCATCGCGCCAAGGACGCATGATCGGGTTGTTCTCGGTGTCGTTGTTTATGAAGGGCTTGCCTTCTCTCAACGCGACACCGGTCGGCCCGCGTCCTTCCGGCACGTCTTCCCTCAGCGAGATTCTCACCGTTTCCAGGTAGCCGTCATCGCGACCGTACTTGGCGACCCATCGTATGAGCTGTGTGTCCGGCTCGACGAAACCGATCCAGGCCAGGATGAAGTGCCCGTCATCAACGGCGATACGGCAGGCTGCCTCGTACAGCTCCTGCGGCTCGTGAACGCGGACGATCGCCTCGTTGACCTTGCTGAGCACGGCGTAGAGCCGGTTCACTCGACCGATCTCGTCGAGTCCTGGGACATCCTTGGAGATGCGCTTGGGCTGCATTCGCGTCCCTATTCCACCGCGGAGACGTGTGCATAGCGTAGAGCATTGGAGGAAGTTGCCATGCTCGGACGCCCTCACCCACCATGGCCGAGATCCCAGATCCCACGCGTCGGCCCTCACACGCTCGTCGTGCCCGGCCGGGCCGTAGGGTGGGCTGCGGTATCGTTGGAGCGCACTGCCTGAGCAAGCTGAGAGGTATCGCGCATGGAGGCACCGCTCGTGCCCACGACCGTCACTCGCATCATGCTCGGCTCCGGCGTGTTCAGCGTGAATGCGTACCTCATCAGGACGGCCCTCGGTTTCGTGCTCGTCGACACCGGCACGCGGAGTCAGCAGGCCGCGCTCGTGAAGCGGCTCGCCGAAGAGGGATGCACGCCCGGTTCGCTCACACTAATCTTCATCACCCACGGCGACGTCGATCACATCGGCAACGCGGCCTACCTGCGGCGGATGTTCGAAGCGCCGATCGCAATGCACGAGCGCGACGCGAGAATGGCGAGTGACGGCGACGTGTTCGCAGGTCGCCGGAGTCCCGGTTGGGTCGCCCGGATCCTCATCCCATTGATCGCTCGCCTGCCCAAGAAGAATCGCTTCGAAGCCGACGTACTCGTCAACGAAGGGTCAGATCTCTCCGAATACGGCCTGCCCGGGGCGCGGATCCTGTCGCTTGGCGGGCACTCGGCAGGATCGATCGCCCTGCTCCTCGATGACGGCAGCCTCTTCTGCGGCGACGTGCTCCAGAACCGCGGGGTGCCGAAGCTCGGGTCGATCATGGACGACGCACCGACCGCGCGGGCAAGCGTCGACCGGCTGAAGACGCTGAACGTGGGGACGGTCTACCCCGGGCACGGGACACCATTTCAGATGGCTGACCTGGTGACAGCCGGCGATTCGCGCTAGCGGGGTCCAACCAGTCGCGAGTTCGCCTCGCAACGACGAGACCTCTCCTCTTCGGAAGCTCCGGGCACCCGCCCAGAAGTCAAGTGACACGACCCCTTGACAAGTTCCAACGCCGTAGGATAATCTATCCCACGATGTATGATAACTCGATGTCAAGGGAGGCCCCTATGGCCCCGCGCAAGCGCAACCAGCCGCAACTCACGCGCGAGCAGATCGTCTCGGCGACGATGAAGCTCATCGACGAGCGCGGCCTCGAAGGCCATTCGATGCGCCAGCTCGGCACCGAGCTCGGCGTGGACCCGAGCACCGTCTACTACTACGTGCCGAGCAAGAACGACCTCTACAACCTCATCGTCGACGAGATCATGAGCGGCATCGACCTCTCCGCCGACGACCCGTCCGCACCGGTCGAGGACCGCCTGGTCGCCGCGGCCCACGAGTACCTGCGAGCCCTTCTCGTCCATCCCCGGGCTATGCCCCTCGCGGCGACCCGGTCGCTTCGCACCCCGCAGCAGATCGCCGGTGTCGAATCCCTCGTCGGCATGTTCTACGACGCGGGTCTCACCCCCACTGAGACTCTCGCCGCGATCGACGTCTTCGGCATGGCGGTCCTCGGCATGGCGAACGCGTACGCCGCGCAGCTCACGCAGTCCGAATACCACCAGCAAGACGAGACGTTGGGCGAGCTTCCCCCCGAGCGGTTCCCCAACGTGATGCGCCTGCTCGCCGAGGGTGGATACGCCGGCTTCGGGGTCGAATTCGACCGCGGGATGCGCGCGCTCGTGCGCGGACTCCTGTCGATGCACGCCGACGGCGCCCTGATTACCCCTATCGACCCCCTCGTCACCTACGCAGAGTCGGAGTTCTCGACGCCGGACGACGACTTCGCGTCGGGCACCCCGGCCGCAACCACGTCGGTCGAGTCCTCCAGAAGAGATGATCTGCCATGCTCACGTCGCTGAAGAACCGCGACTACCGGCTGCTGTGGATCGGGCAGTCGATCAGCCACCTCGGTGACCAGTTCCACCTCGTCGCGTTGCCGTGGCTCGTGCTCGCCGTGACCCACGACCCCGTGCAGCTCGGCCTCGTGCTCGCCGCGGCGGGCATCCCCCGCGCCGTGCTCATGCTCTTCGGCGGCGCCATCGCCGACCGTTTCTCGCCGCGCATCATCATGCTCGTCTCCGACGTGCTGCGCTTCGTCATCACCGCCGCGTTGGTCGCGGCCATCCTTAGCGGCAACATCCAGGTCTGGATGATCTACGCCCTCGCTATAGCGTTCGGCATCGTGTCGGGCTTCTTCCTCCCCGCCGCCGAGGCCGCAATCCCCCGTCTGCTGCCGAGCGCCCAGCTCGAGGGCGGCAACTCGCTCATGATGATCGCCACGAACGTCGCACAGTTCGTCGGGCCCGCGCTCGCGGGCACGATCGTCGCGCTCATGAGCGGTGCGGCCAGTGCGACAGCCGCGGGCATGAAGGGCATTGCCGCCGCCTTCGCAGTGGACGCCATGACGTTCCTCGTCTCGGCGGTGAGCCTCGCGCTCATGCATCCGCTCCCCGGCCTCGGCAGCGACAAACACCCGCTCCACGATATCGCCGAGGGCCTGCGCTTCGTGAAGGCCGAACGCATGATCGCGTGGCTCGTCGCGTTCATCGCTCTCGGCAACCTGTTCGCCACGGGTACCGTCTTCGTAGGCGTGCCCGTGCTCGCCTCGGAGCGCCTGCCCCAGGGCGCCGCGGCGTTCGGACTCATCGTCTCGGCGTACGCGCTGGGCAACCTCTTCGGCATGATCGGCGCGGGCTCGCTCCCCCGACCGTCGAGCAAGACCTTCGGCCTCATCGCCACGGTCATGTTCTTCGCGTTCGGCGCCGTCTACGCCTCGTTCGCGATCGTCGCTTCAACGTGGCTCGCGATGGCGCTCATGGCCTTCGCCGGCGTCGGCAACGGCTATGTGGCCATCGTCGTGATCTCCTCGGTCCAGCGTCTGACTCCCGAAAAGCTCCTCGGCCGCGTGATGTCCCTCATCATGCTCGCGATGGTCGGCCTCGCACCGATCTCGCAAGCCCTCTCAGGCGCACTCGTGAAAGTCTCGCTGCCCACGCTGTTCATCGTCGCCGGTGCGGGGATGGCACTCACCGGCGTGCTCGCGTTCACGCAGCGGGATCTGTGGCGGTTCCCGAGCCTCGAAGAGGACGAGAGTGGAGCCGACGCCGCCGCTCGCGTCGCGCGGCTCGCGACCGCACCAGCGGCCGACGGGCCGAACGCGGCGTAAGTTCCGGACCCTACACGCCCTGGGTCTCGAGCCATTCTGCGACGAAGTCCGCGACCTGTTCCCAGCCGTCCTCGACAATGGTCATGTGGTCTCGGCCATCGAATTCTCGAAAGTCCGTGACCGAGCCGGGGTCGCGATACTTCTCGGCGTTGGTCTTGTTGAGATCAGGCGGGATGATGTGGTCGCGGGAGCCCGCGATCAACAGCAACGGAGCGTGCGGGGCGTCAAAGTCGACGTGCGCGACGCGGGTGAGCGACTGCTCGGGGACCAGGCGCGACTCCGGGACGGCGTAGCGGTCGTAGAACGAGCGTTGTTGTGGCTCGGGAAGCGCGTTGGCGAATGCGTAGGCGAAGTCCTCGAACGAGATCATGCGCGGGTCGTGCTTGTCGTGGAACGGCGTGATCATCGGCCAGTTGGACTTGAGGAACGACCAGTCCGCGGTGAACACGCCCTGCGGGGGCGCAGAGTCGATCGCGACCCCCGCGGCCCCCTGCCCTTGTGCCAGCAGGAGCTGCACCACGAGTCCTCCCATCGAGTGCCCGATGAGCACGGGTGGCTCCGGCATCTCCGCGATGAGCGCCGAATGGGACTCGAGCACCTCGACCAGACCGAGGTTCCCCAGCGCCGGGTCCGGATGCCTGGCCCGTAGCTCCTCGACGGATGCGGTGCGTCGTGGCCACTCGGGTGCCCACACATCGCGGACCAGACCCTGGAAACGTACCAGCCAGTGCTCCCAGCACAATGACGTCATGAACATGCCGTGGATGAAGACGATGGGTCTGCGGCTCATGGGCCGGCTCCTCGCGCGTGGCTGACGATAGGTGTATCTTCCCCGCCGACCCGGCAACAACCCCTACGTTCTTTCGGGCCCTTTGAGGATCGCTCACTCGACCGGTCGCAGCGGCCGTGCGTGTTGGCTCCTATCGATGCACGAACTTGTAGCAGTGGTTCCAGGTGCCGGTCACGCGACCGTACTGCACCCACGCGAGCGTCATGGCCTCGATCATCGCAGCAACGTGGATCGGACCCAGGTCGCAGGGCTCCCAGCCCACATCCCTGAGCAGCTCGGCCACCTCGGCTTTGGCCTCCGCGTCGTTGCCGCAGATGGGCATGATAGGCGGGGCGCAGGGCACATCGGGATCGATCATGCTGTTCACGCCGGTCGTATTGAAGGCTTTCACGACCCGTGCGCCGGGGTTCGTGCGCTGGATGTGAAGGGCGGCCGAGTCGTCGACGCCCCAGGAAAGAGTCATGTGGTCGTCGTCGACCGTTGTGATCGCGTTGGTGACGTCCACGACAAGCTTCCCCGCCAATGCACCCCTGCCCACGAGCGCAGAGACCGTCTCGACAGCGGTTCCAGGGACGCAGAAGAACACCCAGTCGGCCCACTCGACGGCCTCGGGATAGGTGCCCGCCGAGGCCATAGGGCCTGTGTTCGCAACCCACTCCTTGACGCGATCGCTCGAAGGGTCGCGCGAGCCGAGCATGACGTGATGCCCGTGCTTCACCAGGCCGGCACCTAGGGTTCGCCCGACCTTGCCACTGCCGAGCATGGCCATTTTCTGAGGTTCCATCTCAGCTCCTCCGTCTTAGTTCGCCGCTGTGACAGCCGAATCCCGCGGATTGGAGTGGCGTCAGTAGATTCGTACCCGGTGTGGCAGAGCGAGCTGCGTCGCGCCAAGTGCCGTCGGCGAGCTGGCCCGTTCCGTGGCGGCCCGCCCCTCCGCCGAGCCGCTAGGCTAGAACAGCACGACCACGAGGTTCATGGCCGCGTGCAGAAGCATCGGCGGATAGACGCTGTCCGTCTCGGCGCGGGCGTACCCGTACATCACTCCCCAGACTATCGCCGAGAGCGTCTGCACCGCGACAAATGCGACGGGAACGCCGGCGAGCGCATTGGCGGCATGCAGCATGCCGAAGGCGATCCCGCTGAGCCACACCGTCAGGTGGGTGGCCGTGCGCTCAGGATGTACTCGCTCGAAGAGCGCGAGCAGCACCGAGAACACCACGCCGCGCCAGAGCGTCTCCTCCACCACCGGCACGATGATGGTCTCGGTGAAGATCCACTGGTTGCCGCTGTACGGCGTGCCGCCCCCGGTCAACCAGAGGTACCCAGCAACCACACCGCAGTTGACGGCGAGCATGACGAGCAGCAGAGGGATCCGCTCTCGCGTGCGCCCCATGTGAAAGCCGAAGAACCGCGGGCGCCAGACCACGAGCGGGAGCGCGAGCAAGATCACGTGGCCGCGTGAGACGAGACCCCAGAGCGTGGCCAGCGCCGCGGACGAACCCACCGCCGGGAATCGGTCGGTCAGGAACGCCAGATAGGACTGATCCGCTACGACGAACGCAGCACAGAACGCAACGAGTCCGAAGACGACGAGCGTTGTCACGCGCGCGCGGGTCGCGGCGCTCTTGTCCGCGGAGAGCGGCTTGAGGCTAGGCTGGTGCGACGAACTCACGCCCGTCCGCCGCGCACAGATTCTGGATCGCCCAGCGTCCCGTGAGGACGCCGGAAGGCAACCCGCCGCCCGGCCAGACCCACTGACCAGCCATCCAGAAACGGTCGAGCCCAGGCAGCTTTCTTGGCATGCCGGCCATGCCCGTGAGCTTCGTGTTCTTCGGCGACAGCAGCCATCCTTCGAACGAGGCGCGCCAGTTGCCGGTGTAGCGGACGTAGGTCGTAGGGGTAGCCACGTCGACGACTTCCACGGCGTCGTGCACACCGGGGTACGCACGCTCGACGATGTCGATCACCTGCCTGGCCACCGCGTCCTTCTCGGCGAGATACGCCTCACGACTCGTGTCCCCCAGCTTCTGCCAGTGCTCGAGGTCGCCTTCGAGAATGCACGTCACGGATGACTTGCCGGTCGGCGCCATCGATGGGTCGAATGAGTAGTGATGGGTCCACGCCGAGGAGACCTGTCTCCCCGCAATCTCGACGGGATCGTCGAGGAGCGTCACTACGGACCACGGCTCGTTCGACATGTCTCGGTTGACGCCGAGCGACACTTGGACGATCGCCGGGAACAGCTCGAGGTTGTCGTACAAGTCGCGGATGCGGTCGTCGACGTAGCGGCCCTCCAGCATGTCGAAGATGGTGGCGTGCCCGTCGGCAGCCGATATGACGACCTCGGCCCGCTGCTCGGTCCCGTCAGAGAGCCGCACTCCCACGGCGCGGTCATCCTCCACCAGGATCCGCTTCACGCGTGACCGATATCGGATCTCGCCGCCAAGATCCAGGAGGCGCCGCTCGAGTCTGCGGGCGAACAGGGCCGATCCTCCCATGACCCAGTTCGCGTCCCCCACGTCGAACCAACCGAGCGTGGACAGAAGCGCCATCGAACTGATTCGAGGCTCGTTCACGGCGTTCGCGACCGCCCGGCGCAGGAAGGGATCCGAGAAGCCGTCGGCAAGATCCTGCACCGTGAGCATCTGGTAGCGCCGCATCTTGCGGAGCGCGGAGCCGGAAGTCACCAGCATCTTCAGGCCGTCCCACGCTCTCATCATATCGGGCGGCGTCGTCGGCACCATCGACCCCACGCCCGCCATGAGGTGCGATCCCTTCACCAGCCCTCGAATCGCCTTCGCATCTGATGGCCAGCTTGCGAGCATCTCGGACTCGACCCGGCTCAGGTCGGACCAGAGCACGAGTTCGTTTCCCACCTCATCGCGAACCGAGTTCAGGCGGTCCCGCGCGACGAGTTCCAGCCCCTCGGTGGCGCCGACCTCCTCCCAGAGAGGGTAGAAGCCGCGCCCCGGCTTTCCACCGACGAACCAGTGGATGCACCCGTCGAAGCAGTACCCCTGGCGCTCCCAGGATGTGCACAGTCCGCCAGGGATCGTGTGCATCTCGAGAACGCTCGTCTCGTAACCGTTGGCAGCGGCATAGATGCCCGTAGCGAGACCCGCGATGCCCCCGCCGATGACAATGACCGATCCCCTGGCCACGGCTGCCTCCTAACAAGAATCGCCCAGTACTGCAAGAAACTGACACGTCGCAATGCTACACCCACGTCGGAGGGGCCTGCAGCACCGTGGCAACCTGGACTACAGTGCGATTTGTGACGGGGACGAGCGATGAAGACAGAACCCTTGGACACGCCCTGATGCGTCTGCTCAGATACGTGTGGGCGCTGCCGAACACTCTGATTGGCCTTGCCCTCACGCCCTTCGTTCTCATGACGGGCGGCCACATTCAGGTCGTTGACGGCGTTCTCGAGGTCTACGAGGGACTCGCGTCGTTTCTGCTGCACCACTGCGTACCCCTGCGGGGAGGCGCGTTGGCTATCACCCTTGGCCATGTGGTTCTCGGGCGGGACCCCATCACGCTCCTCCAAACGCGAGCGCACGAACGGGAGCACGTCCGCCAGTACGAGCTCTGGGGACCGGCGTTCATCCCCGCGTATCTGGTGGCAGGCCTGTATGCGCTCGTGGCTCGACGAGGTGCCTATTCGGGTAACTACTTCGAGGGCGAGGCAGTGACGCGCATCGCCGAGGCGGAGGGAGGACGGGTCTGCTCTGGACGATGTAGGGGGATTCGTCGGTAAGCTGTTCGGGGAATAGCGGGTCCGTGTCGGATCCCATAGGCATCTGAGATCCTGGTCATGGCACGGTGCGGGGCTTGGCGGTTCTGGAGTGGGAATCCTAGAGGGGAGAGAGTCCATGCGAGGCCGACATCTGGGCGTACGATCACGCCTGTTCTTCGTAGGAGTATTGGCTTTCGCCATTGCAGCAGGCGCAGCCAGCTGGGCGTTCGCCGCTGCCTCGGCAAGCCACCCCGACTACCAGGGGACATACGCGGGCATCGCGACGACCAACTCCGGCAAGAAGGTTCCGTTCACCCTGTTCCTGCGTCAGCGCGGGACCCAAATGCAGATCACGATCCGGGCAGAGGGTCACACCGTCAGCGTCACAGCCCCTGAGCAGTGGCCGTTGCCGAACACCGTCCAGGTCGATGTCACCCTGCCGAGGATCCTCAGGGCTATCGCGACCGGTTCGGGTACGGCGACGTTCGCCAATAACGGGAAGCTCTGGGAGGCCATCGGCGAGGGCACGGGAACCGTCCTGATCACCCACTCCGGGCACATCACCGGCGAAGCTCAAATGGTCACACGCGGGTTCGACCAGACAAAGGCCGACGCGTGGTTCGCGGCCAACGCGGACAAACTCAAGCCGAACGCCACCACGGGGGCGTCGAGCAACCCGATCAAAGCGCCCGCCGTCGAGAAGGCGGTCAGGATCCTGGCGCCGACGGCGGCGCAGCCACCGGTGCCCGACGCGCAGAAGCTCGCGACCCTGGCGCTCATAGGGCTGTTCATCGCAGTCATCATCCTGAGCAGTGTGATCTTCGGCTGGAATCAACCTCCGACCCAGGAGCTCAAGAATCAGATCACGAAGTCTGTGGATGCCGTTGTCGGGTATTCGCCCTCGGAAGGTGGTGCATCGTGATGCCGTCCACGGTGACCTACCTGTTGTGGATCGAGGTGGCGCTCGTCGCCATCGTCGCCGTGCTCGCGCTCGTTTGGGCGCTACGCGGCGCCAAGTTGCGGCGGGTCAAACCGGGAAGCCAGATCATCGTCGGACTGCTGCCATTCGTGGCGGTTTGGGGCGTCCTCGCGGTGACCGGGCTGGCGCTGAATCCAATCTTCGCCGTCATAGCCGTAGTCGTCGGTGCTGGGATCGGGTTCCTGGTTGCTCGCCGCGCTCCATTGGTGCCGTACGCAGGCCGCACGGTGGTGAAGCCTTCGGCCGTCTCCGGATGGGTCTCGGCGGTAGCTTGGGTCCTCGTCGGAGCGTCGGTTGCGTTCCTAGGCCCGAACAGTGTCTCAGCCGCCTTGCTGATCGCGCTGCTCGGTGCGGCGATGTCGTTCGCCGAGACCATGACGCATGCAATCCGAGGTAGGGGCGTGACCGCGTAGACGGCCCCCAGATCCCTCACAGCCGCTCGAACACCACGCCTACCCGTGCCAGGAACGCGCGCGGGTCGAAGGCTGCGTCGAGTTCCTCGGCTGGCACGCCGGCGGCTGTGAAGTCGGAGTCGGCCTCGAGCGCCTCCCGCAGCGTCGGCCCCGGACGCGCCTGCTGGATGTCGTCCCAGACCTGCGTGGACGCGCGCTGCACGATCGAGTAGGCGTCGTCCCGGAGCATGCCCGTGCCCACGAGCGCGAGCAGCACGCGCGAGGAGTAGATGAGCCCGCGCGTCTTCTCGAGGTTCGCTAGCATGTTCTTCGGATAGACGACGAGGCCGTCCAGGATCCAGGCGAGCTTGTCGAGGAGGTAGTCGGTGGCGATGAAGCTGTCGGCGAGCACGACGCGCTCCGCCGACGAGTGGGAGATGTCGCGCTCGTGCCAGAGGGCCACGTTGTCGAAGCCCACCTGCGCATTGGCCTTCACGACGCGCGCGAGTCCGCAGACGCGCTCGGCGGCGATCGGGTTGCGCTTGTGCGGCATCGCTGACGAGCCCTTCTGACCCTTCGCGAACGGCTCCTCTGCCTCGAGCGTGTCGGTCTTCTGGAGCGCTCGGATCTCGGTGGCGATCCATTCGGCGGTGGCGGCGACCGTCGCGAGCACCGCTAGGACATGTGCGTGCCGGTCGCGCGCGATGACCTGCTGTGACGCGGGATCCGGCTGAAGCCCCAACTTCTCGCATACGTACTGCTCGACGAAGGGGTCGACGTTGGAATACGAGCCCACCGCCCCGCTGATCGCGCCCCACGCACATGAGAACTCGCGCGTCGCCGTGAGGCGCCCTTCGGCTCGCGCGAACGCCTGCGCCCAGACCGCCCACTTCATGCCGAACGTCATCGGCTCGGCGTGGACGCCGTGCGTGCGGCCCACGCAGAGCGTGTCCTTGAATTCGAACGCGCGGCGTCTGCAAATCGCCACGAGTCGCCGCACTTCCCCGATGATGATGTCCTGCGCCTGCGTCATCTGGTAGCAGAGCGCCGTATCGCCCAGGTCGCTCGACGTCATGCCGAAGTGGACCCACTTGCTCGGCTCGCCGATGTGCTCGGCCATGTCCGTGAGGAATGCGATGACGTCGTGGTTGGTCTCGCGCTCGATCTCCTCGATGCGCGCGACGTCGAAAGCAGCTCGCTCGCGGATCTGGACAGCCGCGTCGCGTGGGATGACGCCGAGCTCGGCCTGCGCCTCGCACGCCAGGATCTCAATCTCCTTCCATATCTCGAACTTGTTCTGGAGCGACCAGATGCGGCCCATCTCGGGACGCGTATAGCGGTCGATCATGAGGTCCCCCTGGCGCGACGGCGGGTCATGCGTGCGCCAACGCGCAGGCGCGAGGCGCACGGCCATTATCGCAGAGGCGCGGATGCCCGGAATCGACACCCCTCCCCTCGACGCCGCAAGGAGGAAGCAAAGCGCTGCCCGCGTGCGACACTAGAGCGCGTCGATCGCCTGCATCTCCTCGGCGGTGAGCTCGAAGTCGAACACGTCCGCGTTCTCGCTCAACCATGCCTCGTGCACACCGCGGGGCTCGGGCTCGATGAGGCACGCCTGGCGGGAATACACAACACACGAGGTGTCCTCGAGAGGAGCCGCCATGCGCACACCGGTCAGCGTACTCGATGACGTTCACGGTCTGTATCCACGCCTCGCCGACGGCGACATGGGCGCAGTGGGTATCTTCGGCGACAAGGCCACGATCGACTCGCCGCTCGGCGGCAAGCAGCAGCCGGCCGAGTTCGTTTCGGAGACGCGCGCCTGGCTCGGGCGACATGCCGCGCACGCCGTCCAAGTCCACGACGTGATCACGCCCGGGCGGGTCATTCACGAACTCCTCGTCTACCTCACGATCGACGGCGAGGAGCGCGAGCTGCCGGTCATGCTCGTCGCCGACGTCGAGGACGACTCTATCCGCGACCTGCGTGTGTACCACAGCACATGGCCGCTCACCGGTTCACATATTGTGCGGCCACCGCTCATGCAGTACGACCTCGCCCAACGGCCCGCAGAGCCGGTCGGCACCTACCACGAGGCGCTCGGCAAGGGTGACGCTGACATGGCAGACTCGGTGTTCGAGGCCGACGGATGCGTGCGCGAACCCGCTGGCGGGAAATGGGTGTACTGCGGGCCGGCGCGAACAGAGTGGTACCGCGGCATCCTGCGACTGGGGCCGATCGGCCTGCACCTCGGCACGATCACCGACGACGGCGCGACGGTCGTGTACGAGTACATGGCCGACGTGTGGGGTGGGCCGATGACTCCCCAGGCTGGGGCAGCCGCCTACCAGCGCGGCGCCAGCGGCTTGCTCGTTGCCGCCAGGATCTACGACGATGTCCAGCCGCCGGCGGCGCTCGGCGACGTGTAGCGTCGGAGGCCGCGGCGCCTATCCCTCGAGCGCGTCGATCGTCTGCATCTCATCGGCGCTGAGCTCGAAGTCGTAGACGCTCGCGTTCTCGTGCAACCGCCCCTCGTGCACGGTCTTGGGAATCGCCACGATGCCCTTCTGCAGAATCCACCGCAGCGAGACCTGCGCGGGCGATTTGGAGTGGCGTCGCCCGATCTCCGCAAGCACGCGTACGTCGCCTACGTAGCCGCGCATGACAGGCGCCCAGGCCTCGAGGGTGATCCCGCGCTCGCGGCAATAGGCCTGGATGTCGCGTCTTTGCACGGTCGGGTTCAGTTGCAGCTGGTTCACAGCCGGCGGCATCGTGGCCGTGGACAGGAGCTGCTCCAGGTCGGTCGTCTCGAAGTTGCTCACGCCGATCGACCGGGCGAGTCCGGCTTGCCGCAACTCCTCCATTGCGCGCCACGTCTCATTGGTCAGACGCGCGTTCGGCCAGTGGATCAGATACAAGTCCACGTAGTCGAGGCCGAGTCGCCTCAGGCTACCCTGCAACCCACGGGGCGCCGAATGGTAGCCCTGGTCCGGCCCCTCTAGCTTCGTCGTGACGAAGATCTCATCGCGAGGCACGCGACCCTGGGCGATGGCCTCGCCGACGGCCTCCTCGTTGAAGTAGTTCGCCGACGTGTCGATGAGGCGATAGCCGAGCTCGAACGCAGCGAGGATCGTCCGGGTGAGTTCTCGCCCATGCGCTCGAGACGTGCCCAAGCCAAGGCGCGGCATCATCACGCCAGGGGCGAGCTCGATTCTGTCGGCGATCGAGTGCAGCCGGATGTCGCCCGTCGCGGCGACGGACTCATCCATCACGATCAGCAGCTGTCGGCCTGCCGAAGCACCCAGCCTTCGTCATCGTCGATGCGTCCGGACGTGTCTTCGGGCGAGTCGGTCGGGACATCCCGATCGTCCATCGCGTCCCCCACTTGCTCGGCGCGGATCGAGTCCGCGACGGCATCCAGGTTCTGCGCCACGTAGTCGGCGACCTTGCTCGCGGTCGCCTCATCCACGCCGAGTTGTTCGGAGAGTTGCTTCGCTAGTTCGCGCATCGCAGCCCCTTCCTGAAGTGGCGGTGTCTGCCACTCTATCTGCCCACTTGGGAGTCGAACGGCACAACGGCCTTCAGAGAGCGAGAGCGCTCAGCGGGGAAAACCCGCGGACGGCTACCGATGGGCGTACGGTTTCAGTCCTTCTTGAAGAGCCCGCCGAGTTTGTCCTTCACGTCTTCGAACGCGTCACCGACCGTATCCTTGGCCGTATCGAACTTCTCGTGCCCGAGCCATTTCGCGATGTCGTCCCAGTTCTTGGTGACCCAATCCACGACCTTGGTCGCCGTGGCTTCATCGATACCCACGCCTGCCGAAAGCTGCTTCACGAACTCGTCCATGGTGCGTCCTTTCTGGAGTCGGGCGACGTCTGAGAGTCCGCTCGTTCTGGCTTCCCAATCGCTCCCCCGCTGCCGAATCCCGGCCACATATCCATCTACCCGACCTGGTGGTGTTGTTCACTGCCGCTGGTAGCGGGAAGGAACCTTCTCGGAAGCGTTTCACGCGCGATATCGATCGAAGGATGGCGTTGCTGTAGATCTAGTGGGAGCTGGTGACGGTGTCCGGAATCTTGCGTGTTGCGCTGATCGTCCTCGTGGTTGCGGGGGTCGCTGCGCTCGCCGCCTTCTTTCTGCTGGGAGGAAACTCGGCCCTCGACGGAACGAATTGGCGGCTCGAGGCGTGGTCGGTGAGCGCGACCGATCCCACAGCTTTCACGATCACCGCGACGTTCGCTGACGGCCAAATCTCAGGCACGTCGGCGGTCAACAGCTACGGCGGACCGTACAAGGCGAGTCGCACCGGCATCTTCTCGTCGGGACCGATGAACTCTACGGCAATGGCCGGCCCGCCAGATGCGATGCGTGCGGAGCAGACGTTCTTCGCCCTGCTCGACCAGGTGAAACGCTACTCTCGCCTGGAGGATGAGCTCACACTTATGGACGCCAATCGCAACCCGCTGCTCATCTTCAGGAAGACCCAATGAGCGCCCCTCGGCAACTCGCGCCGCGGCAGGCCGCTGTCGACGAAGTCGTCGCCGGATGGCCAGCCGTCAAGGTGAAGCAGGTCTTCGGGCATCGTGGCTATGTGCGCGGCGGCAAGATGTTCGCCTTCCTGGTTGAGGAGGGCGTCTCGGCGAGGACCTTCTCCGCCGAGGAGTCCGCCTCACTGTACGCCCGCAGTGGTGTCGTGCCGTTCGTCTACCGGCCGGGGATGGAGATGGCAGCCTGGCCGGTGCTGCCGCTGCGCAGCGATGCCGAACTCGACGATGCCCTGTCGGCCGTGCGCCGCGCGTACGAAGCGGCGGGCTAGAGGAGCGGCGAGAGATGGAACCAACGTGGACGGCTGCAAGCTTCGCTCCCTGGTGCCACACGTCAAGCACGGGCGGTCACACGCGGGTTGCAGCGGTGCCCGCTAGGTAACCTCGTCAGCAAGCAGATCCATGAGAAGGGCATCGCGCCACTTCCCGTCTGCGCCCAGCTCGTATTGCCGCATCACGCCGATCGGCTTGAATCCAACCTTCTTGTAGGCCACGATCGCCCGCGCATTCGCGGCGGCGGGGTCGATCGTTATGCGGTGGTGTCCCCGCACGTCGAAGAGATGGCGGGCGAGTGTCCTCAAGGCGTCCGTCCCGTATCCCTGCCCGAGGTGAGACGCGTCTAGCGTGAGGTCGATCGAAGCGTACTTGTAGTAGGGATCGGGCTCCTCCGTGTACATGATGAGCCCAATCAGTACGTCGTTGAGCTCGATGGCGAAGGGCGTGACGTTCTCATCGCCGAATAGCTCCCCGAGCAATCGAGCCTCGTCATAGCCCCACCACCACTCGCTAACGCCGGGCTCGCCGACGATCTCTACGAGGCGAGGTCCATCTTCCGCAACGAGCGGACGAAGCGTGACGCGCTCCCCTCGCAGTCTGGCGAGGGGAGCCGAGTCGGGTTGCGGGGTCACGGCCGCGCTCGCTACTTGACCTTCATGAACGTGCCGAGGATCCCGCGTGCGAGCTGTCGGCCCATCTGGCTGCCCACGGCCCGTACCACGCTCTTGCTCATCGCCTCGAACATGCCCTCGCGCGTGCGGCCAGACGTCGCTGGTTTGGCGCCACCGGTCGAGGACGGCCGCGGAGTCGGCACCGTCTGCGCCTCAGCCGCTGCGGCGGCCGTTGCAGCTGCGGCCGCCTCTGCTGCCGCGGCGATTGCCGCTTCCGCCCGGGCCTTCAGGACCTCCTCGGCGGATTCGCGGTCGATGACCTGCTCGTAGTGCCCGGCTACGAGCGAGCCCGCGATGATCTGCTGCCGTTGCTCGGTTGTGATCGCGCCGATGTGGCCGTGCGGCGGCACCACGAACGCGCGTTGCACCATAGACGGGCTGCCGTCGGCCTCCAACAGCGACATGAGCGCCTCGCCGACCGCCAGGTCGGTCACGGCTGACTCCACGTCGACCTCCGGATTGGGTCGAAACGTCTCGGCCATGGCCTTTACGGCCTTCTGCTCCCGGGGCGTGAACGCGCGCAGCGCATGCTGCACCTTGTTGCCGAGTTGCGCGAGCACCGTGTCCGGAATGTCGATCGGGTTCTGAGTCACGAAGTACACGCCCACACCCTTGCTCCTGATGAGCCGAACCACTTGCTCGATCTTGGTGAGCAGCGCCTGCGGTGTGTCGGTGAAGAGCAGGTGTGCCTCGTCAAAGAAGAAGACGAGCTTCGGTTTGGGCAGGTCGCCGACCTCGGGCAACCGCTCGAAGAGCTCGGAGAGGAGCCACAGCAACAGTGTCGAGTAGACCTGTGGCGACGTCATGAGCTTGTCGGCTGCGAGTATGTTCACGTAGCCGCGCCCGTTCGTGTCCGTCTGCATGAAGTCGAACAGGTCGAGAGCCGGTTCTCCGAAGAGCCGCGCGCCACCCTGCTCCTCGAGAGTCAACAACCCGCGCTGGATTGCTCCAACGGAGGCTGCCGACACGTTCCCGTACGTGGTTCCGATGTCGCTCGCGTTGTCGGCGACGTACTTGAGGATTGCGCGCAGGTCGTCCAGGTCGAGAAGGAGCAGGCCGTTGTCGTCGGCCACGCGGAAGGCGACGGTGAGCACCGCTTCCTGGATATCGTTCAGGCTCAGCATGCGCGCCAGCAGCAACGGGCCGATCTCGGACGCGGTTGTGCGAACGGGATGGCCCTGCTCGCCGAAGACGTCCCAGAACATCACGGGTGAGCCGGAGAACTCCCACGGCGCAAGACCGAGGGAGGCGATGCGCTCGTCTACTTTGGCGTTGCCACCACCCGGCTGCGAGATGCCGGACAGGTCGCCCTTGATGTCAGCGGCAAAGACGGGCACGCCGATGCGGGAGAAGGACTCTGCCAGGACCTGCAGCGACACGGTCTTGCCCGTGCCAGTCGCTCCGGCTACCAGCCCATGACGGTTGGCCATGTTCGGCAGCACGTACATGTCGGCGGTGCCCTTGGCGATGAGCAGACCCTCGGCGGCGTCCGGCATGTCGCCCCCCTTTCAGTCGCGTGTCAGCCGCACGGAGCGGCCTGGATGGGTACCGCTAGGAGGCGGCGGGGGTAGCCTTCGTGAGTTCACTCGTGCAATCAGGGCATCGAGTGGCGGCCTCGGGAATCGGCATCTTGCAGTACGGACAGTCCTTCATCGCCAGCGGCGCTTCGGGCCTTCGAATCCTGTTGATGCCCTTTACCATCAGGAAGATCACGAACGCAATAATGACGAAGCTGACGATCGCGTTCACCAGTACGCCGTAGGTCAACACGCTTGCACCTGCGTCCGTCGCTGCCTTGAGCGTCTCGTACGGTGCAGGTGGGGTGCCCTCCTTCAGCACGATGAACATGTTCGAGAAGTCGATACCCCCGAGGAGCAACCCCACGAGAGGCATGATGATCCCGTTGACGAGCGAGGTCACGATGGCGCCGAACGCGGCACCGATGACCACACCGATCGCCAGGTCTATCGCGCTGCCCTTGGCGATGAACTCCTTGAAGTCCTGGAGCATGGCTCTCCCTTTCCACTCGCTCGGATCCCCCGGGGCTTCCCCGGCCGAAACTCGCGGCCCTCACCTAGTGGATACCCCAATGCGGTCGACGTGGCGAGCGGGGGGCGCACGTCCCGACCACGCCGCGCCCGCAGGAAGGCACCCTCGCGCCCCTGGGGCCGCGTCCCTCAGCAGACTGGCGTCCTTCGCAGCGTCATCCGAGTAGAAGTGCAGCGCATCCACCGCTGACGCGAGCGCGAGGTGACTATCAACTCCACTCACCGGGCAAGAACACAAGTGACAGTCTCGTCCGCTCAGAGAAGAAGGGGTTGACACGCATGTCACACTGGGGTCCGTTTTCGCTGCATGACAAGAGCGCCGTCGTAACCGGTGGTGCAATGGGGATCGGTCTCGGCATCGTGAAGCGGCTGTCCGAGGCAGGAGCCAACGTGCTCATCGCAGATCTCGATTTCGATTGCGCAATGACCGAGGCCAAGGCTCTCGAAGCTGGCGGCGCCAAGGCCGCGTGCCTGAAGCTCGACGTCACCGCGTCAGATGCGGGAGACCAGATCGTCGCCGCGATGATGGAGAACTTCGGGGGGGTCGACATTCTCTGCAACAACGCCGGGATCTACCCCCAGGTCCCGATGCTCAACATGGAGCCGGCGGTGTTCGACAAGGTCTACCAGATCAACCTGAAGGCGCTGGCGTTCATCTCCAAGGCGGTCGGCAACAAGATGGTGGAGCAGGGCCGCGGCGGCAAGATCATCAACACCGCGTCGATCGACGGGATCCACCCGTCCATGGTCGGTCTAGCCGCGTATGACGCCTCCAAGGGCGGCGTAGTCATGTTCACCAAGAACTTCGCACTCGAGATGGGCAAGTACGGCGTGACCGTGAACGCGATCGCGCCGGGCGGCATCAACACTCCTGGCACCGCGGCCCCGCTCGCGGGCAGCGGCATGACACAAGAGCAGATGGACGCGATGATGGACGCATTCAAGGCGAGGATCCCGATGGGTCGAATGGGCGAGCCAGATGACATCGGCAAGGTTGCGGCGTTCCTCGCGTCGTCTGCGGCGGATTACATGACCGGCGAGATCGTGGTGGTGGACGGCGGCATGCTTCTGAGCTGACGCCCCTATCGCAGCCTACGACGCCTGCCACGTCGCGGATCAACGATCAGCGGCACGTCTCCACTGCGGATGGCACCCTCATAGAGATCATCGCCGAAACGCTCGAAACTCGGCACTGTCACCCTGCTCCCGACCCTGCTGGCGATGCGCTCCAGCAGCTGGATCTGCGTTACCTCGGCATCCGTGCCTAGCATGATGATGTTGCGCGTGTTGTCGCGTGGGTCCTTCGCGGAGCCGATGGGAAACACCCACGCGCCTCCCCAGACGTTCGCGGCGGTGCGGTAGAGGCTGCGAAAGGGCTTGCTCCGCGGCCCGTAGACAGCGCCGATGAAGTTGTAGGCGATGACTCCAGCCGGCGCGAGACAGTCGCGGCACTCCCTCATGAACTCGTCTGTGGTGAGCGGACGGGGCACGCGATCATCGTCGAAGGCGTCGACAATGATGATGTCGTAGGTCTCGGCGCAGCGGTCGACGAACTCGCGGCCGTCCCCGACGAACACGCGGATGCGCTCGTCCTCGGGCAAGGCGAAGAAGGTGCTGGCGACCTCGACGACCGTGGGATCGATCTCGACGGCGTCCACGTGCATGTCGGGGTAGTCGCGCCACATGCGCTTGACCACAGAAGCGCCGCCCAGCCCGATGACGAGCGCCCTGGTTGCCGTTGGCGTGATCGCCATCGTCAGGTGCAGGTACGCGACGTACTCGATGTCGGTCTCGAACGGGTCGTCGAGCCGCATCGACGATTGACGATTGCGCTCGAACGTCAGGCGGCGGATTCCGTCGTCGTCGGCCACGCGAACGCGGTGATAGGGAGAATCGCACTCGTACATCAGGGCTTTCACTCTACACGTCGCACTCGACAACCCGCGTGGCCACGCCGCGCAAGGGTATATGCAGCATGGTCAGGGCGAATGATTGGAGAAGAACATGGCTTCCGCACGAATGGCAACGCAACTTGTGTGCTCGCTTCCCACGAGAGTCGGCCTCCTCGCCGACATTGCCGAGACTCTGCGTCAGGCGAACCTGAATGTGATCGCCATCTCGGCTTATGAGCGCGACGGCAACGCCAAGTTCCTCCTGGTTACGAGCGACAACGCGGAGGCGTCCGATGCGCTCGGTCGCTTCAACGCCGATGTTCGCGAGAAGAGCGTCGTGCTCGTGGACATGCCCAACAAGGCGGGCGCGCTGGAGGAGATCGCAAAGAAGATCGCCGAGGCTGGCATCAACATCGAGTACTCGTACGGCACCGCCGGAGCAGCCGACAAGGCAACTGTCGTGTTCAAGACTGCCGACGACGCCAAGGTCGCGAGCCTGGTCGGCTAGTCGCAGCCAGGCCCTCCGCCGCACATATGATCGGAGCGAACGATGAGCGCCCTGCAGCGCCCGCGATACCCCGTGCCACCCGACGTCGAGCGGGCGCTCGCCGAGCGAGGGCTCATGGGCGCCTATCTGTCGCGTCCGGACTACCAGCGGAACGACTATGTCGGCTGGATCGCACGTGCGAAACGGGAGGACACGCGCTGCAAGCGCCTGGAGCAGATGCTCGACGAGTTGCAGACCGGTGATGCGTACATGGGCATGGCGTACCGCGCTCGACGTCGCGGCGGGGAGTTCGAGCCGGCCGCGCGTAGCCGACCGGATGGGTCCGGCTCGTGACCCGACCGGTTCGCGACCTCCCTCGGCTGGAGCCTGCGACGCGCGCGGAATGGAGCGCCTGGCTCGAGGCGAACTACGATTCAGCGCCCGGGGTCCTGCTCGCGATCGGCAAGAAAGGGAGGACCCGTACCTCGCTCACCTACGAAGAGGCCGTCGAGGAGGCGGTGCGGTTCAACTGGATCGACAGCACCGCGCATCCGCTGGACGAGGACCGCTACAGTCAGCTCTTCACGCCTCGCAAGCCGGGGAGCACGTGGTCACGCTCGAACAAGGAACGCGTCGCGCGGCTCGAGACGCAGGGACTCCTCCTGCCAAAGACCGTCGCAGCGATCGAGGCCGCCAAGGCCGACGGGTCGTGGAGCCAGCTGGACGACGTCGAAAACCTTGTCGTTCCCGATGATCTGGCCGCGGCACTTGCCGCTGAACCCGGTGCGTCCGGCAACTTCGAGCGATTCAGCGCGTCGCAGAGGAAGCTGGCTCTGTACTGGATCGGCACCGCGAAGCGGCCAGAGACTCGGGCCAGACGCATTGAAGCCGCGGTTCGAGCGGCTGCCGAGAACAAGATGCTCTTCTGATGGCCGACGGACGCTGAACCGCGGGCCGCGCGTCGTGTCGGGTAGATTCAACTCGATGGCTAGCATGGACTTCGACATCTTCCAAAGCGACACGCCCAGGGACTTCGCACAGGTCCGGAGGCTCTTCCTCGAGTATGCCGAGGCCCTCGGTTGGGACCTCGCATCCGGAGGCCGGTTCGCGGATGAAATCGAGAACCTGCCCGGCCCCTACGCTCAACCCGCGGGCGCGCTCCTGCTCGCCTGCGTCGACGACGAACCCGCAGGTGTGCTCGGACTGCAGCCCATACCCTCCGACGTACGCATCCAGGACATCGGCGCCGAAGGATTCGGCGAGCTCAAGCGTCTGTTCGTGCGCCCTCGCTACCGGCGTCACGGTATCGGACACGCACTCATGAAGTGCTCGGAGATCGCCGCCAGAGAGCGGGGCTACGAATCGCTCGTCCTTACCACGTCCGCCGAGATGATGCCCCTTGCGCAGAGGCTGTACGACGAACTTGGCTACTGCCCGATGGAGCCATATCGCACGGACATGAATTGGCCTGGGGTGCGCTGGCTTGGGCTCAACCTCTAGACACGTCGATGCCTCGGCTCGCCGGGGGCGACGGTCGGCCGGACCGAGCGCCTAGAGCTCCTGCGCGATCTCGATCTCGGTGCCATCCGGATCGTCCAAGAAGACGAGCCTGTAGCGCTCGATGACATCGCGGGCCACGACGTCGTCCGCCAGCAGGCCCGCCCGCTTGAGCTCAGCAACGACGCTGTCGATATCGTTGGTCGCCAGCGCAAAGTGCCGGAACCCGATGCGCTTCGCATCGTTTCCGCCGACAACCCCTGGCGTCCGCGCGTACCAGAACAGCTCAAGGCGGAACTCACCCAGCCGCATGAACGTGATCGAACGCGACGCGTCCTGCATCGGAAGGGACGACTCGACCTCGAAACCGAGTGCGCTGTAGAACGCGATCGATCGGTCGAGATCGCTGACGACAAGCCCGACGTGGTGCGCTGTCAGATCCATCTTCGACCTCCGGTCCACTCGCGGACGATTGGCTACTTCTTGCGCGGAATCGAGAGAAGCACGGTGCCGAGCGCGATGCCGCCTATCACGCCGACGCGCACCGGCACGCTCCAGTCGGCCTGCCACACCCAGAGCGCAGCCATGTATGGCAGCAGAACCAGCCACAGGACGACCTGGGCGACTACCGGCAGTTCGCGGACCGATTGCCACACCGAGTCCAGTCCGCCCGGGACGTAGAGCGCGATATAGCCGAAGACCAGCCAGCCAACAACGACAGCGGCAAGCCAGAGCAGACCTCCCCAGGACCGCCTCCCCTTCGCCGCACGTCCGGCCGTCATTGTCGAGGTCTCGGCACCCTGTGCCACTCGATTGCCCGCAGGCGAATCGCGTGGCGGAGAAGGACCGGGTGCCTCGTCGATTTCGGACACTCGTCTCACCCTCCGTCGCTTGTCGGCCCGCCCGCCGTGTGGAGCCAGCCTACTGGTCGTTCGCAGGCCGTTCCCTTTCTCATCCCCAAACAGCTGTCTTGCGCTGCTCGGCGCAATGAGTCGACTCCGGCCAGTGTACGGCGGCTCGGTGATGCGTGGTGACGACCTCGAAACTGGGTATCTGCACCAGCAGCAGAAGTATGGAGGGAGACGTGCCGGCCGAGTGGCAGCGAGAATCACGGCCACTCTGGGATCGAGCCGAGGAGGGCGCCATGATCGAGGAATGGGTCCAAGCCTACTTGAAAGCGTGGACATCTGATGCGCCCGAGGACGTGGCCGCGCTCTTCACCGAAGATGCGCGGTACTTCACAGAGCCGTACGCCGAGCCATGGGAGGGCCGCGACGAAATCGTGCGCGAGTGGATCGCGCGTGGCGATTCCGGCAACGATTGGTCGTTCGAGCACGACATCATCGCCGAGTGCGGCGACACGGGAGTGGTTCGCGGTGTCACCCACTACGAACCGGAGTCGCCCGACGAGCCCGCCGGCGCAACCTATCACAATATCTGGATAGTCCGACTGAAGCCGGACGGCCGCGCCTACGAGTTCACCGAATGGTGGATGAAGGCGAAGTAGGCCAGGCTGGAAGCGCCCGCATCGGAGCGATAGGGAGGTTCGCCATGGCGCGAAGACTTCACTACATCGACTGGCTTCGAGTGCTGGCAGTCATGCTGCTGTTCCCCTTCCACACATCCCGCGTGTTCAACTTCGGCGAGGACTTCTACGTCAAGGGCACGCACCTGTCGGTAGCGCTCAGCTACGTGCTCGGCTTCATCTCCACATGGCACATGCAGCTGCTGTTCCTGCTGGCCGGCGCGTCGGCCTACTTCTCTCTGCGCCGAAGAACTGGCGGCCAGTTCGAGCGCGAGCGCGTCCAGCGGCTGCTCGTTCCGTTCGTCTTCGGCATCCTTGTGCTCATCCCGCCCCAGACGTGGATCGGTGGGCAGTTCAACTCGGGGTACACGGGATCGTTCATCCAGTACCTTACGAGCGGCGACTTCCTGGCGTTCAACATCAAGGAGGGTGGCGACTACTACGGCGGCTTCGGCATTGGGCACCTGTGGTTCATTGGGTTCCTGCTCTTGATCTCGCTCATCGTGCTGCCACTACTGGTGTGGGGCAGGACCGAACGCGGGGCGGCGGCAATTGGGCGCTTCGCCCGTTTCTTGGCGAAGCCGTGGGGTTGGCTCGTCGTCGCGTTCGTCATCCTGATCGGTGAGAGCATGCCTGAGATCGCCGGCAAGAACCTGATCTACTACCTCGTGTTCTTCGTCCTCGGGTACATCGTCATGGCCGACGACGCGTTCACAGAATCCGCCGAACGGTATCGATGGTTCGCGCTGATCGTCGGGATGTTGGGATGCGCAGTCTGGGTCGCGACAGGACCCTTCCGCGACTCGCTGCCCGATCCCTCGTTCGCGCTCTTCGGGATCGTCATGGCAGGCATGCTCTCCGCTTGGCTCGCGATCATCGGGCTTCTCGGCACGGGCAAGCACTATCTCGACCAGCCCTCGTCCGCCCTGTCGTACCTCGCCGAGTCGTCCTACCCCGTCTACATCCTCCATCAGACCGTGATCGTGGTGGCCGCCTTCTACCTGGTGCGCATGCAAGGCCCGTTGGCCCTCGAGTGGACAGCCGTCTTCATCGTCGCGGTGCTGGCCACATTCGCGCTCTACGAGCTCGTGCGCCGCGTCCCTGTGCTGCGCACGCTGTTCGGGATGCGCCCGCGTCCGGCGAGGGTTTCGGCGCAGCCCGAGCCCGCGGAGTGAATCAGCCGGAACTGGGCGGCTGAGCCAGAAGCGCTTGGACGAGCCTGCCGAGGAACACGGCTTGTGCCGGCAGGATCTTCTCGCGCGCCTCGCCCACGCCGAACCACTCGGCTCGATCAACCTCGGGGAAGCGTTGCAGGCGGCCAGAGTGTGGCGGCCACTCCATCTCGAACTCGTTGCTGACGAGCCTCGTGGGATCGAACGCGCCTTGGACACCGAATGAGTGGACGATCTTGCCCTTCCGCTGTTCGATCCAGCCCAAGTCGACCGGCTCGCGGTCCGGCACGTCGGCGCCGGTCTCCTCCGAGAACTCACGACGCGCGGCGGCGAGGGCATCCTCCTCGGCGGGGTCGTACTCGCCCTTCGGGATCGACCACACGCCTTCGTCCTTGCCCGAGTAGAAGGGCCCGCCCGGATGCGCGAGCAGCACCTCGATGCCCGCAGCGTCGGCGCGAGCGGCTCGTCGGTATAGAAGGATGCCGGCGCTGTGAACCGTCACGGGGTCTCTCCCAAGGCCTCGAGGTGGGCGGGTGGCGGGCTCGACACGCCCGAAGTGATTCTCCCCCACGGGTTGCGATTCTTCCTACTCGGCCACGCCCCACACGAGCGAACGGGGTATATCCCCCGCGGAGGTGGTTGCCATGATCAAAGCGTCAGTCAAGGAAACCGAGCCCATGACCGTCGGGTTCCTGTCGATGCGCGGGCCGTACGCGCAGATTCCGCAAGCCATGGGTCAGCTGTACGGTTTCATCGGAGCCAGCGGATTCGTGCCCGCGGGAATGCCGCACGCGGTCTACTTCACCGCGCCGGACGCAGGACCGGAATCGGAGGCCCTGTGGGAGCTCTGGGCACCGATCGCAGGCGACGCGCCCGACGCCGGTCCTGACGAGAGCGGCCTCGGCGTGAAGCACGTGCCGGCGCAGCTAGTCGTATCAACCATGCACAAGGGTCCGTACGAGAACATCGAGCCTACCTATCGTGAGCTTGACGAGTGGATCGCTTCCGAAGGCTACGAGATGAGCGGCCCGCCGATGGAGATCTACTACTCGGATCCAAACGAGGTGCCTCCCGAGGAGTACCTCACAGAGATCCGGTTTCCGGTCGCGAAGCCCTGAGCCGGCGAGGCGGTTCTGGTGAACGTTACCACCGAGGTACCAAGGACCACGCTCGACTGGCTTCTCGCCGAGGACAACCCGGCGGTCGCGGTGCTGACCCGTCGCACGCTGCTTGGCGAGCCCGACTCCGCCGAGATTCAAGCGCTGTGGCGGCGACGCAATGAGTACGCCCCCGTGGCCGCGATCCTCGAGGCTGCGAACGAAGACGGTTCGTTTGCACCGCCGGAACGTGACTACAGCAAGTACGGCGGCGGTCTGTGGCAGATCCACTTCCTCGGCGAGCTTCATGCCGACGAATCCGACGAGCGGCTCGCGCGCGCCATCGACTACGCCTTCTCCCGCCAGCTGCCCGACGGCTCCTGGAGCTGCAACGGGCGACCGGTCGCTGCGATCCCCTGCCTCACGGCGAACGTCGGCCGCGCACTCGCGCGCATGGGACACGCGCGCGACGAGCGAGTGATCGCGTCGCTCGCGCAGATCGCGCGCCTGTACACAGAGACCGGGGTACTGGGCTGCCGGGAGCTCGCGCCGCTCTATCTCAACGGCTACTGCCACATGCTCGCTCCGAAGGTGCTGCTTTTCTTGGCCGAGGTACCCCGAGACGCATGGCCGGAAGGCGCAGTGGAGTTGCGCGGGGCCGCCGTCGGAGCGTTTCGCGACCAGCAGGTCTTCAGGTACGTCCCTCAAGGCGCTCAGGAGTTTGCCGACTACATCTGGCACGTGCCTAAGGCCGAACGCCGAGAGGCTCGGGAGCGCTACATCGCGGAGCACTCGCCGCTCGAGTTCCGCGAGAAGCCGGGCTGGCTCAAGTTCGGCTTCCCGCTCTCGTACAACTCGGACGCACTCGAGGCACTCGCCGCACTGGCAGCAGTCGGCGAACCCCATCGCCCGGAGTACGATCTCGCCATGGGCGCGGTGCGCGATGCCGCCGACGCTCAGTGGCGCTGGAAGCTGCGCACCAGCTTCAACGGCAAGATGCTGGCCGACGTCGAAACCAAGGGTGAGCCGAGTAAGTGGCTCACGTTGAGGGCGCTGCAGGTACTCGATCACTTTGCAGCCTGACCGGGCATCCGACCAGAGAGCCGCAAACGGGAGACGGAATCGCCGCAAGAACCCTGGCAGACGCGTCGAGGGAGTCGCGTGCTCAACCCCGACTGGTACGAGGCGATAGACCGGCGCATCTCGCGGCGTCGCTACACTGATGAGCCTGTCGCCCCCGACCTCGCCCGACAGCTCGACGAGTTCTGCAGGGGATTCCGCCCGTTCCCCGCGGCACGCGCCGTCTTCGTGGAGAAGACTCCGGACGGCCTCTTCACTGGTCTTGTCGGCAGCTACGGCAGCGTCGTCGGAGCGAGATCGGCGGCGCTGTTCGCCGGCACGCAAGGATCCGAGATGGACGTCGGCTACGTTGGCGAGGCGTTCATCCTCGAGGCCACGCGGCTGGGACTGGACACGTGCTGGCTGGCTGGCGCGTTTAGCAGGAAGCGGGCAGCTTCTCTGCACGAACTCTCGCCCGGAGAGCGCGTGCCTGCCATCGCGGCAGTGGGAATCGCGGAGGAGAAGCAGTCGTTCAGCGAGAGGTCAACCCGCTCGTTCGTAGGCGCTTCGAAGCGCCTGCCGCTCGCGGAGATCGCGCCCGGGGCGTCACCCGGCGCTTGGCCGGACTGGGCATTCGCTGCTGTCGATGCCGCCAACAAGGCGCCATCGGGGGGCAACAAGCAGCCGTGGCGGTTCCGTCTCGAGGACGGCGCGCTCGTGCTTTCGTGTGCCGAGCACCCGTACCCGACGGCGAAGCTGGACCTCGGCATAGCGATGATCCACGTCGAGCTCGGTGCCGAACACGCTGGCGTCGAGGGGTCATGGGAGAAGCTCGACGGGACCGACGTCGCGCAGTACGTGCCCCGGTAGCCCCCGATGGGCGTCCCACGACCGCGCGGCGATGCCCGCGCGGAATGCACCGTCACACGTTGTCGTGGAACTCGGCCCTGATGTGCGCCCCATCGCAGAAGGGTTTGTTGCCGGACTCCCCGCATCGACACAGGGTGACCCGGTTGCGCACCTCATAGGCGGCATCGTCGGCGCCTTCGATGAGGATCCCGCCGCGTGCGAAGAGCGGGCCGCTCACGCCCATCGCAGGATCTTCAACGAGTCCAACGGATCGCTCGAACACGAATTCCAGCGTCTCGTCGCTGCCGCTCTTGCACACC
Organism: uncultured Actinomycetes bacterium; assembly: GCA_963809535.1. Lineage (GTDB taxonomy): Bacteria > Actinomycetota > Coriobacteriia > Anaerosomatales > CAVRZR01 > CAVRZR01. Next base: position 64,797 of record CAWEJW010000003.1, read on the forward strand.
GAGTATCGTCCCGACGGGCAGAGCATGGCTTCCTCTTCGACGAGCGCCCGAATCTCGGGGTCGTCACACTTCTCCACGAGGTTCCACAGCCCGCCCGCTCGATCGCAGAATCGCGCCTCGGCACAGAGCTTCCTGGCGTCGCGCACCGTGATGCCGGGTCCGTCGATCGACACGGACTGCTCGAGTAGCGACTCGTGCCCGGCCGTCTCCGCGCCGTCGAATCCGATCTTCGTGTGACTGCCGTCGCAGAACGGCTTCTCTGCCGAGTGTCCACAGCGACAGAGCTGGTACCGCTCGTCCACGTCGAGGCGCTCGATCTCGCGCCACGCAACCGACTCGCCCTGCTCGTTCGTCACGATCTCAAGGCGCAGCAGCGGGACGCCCCCCGAGACCAAGTACGGGCCGTCTTCCGTGATCGCTATCCGCATCTTGGCCATGGAAGGCTCCTGACTTGAGGGCTCATGACTTCGACCGAGCATTCGGCCGCAGCGTGTACGTGGGATTCCCCTTGGATGATGCCCGCCGACTGCCGGGTGCAATCGCCGACGTCGGCGCAACGCTCACTTGACATTGCGATAGTCTCTGAATATTCTGATTCTACTGAACTTCAGAAGAAGCGGCGAGCTGCAGCGCCGCATGTACCACTCGGAGGGACCCAATGATCGATCAAGACACCTATGCAACGTGCGCGACGAGTCCCGGTGAGTCCGCGCCCGACGCACAGGCGACCGCGTCCGACACGGCCGAGTGCTGCGCGCTCGAGGCCGTCGTGAGCGTCGACGAACGCGGACAGCTCGTCCTGCCGAAGGACCTTCGGGTACGCGCGGGCATCAGTGCGGGCGACCGGCTCGCCGTTGTCTCGTACCGGGATGACGCGGGCTCGATCTGTTGCATCACACTCGTCAAGGCCGGAGCCGTTGCGGGCGCAGTGCGCTCGGTCATCGGCCCTGCGCTCGGCATCGACTAACGAAAGGACCACGTCATGACCACACACGATCCTGACACCATCAAGGAAGCGGTGCGCGACCGCTACGCGGGCCACGCGCGCACAAAGACCTCGTGCTGCTCGTCATCAAGCAGCTGCGGCTCGGGCTCATCAGCGCTGCTAGTCCCCGGCTACAACGCGGAAGACCTCAGCCAACTCCCGGCCGACGCTGACTTGGGTCTAGGCTGCGGCAACCCGCTGGCGCTCGAGTCCGTGCGAGAGGGCGAAGTCGTAGTCGACCTCGGCGCAGGCGGCGGCATCGACTGCTTCCTTGCCGCTCGTCGAGTCGGCCCGACAGGGCGCGTCATCGGCGTCGACATGACGCCGGAGATGGTGCTGCTCGCACAGCGGAACGCAAAGACGACAGGCGTGGAGAACGTCGAATTCCGACTCGGCGAGATCGAAGATCTGCCGGTGGAGGACGACGTCGCCGACCTGATCATCTCCAACTGTGTCCTCAACCTCGTGCCCGACAAGCGCCGCGCCTTTGCCGAAGCATTCCGGGTGCTCAAACCCGGCGGCCGCATCTCGGTATCGGACATCGTCACGACCGGGCCGCTGCCCGAGGCCGCGCGCGCGTCCGTTGGAGCGTACGTCGCCTGTCTCGGGGGAGCACTTCCCCTCGAGGACTACCTTGCAGCGGCGCGCGCGGCAGGGTTCGGCGACGTCCACGTCGCCAGCGAGACCGCGTATGCGACGACCGACGACGAAGCTGAGGAACTGCTCGGCGCATTCGCCGACAGCGATGGCATCCCGCGGGATGAAGCTGTGCGAGCTGCTCAGCTGTTCCGAAGCGTCACCGTACAGGGCGTGAAGCCCGTGTAGGAACGGCTTCGGCGGTCCTCCTACACGAAAGCCACAGGGCGCGGGGCTACCCGCGCCCTTGCCCTACCCTCGGCCTTCCCTCTTGCGGTCCTTGGCGTTCAGAAGGCGCTTGCGCAGGCGGATGCTCTTCGGCGTGACCTCGACGAGCTCGTCGTCCTCGATGTACTCGAGCGCCTCCTCGAGTGTGAAGGTGATCGGCGGCGCCAGGATGATGCCCTTGTCGGCCGAGGCGGCGCGCATGTTCGTAAGCTGCTTGGCCTTGGCAACGTTCACAACGAGGTCGCCTTCCTTGGCGGCTTCGCCCACGATCATGCCCTCGTAGCACATGACGCCGGGACCCACGAACATCTTGCCGCGCGTCTGAAGCGTGTCGAGCGCGAAGGCGACCGACTTCTCGGAGCTCATCGCGATCATAGAGCCGTTCTGCCTGCGTCCCACATCTCCGCGAGCAGGCCCGTACTCCGAGAAGCGGTGGAAGGTCGTGGCTTCGCCGCGCGTTGCGTTCAGGACCCGCGTGCGAAGACCCATGATGCCCCGCGTGGCGATCTTGAATTCGAGATGCACTCGCTCGTCGCGCTGCACCATGTCGGTCATCTCGCCGCCGCGAGACCCCATGATCTCGATGACCTTGCCAGCGTACTCGCCCGGCACGTCGACGACGGCGACCTCTATCGGCTCCAGTGTCCTGCCGCCCTCGTGCCTGAGAATGACCTGCGGACGCCCCACCTGGAACTCGTAGCCCTCACGTCGCATCGTCTCCATGAGCACGGAGAGGTGCAGGATGCCGCGACCGGCGACCTCCATGCCGGTCTTGTCCTCGGTCTCGGTGATCCGCATGGAGATGTTGGATTCCGCCTCGCGCAGCAGCCGCTCCTTGATCTGGCGACCGCCCACGATCTCGCCCTCCTGGCCGACGAGCGGGCTGGTGCTCGCAGAGAAGACGACGGACATCGTTGGCTCCTCGACGTGGATCGGCTCGAGCACGACCGGCTCGATGCGACACGTAAACATGTCGCCGATGTCCGCGTCCTCTACCCCCACAACGGCGCAGATGTCACCGGCGTGAGCAAACTCCGCGGCCATTCGGCCCATGCCCTCGAAGGTATAGAGCTCCTTCACGACGGCCTGGTAGCGGCTCCCGTCGTTCTTCACCACGAGGATGCGCTCGCCGTTGTGCAGCGTTCCCGAGAAGACGCGCCCAATGCCGATACGCCCCACGAAGCTCGAGTAGTCGATGGTACAGACCTGCATCGCGACCGGGCCTTCGGCATCGCAATCCGGGGAGGGGATGTGTTCGACGATGGCGTCGAGCAGCGGCAACATGTCGGCGTTCTTGTCGTCTGGATCGAGGCGCGCGTACCCGTCGGTTGCACTCGAGTACACGATCGGGAAATCGAGTTGCCAGTCGTTCGCGCCGAGTTCGACCATCAGATCGAAGACCTGGTCGATGACTTCGTGCGGGCGGGCTCCCGGGCGGTCGATCTTGTTGACCACGACCATCGGCTTCAGTCCATGCTCGAGCGCCTTCTTCAGCACGAAGCGTGTTTGGGGCATCGGGCCTTCGAAGGCGTCGACGATGAGCAGCGCGCCATCGGCCATCTTGAGCACGCGCTCCACTTCCCCACCGAAGTCGGCGTGCCCCGGCGTATCGATGACGTTGATCTTCACACCGCCGTGCCGGATCGAGATGTTCTTCGCGAGGATCGTGATACCGCGCTCCCGCTCCTGGTCGCCTGAATCGAGCACGCGCTCGGCGACCTGCTGGTTCTCGCGAAACACGTGGGTAGTCTGCAGCAGTCGATCCACGAGCGTGGTCTTGCCGTGGTCGACGTGAGCGATGATGGCGATGTTGCGTACGTCCTTCTGATGCACTGGTTCTCCGAGGGTTGGCGGCTGGGAGCTGTGCCGCTCACGGGCGAATCGGGGCGCAGCGAAGCCGGGGTCTTCGGCGAGCGGGCTACGTAGACTAGCACGGACCGCGCCGAGACGCTGCGTCGGGGGTTCCCCCGAGGCGCCGCGGGCTATTCCCGCCACATCTCCTCGTGCATGAGCGCTTCGGCAACGCGCACGACGCCGGCGGCGTCTCCGAGTGCGCCGGGCGTCAGCTCCACAACCATCCACGCCTCGGAAGGCTCGACCGGATAGGGCGGCATGATCCCAAGTGGCTCGGCTGGTTCGAACCCGAAACGGGGGTAGTAGCTGGGATGTCCGAGCACGAGCGCGATGCCAAAACCGAGTTCGGCCGCGTGCGCCAGACCCGCGCGCACGAGGGTGCGTCCGATGCCGCGACCCTGCCAGTCGGGAGCAACGGCAAGCGGGGCGAGGAGAACCGCATCGATCTCGCCCGCACGAGCGCGAGTGAAGAGAACGTGGCCTACGATCGAGTCGGCGCGTTCGGCGACGAGCGAGAGTCCGGGGACGTACGCCTCGCCTGCAACGAGAGCCTCCACAAGCTCCGCTTCGACGTACCCGTCGAAGGCTGCGCGCTCGACAGCGACAACGCCATCCGCATCATCCGCGGTCGCTACCCGAACACCCATGTCAGCGCTCGTGCTCACGACCAGAGTGTAGCCCCGAGGGTTTCTGCTTCAGCGACTCTGCGACTACCAGACGGAATCGCAGGGTCTTGGCTAGCGCCTCCGGACTGACCTCGCTACTTCGCGCGGATCGCGAAGGTCCCGTCGGCATTGAGTTCGACCGGCGTGGCGAAATCCTCAACCGACAGCCGTCTCACGAGCGCGAGTGAGGTGCGACTCGAGTCGACCTTCGGCACGCCAGGGTCGGTGATGCGCAGCGAAGTCCACTTGCCCCCAAGCACCCGCCCGTCGGCAGCGACCCTCACGGTGAGGAGTCCCGAAAGCGCGAGGTTGCCGCTGCGGCCGAAGTTCTTCCACCCCGCGAAGTTGCCGAGGGAGTAGGCGATGAGCCGTCCGCGATACTGCTCCATCCCGCGAACGACGTGCGGTCCGGAACCGAGGACCACGTCGGCTCCCGCGTCGATCACGGCGTGGGAGAATGCGCGCGAATCACCGCGAAACTCACCGTATGCGGTCTCACCGCCTGTGGGCGTGTGCGTCTTGTCCGCACCTTCCGCACCCGCGTGCATGAGCACAACGACTACGTCGGCGACCTTGTCCGCCTCTCGAACGAGCGCTCGTGCGTTGGAGAGGTCTCCGATAGCCGGACTCAACGAATACGGCGAGAAGCCGAGGAACGCAACCTTGACGCCGTTGACCTTCTTGACGAGGGTCCGGCCCTTCAGCCCCGTGAAGGCAATCCCGTTCTTGGTGAGTGCGCCTCGCGTCGCCTGCAGGCCGGCCGTGAAGTAGTCGTTCGAATGGTTGTTCGCGAGGTTCACGACGTCGACGCCGGCCCACGCGAGCGAGGCCGCGTTCGCCGGAGGGGCCTGGAAGGCGAAGCACGCCGAGGAGTCACGCCCGTCGCACTTGGACGGACCACCGTTGCCGAACGTACCCTCCAGGTTCGCGACCATGATGTCCGGCGCGGTCATGTACTTCCGCGCGTATTCGAAGAGCGCACGACCCCCATTCGGCGGGTTCCCATACTTGGAGCCCGGTGTGGTGTCTCCGATCCACCCGATCTCGATCTCGGAGGTAGCGGGGGCCGGCGCTGAGGCAGTCCCGGGCTTGCTCGCAGACCCGGGAGCCGTTGCCGGTACTGCTGTCGAAGAAGCCGCAGCCGCTGTGCCAGTGGCGGCCGGTTCCTGGGAGCTGCGGCGACCGCGTGTCGCGCCGACGTCCAACCGCCCGGACAGGGCGCCTGCGACGCCGACGATGGCGATGGCTGCGGCGACGACGGTGAGGCCGATGAGGGCTATGCGGCGTCGGCGACGCCTCTGGCGCGCGAGCGAGCTCCTCGCTCCCTGGCGCTCAAGGAGCCCAGCGTAGGAGTCGCGTCCTCCCTGCTTATGAGGTGACTTGGCCATGTTTCCCTTGCGCCACTCTAGCCGCTCGCGCCCGAGCCTTCCACTCGCCCTTCCGTCCTCGTCGCTGATAGACTCGAGCATGGCACTCCCTTGCGGATCGCGTGCACACAGTCGACGCCCAGCCCCCGTTCCACTTCTGCCAGCCGAGGCAGGATCGCAGCTCGAGGTTAGTTACGAGACGATGAAACCCCGGACGCGAAAGGGGCTCAAGATAGCCGGCATCATCGCAGGCAGTCTTGTTGCGGTCGTTCTTCTGGCGACGCTCATTCTTCTGCACCGACTGAACAGAGTCGCGTTGCCCTCCAATCCGCGGGCCGCAGCGACCTACGAGGAGGCAGTAGGGCGCATCGCCGAACTGAAGGCTCGCGACGGCGACGACATCTTCAGGCCGACCATCTTCCTCGACCAGGGAGGCCGGGTAGAGACCGCTGTGGTGCTCTTTCACGGGTTTACCAACAACCCCGAGCAGTTCGAACGGATCGGTCGGGACTACTATGCGGCCGGCTACAACGTGCTCATTCCCCGCTTGCCCGAGCACGGACAGAGAGACCTCATGACTCGCGACCTGTCCAAGATCACCTCCGCGAGGCTGGCCGACGCGATGAACGAGGCGGTCGATATCGCAGCGGGACTGGGGGAGAAGGTCGAAGCGGTTGGTCTGTCTGGCGGCGGCACACTGGCTGCTCTCGCTGCGCGCGATCGCGAGGAGGTCTCCAAGGCGGTCATCATCTCCCCGCTCTTCGGGGTCGACTTCTTGCCCAACTCCGTCGTGCGACTCGCCGTCGCTTGGAGCCACGTGCTGCCGGACGTGTACGTGTGGTGGGACCCGGGACTCAAGGAGAAGCATCTGCCGCCCGATGCGTACCCGCGCTACTCGCTCAAGTCCGTCGGAGCCTTCTTCGAAGTCGCCTTCGACGTCACGAGCGGGAATCCCAAGCGACGTGGCAAGCTCGACCGCGTCGTCTTGATCACCAACGCTGCCGACCGCACGATCGACGAGGCTCGAGCCAGACGCGCTGTCTCCCAAGCACTCGAGCCTCTCGCGGCCGACTACGAGGCATTCGAGTTCCCTCGTCACGCAGGCCATGCTCACGACCTCATCGACTCGAGCGGGCTGAACGCAGAGAACATCGATGCCATCTACGGCAAGGTGTATCCGTACCTCGGTCTTCCGCCGCGCGAGAACTAGAACGCGCCACAACCGGCGAAAGACGAGACGGCAGCCGTCGTGCCGGGGTAGCGACAAGCGGCGAAACGAGGCACTCTTCAGAGGGTAAGCGCTGAGCGTCCCTTGGCCGCTCTTCTGCTCGAAGCCGGCTGAGCCCGCCGCCACGGAGAAAGGCCGCGTGACGTGGACAAACGCTTCATCGTGGAGACCGTCACTGCCCAGACGCAGTTGGAGGAGGCGGCTCCCGCCCTGCTGCAGGCGAAGGCGGAACCGCTGTTCGCGCTTGAAGCGGCGGCGGCCGGCGGCGCGGACATGGACGCCGTCCACGACATGCGGGTCGCTTCGCGGCGTCTCCGGGAGGCGATGCGCCTGCTCGCCCCCGTCTATCCGAGCAGCCGGTTCAAGGCGTGGTACCGACGTGTCCGACGGATCACCCGAGCCCTCGGTCCCGTCCGTGACTCTGACGTCTTCATCGACTACTTCTCGAGGCTTCCCGGCGAGCTGAGCGAAGAAGGCCGACGATGCGTCGTGTTCATGATCGGCTACCGGATGGGACAGCGCGAACACGAGCTCGAAGTCCTCAATCGCGAGCTCGCGAAGCTCGATCTCGCCGACTCTCGCCAGACCTTCTCAGTGATGGCGAGATCCGTCGGCGGTTCAGCTGACGCGAAGCGACCGCTCGCCGACTTTGCCCATGCCGCCATTGCGGAGCGCGCCGCGCAGGTCTTCGGCGCACAGCCGTTGGCCCTGGAGCAGGAGAACGTCCTCGATCAGCACGCACTGAGGATCCACTACAAGAGGCTGCGATACGCGGCCGAAGCATTTGCATCGTGCTACGGGGAGGATTTCGACGAGCTCCACGAGACGCTGACGGCCTTCCAGGACGCCCTGGGCGATCTGCATGACGTGCACGTCTTCATGGGCATGGTCGTCTCGCCCGACCGCGTCGAGGCCGCGAGGCGCGCGGGTGTGAGCACGGACGGCATCGACGAGTTGGAGCGGGTACTCGCAGGCCGCGCGCAAGAGCAGTTCGAGCGATTCGCCCGGCTGGCCGGTAGGCACCCCGCCGAGCGCCTTCTGCCGATGCTGCTTCTGCCTCTTTCCAGACCGCAACCTGCCGCAGCGGACGTCGAGCCGGAAGTCCTCGAGCCGGAAGCGGCAACCGCTGAGGATCCGATGGCTCGGAACCTCGCAGGCGACGCAGACGTCCAGCCCCCCGCCGGCGAGGCGACAGGTGCGGACGCCGAAGGGCCTTCGCCTCTGCCCGAGAGTCCGGTTGCTGAGGACATCATGGGCCCGACCTCGGTGAAGGAGCTGTTGGCCGATCCGATCCCGCCGGCGTTTCCGGCGTCGGCTGAAGAGCTGGCCACCACGGCTCGAAGGGCCGCTGGCGCCCGACGGACGCGCGGGTCGGGAGACGCGGAGACTCAGTAGACCGAGCGCACGCCGGAGGCTCGGGGTAATGTCAGATGGCCTTGTGGCGGCCCAACAGCCGGTCAAATGCCGAGAGGGCTTTGAGCTGCTCGATCCGCTCACGCTGAGTCTCGAGCTCCGCCTGGAGCTTCTCTGACCGGCTCTGCTCGGTCTCGAGCGCCTTTTGCTGCTCCTGGGCGATCGCTCGTGCCCAGGCCACCTGGACGAGCAGATCCGAACGATCGGACTCAAGCTGCGTGATGCGGGCGAGGGCTGTGCGCTCGTCGAGGCCGGCTGGCGATCCCACGAACCCCTGGAGGGTCCGGACATCGGCCTCCGACAGCATGAACGTGCCGTTGCGTTTGTTGCCGACGCGCTCCGGGCTGATGATGCCTGCCTTGATCTGTCGGCGAATCCACTTCGGCGTCACGCCGATGATCTCGGCGGCCTGTTTGAGGGTTGTGCCCTGCTTGACCAGTCTCTTCACCCTCTTGCCTCTGAGCCGTGAGCCGGTTGTACCCGCAGCCGAGTGTAGCGCATGGTAGCGTGGACTGAGGCGTGGAGGCCGGGGGGTTGCAGGCGCTCCGCATGTGCAGGAAGGGACGCAATGGCGTCAGAGGGCGTTGAGATCGAACGGAAGTTCCTCGTGGCGGACGACCCGCCTGGCTTGAGGAGCTCCCCATCGTCCCAACTTCGCCAGGGGTACCTGGCGGTCGGCTCGGACGCTGAAGTCAGGCTTCGTGACGACGGGCATGCCCAGACACTCACCGTGAAGTCGGGATCGGGTCTTGAGCGCGGAGAAGTCGAAGTGGAGCTTTCGGCCGAGCAGTTCGAGGCGCTCTGGCCGGCCACGGTCGGCAAGCGGCTTGTGAAACATCGCTTCGAGCTGCCCGCGGGCAAGTGGATCCACCAATTGGATGTCTATACAGGGCCACTCGAAGGACTCAAGGTCGTTGAGGTCGAGTTCCCTTCGGCTGCCGACGCGACGGCCTTCGAGCCTCCAGGTTGGTTCGGCCGAGAGATCACGAACGACACGCGGTATAGGAACGCATCGCTGGCGCTCCATGGCCCGCCAGAGAAGGGAGAGGCTGCCGGGTGAGGATCGCGGCCATCGATATCGGAACGAACTCCATCCACTGCACCATCTTCGAGGTGCTCGTCGGCGGGCGGCGCAAGGTCCTGGACGACGAGAGGGCCTACACCCGACTCGGGCGTGGTACGCCTGAGACTGGGCGTCTTTCTGACTCGGCGATGCAGGACTCCATCGTGGCTCTCAGCCGGATGCTGCAGTTCGCCGAGACCTACGAGGTCTCCCGCGTGCGTGCGGTCGCGACGGCAGCCGTCCGCGAGGCGTCCAACGGCAAGGAGTTCGTCGCCAGGATCGGCGAGGAGCTCGGCCTGGACGTCGAAGTCGTCTCCGAAGAAGAGGAGGGCCGGCTCGTCTTTCTGAGCGCCGCTGACAGCTTCGGGATCGAAGGTCGCTGGGCAGTCGTCGATATCGGCGGTGGGTCGGTCGAGATCGTGCACGCCCTGAACAGGCAGATCGAGTTCGTCACGTCACTCCGTCTGGGCGCGGTGTACCTTTCCGAGCAGTTTCACCACCTGGACCCGATGCCGAGCGAGGACTACGAGCAGCTCGTCGCGCACGTCCGGCACTCCATCGCCGATGCGCTCGGCAACGAGCGCCAGCCGGTATTCCGACTCGTGGGTTCGGGAGGAACAGTGAGTTCCGTCGGCGGGCTCATCGCCGCCGAGCGCGAACCGGCAGTGTCGAGCCTCCACGGCTTCGAGTTCACAAGGGCAGACCTCACCCACATACTGGCGTCGCTACAGGGCACGACCGCGGCGGAGCGCGCCGCGCTGAAAGGGATGCCCGAGAACCGAGTCGATATCATCATCGAAGGTGCCGTCGTGCTCGAGGAATCGATGCGTGCACTTGGTGCGAATGGGGTGATCGTGAACCTGCGCGGCATCCGCGAGGGCATGGTCATCGACGCGATGCGGCGCGAGCGAAGTGCCCGGACCAGTCCAGCTAGGTGACCCGTCACAAAGCGTTCACCACATCGGGCGTCTTTTGCCTCAGAATCGACGTAGTGGTGCCCGGCTACCGTAGGGACATCGGGTGAGCAAGCGAGCAGTTGAAGAGCGCGGAAGCGACGCCGAGATCCTCCAGGACGAGCGCACCGATGAGGTCGACCTCGACGACCCCGCGCTGTACCTGAACCGCGAGTTCGAACTCCTGAGTTTCCAGGAGCGGGTGTTGGAGGAAGCAGCCGATCCCACCAATCCACTTCTCGAGCGAGTCCGTTTCCTGGCAATCCTCGGCTCGAACCTGGCCGAGTTCTACATGGTGCGCCTCGCTGGGCTCAGGCAGATGGTGGAAGCGCACGTATCCGAGATATCTCTCGACGGGCTGACCGCCAAAGAGCAGCTCGACACCGCCCGTGAGCGAGCTTCCGATCTGATGAAGCGCAGCAGGGTGGCGTACGCGGAACTGCACGCGGAGCTTTCCGCGGCGGGCATCTACCTGCTCGACTATGACCAACTGGACGCATCCCAGAAGGCCGCAGCCGACCAGTACTACGACGAGTACGTGTTCCCGGTGCTGACTCCGCTCGCGTTCGATCCCGGCAGGCCCTTCCCGCATATCTCGAATCTGAGCCTCAACCTCGCGGTTCTCGTTCGGAGCGCCGAGGGCGAGGAGCACTTCGCGCGAGTCAAGGTCCCAACGGCCATGTCGCGGCTCGTGGACGTCGGCCTGCCCGAACGTCGAACTGCCCGCGAGGGAGTGAGCCGCAAGCGTGAGCACCATTTCGTCTGGCTGGAGCAGCTCATCGCCGCGCATCTCGGTTCTCTCTTCCTCGGCATGGAAGTGGTCGAGGCACATCCATTCAGGGTCACGCGAGACGCCGAAGTCGCGATCCAGGAGCTAGAAGCTGACGACCTGCTGCTCACGATCGAGCAGGGGGTGCGAAAGCGCCGATTCGGCGACGTGGTGCGCGTCTCCGTCACGCCGAACACGCCGGAATCCGTGCTGCAGATACTCGTGCGCAACCTCGAGGTGGATCCGGCCGATCTGGTGGAGCTCACGCCGCCCTTGGGAGCGTCCGGCTTGATCGAACTCTACGAAGTCGACAGGCCCGATCTGAAGTACAAGCCGTTCACGCCTGCAGTCTCTCAGGATCTCTCTGCGAAGGACCCTGATGTCCTGTTCAAAGCGGTGCGCAAGGGCGACTACCTGCTGCATCGGCCGTTCGACTCGTTCGAACCGGTTGTTCGGCTCATCCAACTCGCCGCCCGTGACCCGAAGGTCCTCGCGATCAAGATGACGCTCTACCGAGTCGGCCGCGAATCGCCCATCGTCGCCGCGCTGCTCGACGCCGCCCAAGAGGGCAAGGAAGTGACCGCGCTCGTCGAGCTCAAGGCCCGGTTCGACGAGGAGAGCAACATCGACTGGGCGCGTGCACTCGAGGCGGAGGGGGTCCACGTCGTCTACGGACTCGTTGGCCTCAAGACTCACTGCAAGGTCACGCTCGTGGTCCGTCGAGAGAAACGAATGATCCGGCGATACGTGCACGTGGGGACGGGCAACTACAACACGTCGACGGCTGTCCAATACACGGATCTTGACCTGCTCACCAGCGACGAGAGGATCGTCGAGGACGCGGCGCAGCTCTTCAACGCGCTGACGGGGTATGCGGCGTCACAGCACTACGACACGTTCGCCGTTTCGCCACAGGGCATCCGTGAGAGACTCGAGTCCTTGATCGAGCGCGAGAAGGCGCTTGGCGCCGCCGGACGACCCGCGCACATCATCCTGAAGACGAACGCGCTGACGGACGGGCGGATGATCAGATCGCTCTATGAGGCTTCCCGGGCGGGCGTCCGGATCGACTTGATAGTCAGGGGCATTTGCTGTCTCCGTCCTGGCCTTCCCGGGGTGAGCGAGAACATCCGCGTGCGCAGCATCCTAGGGCGATTCCTCGAGCACACGAGGATCTACTACTTCGGCAACGACGGGGAGCCTGAGTGCCTCATCGGCAGCGCGGATCTGATGGGCCGCAACTTGGACCGTCGGATCGAGGTCTTGACGCCGGTATTCGACACGGACCTCGTGACGCGCCTCCGTGCTGCCCTCGACACCTACCTGGTAGACAACGTCAAGGCACGCGAGATGCATTCGGACGGCAGCTACGTCCGAGCGCGACCTGCGGGTGAAGATGGGCTCGTCGACGCACAGGCGCTGCTCATGGAGATGAGTGGCACGGCAGCGCTAGCGAAGTAGCGAGGGCGGCACGAGCCATCGAAGCTCCCCGCTCAGCGGTGTCCCCGAGAACAGGTCGATTCTGACCAGGCCTGCCTTCTTCAACACGAACGTTCCGCCGCCCACCAATTCGGAGACCACGCTGCTCATAGACGGCTCGTGGCCCACGAGCAACACTGAATCCAGCGTCCGATGCGGCTCGAGCATGTCTGCGAGCGAATCGAGAGTGAACGCCGCCGGCTCGAGGCCGTGCTCCTCAAGGAGCGGCACCTCTTCACCGAGCACGTCTCGAAGTATCGTGGCAGTCCGCAAGGCGCGCTCGTAGGGGCTCGTCAGAATCACTCCGACGCCGAGCTCGAGCGCCTTGATCCTCCTAGACACCGAGCGGACCACCAACTCGCCCGACTCCGAGAGCGGACGTTGGTCGTCCGCTGCATCCCACTCGCTGCGTGAGAGTGCCGGTCCGTGGCGATAGAAATAGAGTCTCACGCTACATCCCATCTCATCGACGCGGCCGCTGGCTCACCGTGCTTGGTAGCTCCCACACGCCTTGTCACTCTTCGAGCGCTTCTTCTCGTGATGGCGACAGAAGCCGCCCTTCTTGTCGGGGTCGAAGTTCTTGCAGCCGCCGCACACGTGCGCCGCGCTCTTCTTCGACTTTGCGGCCTTCTTGCCCACAAACGGCTCCTGTGACTCGGAATCAGTAGACCTCGGGAACGTGGGTCTGAGAATCGATCGGGGGCCGTACGTAGCCCCTCTTCGATTTCGACCGCGGGGGCAGCTCGAAGCAAGGGGGCAGCACGTCCTCATAGGGGATCTGGCTCAGGAGGTGGTGGATGCAGTTCAGGCGGGCGCGCTTCTTGACGTCGCCCTCGACGACCCACCACGGGGAGTCCTTGGTGTCCGTGTACTTGAACATCTCGTCCTTGGCTCTCGAGAACTCCTCCCAGCGCTTCCTCCCTTCGAGATCCGTCTCGGAGAACTTCCAGCGCTTCAGAGGGTTGTCGATCCGTTCTTGGAAGCGCATGTCCTGCTCTTCGTCCGAGATGGACAACCAGTACTTGATCAAGATGACCCCCGACCGGATGAGCATCCGCTCGAACTCCGGACAGTCCCGAAAGAACTCCTGCACCTGCTCTTCGGTACACCAGCCCATGACCCGCTCGACTCCGGGACGGTTGTACCAGGAGCGGTCGAAGAGCACGATCTCGCCTGATGCTGGGAGATGTGGCACGTAGCGCTGGAAGTACCACTCCGTCGTTTCACGTTCGGTGGGAACGGGCAGGGCAGCGACGCGGCAGACGCGCGGATTGAGCGCCTCGGTGATCCGCTTGATCACGCCGCCCTTGCCGGCAGCGTCACGGCCCTCGAAGATCACGACTACGCGCAGTCCCTCGTGCTTGACCCACTCCTGGAGCTTCACGAGTTCGATCTGAAGCTTCAGAAGCTCTTCTTCGTAGACGAAGCGGTCGAGCTTCCGGGGCTTGTCTTCCGCCGACTCTCTGTGACTGCTCTTCTTCGACCCAGCGGACTTGCCCATCCTCGCCCTCCCAATACCGCGCTTCCAGGCGCGCGGCCTGCACACTCGATTGCTGTGTTGATCTGATCGGTGGGCCGAACGCCCTGCCTGGACGCGAGACGCGAGCCCTCGACGAACGTGACCATCCTACAGGAGGCGGAACCCACGCGTGTGAACAGGAGATACCTGCTCAAGCCTGTCCGAGTCGGGTACCAACTCCTTCGAAGGACCGTCAGGTGGAAGGACATCTTCTGAGCCGGTCCGTCCCCGTGGGCATCGTCACTGACTTCAGGGCAAGCCGGAAAGGAGCGTCATGAGCGCGACACGAGAGAGCGCGGTCGCCGCACCCAGAGTAACCGCACAGACGCCGAGGCGATCGGCCTTGCAGGCCATCCCTCATCTCACGCCAGAAGAGCATGCAGCTCGAGGCAAGGCGGCCCGCGTCGAGGTGCCTCGACGGAGTCACGCCATCTGGAATCCTCCGGAGAACAGACCCAATCCCGTCGACATGCTCGAATCGCAGGCGAAGATGCGGGTCCCGGAGTTGGTTCCAATCCGCTACGGGCGCATGCTCGTGTCCCCGTTCGCTTTCTACCGCGGAGCCGCCTACATCATGGCATCGGATCTGGCCACGACGCCCCGGTCCGGTCTGACAGTCCAGCTCTGCGGCGATGCACACCTGTCCAACTTCGGAGGGTTCGCCTCTCCCGAGAGGCGCCTCGTCTTCGACATCAACGATTTCGACGAGACGCTTCCCGGGCCGTGGGAATGGGACGTCAAGCGGCTTGCCGCGAGCTTCGAGGTCGCTGGGCGATACCGGGGGTTCTCGAAAGCGGATCGCCAGACCGCCATCCGGAATTCGGTTCAGGCTTACCGTGATTCGCTGCGCAGGTTCGCGAGCAATGCGGAACTTGGACGTGTGGTACGCACACATCGACGTGGAATCGCTGCTTCCCGGGATCGAGCGCACGCTGGGAGCCAAGCAAGCCAAGACACTCGAAGCGAATCTCGCGAAGGGCCGGGCCAAGGACAGCATGAAGGCGTTCGCCAAGTTGACTCACTTGGTCGACGGTCAGCCGCGGATCCTGAGCGATCCGCCACTCGTCGTGCCCATCGCAGAGCTCCTTCCTGAAACGGAGGCTGCAGACTTCGAGAAGGCAATCCGCAAGCTGCTTCGGGTCTACCGGGCAAGCCTGCAGAACGATCGGCGGGTCCTCGTCGAGGGCTACAAGTTCGCCGACATGGCTCGCAAGGTAGTCGGGGTCGGCAGCGTCGGCACTCGCGCTTGGATCCTCCTCATGCTCGGCCGAGACGATCAAGATCCCTTGTTCCTGCAGATCAAGGAGGCAGGCCCGTCCGTCCTCGAGGAGTTCCTCGGCGCCACCGCGTTCAAGAACGGAGGCCAGCGGGTCGTCGAGGGTCAGCGACTGATGCAGGCATCGAGCGACATCTTCCTGGGTTGGCTTCGCACCACCGGCATCGACGGCGTGCAGCGCGACTTCTACCTGCGGCAGCTGTGGGACTGGAAGACCACCGTCGACATGGAGACTATCCGTCCCGTCGGCCTCGCGGAGTACGCCAAGCTCTGCGGCGCGACCCTCGCTCGTGCGCACGCACGTTCCGGCGACCGCATCGCGATCGCCGCCTACCTCGGTTCTGGCAGCGCGTTCGACGAAGCAGTCGCGGAGTTCGCCTTCGCCTACGCCGAGCAGAACCTGGTTGACTACGAGATGTTCAAAGCCGCTGTCGAAAGCGGAAGGCTCCAAGCCGAGACGGGTCTGTGACCGAGCGCCAGGCCTGCTACGCGGCCCCGAATGCGCCGCGACCCCGCGGCGGGCAGCCTCGGGGTCGCGTGCGACAGCGGTGGTGAGACGCTTGGGCGTCCCAGCTACACCGCGGGGGGCGGGGTTGGCGCTACTGGCTGGGGCGCGGCGAGTAGGGCCGTCGGCGGCATCGGCGCAGGCGGCGTCGCGGGCGTGGCCGCTCGGCTGCGCGCGGCGTGCCACACCACGAACAAGTAGACGACCGCCGAGATGTGGACGAAGAGGATGAGCACGATCCACAGGACCTTCTCATTCGCACTCTTCGAGGGATAGTCCTCCTGCTTGCGCACGATGGCGTCGATGAGCATCCACAACCAGAACAGTGGGAGCGCCACCGCAAAGAGGATCCAGAACGATGCCTTCAATGCCAATGCGATTCCGACGACTCCCGTTGCGATCAGTCCGAGAACCACGAGCGCTTCCATCTTCCCTGCTCCTCTCTGAAGAGACTCGGGCAGCTACGGCACGGTCTCGAGCGTTACCTCGCCGATCCCGCGCTGGACCGAGATCTCGATGGTGGATGTGGTCTCGCCGTATGCCCGATTGACGAATGCGCCATCCTGGGTCGCGAACCCGTCGTCGGCTGTGAATGCACCGATGCCGCCTCGCTGGACTACGCGCACTCCGACTGCCCCAGGCAGCCGCAGAGTCAACTGTCCGACTCCTGCTTGAATCTGTGCACTGACGTCGTGGTTCCATTCGCCCGAGAAGTCGAGCGTCGAGTCGCCAGCACCCATACTCATCGTCAGCGTGCGCAGATCCAGTCCCCCGAAGGACAGATCGCTCGTGCCGGCGCCCAGCTCAACATCCAGGGTGAGGGGCACGTCCTTGGCGAGACGCACCGTCCAGCTGTTCTTCCCGCTGCCGAGCATGCTCGGCTGGAACTCGGGTTGCTCAACGATCAGGCGCCCGATCGGGACCCCCGTGCCTGCAACCTCATAGGACACCATGGGCTTCAGGGAAGCCGGACGGTATTCGAACGTGGCGTCCAGAGCGTCGGCTCCGCCCGCCTCGAGGGCGAGCTCGCCCGCGCCCATGCGAACGATGGCATCAAGCTCCTTCGCAACACCGAGAGGAACTGTCGGCTCGTACGACCGCGTCGGGCCAGTCGACTCGTCATCACCGAGGTGGATCTGCTGGTTCGCCGGCAGCTCCTGCCGGTAACACCCCGCGAGCCCCACCGCCGCCACAGAGAGAACGACTGCGAGAGCGACCAGAACGATGCGCTTCATCACGCACCCCTTTCAACGTTGCCCACGAGCATCACCTTCGCGTACTGCGCGTGGAGGTACCCGATACCCTTTGCCATCCACAGCGTCAGGAAGAAGAGCAGTACGCCGCCGACCATCACGAACGGCATCGCCCAGGGGTACAGGTAGTAGCCGTACTCGAAGCCGCGGGCGATCGGCGTGTTGAACAAGACCTGGACGACAGGTGCCACGAACAGGGCCACCGAGAGCGCGAGGCCCGTGACTGCAATCGTGAAGTAGACGATCCCAAGCACCAGCTGCAGGAGCATGTAGAGCATCGTGGTCCACGTGCGGTAGTCCGTGAACCACCACTTGAAACGCTCCCACATGTTCCCCGTCACCGAAGGCATGCGAGGTCGCCTGGGCATGCGCACGCCCAGCAACCCTTCGACGATGCGTCCCTCTGCAAGCGATATCGCCCGCGCTGTTGCAATGAAGAGCAACGCGAAGGGAATCCCAATGATGAGGATGAGCAGCCCGAACGTCATGGACAGGCCCGTCACCACGACCGTGAAGTACACGATGCCGGTCGCGAGCGAGAGCAGCATGTAGAAGAGCGCGCCCCACGCAGACGAGTCGCCGATGATACCGAAGAAGCGTCCGTACCATGTGGCCGCCTGCCGGCGTTTCGGCGGACGAAGCACGATGGCGGCCGTGGCCTCGGCGTCGCGATAGGCCGAGGCGATCTCCTCGGGAGTGCCGTAGGCATCGATCGCCGCGGCCACGCCTTCGGGCGTGCTGCCATGTTCGGCGATGGCGCTCCGCAAGAAGTCCTCGGCGTCGTAGAGCGCGTCCTGAACGAGTGCGGGATCCGATCCCGCGAGAGCATTCCTGAGTTCCGCGAGGTATCCCTCGACTGTACTAGCCAACGTTCCCCTCCAATGTCGCATCGACGAAGTCGCGTGTCCGCAACCACGCCGCCCTCCAGTCACCGAGGACCGCCCGACCGCGATCGGTGATCGCGTAGTACTTGCGCGGTGGCCCCGTAACACTTGGCTCGACCTGACTTGCGAGAAGCCCGTTTTCCTCCATCGAACGGAGCACGGGATAGAGCGTGCCTTGCTTCACGGGCGCCACCTGCTGCCACGCTCCCTCGATGCTCTTCGCGATCTGGTAGCCGTAGAGCGGCACCGTCGTGCGATCGAGGATGGCGAGCAACACGAGCGCGACCGTGCCGGCATTCAGTTCCTTCTGAAACTTGCGAAGCATGGCTTCGTCAGCTGCGTCCACGACCCACCTCCAACCGGTTTCCTGCCAGGTGCTACGTACCCACCAATAGTATTAACTTCACACTAGCCGCGGCTCATACTACTACTAAGTTCCGACTAGTCAAGGAGAATTCCGAGATTTCTTCTTTGGCCGCGCAGAGCGGGTACAAACACAGCGCAAGATAATGCGCCGAGGGGAGGTGTCACGGATGCAGGAGCACGCACCAATGCAGGAGGAAGAGGTCGGCGTCGTTACCCACTACTGGACGGAGTTGGGGGTCGCAGGAATCCACCTGTCAGCTCCCCTCGACGCGGGAGATCACATCCACGTGGTTGGACACACGAGCGACTTCGAGCAGGCCGTCGGGTCAATGGAAGCGGACCATCAGCAGATTCTGCACGCGGGCGCGGGAGAGGATGTCGGCGTGAGGATGGCCGAACACGCGCGTGAGCACGACCACGTCTACAAGCTTGTCCCGTCGGACGTGGGAGGCCAGGGCACGGAGCTCTAACGGCGTTCGACGGAGTGTCAGACACGATGCACAAAGAGAGAGGACCGCTCGATTCGAGCGGCCCTCTCGTCCATCGCTGCGGGACAGCGACGATGATTCGTTCGCTTGGTGGCTTCGCTTCTGGGGCCATATGCGCCCCATAGCGCCGCCGTCCTAGGCGGTCTCTACCTCCGCGATATCGACGGTGGACAGGACCAGCGCAGCGATGTTTGTACTACTCAACGCTGGATCACCTCCTCGGTCGGCGGGTCGCCGGATCGCGCCCTCGGGTTGCACCCGTGGCGGTCAGCCTAGCAAGAGACGAGCCGACCAGCAAGGCTAAAGGCGACTCCTGAGGCGCAAGCACGCACGCGGGCGCTAGGCGGATTCGGTCACCAGGGCGCTGTCGCATTGGAGCTCGGTTGGCGCTTCCACGTCGATCCTGCCACGGACGCGTTCCCGGCCGCGCGGGCAACGGTTGCCCCACGCGTCGAGGAACTCGCCCTCCTTGAGCACGACCACGACCTCGCAGTCGTTAGCGCAGCCGCCGCACTCGTGACCGCGCGTCACGAAGTCCAAGTCGCCCACTGAGAAGTCGAAGTACGATTCCTTGCCGCTCTCCATCGCGACGATGGCCACGCCGATCGCGCCCATCAGGTGGCCGTCGTCATCGACGGCCACGTCGAGCCCGGTGATCTCGCGGAACGAGCGCACCACGCCCACGTTCTTGCTCACCCCGCCCTGGAACACTGCTGGCGAGAGGATCTCCTTGCCCTTGCCCACGTTGTTCAGGTAGTTGATGACGATCGCGTTGCAGAGCCCGGCGACCAGGTCCTCGGTCGGATGACCCATCTGCGCCTTGTGGACGAGATCGGACTCGGCGAACACGGTGCAGCGGCCAGCGATCTTCGTCGGCTTGTTAGAGCGCATCGCATACTCGCCGAACTCCTCGACTGCAACACCGAGACGCCTCGCCTGCGACGAGAGGAACGACCCCGTGCCAGCCGCGCACAGCGTGTTCATCGCGTAATCGACCGGAACCCCATCGCGCACGATGATGACCTTGCTGTCCTGCCCGCCTATCTCGAAGATCGTACGTACGTCCGGGTAGCGTGACAGTGTCCCGACGGCGTGAGCCGTGATCTCGTTCTTCACCACGTTCGCGCCGAGCACGGCGCCGATGAGCTCGCGCGCCGAGCCGGTGGTCCCGACAGACATCACGTGGACGTCAGCACCTTCCAGCTGGCTCTCGAGCTCATGGAGGATCTGCTTGACCGCGCGCACCGGGTTGCCCTCGGTCCACAGGTAGCAGCGCGCAAGGACGTTGAGGTCGCCGTCGATCACGACAGCCTTGCTCGAGATCGAGCCGACGTCGACACCGAGGTATGCCTTCATGCGGACCGCCTGTTCCTCATCCGGAGCATGTCGCAGAATGCGTCGAGCCGTGTCTGGAGGCCTGTTTCGGAGGCCTGAGCGTCGTAGCTGATGAACAGGATCGGGAACGTATGCTCTCGCGAAAGCCGTTGCAGAGCGGCCATGGCATTCACCTCGGGCATACAGCCGAAGGGCTTCAAGTGCAGCACCCCGTCGAAGCCCTCTCGCATGAGCTTGTGCGTCATCGCGACACTCCCGGTTCCGTCCGCGCCAACGTGGTACTTGAGGTACGGATCCGCGAGCGCGAGCAACTCCTTCATGTGCGGTTCAGCTCGCTTACCGGAGTTCGCCACCATGTCGCTTACGGTGACGAACCGATGCACTTCGCAGCCGCGTCGCGCGAGTTCCTTCTCGACGAAGAAGTTGGAGAACGGCTCCATAAGCACGTAGATCTCGCCGACGATCCCGACGCGCAGGAGGTCGGGCGGGCGCTCGGTTGGGATGGCGCGCATCCGAGTCATGTAGGCGGATTCGACCGCGTCGACACTCGCGCAGTCCCGCGTCTGAGCGAGCTCGGCCATGAACTCGGCGAACGTGCGCTCGAACATCCCCTGTTCGACTTCGAAGCCACAGTTCTTGCGTGCGAAGTCCTCTATGCGGTCCAAGGCCTGCGTCTGACGCAGCGCGAGGCGGTAGGTACGCACGACCCGCGCCATTGACAGACGCGGGTTCACCTTCTTCAGCTGTCGACGGTAGCCGCGTATGGAGAATCCGCTCAACAGCCGAAGCATCTCGAACTCGTAGCCCAGGTCGCGGAGGATCTGCTCCTGGACCTCGCCGTAGTAGCCGAAGCGGCATCCCCCGCCCGCCTGAATGAGCAGGTTGGCACCCTTGTCGAGGGCCTCGATGAAGTTGCCCAGGTTGTACTTGAACGGGATGCAGACGAACTCCGGGCTGTAGCGCGCGCCGAGCTCCAGCGTTCGCTTCGTCATCTTCGGCGGAACGAGGATCTCGCAGTCGAGCATGCTGCCCAGGGTGCACATGGGGAGCGAATAGCTGCCCATGTGGGGGAAGCTTACGCACAGGTCTTTGCGCACCTCGCGAACCATGGTCGTCCTATTCCGAGACCGACATCGACGCGCGCCGCGCGGTGTGGGAACGACGGAACTCGATGAGGTCGACGAAACTCTCGATGCGCGTGCGCAGGCCCGCTTCACCCTGAAGCTCGTCGAGCACGATCACGAGGATCGGCTTGTCCTTGATCCTGCGCACACAGAGCTCCGTCATGAGCGAGTCAGGCCCGCAGGGGAACGTCACGAGGAACACGATGCCGTCAACCTGATCGCGGTAGCGCTCGACCGCGCCCAATAGCTCCTTGTTGTAGGTCCAGGGGATGTCGATCGAGAGCCGCTTGGAAAGTCGACGCGACAGGTCGCGATCGTGCATCTCCGCCGCGATCGGAATGACCCCGAGCTGCTCGAGCGTCCGGACGATAGGCAGGCCGAGGAGCTCGTCCTCGAGGTTGTAGCCATGACCGACAACCAGCACCTTCGTGCCGCCCAGCTCGAGCGCCGCCTCTTGTATGCGTGTGCGCTCCAGAAGGAAGCGGTTCTCTTCGCGCTTCGCGCGCTGGTACGCGAGCCATGCAGACACAGGCTTGCCGCGCAGGTCGCGACCGAGTCTGCAGAACTCCGAGCGCTCGGTGCGACCGGCGGTCACGTCGACGTTGTATTCCAGAAGTTCGACGCCTTGGACGAGGTTGCGTACAACGTCGTACGCGCCGAGGAACTTTACGCACGCTGTCTCGCCCCGCTCCACCGAAACGATCCTCGGAATCAGGATGAGGTCGGCGCGGTCCTTGAGCGTGTCCACGTGGCCGAGCAGGATCTTCAGCGGCAGGCAGGTCTCATCGACCGCGAGTCGGATCCCCCGGTCGAGGATCGCTCGGTTGCTTGGCGGACTCTCCACGGTCTCCACGTCGAGGCTCTCGAAGAAGGACTTCCAGAGCACGCGGTAGCGATGATAGAGGAGAGACCTCGGCAGTCCTATCGTGGGCCCCACACGACCTCCTGTGCCGCGCTGCGTCGCGGCGTTCCTGCAATCACACGACCCGCCGATGGATGCGGGCCAACGTTGGTTGGGTCCGAGCCTGGCTCGTATGCGGTTCCTTCCCGCACGCGGGCTCGCTCGCGTGCCGGGCTGGGTCGTTGCCTGCGCCAAAGCCCGTGCGAGCAGGCGCGCCCTCGCGAGAGGTGGTCGGTAGTATACCCGTTCTTGCCTAGCACGCGACTAAGGGAAGATGTGACAGCTCCCGCAGCGTGCGCAGTGGCGTGGCCGTTGCATATAATGGGCGTCACCTGCTCAGATGACCTGCGGCGTCGAACCGCCGCATTCGTCCACACGCACGGAGGACCGGCATGGCGCACGTTCGCTCCCTCTTCTTCCGCGGCCCACTCGCCGACGTCGAGAACAAGGCCATCACTGCCTACAAGCTCGGCAGGCCGAGCGACGTCATCTGGAACATCACGAACCGCTGCAACTTGCTGTGCGACCACTGCTACATGGCAGCCGATGGCCACGTCCGCCCGAACGAGCTCACGGATGAAGAGACCATCGCCCTGGTGAACCAGATGGGCGAGAGGAAGCTGCCGGCCTTGTTCCTGTCCGGCGGCGAGCCGATGATCCGCAACAACTTCTGGGAGATCCTCGAGCTCGCCCGCTCGTACGGGATTCGAGTCACCGTCTCGACCAACTGCACGAAGATGGACCGTGAGGCTGCCAAGCGCCTCAAGGCGAACGGCATCGATTGGATCGCGACCTCGCTCTACGGTCCGGACGAGTTCCACGACGCAATGGTGCGCGTGCCGGGTACCCGGCAGAAGGTCGTCGAAGCCATCAAGATCTTGCGTGAGGAAGGTGTCGGAGTCGCCATCAAGACCGCGATCAGCAAGGACACCTGGCCGTACGTCTACGACCTCATCCAGGAAGCACGAGACCTCGACTGCGGCCTCATCTACTTCTGCGATCTCATCACGTCCGGACGCAGCGAGGGTGAGGACGACGGCCGTATCTCGCCGGAGCAATGGCGCGAGCTCGCCGACTACATCATCGACGACCTCATCGCCGGCCAGGAGAGCGGCGTCAAGAGCCTGGAGTGGGACATCGGCGCGATGCCCTCGTTCATCCCCTACGTCGCCGAGAAGCTCATCGAGCGCGGCATCGACGTCTCCAACGGCCTAGAGCGCCTCAAGATCGTCTCGGCGTGTCCCGTGGGCAAGGGACACATGAACATTAACTCGGAGGGCGGCATCATGCCGTGCCAGTTCGCGCAGGACTGGACCATCGGCACCGTCCGCGATATGACGCTGCAGGACGCGGTCGCCGAGCTCTACCAGCTCGACATCCAGGACGCCGAAGGGATGTGCGCTCCCGAGGCATGCGAGTACTCCCGCATCTGTCGCGGATGCCGTGCGAAAGCGTGGCAGCGCACCGGTGACGCCATGGAGGAGGACGTGACGTGCCTGCTCCACGCCGAGACGGACCGTTCAGCCCTCGTCGAGCGCATCGCTGAGGCTCCCGATTTCGCGCGCTCGGCGCCGTGCGCGGCGCCCGGCGCCTGTGGCTAGGAACAACGTGCCCGCGTCCGGCGCGAAGCGAACATCGGAGCGCATTCAGTACTCGTTCGCTGCGAGCTCGTTCGGGGCCCTGTTGCTGGCCCAGAGCTCCGAGGGGCTGGCCTGGCTCTCATTTGTGGACTCGGAGGAGCAGGAACTCGCCGCGCTCGCCAAGCACTTCCCGCACGCAGACCTCGAGCCGGCGGCGCCTGAAGAGCCTTGGATCGCCGAGGGTGTGCGCGACGCCGAATCGCTCGGACCTGGGACGGATCTGACATCGCTCGACCTGCGAGGCACACCGTTCCAGCGTTCGGTGTGGGACGCCCTCCTCGCCATCCCCTTCGGCGAGACGAGAAGTTACGCCGACGTGGCTCGATCGGTCGGGCGGCCGACAGCCGTACGCGCCGTGGCACAGGCCTGTGGCGCGAATCCGGTCGCGATCATCGTTCCGTGCCACCGGGTCGTCGGCTCGGATGGATCCCTGACTGGATACGCATCGGGACTCGGGCGCAAAAGAGAGCTGCTCGACCGCGAGGGCTGCTCCAAGCCCAGGCACTAGGTGCGACTGTCATCGCCGCCCTTCGGGTAGGCACCTTCAGAGGACCCGGAAACGGAGGAGGCAACATGAGCATCAAGGGCACGCGCACAGAACAGAACCTCTTGAAGGCATTCGCAGGCGAGAGCCAGGCCCGCAACCGCTACACGTACTCTGCAAGCAAGGCCAAGAGCGAGGGATTCGATCATATCTGCGGGTTGTTCCTCGAGACAGCAGACAACGAGAAGGAACACGCCAAGGTCTTCTTCGACTTCCTCGAAGGCGGTACGGCGGTCATCACCGCCGAGTACCCGGCGGGCAAGATCGGCACCACGGCGGAGAACCTTCTGGCCGCCGCAGAAGGCGAGCTTCTCGAGTGGGGCACCTTGTACCCCGACTTCGCGCGCATAGCCGAGGAGGAAGGGTTCCCCGACGTCGCGAAGGCGTTCAAGGAGATCGGCGACGTCGAGTCATACCACGAGCGCCGCTACCGCAAGCTGCTCGAGAACGTGAACGGCTACAAGGTGTTCAAGCGGGACGGCGTGGTCCACTGGAAGTGCCGCAACTGCGGCTACGTCTACGAGGGAGCCGAGGCGCCGGCCGTGTGTCCGGCCTGCAGTCACCCGCAGTCCTTCTACGAGCTCTGGGTCGAGAACTACTAGCGTGATAGGTGACCGTCGGCGGCATCGACGACGGTCACCTGCTCCCCCTGCGGTGCCAACTGCGCCTGCCACGCACGCCGCTCAGGCGCCTGGTGCCCCCTCTGCGTGCGACTGCGAAGCGTCTCCGCGGTTCCCGCGACTCATGAGGGTCAGGTACGCGCCGAAGATGACGGCGAGGAGCTGCAGGACCGGCGAGATGACCACCATGAGCACCATCCAGCCGACGAAACTCGCCATCGGCGTGTAGAGCCAGAGCGGGATGCCCCATTCGGCGACGTCGAAGCCGGGCCTCGACAAGAGCGCCAGCTGGGGGAGCCAGATCGCCGCCATGAACACGAACGTCATCAGGCACGGGACGAGCGCCGAGACGAATACCGTGCGCAGCGATTCCGGCGAGGCGGGGGCCCCGGCTGGTGTGGCGGCCATCGCTCGGCGCGCAAGCCACCAACCGACGGGGAAGCCGAGCAGGATCGCGAAGATGGGAACGCCCATGCCCGCGCCGATGCACAGCGTTTCGAGTGCGGCGAGGAGTAGCAGCGCGTGCCAAGTCTTCATGCGCACGAGAGACCCAACCCCTTGTCTGTTCTCGCCACGTGGCGGTGCTGGCTGGCAGCCGCCCAACCGCGCCCATCAGAGCCGGCGGCCGTAGAGCCGACTGGCGCGAGGGTCCGTCCGACGAGAGTATATGCCGCGACTGTGACGCACCAGCACCTGTGGCGTGACGATGCGGCGACGCCGGTCCCCGAGTCTCAGGCCACGGCGCACGCTGAGCCGAACAGACAGAGATCGCGCCATCCGCTACCCGGCAGACCTCGACCGTCTCAGGAGGCCGAATGTCACTCGCATCGCGCGTCGCTCGCACGTGGCTTCCGCTCGCTGTCGTCACTACGCTTCTGAGCGGGCTGGTGTACGTGGCCGTCCAGCAGTCCTACCGCAACGCCGCCGATGACCCCCAGATCCAGATGGCGGAGGACGGCGCCGCGGCACTGGCCGACGGAGCCGACCCCGGGAGCGTCGTCGGTTCGGCAACGGTCAACATCGCGACGAGCCTCGCTCCCTTCACGATCGTGTTCGATTCTTCGGGTGCGGCGGTCGCAGGTTCGGCTCGTCTGGACGGACGCATCCCCTCCCCACCCAAGGGTGTTCTCGTCTATGCGCGTCAGCACGGCAGGCACCGTGTCACGTGGCAGCCGCGTCGCGGAGTGCGCGTTGCCTCGGTGACGGCGGCGGTGGACGGTGGTCGGGGAGGCTACGTATTCGCGGGCAGGTCGCTGAGGGAGACCGAACGACGCGTCAGCGAACTCAGCGTGATCGTCGGACTGGGTTGGCTCGCCACTCTCGGCGCGTCGCTTCTGGCAGTCGTCGGAGTGGAACTCCTCTGGCGCCCTCGCTCGTAGCGCGTCTGGCGACACAGACAGTCACCCGCGGTGGTTCGTGTCACCCCCACCCCCTAAGATGGTCCTGCGCGACGTGGCGCTCGCCTCGAGACGCTCACAGACCGGGAGACGACATCCGTGGCCGACGTGGTCAGGTTCATCCACAGTGCAGACCTGCATCTCGACGCGCCGTTCCAAGGGGTCGACGCGACGGACGAACGCGTGCGGCAGGCACTCATCGCTTCCACGTATGAGGCGTTCGCTCGGGTGGTCGACGCGTGTCTCGAGCACGAGGCGCACTTCCTCGTCGTAGCCGGCGACGTCTTCAACAGCCGAGATAGGAGCCTGCGCGCCCAGCTCGCGTTCCATGCGCAGGTCGAGCGATTGAATGAGGCGGGCATTCCCGTATTCGTCGCACACGGTAACCACGACCCTGCCGACGGCTGGTCTGCGCAGCTGACAGTGCCTGAGAACCTCACATATTTCCCGACGGATTCCGTCGGCCGCTCTGAGGTCGTGCGGGACGGCGAGGTCCTGTGCTGCGTGTACGGGCGAAGCTTTCGGCGCTCCGCCGAAACGTCGAACCTCGCCAGGACGTTCTCCCGAGAGCCAGCCGATACCGTCTGCGTCGGCGTGCTGCACGCCAACGTTGGCGGCAACGCGGACTACGAACCCTATGCCCCCTGCTCTGTCGACGACCTGCGCGCAGCGAACATGGACTACTGGGCGCTCGGACACATCCATAAACCCGGTCGAGTCTCCGACGATCCTCGAGCGATCTACCCGGGAAGCCCACAGGGACTGAACCCGAAGGAGAGCGGCGCGCACGGCTGCTACGTGGTCGAGATCGCCGGCGGTGTGGCGACGGAGGAATTCGTCCCCACCGCGAGCGTCGAATGGGCCCGCGCGGATGTGAGCGCCGGGCGCCTCGAGACGATCGGAGACGTTGCAGAC
The DNA here is from genome assembly GCA_963809535.1 of uncultured Actinomycetes bacterium. Taxonomy (GTDB): domain Bacteria; phylum Actinomycetota; class Coriobacteriia; order Anaerosomatales; family CAVRZR01; genus CAVRZR01. Next base: position 92,204 of record CAWEJW010000003.1, read on the forward strand.
GCCGTTCGTCGCGCATGCGAGTCGCTGCGCGCGCAATCCGCTGTGCCCCTCATTGTGCGTGTCGACCTGATCGGCCGCTCCACCGCGCACGCCGAGCTCGCACGCGGGACCAACCTCGAAGAGCTCGTCGCGGACCTACGCGATGAGCAGCTCTCAGCGGAGCCGTGGCTGTGGCTCGACCGCGTGCGGGACCTGTCCTCGCCGACGATCGACCTCGACGAAGTCCGCGCGGCGCCGGACTTCGCGGGCGACCTGGTGCGCATAGCAGACGAGCTCATCGGCGATGACGCGCAGGCCGAGTCGCTCCTCCGCGATGTGATCGGGCCGTTCGAGTCGAGCACGGGAGTCGTCGAACTCGGCATGGGACCGAGCGAGGTGCTCGAGAGAGCGAGGGACCTCTGCCTCGACAGGCTGCTCGAGGGGGCCGAGGACCGATGAGGCTTCGGCGTGTTGAGGCCGTCCGGTTCGGCCAGCTCGAGAACGAATCCCTGGGCGATCTGGGAGACGGGCTGACCGTCGTCTTCGGGCCCAACGAAGCAGGCAAGTCGACGTACACCGCGCTCGTGCGCCACGTCTTGTACGGCTTCCCGACGCCGGCCGCCAAGGAGCCACGATACCTCTCCGCCGCAGGCAAGCGCCACGGCCGGCTCATGTTCGAGAATCCCGACGGCAGATGGGTCGTCGAGCGCGTGGAAGGTCCCCATGGCGGTGCCGTCACGGTGAGCGCAGTCGAAGGCGTCGAACACCCGTCGCTCTTGGACGAGGTCCGGCACGGTGTCAGTCAGGACGCCTTCAGGATCGTCTTCGGCTTTGGGCTCGCCGAGATGGCTCAGATCGAAGAGCTGCGCGGCGCGGAGGAAGGCGTCGTCGCCCGGCTCTACGCGGCGGGCGCGGGCCTGGCGGTTCCCCCGCAGGACGTCCGCGCGGCCATAGACAAACAGACTGAAGAGCTCTTCGCGCCCCGAGCGGCCGCTCGCGTCGCCAACAGGGCACACGCGCGCATGCGTGAGATCAGGTCTCGCCTGCGCACGCTCGAAGACGAGGCGTCCCGCTACGCCAGCGACCAGGCAACCCTGGCAGATCTTCGAGGCGACCTCGAGGAAGCTCGAACGCGACGCGACGCGGCGGCTGTACGCAACCGAGAACTCGAGCGCAGCGCGGGGCTGGTCGAGGAGAGGGAGCGCGAGATCGAGTCTCTCGACCGTCAGTTGCTCGAGGCGCGGCGCTCCGTCGCGCAGATGATCGTGCAACGCGACGCGATCGCACCGGACGAGGGTCTCATCGCCGCTGGCCCGAAGGTCGATGCGATGCTCGCGGAGCTCGCCGCTCATCGGGATCGGCTCCAGCGGCTCACGACCATGGAGTCCGCGCTCGCCGACACCGAGAGGCGCCTTGAAGCGCAGTCTGGGCAAATCGGCCTATCCGCAAGCAACCTTCCTGACCTTTCACCCGACGCGATCGCCGGCGTGGAGCGCTGGCGCGATTCTCTTGCGCGCGCGGAGCTCGAGGCCGGCCTCGCCGAGAAGACCGCGCGCGATGCGCAACAGCGCGCCCGTGCAGCCGAGGAGGCGGCAGCCGCCGGCGCGGGGACGCGACCGAGCGAGCGAACCGGATGGCTCCCCGCCATCGCAACGGCTCTCGCGGGCGCCGTCGCGGTAGCTGTCGGGCTCGTGACCTCAACGAATGCGACGACCATCGTTGGGGGTGGGCTGCTGGCCGTCGGCGCCGCGCTGGCGCTTTGGCAGTACCGCCGGCCCGTCCGAGGCGACATGACCGCGGACGGTCTGCGTCGTTCCGAGCAGGCGCTCACCGCCCGCGCTGAAGCAACCGCGGCGGAGGAGACGGCCGCACAGGCGGCAGGCGATCTCGTGAAGGCTCGAGACACATGGACTGACTGGCTTGCCGAGAATGGTCTCGAGGAGGGGGGTTCGGATCCCCTCGCCGTAGGCGCCTTCCTCGCGGAGGTGAAGGAACTGCGACGGATGCGTCAGGAGACCGCCGCCGCGACGCAGGCCGTCCGCGTCGAACGTGAGGCGGCGGACGCGTACGCCTCCACCTTGGCGTCGCTGGCGTCGCCGTTCGTGGACGGCGTGGTTGTGCTCTCGCCCGCAGAGGCGCTCACGGTGGCCGAACGTCTCCGCGAGCGACTCTCACGTGCCCGTGAGGCGAGAGAGGCGAGAGACCGGCTGTCGGACAAACTAGGGGAGGCGGAAGCCGACCTGGTCGCGCTGGAAGAGGCCCGAACAGCGGCATATGCGGCCGTGCGCACGACGTTGACCGCCTACGGCCTTGCGGACGCGGGGCTCGCAGCGCTGCTCGGGCTTGCAGACGTGGCCCAGTCGGACGCGTCGCACGCCGAGAACGAGTTCGAGGAGCTCGCCACGCGCATCGGTACCATCGAAGGCAGACTCGGTCTTGAAGGCCGCGAGACGGAGATGGGAGAGCTCCGTCTCGAACTGACCTCGCTCGAAGAGGAGCTCTCGGACGCTGCTTCGAAGTACGCGGTGCTCGGCGTGGCTTCGAGGCTCCTGACTCGCGCACAGGAGCGCTACGAGCGGGAACGCCAGCCCGACGTGGTGCGCTCAGCTCAGGACATCTTCCGGCGCATCACCGCCGACCGTTTCACGGGACTTGCGATCCCCCTCGGTTCCGGCGAGATCCGCGTGGTCGGCAAGGACTCCTCGATCCGACACACCGAGGAACTCTCTCGGGGCACCGCCGAGCAGCTCTATCTGGCGCTCAGGCTGGCTCTCGTCGGGCAGCTTGCCGAGGTCGGCCCCGGCCTGCCCGTACTCATGGACGACGTTCTAGTGAACTTCGACGAGGAGCGCCGGGTCGGCGCCGCGCGGGCGATAGCGGATCTTGCACGACTTCGGCAGGTCGTCGTGTTCACGTGCCACGCCGAGACCGCCGAGGTGCTCGAGGCAGCTGACCCTGCACGCACGCTCCTCGAGCTCGACAGATGCAGTCTGTAGACACTCTCGAGATCGCGGAGTAGTCCAAACGCAGGACTGGCCCGCCCGTGCGGATGCTAGCGGTCCGAGGCGCGCACCGACGCACGGACGTTCGCCGTCAGGGCCGCAATCGAGACCGTCGAGAGGCCCGAGACCGCGAGGACCGCAAGCATCTGCAAGGCCGACGGCGGCGTCAGCATGAAGAAGTCCCTCGTGAACGGGATGGCGAAGATGAGGACTACCCCCGCAGCCATCAGGGCGACGACAGTCAGGCGCCAGCCCGTCAGCGGCCACTCGAGCACTGCGATGACGCCGAGACCCTGAACGCTCAGCGTGAGAGTCGTCAGAGAGCGCGCCTCTTCGAGTGACGCGCCAAGCGCGCGCGAGATGAGGAACGTTCCCAGCGTCGTGGCGGCGATCACGATTCCGGCTGGAAGCGCGAAGCGCAGAACCCGAGGCACGAACCCAGAGCGGTACGGGCGGATGCTTGGACCGAGCGCGAAGAAGAACGCAGGAATGCCGATCATCACGCTGCCGGCGAGTGTGAGCTGCCTCGGCAGGAACGGATAGGGGATCGCCAGAACGACCACGAGTACCGCGAGCAGGGCTGCCCAGACGCTCTTGGTGAGGAAGAGATTGGCCACTCGCTCGGCATTTACCACGACCCGCCGTCCCTCGGCGGTGATGAACGGGAAGGTCGAGAAGTGATCGTCGAGCAGGACGATCTGGGCCACCGCCTTGGCGGCGGACACGCCCGAGCCCATGGCGATGCCGAGGTCCGCCTGCTTGATGGCCAGGACGTCGTTGACCCCATCGCCGGTCATGGAGACGTTGTGGCCGGCGGCCTGAAGCGCCGCCACCATGTCCGCCTTCTGATCGGGCACGACGCGACCGAAGACCGCGTCCGCCTCCATGGCCGCAGCGAGCGCTGCGGGGCCGGACAGGGTGCGGGCATCAACGGCCTTCTCGGCGCCCGGCACACCTGCCGACACGGCAATCGCAGAAACGGTCGAAGGATTGTCGCCTGAGATGATCTTGATACCGACGTGCTGTTCGCCAAGGTAGCGCACCGTCTCGGCGGCGTCGGAACGCAGCTGCTCGGTGAGTGTCACGGCGGCTACCGCGTCGAGTCCGTCCGGCAGGCGTTCGCCTGAGAGCGCACCTTCCGCGCGTGCGAGCGCGACCACGCGTGCACCCTGATCCGCCAGGTCCGACAGCCTTTCATGGGCAGCTGGAGCCTCTCGAGCAGCCTCGAGAACGACTTCCGGGGCGCCGAGCACCCAGGTGCCGTGCTCGCCGAAGTCCGCCGCGCTCCACTTCCGGGCCGAGGAAAAAGGCACGGACAAGCGTTGCGCCCAATCCGCGGGTGCCGGCAGCGCGGAGGCGATGGCCCGCATCGTCTCGTTGGGTGTCGGATCCGCCGCCGCGAGCGCACCAAGCGCCGCGCGAACGAGTCCCTCATCGGTTCCATCGCTCGCGAGCAGTTCCACGCGTCCGAATGCCGGCTCGCGCTCGGTGAGGGTGCCGGTCTTGTCGGTGCACACGACGTCGGTGCCCGCCAGCCCTTCGACGGCAGGCAGCTCGTTCACGAGCACATGGCGACGGGCAAGAGCGACGGCCGAGACGGCGAAGGCGATGCTTGAGAGCAGCACGAGTCCCTCGGGCACCATGGCGACGAGTGGCGCGACCACGCTCGTGATGGCGCGGGTCACGTCGAAGCCAGCTTGACGACTCGCGCCCCACACGGTGAGGACGCCGACGGGCACCAAGAGCACGCCGATCCTCTTGAGGATGAGATTGATGCCGTCCATGACATCGGAGCGCACCCGGGTGAACGCGCGGCCTTTGCCCTCGATCCGGCTGGCGTATGAGTCCATGCCGACGGCCGTCGCTCGGCAAAGCCCTTGACCAGCAACGACGAAACTGCCGGACATCACGCTATCCGAGGGACGCTTGTCGACAGGCGCAGACTCTCCGGTGAGCAGGGACTCATCGATCTCGAGTCCCGCCGACTCGATCACGGTCCCGTCGACCACGATCTGCCCACCGGGCTCGAGCTCGAGGACGTCGTCCAAGACGACTGCTCCCACATCGATCTCAGCGGGTTTGCCGTCTCGAATCACGTGCGCCTTGGGCGCTGAGATGAGAGAGAGGCGGTCGAGCGTGGACTTCGCGCGGAGCTCCTGGTAGATGCCGATGCCCGTGTTGATCACGAGCACGAGGCCGAATAGTGCATCCCGCCACGAACCGAACGCGAGCTGCAGCGCGCACAACACGCCGAGGATGAGATTGAACCACGTGAACACATTCGAGCGCACGATTGTCGCAACTGAGCGACTCGTGCGCGAGCGAACAGCGTTCACCTGCCCCGCTGCGACTCTCGATTGGACTTCGTCGGAGGTCAGGCCGAGGTGTTCTTGAGCCGGCTGAGCCACGCGCCCCCCTCGGACGGCATCGGTCTCATACACTCAGTATCGCACCGCCACCGGACTGCGCCCGATGCCGCCGCTCAGCCGCTCAACGTCCTACCGAACGATCTTGCTGATGGGAAGCTCGAGAATGTCCTCCGCGCCCGCCGCCTTGAGCCTCGGGATGAGTACGTTGACCGTGCCCTTGTCCGCGACGGCCGTGACCTCTAGGCCGCTCGAGCCGTAGAGCTGGGACACCGTGGGATTCTTCATCGAAGGCAGAGCTGCCACGACTGCATCGAGCTTGTCCGCAGCGACGTTCATCGACAAGAGCACCCGGCCGCGCGCCTCGATCACACCGAGCAGCAGTGTGCGGATCTCCTCGATGGCCTGCCGTTTGGTTGGATCGGCCCAGGAATCCTTGTTCGCAAGCAGGCGCGTCGTTGACTCCAAGACCACGTCGACGATACGCAGCCCGTTTCGCCGAAGTGTCGAGCCCGTCTCGGTGAGATCCACCAGCGCATCCATCATCTCGGGTACCTTGGCCTCAGTGGCTCCGTACGAGAAGTGGACCTCGACGGGGATGCCGAGGCGATCGAAGTACGCCTTCGTCGAACGGGGGAACTCGGTCGTGATGCGAGCGCCCGGTCCGATGTCGGCAGCCGTCCCAATGGGCGAGTCGTCCGGAACGGCGACGACCATCTTCACCACGCCCGTCCCGGTCTTGGAATAGGGAAGCTCGGCGACCTCGACGACATCGGCGCCGGACTCCTCGACCCAGTCGTGACCGGAGATGCCGAGGTCGAAGTAGCCGTCCTGTACGAATGTCGGGATCTCCTGCGGCCGGAGGATCTTCACCCGGGTGATGCGCGGGTCTGCGATCGTAGGGTTGTACTCGCGACTCGACCTCTTCACCTCGAGGTCTGCCTGGGCAAAGAGCAGAAGCGTCTGCTCTTCGAGACTCCCTTTGGGTAGCGCGATCGAAAGCATCGATGACCTCCTGGTCGGCCTACAGGCTCCTGTGCAGGCGGCGCGCGATCGGGGGACTTGGCCACGTTCTGTCTCCGCGCGTTCGCCACGCATGCGATACATCACTCTACTGTGAGAGAGCGCGGGAGGCAAGCGCGGCCCGGAGCCAGCGCCACCGACTCGCGCTACGACCCGATCGTGACCGCGTGACGAGAGTAGGTGGTTCCGCTGACCGCCTTGAGGGCAAGAGCAGCGACGTCGGCACGCGAGACCTTCTTCGCGCCCTTGAGTACTGCCCCCTCCAGTGACACCCGGTAGTCGCCCGTGAGAGGGCCGTCCGTCAGCCCGCTCGGGCGAACGATGGTCCAATCCAAGTCGCTCGCCATGATCCGACGCTCCATGGCTTCGAGGTCATCGTAGACCGCGCGCTGCATCGTGTTGATGAGCGCACGCTGTCCCATGGAGAGTCGTCGGTCCTGCCGGTTGAAGGTGCCAGATGCACTGATCGCAACGAGCTTGTTGACGCGGTAGGTCGCCATCGCGTGAATGGCGTTAGCGATCCCGTCGACGAGCACGCTGCCGTTGTCGGCGCGTCCGTATGACGCGGCGAACACGACCGCGTCCTGTCCGAGGACAGCGCTGCTGACGCTCTGGAAATCGAGGACGTCGCCCGCGATGACGCGCAGGTCAGGGTCGCTCGTGTCGAGCGAACGCCCGTGTGCCAGAGCCGTCACCTCGTGTCCATGGGAGAGAGCCTGCGCCACGACCTCTCGACCGGTCCGGCCGGCAGCTCCTATGACGGCCAAAAGCATTTCGTGACGGCTCCTTCAACCGCGGTTCCCACCGAATCAGGCGGTCGCCAGCCTCGCTCGCTTGTCGCTCGGCGAGGGCTGCCCCGTGTGCATGCTCGGCGTGAACCTGCGCAGAAGCAGCGAGCTCGTCACGACACTCACGCTCGAGAATGCCATCGCGGCTCCCGCCACCCAGGGCACCTGCGAAAGCAGGCCTACTGCCGCGACGGGGATGAGTAGTGTGTTGTAGCCGAGCGCCCACGTGAAGTTCTGCCGGATCTTGCGCATGGTCGCCCGCGAGAGCTCGATCGCCGTCACCACGTCTCGCAGGTCGTTCTTGATGAGCACGATGCCACCGGTCTCCACTGCCACATCGGTTCCCGCACCCATGGCGATGCCGACATCGGCTTGCGCGAGCGCGGGGGTGTCGTTGATGCCGTCGCCGACCATGGCGACCACGAGACCGCGCTTCTGGAGCTTGGCGACTTCTTCGGCCTTGTGCTCGGGCAGAACTTCGGCGAGCACGTGCTCGGGAGAGACGCCGGCCTGGCGCGCAACAGCCTCGGCGGTCCGCCGGTTGTCTCCCGTGATCATGAATACCTCGACGCCGAGCTTCGAAAGCTGCTCGACCGCCTCGCTCGAATGTTCCTTGAGCGTATCGGCGACTGCGATCGCACCGGCGAGCTTCGTCCCGTCTACTCCAACGAGCATGACGGTCTTTCCCTCGCCCTCAAGCTCGGCGATCCGGTCCTCGAACCGCGATGTGTCGATGCCTTCGCGCGCCATGAGCTTTCGATTGCCGAACGAAACCCGTCGGCCCATGACCGTTCCCTCGACGCCGTGCCCGGGAACAGCCGCGAAGCCCTCGACCTGCGGAAGCTCGATGCCGTCGGTCGCGGCGCGTGCGACGACCGCTTCGGCGAGCGGGTGCTCGGAATGCCTCTCGAGCGCCGCGGCGAGCGTGAATACTCTGCGCTCTTCGTGGCCTTCAAAGAGGACGACGTCGGTGACTTCAGGCTTTCCATGCGTGAGCGTGCCCGTCTTGTCGAACACGATCGCGGAGATCTTGTAGGCCGTCTCGAGCGCGTCGCCGCTCTTGATGAGGATGCCGTTCTCGGCACCCTTGCCCGTACCGACCATGATCGCGGTCGGCGTGGCGAGACCAAGCGCGCAGGGACACGCGATGACGACCACCGCGATGCCGGCGAGAAGCGCCGCGATCCACCACCCGTTGAGCGCCGCGACGGTCGCGATCGGCTCGAACAGCGGGAAGACCGTGGCGGGATTCGGCGTCGTCCCCAGGACCACCGGACCCAAGAAGCCCCAGAACAGGAACGTGAGAAGCGCGGCCGAGACCACAAACGGCACGAAGACGGCGCTGATCCTGTCGGCGAAGCGCTGGACCGGCGCTTTGGAACCCTGCGCCTCTTCGACGAGCCGGACGATCTGAGCGAGCGCGGTGTCCGCACCCACGTGCGTCGCACGGAACCGGAAGCTCCCGAGCTTGTTGAGCGTCGCGCCGATGACCGCGTCGCCCGGCACTTTCTCGACCGGGATCGACTCACCGGTGAGCATGGATTCGTCCACTGCCGAGCCGCCCGCGATGACGAGTCCGTCGACGGGGATCTTCTCGCCGGGGCGCACGACAATGAGATCGCCGACCACGACCTGTTCGACCGGCAGGTCGACTTCGAGCCCACCCCGAACGACGCGAGCGGTCTTGGCTGCCAGCCCCATGAGCTTCTTGATGGCGTCACTCGTGCGACCTTTTGCTCGCGCCTCGAGGAGCTTGCCGAGCAACACGAACGTGATGAGCAATGCGCTCGTCTCGTAGAAGACCGGCTCGGCCTGGAGTGCCGGAACGAACGTGGCCCCGACGCTGTAGAAATAGGCCGCGGACGTGCCGATCGCAATGAGCGTGTCCATGTTGCCCGCACGCTGCTTGAGCGCTCCCCACATACCACGATAGAAGCGCCAGCCAGCCACGAATTGCACCGGCGTTGCGAGCAGGAACATGAGGTACTTGCCGACCATCATCGGGTCCCAAGCGCCGCCAACCGTCGTCGCGAGCCACTCGGACACGCGCAGCGGGACGGTGTCCATGAACGGTGGGATCATGGCGATGAGCAACAAGGGGATGGAGAACGCCAAGGAGAAGATGAACATCCGCTTCTCTTTGCGGTAGGCCGCCGCCTGCATCTCGGCCTGGGTGTCGGCACTCGACGTGACGCCGGGAACGGTGTCGACCTTCACGATCGCCTCGTAGCCGGCGTTCTTGACTGCCGAAGCCAGGTCCTCGATGCCGACGATGCTCGGGTCGAACTCGACCGTCGCGGTCTCGATCGCGAGGTTCACCGATGCGCTCTTGACGCCCGGCACCTTGTTCAGCACCTTCTCGACGATCGTCTGGCATGCCGAGCAGGTCATCCCGTTGATCGCGAAGGTGACCTTGCCGTCTGTCGTCGTTCGCGCCTCGGGGCGATCCATCGGCGACGCGGTGTAGCCGACGCTCTCGATCTTGGAGACGATCGCATCGACGTCGACGATTGAAGGGTTGTAGCGGACCGTCAGTCGCTCCATCGCAAGGTTGACATTGGCTGTATCGACACCCGAGGTCTTCGAGAGCGTCTTCTCGATCACGGCGGCGCACGCGGCACACGTCATGCCGCCGACCGCGAACGTGGTCTCCGCAAGATCGCCATCAGAAGGCGCCGCCTCTGCCGCGGTCGACGCAGCGGCAGCAAGGGGCGCAGACCCCTCCGACGTCGCGGCCATCTCCGGGACCACGGGGCAGGCGCCCGTGGACTCGCTCGGCCCCCCGAGGGCACCATCGAAGTCAGGAACTTCCTGCAGATCACCCGGCGTGTAGCCGGCGGAAGCGACCGCCTTGATGAGGTCTCCCATGGCGAAGTCGTCCGAGACGACCTCGACCACCAGGGCGTTCTCTCCGTGACTGGCGATCGCCCTGACCACGCCGGCGGTAGAAGCCGCGGCCTCATGAACACGCTTCTCGCAGTGCTCGCAGGTCATTCCTTCGACCTGTATGCGATACACCTTGGTTTCCTTCGTTGCAGTACTCACGGTTCTACTCCTTGGAGTGAGATGTGTTGACTATTCCACGACAACCTTGCCGAAGACCATCTGCATCCCGCACGAGAACGTGTACTCGCCGGCCGAGAGGCCCTGGAGCTTCACGGTCCTGGGACCGGACGTGAGGTCTTCCGAGAAGCCAAGATCCTGGGAGATGACTTGGGCAGTGCAACCGCTGCTCTGGCCGAACGTGATCTCGGCCGGCACGCCTGCCTTAAGGCGAATGGTGTTCGGGTTGTACGAACCGGTCGAGAGATCGACGTTGATGCGCTGCACGCCACCCTCGATCGCCGCGGTGCCCTCGACGGGCGTGTTCGACGCCGAAGAACCTCCGCAGCAAGCGCACGCCGCGCTCGAGCCGGTCGCGCCTGCGGCTGCGCCAGACCCGGCGGCCACGTTGCTCGAACCCGACGGCGTGGAAGCAGAGGGGGTGAGGGACGCGTTCTTCGGCGTACCGCTGTTCGCGGACGCGATCGTGTACGAGAGCGCGAAGAGGGCGAGCGCGGCCAACGCGAGGATCACGTAGCGCGCACCTTTGCCGGAAGTGGCCTTTGCGGTCTTCGTGTTGTCCTGGGACATCTTCTGACTCCAATCAGATGGAAGTTTGCACTGAATGTGGTCATCTAGCGACTAAAGAGGCCGCCGAGAGCGAGCCCGGCGACGATGGCGACACCAATGACGACGGCTCCGATCATGACCTCGGTGCGGGACAAGTCCAGCACCGCGACCTCGCGCGACCCCCTGCCCTTTTCCGATGAAGACGGTGAGCTGGCGCCGGTTCTCCGCTGGCGGACCACGAGGAGCGCGAGGCCCGCGAGAACCGCCACGAGAGCGATCCCGACGAACCTCATGGGCGAGGCAGCAGCAGCGGAACTCGCCGCACCTGGGGCAGCCGCGCCAACGGACAGACGCCCGGACATCATCCCCATCCCGCACGTCAGCGTGTAGGACCCCGACTTCGCGGCGGGGATGTCGACCTGAGTCGTGCCGAAGGGTGTGAGGTCCTTCAAGACTCCGAGTTGGGGTATGGCTATCTGTGCCGAGCACGCGTTATCTTCTTGCCTGTCGACGATCAGCCGAACCGGCTGGTCGGCAGGTATGTTGAGGACCGCAGGCTCGAATTGCGTGTTCCGAATAGTGAGCGGGACCTCCACAACGCCGTCAGCCCCCTTCTGGAACTGAGTGGCCGTGGAAGCGGTAGCGGCCGACGTTCCCGATGGTCCGCCAAGGACGGTCTGGCGAACGCTTTGTACGGTGATCGGCGAGCCGACAAGCATGAGCCCTCGGTTGACGAAGACCAGTCCGAATACGATCACGACGACGGCAAGAACGACCGTCATACGCGCCTTCCACGTCTTGGGAAGGAAGCTCGATGCCGTTCCGAAGCCGAGCATCAGCGGCGCGGTTCCGAGGCCGAATGCGAGCATCGCCAGCCCGCCGGTGAGTGCGCTACCAGTAGCCGCGGCGGTGAGCTGCGCGCCCTGAAGTGGAGCACAAGGGAAGAGTCCCGTGAGAAGACCGAAGGTCAGCGGGGTTGCGAGTGAAGACCGCCCCTCGGCTGCATCAGACGTCGCCTTGCGGCGTGTCCGGCTCAGTGCTTTCACGAGGAACGCTGGCGGACGTGGGGTCAGACGCTGGGCCCAAGGGAAACGCCCGGTCATGCCCAGTCCTAGGATGATCATGAACGCGCCCGCGGCGAGCATGACGTAGGGCCGAATGCCGTTGAGATTGAACGCCCCGCCGATCGCACCCAGGGCAAGCCCGACGAGCACGTAGCTCGTGAGCTTCGCCAGCTGATAGGCGACGTTCGGAATGGCCTTGCGGAACCACGGACCATCTTCCTCGCCTTTGACGGCGTAGGTGACGACCATGGGGCCGCACATGGATATGCAGTGGACGCTGGTCACCAATCCCAGCGTGAACATCGATATGAAGAGGGCATTCACAACGGTTACTCCTCGTGAGTGAGCGATCGGATCGACGCGCCGCAGGAAGACACATGCGACGCGGAATCTGCCGCACGGCGCGACGCCGTGCGGTCACGAGGAGCAATCAGACTGTGAGGCGTTCTCCGCGAGGATCTGTCGGCGGAGGCGGCGGTTCGGCCACCTCGACGATCACTGGACCCGAAGCAACAGGCGAGAACAGGAGCGGCATCGCCACAACGACGGACGCAAGAAGGACGAGCAAGAGCGAAGTGGCGCCGGGAGGCACGACAGCGAACGGTGAGCTACTGACGACGTAGGCGCCATCACAGGGAGCTGTGACACTCAGGCCGTTGCTGCCAAAGAACGGCATCGCGCCCATCGTGCAACCCACCATCTGGCACGTAGGCACGACGACTGCCGTGACGATGATCGCCATCGCCAACAGCAATGCGAGCCTGCGAGTGTCATTCCTGACGGCCAAAGATGCCCTCACCCCGGACGGATGATCCTGCACAACACTATGCAAGGTACGTGCCTAAAGGTATGCGGCCTACCGGGGGGAACCGCACAACTAGCGTGATTCATGTGTCCGCTGTGGTGAGTCTGGCATCGGCCCCTTCCCTCGAGATCGCGCTGTGGCCCAAACGACAGCCGCGACGATCGCGAGCACTGCGGCGACCAACAGTGCAAGAACGCGCCAGTCGCGAGGCTGTCTGGCACCCACGATGAGCTGGCCGCTCATCATGCCCATGCCGCACGTCATCGTGTAGGCTCCTGCAGGTGTCGCCGACAGCGGGACTCGCGTCACTCCGTTCGCCTTGAGGTCCACGAGCACACCGAGTTGCGGCAGCGCCAACTGATCGGAGCATGCCGCGGCCTCTCGGCGATCCACGACGAGACGGACCTTCTGGTCGGCGGGGATGTGGACGGCGCTCGGCACGTACCGGATGTTCTCGATCACGAGAGGCACCTCGACCACGCCGTCGGCTGCAGTTGTGTAGGTGGCCGGTCTGTCCTGAGCGTTACCGAGCACGGCCGACCTCGCGGAACTCGCGACCGCGTCGAAGTTCAGCGGCGCTCCGGTGAGCATGAGACCCCGGTTGATGAAGACGAGGCCGAACAGGATAACCCCGAACGCCAGGAGCGTCATCATGCGCTGCTTCCACACCCGCGGGATGAGCGCGCCTGCCGTGCCGAACGCCACCATAAGCGGCGCCGTACCGATGCCGAAGGCCGCCATGCCGAGCGCGCCGGTCGCAGCGCTCCCGCTCGCGGCCGCCGCCACCTCGGCAGCCATAAGAGGCCCGCACGGGAACAGCCCGGTCATGAGACCCAGGGTGACCGGCGTGGCGAGGGAGGACTGCCCCGACTCTGCGTCGGCAGCAGACTTCCGGCGGACTCGCGCGAGGGATTTCGTGAGCCAGACCGGCGCGCGGGGTGTGAGACGGATCGCCCACTTCACTCGGCCGGTCATGCCGAGCCCGAGAACGATCATGAAGGCGCCGGCCAGGAACATCACGTAGGGCCGAATGGCATCGAGGTCGAAGAGCGACCCGACGGCGCCGAGCAGCAGACCGACCGACATGTAGCTCAGTATCTTCGCGCCCTGATACGCCGCATTCGGCGTGAGCTTGCGATACCAGGCTCCGCCTTCCTCGCAGTTCATCGCGTAGGTCAGGACGAGGGGACCGCACATGGACACGCAATGAAGGCTCGTCGCGAGGCCGAGCGTGAACATGTAGACCGCGAACGCCGACACGCCGGAATCCCTCCTACCGCACGCGCACGACCTGCGACACGAGTGCGTCACCGAGACGGTACGGCTGGTCGGGCGACCCGAGCGGCGCGTCGAATCGGTAGTCGAAGGTCCCGATCGCACCCGTGTCGGAGTGCAGCAACACGACGACTTTCTCGGTTGGCGGCGGAGTCTCCAGACGTACCTCGATGATCTGGAACTGCTCGCCTGTCACGTACCGCGATCCCAGGAGTTTTCCGGGGAACCCGTTCTCGTACGTACTCACGGAGACCCACGAGGGCTTCGTCGCAATGACCTGCACCTTCAGTGCGCTCTTTGCCCCAGGCTGATCGTCAACCAAGAGCTCGTGCGAGGGCGAACGAGAGCCGATGTCCTTGAGCGACACGGTCTTCTCAACCGCCTTTCCGTTCCGCGCGAACACTGGCTTGTCTCTGCTGCGCTCGGGCTTAGCCGGGTCGAATTCCAGCTTCCCCTTCTTCCCGCGATCGACGTGGAGTGCCAGACGGATGGCGGCGTTATCGATGCGGTCGAGCTTGAGCTGGACGTTCGAGTTGCGCCCTTTGTGCACCGCGACAGCCCCGAGAACCCCTCCGGGTGCGAGCGACGAGCGTGCGACGATCCAGCCATCTGCCGGCGCCACAACCTCGGCGATGGTGATGTGGTCACCCGAATCGGGCTGCCGAGCCACCTTCATCGAAGCGTTCTTGGCGTCCGCGACGACCCCGGAACCCATCCCGCCCGTTTGACCGCCCGTTCCGCCCGTTTGGCCGCCTCCGCCGCCGCCCATTCCCATGCCGCCGCCCGCGGGCGTCCCGCTCGTGGTGGAAGTCGTCGAGCCGCCTCCCGCGCTGCAACCAGCGAGCAGCACCAGGCCGAGCACGAGCGGCAACACCCAGGCGCCGATTCGGATCCTGGGCGCCCCACGCGTTGCGGTCGTCCGAGGCATGGCACCTGTTCTGGCCTGTGCGGACATCATCTGAAACATCCTAAGCGTGGGCGTGGCAGGGTTCCGCTTCCGACTCCGGCACCGAGGCGAGCGATTTCAGCGCGCAAGGGATTCGGAAGTATGTGACCTTCATTCCTGCTGGGTGACGCGGGCGGATCACGGGCGTCAGCATGACCACTCCGGTGATACCCGCCTCGCCCAGAGTCGTGAGGACGCGGTCGGCCGCATCGGGCTCGCATGCCACCAGAGCGAGCGTGACGTGCGTATCCCCGACCCGCTCGCACAAGGCCTCCAGTGGCTCGACTGACATGCCCTCGACCACGCCGCCCACATCCTCGGCGCGGTTCGAGAAGTACCCCGTCGGTCGCATGCCGAAGGTCTCGCAAGGGAAGGTGATCGCGAGCCCGCGCAAGATGTCGACGTTGCCGACGGCGATGAACGGGTGCGACGCCGTCAGGTCAAGGAACTCCTGAAGGGCCGAGAAAAGCGCCGCCATGTCGTAGCCGGCCCCCGGTCTGCCCTCGATACGCACGTTCCTGAGGTCGTGGCGCACGGTCTCCTCCGACACTCCAAGCTCATCGGCTATCTCGTGAGACGTGATCGGTCGCGAGGCCGCCGAGCCAAGCATCTCGCCGAGGAGACAGTGGCACCTTGAAAGCCGAAGTAGAGTCGACTCCGAGGTCTGCAGCGTACTGTCCATGGGTGGCCTCCGCTTCCTAGGACCATCCGGCTCGGGTCACAGCGAGGCGACGCGCGCGACCGCCGGCCGATCACATTGTACGAACCGATCGGGTCGATCCCGACTCTGAGTTCGTTTAAGAGCGACCGAAGTTCGGTATAGTACCTTCCGAAGTTCGTTCAAGCTCTAACGAATGCCGGAGTCGCTTCTTTGCACCAACACGGAGGAGGATGCGTCATGATCTGTACGCGAGTCACTCGGATCCTGGCCGGTCTGCTCGTTGTCGCACTGCTCGCCGCGCTGGCGTTCGGAGTGACCGGGTGCGCCAAGCAGGAGCAAGCCAGCACAGCGACGCCTATGAAGGCGCAGCCGGTAGCGGCGCAGACATGTGCAAACTGCGGCGGCAAGGGAATGGCACCCATGACGATGGGCGAAGCCACTCAGGATGCGGGCGTTCAGGTCATCAAGGTCGGCGTCAGGGACGGGTACTACTCGCCCAATCAATTCGCGGCGAAGGCAGGCACTCCCATCAAGGTGACGTTCTCCGGCAAGGCCGAAGGTTGCCTCGGCATGCCGAAGTTCCCAAGCCTGAACAAGAAGGCCGATTTCACGAAGACCGGCGAGGCGACCATCGACCTCGGCACGCTGAAGCCTGGCACGTATGAGTTCACGTGCGGCATGGACATGACGGGCGGGAAGATCGTCGTCCAGTAGACTCCTAGCCGGCCGAAGCCGGCTCGAACGTGAGCGCGAGAGAGTTCATGCAGTAGCGCAGGCCCGTGGGCGGCGGACCGTCGTTGAAGACGTGTCCGAGGTGTCCGTCGCAGACCGCGCATCGCACCTCGGTGCGGACCATGCCGAAGGTCGAGTCCCTGTGCTCGGTCACCGCGTCGGGTTCGATGGGCTCGAAGAAGCTCGGCCAGCCGCAACCCGAGTGGAACTTGCTCGTCGAGGTGAACAGCGTCGAACCGCACCCCGCGCAGAGGTAGACACCCGCAGCCGTCTCGTCCGTGAGCTCGCCCGAGAATGCAGGTTCGGTGCCCGCCCTGCGCAGTACTCGGAATCGCTCGGGGCTGAGGAGCTTTCTCCACTCCTCGTCGGACTTGATGATCTTCTCTCTCATGATTGATTCCTCGCAGACGTAGTGCCGCCGCTTTCGGTGCATATACCCGCTCGCAGCCGCGCAGACCACGACCTGGGTGGGTCGCATGCATCCAGGATACGACCCCCCAGCGGAGGGGTTGTCGTGAACTCTGGTAGCCTTGCTCACGTCCGTGAGCACGGTGATCGTGGCCGTCGACGCCGGACTTGTGCGACTCCCCACGTGGCGGCCGAACGGCAAC
This sequence comes from uncultured Actinomycetes bacterium, assembly GCA_963809535.1. Classification (GTDB taxonomy): domain Bacteria; phylum Actinomycetota; class Coriobacteriia; order Anaerosomatales; family CAVRZR01; genus CAVRZR01. The sequence continues at coordinate 109,068 of CAWEJW010000003.1, forward strand.
GCGCCGAGACAATTGGGCGCGCGCCTACCGTCGGCAGCGACTCGCTAGGTACGCCTCAGCGGTCGGGCTCAAGCCGTACTCGGCGATCTCGGACTCAAGCAGGGCACAGCGTCCCGAACCTGCCGCGAACCCGTTGAGCCGTGCCGCGACCGTGGAGTCGGTGACGTCCACGTCCCGACGGTAGTGCGCCGAGAGCTCGGCGTTGAGCAGCCGGTCGCTCTTGAGCCTGTACTTCTGGTGGTAGTCCTCCGCGAGGTAGAAGCGGTCAAGCGAGACGATCCGGGTGACGACTGGCCGTCGTAGCACAGCCTCGATACGGTCGCGTGACGCCTCGGCCCGCTGGAGTTGATCCGTATCGTGCGCAAGAACCAGGGAGGCATACTGCCGCGAGTACGCGGGGCGCGTCGGCTCATGACTCGACCAGAAGAGTTGCAGCAGTTCCTCGTACGAGATGACGTTGGGATCGAAGTCGACCTCGAAGCACTCTGTGTGATCCCCGATGTCGCGATAGGTGGGATCCGCGGTCGTGCCACCCGCGTAGCCGACCCGCGTACGCCAGACTCCCTCAACAAGCCCGAACTGGGCGTCGGGACCCCAGAATCAACCCGCGCCGAACGTCGCCGTCTGCAACGCCGACGGCACGCGCTCGTCGAGCGGTGGGATCGTTAGCAGGTCGAGGCCGGGCTTCTTGCGCATGGACAGCACGATTGTTCCTCTCGTGACGAGATGAGCTGAGCAATCGGCGCGCCATGGAGGTGCACTGACACGCGACGGCATGCCGAAGCAACGCGACGTTCAGGCCCCGTCAATCACAGCACGCTCCGCTGGACCGCTCACGCGTCCAGAGTGTCGGCGAGCTGCTCGAGGAACAGACCCACGTCCGTTACGACGCCGATGGTCTGCCACGAACCTCGGTCGGCAAGCTTCGTGACGACAGCCGGGTTGATGTCGACGCAGACCGTGGTGGTGGACGCCGGGAGCATGTTTCCGGTTGCGATGGAGTGCAGCATCGTCGAGAGCATGAGACACGCGCCCGCATGCTGGCAGTGGCCGCGCATCACCTTCTGGGCCTCGATGACGTCGGTGATCACTTCAGGCAGTGGTCCGTCATCACGGATGGAACCCGCGAGAACGAAAGGCGTACCGGTCGCGACAAGGGTGTGCATGAGCCCGGTGGTGAGCACGCCCTGCTCGACTGCGGCAGCAATCGAACCGCACCGCCGGATGGTGTTGATCGACCGAAGGTGATGCTCGTGGCCACCAGCGGTGGGAATCCCTCTCTCGAGTGAGACGCCGAGCGAGGTTCCGAACAGCGCCGCCTCGATGTCGTGTGCAGCGACAGCATTCCCGCCGAAGAGTGCGGTGATGTAGCCCGCACGGACGAGCCGCGCCAGGTGCTCGGAGGCGCCAGTGTGCACGACGGCCGGGCCCACGACAGCGATCACGTCCAGGCCGCGGCCCCGTGTCTCGCGCAACATGCGGCCGATCTCAGCTATCACCTGAGCCTTCGGCTTCTCGGAGGAGACCTCCGACGACATGAACTCGAACGTCTGCCGGTCGCGAGGTCGCTCCTGGGGGTGGATACGAAGACCGTCGTGACCGACGACGTAGAGCTCGCCTTGCTTCGCATCGGCCATTGGCACCGTCTCGGCGCCTCCTTCATGGACGCGGATTCCCAGGTCCATCTCCGGACAGGACACCCGCACCCACGCCCCTCCGATGCGCACCTCGGTCTCGAGGTTGGTCGTCGCGTAGAAGCCCTCGGGGAACACCCCGTCGTATGTCGAAGGTTCGAGGCGCGCGTCCTCCGGCTGGCAGGGGACAGCGCCGTACTCCTGTATGTCGCCGAGGATCTCTCCGAGGTGGGTGTCATCGCGTCCTCGGACACGGAGGACCGCGACCGACGCATCTTCGTTCGTGCGTCCGACGTCGAAGGAGATCGTCTCGAACTCTCCATCGAGTACGACGATCCGGTCCATGACCTGGGACATGATCCCAGAGTCAATCAGGTGTCCTTCGACCCGAACGTCCTCGAATGCGCCATCGCGCATGGTTCCCTCCGAACTCGAGATGAACTCTGTTCTGCCCGACGGGCACGGCGCGCAAGACGGCGCCGAGCTCGCGGGGCAGCTAGGCAAGTATCTCTGAGCATGGAGGCGGGGGGAAGCGCGAGTGGGCGTCAGTTCTCGTGGGATCCGTGCCCGCTGAACGCGCGCGGCTGCACCGAACCCGGCGCCGAGGGGCGCCGAGGCGTCCCCTTGAAGAGCATCGTGTTGACGAGCGCGGGCCCGGCCGACTCGGTGGAGTGCCTACACGTCGGCCATTGAGGCCTTGAGCTCCGCAATGCGGGCGCGATACTCGGGCATGGAGGTGCCGAGGATCTGCGTGGCCAGGATCGCCGCATTCTTGGCGCCGTTGATGGCGACGCAGGCGACCGGGACGCCGGCGGGCATTTGGACCATGGAGAGCAGCGAGTCGAGCCCGCCCAAGTCGCTCGTCTTCATCGGCACGGTGACTACCGGTAGTGGCGTGAACGCGGCCACAACCCCGCCGAGGTGCGCGGCCTTTCCCGCTGCCGCGATGAGGACCTTCAGCCCCCGTGCTTCAGCGCCGCTCGCCCAGTCGTGTACCCGCCCCGGATTGCGGTGGGCGCTTGCCACCTCGATCTCGTAGGCGACCCCGAGTTCCTCGAGCTGGGTGACACACTCCTGCATGACGTCCATGTCGGACGTGCTGCCCATGATGATGCCGACCAGTGGCGTGTCATTCATCGCTGCTCCCCATGTCCTCCAGCGGCCGATAGCCAGTGCGTGAACGCGCGCAAGTGTCCCGGCTCATTCACTTCGCGAGCGGTACCTCCTGCGCGGCCTCGGCCTCTGCCCCCACTGCTGCCAGTGGGAACTCGGCGGCTTTCTCCGCGCACTCCGACGCGCCCTCGCCGAAGAGCAGCTCTCGCTCGTCGGGCGAGAGCGCTTCGCGCGCCTGGTCCCGCAGGTTGTTCACTCCGACGAAGAACTGCCGCATCATCGCCACAAGCAGGTAGCGGCCCTTGAGCTTCAGGGTCAGCTGGGTCGCGTCGTCGGTCTCGAAGGCGTCGGCCGAGCGCATGAAAGCGACCTCGAGCGGCAGGCCGTGCTCGACGTCCACGCCGAAATCACGCTTGAATGCGACCTTATCAAGCGACAAGCCAAAGAGCGACATCAGGAAGCGGTAGCGCATGCGGTCGTGCCTCGAGGAAGCTCGCTGGCGCACCGTCGCGCACTTCCCTCCTCCAACGAGGACGTCGTATTCGGCCAGCGAGAACGTGTTCACGAAGAGAGTCCCGTCCAGGAATGAGAACGCCCCTGATCCGATGCCCACGTAGTCCTCATAGTCGACGATGTATTCGTCTATCATCCCGCCGCCCGTACGTTCGAACGTCCACGCGCTCGTGGCGCTGAATGTGTCCGAGAGCTTCTCGATGATGAGCTGGTAGTACGTGGACTCGCGGCGGTAGTCCACCTTACCGACGGTGGAGCGAAGCGATTCCCTGACCGCCGGTGAGGCCATGAGTGGGTAGAACGTGGTCTGGTTCGTGTTGGATGCTTTCAGCATCTCGATGTCGTGAAGGAGCATCTCTTCGGTCTGACTCGGGAAGTTGAAGATCATGTCCACGTTGAGCGAGTGGAAGGCACCCCCGACGGACTGGAGACGCCCCAGGATCTCCTCGGCGGACCCGTACTTGTCGTAGCGGTCCATCTGCTTCAAGAGCCCGTTGTCGAAGGACTGCACTCCAACGCTGAATCGGTCGACCCGCTCGGCGAGCGGCTCGACGATCTCAGGTATCAGGTGGTTGGGATTCGTCTCCGAGGACACCTCGCGGATCTCAAAGAGTTCCTTGCCGAGGTCGATCGTGGAAACGAGTTCGTCGATCATGATGGTCGGAGTGCCCCCGCCGACATACATCGACGTGCACGGGAATCCAGCCTCGGCGATCATCCGCATCTCCTCGCGGAGCCGCCGGAAATACGCGGTCGCACGCCCCTCGTCGTACGGGAAGCGGTTGAAGGAGCAGTAGGGGCAGAGCCGTTCGCAGAACGGCACGTGCACGTAGAGCAAGTACTCGCGGCCCGGCCGCGGCCCCGGGAGACCGTTGCCGTCGAGCGCGTTCAGCTTGAGGTAGCGAGCGTTTGCCCGGTCCATGACTGCACTGATCATGCGCTCGGAGAACACGTGCTCACGCTCCCCAGGCGGCGCGTCCAGCCAGTGCTCTCGCCCCGATGTCGCTTCGGTAGAACATGCCGTCGAACCCGATCTTCCGCACCGCTTCGTATGCCTTGTCGCGGGCAGAGGCGAAGTCAGCGCCCAGCGCTGTCACATTCAGCACCCGCCCGCCGGCCGTGACGAGCGCGCCATCGTCCCGCCGCCTCGTGCCGGCGTGGTAGACGGTCACGCCGTCGAGAGCTTCGGCCCCTTCGATGCCAGTGATGGACTTGCCCATGGTGTAGTCACCCGGATAGCCTCCGCTCGCGAGCACCACCGAGACCGCCCAACGCGAGCTCCAGGACAGCTCGATTCGATCCAGACGCCCCTCAGCCGTGGCGAGAAGGACCTCGGCCAGGTCGGTCTGTAGCCGAGGAAGGATGACTTGCGTTTCGGGATCGCCGAACCGGGCGTTGAACTCGAGCACCTTCGGCCCGTCTTCGGTGAGTATGAAGCCCCCATAGAGGACGCCACGATACTCGACGCCCTCCTCGGCCAGCGCAAATGCGGTCGCCTCGAGGATCTCGAGCATGCGCACGTATTCTGACGAGTGCACGATCGGTACGGGAGAATAGACGCCCATGCCGCCCGTGTTGGGTCCCTTGTCCCCGTCGAACGCACGCTTGTGGTCCTGAGCAGGTGCCATCGGGAGAACGGTGGTGCCGTCGACAAACGCGAGAAGAGAGACCTCCGGACCGTGCAGGTACTCCTCGATGAGAACCGTCGAGCCGGCGTCGCCGAACTGCCCCGAGAAGCACGCCTCGACCCCCGCCCTCGCCTCCTCGAGCGTTGTCGCGACGAAGACGCCCTTGCCGGCGGCAAGCCCGTCTGCCTTCACAACGACGGGAGCGCCGATCTCATCCAGGTAGGCGAGCGCGCCAGGTCTCTCCGCGAAAGTGGCAGCGGCGCCCGTCGGGATGTGGTGACGGAGCATGAGCTCCTTGGCAAAAGCCTTCGACCCCTCGATGCGGGCTCCAGCTGCTCCCGCGCCGAACGCCGGGATACCTGCGGCGCGAACTGCGTCGGCCAGTCCGGCGACGAGAGGCGCCTCCGGGCCGATGACGACGAGGTCACAGCTGTGCTCGGCCGCCCATGACGCCACGGAGTGCTCGTCAGGAGGGCGGATCACGACGTTCTCCGCTATCGATGCGGTCCCGCCGTTGCCGGGCGACACGAACACCTTCTCGACGAGCGGCGACCGGACGAGCGATGTGACGATCGCGTGTTCGCGCCCTCCAGAGCCGATCACCAGGATGCGCATGCCCATGCCCGCGTCCTCCGTTGGGTCGTCGGAGCTCAGCCCGCATTGTAGCCGAGAGGAGACGGCCCGCCGCTGGCTTGCAGCCGTACCTGCCCCCGAGGGGTACCTACTCGAAGAAGATCGCCCGACAGTCAAGGAGTGACGATGAGCGACGCGGAGAAGGTGCTCGACGCGATGAAGCAGATCGGCGAACCGTGCGGTGCAGCCCAGGTGGTCGAGATGTCCGGACTCGACCGCAAGGCGGTCGACAAAGCGATGGCCGAGCTTAAGAAGACCGGGGCGATCGTGTCGCCCGTACGCTGCAAATGGGCGCCGTCAGCCTAGACGTGCGCTAGCTCCGGGTGGGACTAGTCGCGAGCCGTTTCGGCGCGACCTTCCAGTGCAGCGGCATGCCCAGCATCAGCTTGGTCTGGGCATGCAGAGCCGGAAGCCAGCCCGCGAATATGGCGACGAAGGGCAGGAAGATCCACGACCCGACGGTTTCTACGAAGAGCAGGTACAGCGGGCCGTCCACGAGACTGTGCCGCCGGTAGACTTCGAGCACGATGTTGCAGATGAAGAGCACGCTCGCCATCAGGTAGAGGCCCCGCATGATCCAGCCTACCTGCAGCCAGTACCACAGCAGCACGATGTTGTGGGTGGACGCAACCTGCCAGGTCAGGACCGTGCCAGAAAACAGCATGAGGAAGATGACCGCCCGCAGCACATGGTCATGGAGCACGTAGCCGAAGATGTAGGCCTTCTTGTGCCGTGGCACTTCGGACTGCGGCAACGCGACAATGAGATAGCCGACGTCCTCGGCACCCCAGGCATGTCTCAGGACCTGGTCGTAGCGTGCCTTCAGCGCCCCGAGCAGGGTGGGCGCATCGACTATGTCCGAGAGCGTCGGCAGGTAAATGCCGATGGTCTCGATGTCCCCGGCTTTCGCGATGTAGCTGCTCAGGAACATGTGCCAGTCATCGGCGATGACGTCGGGATCCCACCACCCGGCTTCCTCGGCGAGCCGAAGCGAGAGCGAGTACGTGGAGATCGGCAGCGCCGAAAGGCTGGGTATGGCGAGCAGCGCCATCTGACCGCTGTGCACGAACATGAGGTCGAGTCGCAGCAGGTAGGGCACATGGCGCAGGTTGTTGTAGTAGCGCATCGGTGCGTGCCAGAAGCGGTTGAAGCGATCGGCATCTTCAGCGAAGAGACGCGAGAGCGCGGCGAAGTAGTCGGGATGGAACACCGAGTCCGCATCGCACGTGGTCATCGCAACGACGTCCGGATCGATGCCGAGTTCGTCGACGAGCTCGCGTGCTCGGGGCGCAGCCCAGAACAGGTTCGCCGACTTCGCGGCCAACTCGCCTGGCAGACCCCCCGGATGCACGGTGAGCAGCGTAGCCAGGAAGCGACCTTCGAACTTCTTCAACAGCCGCTCGCCCTTTGCCGCTGCCCCCTCCTCGCGGCCCTCTACGGCCAGAACCACGATGAGGCGCTCGGCAGCTTGGTGCTGTGCGGCCAGCGAGTTGAGTGTCCGCGCGATCACGTTGGAGGGCTCTCGGTAGTTCGGCACGAAGACGACGTGCCGGACAGCCGAGGGCTTCAGGCCGGTCGCAGGGCTGATGTCATCTTCGCCGGAGACCCATTCCATGCGCGTCCACTTGCGGATCTTGAGCTCTCCGGCCAGGACCCCGATGAACATCAGCAACATCCTGGCGATGATGAACACCAGGAAGATCGTGACGACGACAAGCCACTGGCCCGGAAACAGGATCACGCCGACGACTGTGCTCAAGAGGATCGTCCACGTGAGTACTCCCGGGACCGCGTTCGCCAGACGACGGCGAGCAGCGTCGTCACCAGACCAGACGTCAACTCCTCCCACAGACACCTCCACACTGTGGCCTTCCTGCATTCTTCCCCAAGCAGGCGGCCGCGAGAAGATGTGAGTCCGAGTCTCCTAAGGCCGTGACTCCCAGCGCCGCATGATCGTCTCCTCGCGCGCGGGCCCGACGGCGACGATCGAGACGGGTACGTCGGCCAGGTCTTCGATGAAGGTGATGTAGTCACGCGCCTCGCGCGGCAGTTCCTCGAACGCGCGGCAGTGCCTGACGTCCGTTCTCCAGCCCGGCAGCTCCTCGTAGACGGGCTTCGCGTGGTGGAAGATCGTCTGGTGACACGGCAGGTCGTTGTAGCGATGGCCTTCGTACTCGTAGGCGACGCAAACGTTGATCGTTTCTAGCTCGGAGAGCACATCGAGCTTGGTGATCACGAGGTCGGTGAGTCCGTTGACCTGCACCGCGTAGCGGACGATGACACCGTCGTACCACCCGCAGCGACGCTGCCGCCCCGTGGTGGTACCGAACTCACCACCTTTCATGGTCAGGTGCTCGCCTATGCTCCCAGGAGAACTGTCCAGCTCCGTCGGAAAGGGTCCGGAGCCTACCCGCGTGATGTATGCCTTCGCGATGCCGAGCACGCGGCCGATCATCTTCGGCCCCACACCGGTGCCCGTGCAGGCGCCGCCTGCAGTGGGCGAGGAGGACGTCACGAACGGGTACGTTCCGTGATCGAGGTCGAGGAGTGTGCCCTGCGCACCCTCGAAGAGCACCCACTGATCTGCAGACAGTGCCCGATTGACCACGCCCGACGTGTCCGCGATGTGTGGCTTGATCCTCTTAGCATAGCCGAGGTACTCGTCGGCGATCTCATCGACGGTGTATGTGGGAAGGTCGTAGAGCTTCGAGAGCAGGTCGTTCTTCTCGACGAGCGCCGCCTCAAGCTTCTTGCGGAAGATGTGCTCGTCGGTGAGGTCTTGGACGCGCAGGCCCATGCGGGATGCCTTGTCCATGTACGCCGGCCCGATGCCGCGACGCGTCGTGCCGATCTCGCTCGAACCGAGCCGCCGTTCGCTCGCACCGTCCAGGTCGCGGTGGTAAGGCATGATGAGGTGGGCGTTACAGCTGATGAGGAGTCGGTGGGTGGAGAGCCCCTGGGCCTCTAGCTCGTCCATCTCGTCGAGCAGAACCTTGGGGTCGATGACGACACCGTTGCCGATGACCGGCGTGATGTGCGGATACATGATGCCGCTCGGTATGAGGTGCAGCTTGAGCGTGCGGCCGCCGTGGACGATGGTGTGACCCGCGTTGTTCCCACCCTGATAGCGCACGACGTAGTCGAAATCGTCCGCCAGGAGGTCGGTGATCTTGCCCTTTCCCTCGTCGCCCCATTGGGCGCCAAGGAGGACGATGCCGGCCATCGAGATAGCCCCCCTAGGGTGATCAGTCCCGCGGACACTTCTAGCCGCTCCCGGACCGGCGCACTACCTCCCCAGAGGCGATGCGCTGCGCCCACGGGGTAGCTGGCGGGCGCCGCGGTAAGTATGCCTGACGGGGACAGTGAGCGCTACCGACGCGTGTCCCGGAGGAAATCACGAACCGCAGTGCGAGTTGCCTGCTCAATGCCCGCGCGGGTCCGCTGAGGCATCCGATTCCAGACGTCCGGATTGCGACGAAGCACGCCGAGACGGTACTTCAGGTGCGCCAAACCGAGGGAACCGTGTCCGATTCCGTCTTGTCGCGAGTGCAGAGCCCGTCCGAGCGCCGCCAGGGCCCCGTCATGATCGCCATGCGACTCGAGTCGCACGGCCTCCGTCATGTAACCGCGCGCGAAGGTGAGAGCCATGGGGTTGAAGTGCCGCCCCCAATGGCGCCTGCCCGGCCACTTGGCGTCGACCCCGACGTTTGCACGCCCGACCTGCTCGGCGTCTGTCCGGAGCATGCCCTCTTCGATCGCCCACTGCACGGTCAGGCCGTAGTGGACCTGCGGTCCCGGCACGGGCGCGCTCCTTCAGGTCGCCGCTTCACGTCGACGTGTCTATCAGATTGACTCGACGTGAATGTACCCTGGTCGGCCTTGCGTTCACGCCGGGCATGGGTATGTTAGTGAGTGATAACTCACATGCGACGCCTGTGGTACATAGCACTTCTGCTCGTGGCCCTTCTAGTGAGTCTAGGCTGGGTTGCCTCCGTTCGCCTCGCGAGCGAGACCGACGTTCAGAACGGCGAGCTCGTGCTCGCAGCCACCGTTCGTCCGGACTCGGTGAGCGTTCTGGCTCCCGCACTTGCGACCTCCTCGACGGCGGGGGCGACCGGCGTCACGCTGACTGGTGCGGCTTCCTCCCCGGTCGTAGCAGGCATGCTCGCCTCTGTGGAGGTGTCCGCGGGAGCCGACGTGCAGGCCGGGCAGGTGATCGGCCGGCTGGATGACACCGCCCTGCGTCTGCAGCTGCAAGCTGCTCGCGCAGGTGCACGCGGAGCGCATGCGCGGGTCGACATAGTCGACGCGAACCTCGACGCGCTCGACGACAATGCGGCCACCCTGGCGGACGCCCGAGTCAAGCTCGACGAAACGCTCGCAAACCTGCGCCCTTCTCGCGCCGAAGTCTCCAGCAACCTCGTCAAGGCGCGCGCCGCTGTCGCCTCTCTGCCGCCGACGCTGCCTCCCATGCTGCCGCCGGGGATGACCGACCCGCGCGTACTCGTCGCCAAGCTGGAGGCGGCGCTGGCCAAGATCGATTCCGGGCTCTTGCGGGCGACCACCGCCCGAGCGAGACTCGACTCGAGCGAGGCAAAGATCGCAGATGCGCGTGCGCAGCTGCGGGATGCGCGCAAGCTGACCCTCCTCGCAGCAAACGCTGCGGACGCCGGCGTCGACGTGGCCGAAGCGCGCTTGGCTCTGGCGGTGGTCCGCGCGCCCTACACCGGCACCGTCACCTGGGTGGCCGAACGCGGCAGCGTTCTGTTCGCGGGCGGACCCGTGGCTCGCCTTGCTCCGGCAGGCCCGCTGCTGCTCGACACCTACCTCGACACCGCCGAAGCGGCGCTCGTCGATGTGGGCTCGAGAGCGCGCGCGAGCTCGGACAGCTTCCCGGGTCGCGCATATCCCGGGCACGTCTCGGCAATCCTCCCGATCTATGAGTACCCGCCGACAGCGCTGCCCACTCGGCTCATCCACATGACGCGCGCGTTCCGAGTGACCGTGACGCTCGATGACACGGCCGCTCCACTTCCCGCGGGCACGCCAGCCGACCTGACCATCTCTGTGAGGAGCTAGAGCGAGATGAAGAAGCGCATCGTGATCATGGTCGTCGTCCTGCTGGCAGCGGGCGCCGTCGTGGCATGGATCCTCTGGCCGCGAAGTACGACGAGCACATCCGGTCTTGCCGGATCGGGGACGATCGAGGCGTCAGAGGTCTCCGTGGCGCCGCTGGTCTCGGGCAGGATCCTCGACGCCCCTGTCGCCGAGGGCTCGTCCGTAAAGAAGGGCGACGTGCTCTTCCGGATCGACGGCTCTGTGCTGAAGCTTCAGGTAGCTCAGGCGCAAGCCGCGGTCCGCTCCGCGAAGGCCGCGCGCGACCAGGCGCGCGATGACGAGAAGTCCGACGCCGAGATCGCGTCCGCCCAGGCCCAGCTCGACCAGGCGACCGCCGCGCTCAAGCTTACTCAGCTCCAACTCTCCTACTGCACGGTGACGTCGCCAGCGGACGGCGTCCTGCTGTCCAAGGCTCTCGACGCCGGCGAGATCGCTTCGCCGGGTCGTACTCTGGGGACGGTGGGCCGCCTCAACGACCTGACGGTCACGGTCTACGTCCCCGAGAGCGAGATCGGGAAGGTCAAAGTCGGCCAGGCGGCATCGCTCAAGACCGACTCGTCTTCGTCGACCTTCGACTGCAAGGTCATCTCGGTAGCGAGCGAGGCCGAGTTCACACCCGCTCAGGTCGAAACGAAAGACCAGCGAGTGAAACTCGTGTTCGCGGTCAAGCTCTCGGTCGGAGACAAGACCGGCACGCTCAAGCCCGGTATGCCCGCCGACGTGACGTTCGAGTAGCACACGTGGGTTCCACCGACACAGCGACCTCGTCCACCGCGGCGATCTCATCTGACGCTACAGCGATCTCCGCGCGCGAGCTCGTGCGCGTCTTCGGACGTCGCGGACGCACGGTGACAGCGGTAGCAGGTGTGACGCTCGACGTCGCACGCGGCGAGATCTTCGGACTGCTCGGCCCTGACGGCGCGGGCAAATCGACTCTCATCCGCGTACTCGCGACGGTGCTCGCCCCGACTTCCGGCGACGCGACGGTGTTCGGTGCTTCGGTCATGCACGAGCCGGAAGCGGTGAAGCCCCACATCGGCTACATGAGCCAGTCATTCTCGCTCTACCCCGACCTCACGGTGGCTGAGAACCTGGACTTCTTCGCGGAGCTGCGTGGCGTGCCTCGCAAGGAGAAGGCCGCGCGCGCCGAGCGATTGCTCGCCTTCGCGGACCTCTCGGGGTTCAAGTCGCGGCAGGCGCGCAATCTGTCAGGGGGCATGAAGCAAAAGCTCGCGCTATCCGCGACGCTCATCCACGAGCCGGATCTCATCTTCCTCGACGAGCCGACGACCGGCGTCGATCCGGTCTCTCGCCGTGAGTTCTGGCGAATCATCGCCGACTTGCACCAACGCGGTGTGACGGTGTTCGTCGCCACCCCGTATATGGACGAGGCCGAACGCTGCAGCCGTGTGGCATTCATGCGCAATGGCCTGCTCGAAGTCGTCGACACCCCGACAGCGGTGAAGGCACGGCTGCCCGGCACGCTCTATGAAGTGATGGCGCCTGCACAACATGAAGCGATGGCGGTTCTGCGGGGACTGCCGGGGGTGCGCTCGGTCTCTGCGCACGGTGACGAGCTTCGGGTGCTCACGATCCCTGGCGGGCCCGATGGGATTGCGCTCACGCAGGCACTGTCGGACGCAGGGCTCGCGCAGACGCGCATCGCGTCTGTGCGCGCTGACATGGAGGCAACGTTCGCGTTCCTAGCCGAGGAACCGGCGGGCGGTGACGCGTCGTGAACGCGCTTCGCCGCATCGTCGCTGTCGCACGAAAGGAGTTCATTCACATCTCACGTGACTGGCGCATCCTCGTTTCGGTGCTGCTCCTGCCCGTCACGCAACTGCTTCTCTTCAGCTACGCGATCAGCTTCGACGTCAGGAACGTGCCGACGGTCATCCTGGATCAGGACCAGACCGCCACGAGTCGCGAGTTCCTCTCCCACTTCCAGCAGTCCGACTTCTTCCGCGTTGTGGCGCATGTTGGAAGCGACGCGGAGGCCGACGGGTACGTGGCCCGCTCCCAGGCCCGCGCGGTCGTCGTCGTGCCGCCGGGCTTTGGGCGTCAGGTCGCGCGCGACGGCAATCCCTCGATGCAGGTTCTCGTCGACGGCAGCGAGCCGAACTCGGCCCAGCTGGCGCAGACCTACGCGGCGGCACTCACGAGCATGCTGTCGCAGCGAGTGACGGTGGCGTGGGCGCAGAATCGAGGACTCGACATGTCTTCGGCGGGGCAGCTTCAGCCTGAGATACGCACCTGGTACAACCCCGAGAGACGCAGCGCCGACTTCCTCATCCCGGGCCTCATGGTCGTCATCATCATGATCGTCACCATCCAGCAGACCGCGGTGACTCTGGTGCGCGAGAAGGATCAGGGCACCTTCGAGCAGTTGCTTGTCTCGCCCATCCGGCGGGGCGAGCTCATGGTCGGCAAGCTCGCACCCTGGCTAGCGCTCGGACTCATCGACGTCGTCGTGATCACGCTCGTCGGCGTGCTCGTCTTCGGCATCCCGTTCCGCGGCCCCGTTCTCACGCTCGCCCTTGCGTCGTTCGCGTTCATTCTCTGTTGTCTGTCGATAGGACTCATCATCTCGTCGCGCGCGCCATCGCTTGAGACCGCGAACTTCCTTGGGCTGATGATCGCGTTCCTGCCAGGTTTCATGCTCTCGGGATTCGCGTTCCCCCTGAACAGCATCCCGAAGCTCCTGCAGTGGTTGAGCTACGTCTTCCCCGCCCGATACATGACGACGATCGCGCGCGCGGTCTTCCTGAAGGGCGCGGGTACAGCACTGCTTGCGTCTCAGATTGCGGCGCTTGTTCTCTACGCGATCATCGGTATCGTCGTCGCGTCGCTTCTGTGGTCGAGGAGGATCGAGTAGATGAGCGCGAAACGCATCGGCCTCCTCATATGGAAGGAGTTCACGCAGTTCAAGCGTGACCCGCTACTCTTGAGGCTCGTCATCATCATGCCGCTGCTTCAGCTCATCATGTTCGGCTACGTGGTCGGCGCAGACGTTCGGAACATCCCCAGCGCGATCGTCGATGCGGACAAGACGCCCGTCTCGCGCCAGGTTGCCTCGGCCTTCACCTCGAGCGGCTACTTCGCGGTCGTTGAGACGCCCTCGGACGAACGAGCGATCCAGTCACTGCTCGACCAGAGCCGCATCCAGGCAGCGATCCTGCTGCCGCAGGGACTCGAGGCGGACCTGATGCGCGGCGGAAACGTGCCGATCGAGGTGGTCGTCGACGGGTCCGACAGCAAGACGGCGTCAGTCGCCTCCGGGTACGCCGCGCAGATCGTCGGCGCCTTCAACCGCGAACGCATCGATGCGCTCGGAGTGACGGGCGCGCCTGGCATCGACGCTCGCGTGCGTGTGCTGTTCAACCCGTCACTGCGCGCAGTGAACGCGATGATTCCCGGGCTCGTCGCGATGATCATGATGCTGTCGATGACGACGGTTATGAGCCAGGCGGTCGTGAAGGAGCGCGAGCGCGGCACACTCGAGCAGATGTTCGTCACGCCGATCACGCGCGGCGAGTACCTCGTCGGAAAGATCACGCCGTACGTCCTCATCTCGGTGGTCCAGGTCGCCCTCATCATGGTCGCGGGCCGCTATTGGTTCGACGTGCCCTTCAATGGGAGCTATCTCGTAGTGGGCGTGGGGATGCTCCTATTCCTGATCACCTGTCTCGGCCAGGGGCTGTTCGTCTCGACGGTCTCGCACACGCGGCAGCAGGCTCAGCAGGCAACGATGTTCATCCTCATCCCAACAATGGTGCTCTCGGGCTTCATATTCCCGATCGAGTCGATGCCCCCGGCGATCGTGCCTATCACGTACCTCGTGCCGATGCGCTACGTGCTCGTGGTGCTGCGGTCGAACTGGATGAAGGGTTCCGGATTCGAGGCGCTGTGGCCGCAGCTCGCAGCGATGGCTGTCTTCTCGACGGCACTCTTCTTCGGGGCGCTGTCGCGGTTCCGCAAGAGGCTGGCTGACTAGGTGAGCGGGCAGATGGCTACTCCTTCGGCGATCGAGGTGCGCGAACTCACCAAACGCTTCGGCGACTTCACGGCGGTCGACGCGATCTCCTTCGAGGTTCCGCGAGGCGAGATCTTCGGCTTCCTCGGCCCGAACGGTTCGGGAAAGACGACCACGATACGGATGCTCTGCGGCACGATCGAGCCAAGCGCGGGCACCGCGACCGTGCTCGGGCACGACGTCGCTACGGATCCCGAGTCCGTTAGGCGCTCCATCGGGTACATGTCGCAGAAGTTCGCGCTCTTCGAGGACATGACCGTCGAGGAGAACCTGCGCTTCTACGCGGGCGTGTACGGCATCGAGGGGGAAAGCTTCTCGGACCGTCGGCGCTACGTGCTCGAGATGGCGGACCTCCTCGGGCGCGAGCGAGAGCTTACGGCAAACCTCTCCGTGGGCTGGAAGCAGAGACTGGCTCTCGGCTGCGCAACGATTCACGAGCCAAAGCTGCTCTTCTTGGACGAACCGACCTCTGGAGTCGATCCCACGGCCCGTCAGCAGTTCTGGGAGCTCCTCAACGATCTCGCCCAATCCGGAGTGACGCTCTTCGTGACGACCCACTACATGGACGAGGCGACCCACTGCAATCGCCTGGCCTTCATCTACGCCGGCCGCCTTATCGCCATCGGCTCGCCCACCGAGATCCGCGAAGAGCGGATGAAGGATCGGATCCTTGAGGTCGAGGTGGGAGACATCGAAGGCGCCCTGGCCTGGCTGGGCGAGCGTCACGACGTACGTGAAGCGTATCTCTCGGGAGCCTTCTTGCACGTCAACGTGGGCGAGAACCCCGACCCCTGCGCGCTCGCCGATGTCATGCGCGACAACGGGTTCTCTGTCGGACGGTGTGAGCGTGTCGAGCCGACGATCGAGGACGTGTTCGTGCACCTTGTGACCGAACAGCGCGAAGGGAGCGCGTGATGTCGAAGGCGACAGACAGCATGCGGGGTACTGAGCCAGACGCGGCAGCCACATCGATCGAATCCCACGCATTCGCCGACTCTATCGAATCGATCGAATCGCTCGAACCTGGCAGGCGCGGCGAGATTCTGGACGCGGCGCTCGCGGTCTTCGCCGAGAAGGGCTACTCGGGGGGTTCGATGCGCGACATCGCGACCCGCGTCGGCGTCAGCGAGCCGGCGCTCTATCGATACTTCGCCGGAAAGGAGGCCCTGTTCCTTGCGCTCGTGCGCGTGATCGCGACTCATCTGCGCAACGAGGCCATCGACATCTTGAGAGCGGTCCAGCCCGAGTCTCTCCGCGTTCAGGTCGCCGCTGCCCTTGAGAACCGCCGGAAACGCATAACCCTCGCCGTCCCGATGTTACGCACGATCCTTCCGGCCGCCGCGCACCACCCGGCTGTGCTAGCCGAGATCCGCACCGTCGTGCTCGAGCCGATGCTGGGCGAGCTGGACACGAAGATCGCCGAACTCGATGCAGCCTTCGGCCTGGAACCCGACTCTGCGTCGCGTCGCACCCGCGTGCGCACGTTCATGGCGCTGTTCGTGGGCTCACTAGCTACCTCGGTGGTATTGGGCGACGAGCCCGACGAGGCCACCGTCGACGCGATCGTGCGCGTCATGGGCTGGGAGGGGCGGGTCTAGAGCGTGGCGGCCACGCTACGGGCCGCGACGATCCCGCTCGCGCTCGACTGCACGAGCCCGCGTGTGACACCCGCCCCGTCGCCGATAGCCCACAACCCGGCGACGGGCGTCTGAAGCTCCGCGTCAACCTCGAGGCGCGAGGAGTAGAACTTCACCTCCACGCCGTAGAGCAGAGTCTCAGGCCCGGCGATACCCGGCGCCAAAGCCTCCATCGCGTCGATGAACTCGATGACGTCCGTCAGATGCCGGTACGGCAAGACCGCGGCGAGATCACCCGGCGTCGCATACGGCATCGTAGGCCGACCAGCCATATCGGCTATGCGCGTTGGGGTCGAGCGGCGGCCGGCCTTCAGATCGCACAGTCGCTGCATGAGGATGCCATCGCCGAGCAGGTTCGCCAGGTGCGCGATCTCACGGCCGTACGTGATCGGCTCCCGGAAGGGTTCTGTGAACGCCTGGCTGACGAGCACCGCAAAATTGGTGTACGCGGTCCTCTCCTCGGCGTACGAGTGACCGTTCACCGTCACGACGTCGCCGTACGACTCCGTCGTCACTTCGCCGTAGGGGTTCATGCAGAACGTCCGCACCGCGTCCCCGAACGTCGGCGAGCGGTACAGCAGCTTGGCTTCGTAGAGCGCCATCGTGAGCGGTTCCATCACCTCGGCGGGACACTCCACCCGCACGCCGATGTCCACGGCGTTGCTCTTGAGAGGGACCTCGAGAACGCCGGCTTGGGCAGCGAGCCATTCGGCACCCTCGCGGCCGGGAGCAGCAATGACCGCATCCGCGGTGACGATGCTTCCATCTGCCAGCTCGACGCCGGTCGCGCGACCTCCGCTCGCCAGGATGCGCATCACGTGGCAATCGGTGCGCACGTCGACCCCGACGCTAACGAGGTAGTCGTGCATGGCGCCGAGCACCATGGGCGAGTGGTCCGTGCCCAGGTGGCGAATGCGCATCGGGACAAGGGTCATCCCCGCGTCCGCGGCCTTCTTCTCGAGAAGCTCGGCCTCGGGCGGTTCTGGCCCGTAGACCTTCGTGTCGGCTCCGAATTCGAGCCAGAGCCCGTCCGCGTAATCGATGAGCCGCTCGAGCTCGTCGCGCCCTACGCAGTCCGCGAGCCATCCGCCGACGTCAGCCGACAGCGTGAGCTTGCCGTCCGAGAAGGCGCCAGCGCCGCCCCAGCCGGTCATGATGTCGCACTGTCTGCATCCGACGCAGTGGGTCTCTCGCGCGGGGCAGCTACGACGGTTGAGCGCATGGCCCTTCTCGGCCAAGAGCACCGGTCCGATGCCCGCGCGGACGAGCTCGATGGCTGCGAAGATGCCGGCCGGGCCGGCCCCGATGATGATGGCGCGGTGATGATCTGGCACACGCGCTCCTTCCGAGGGTACCAAGCGGACGCGCATAACCGCACAATCCGCGATCGCCTCGCCCCAATCCTACGCGCGACGGGCCGGTTTCGGGTAATCGAAAGCGTATGATTACGTGAGCGAACATGCACGTGAGCAGGGAGAACTCCCGGGGGAGTGCATCGTGGGCGACCCGATCTCCAAGAAGGTGACCATCTACACGTCACCTACATGACCGTGGTGCTCGGTGGCGAAGAGGTACTTCGCCGAGTGTGGGATTGAATACGAGGAATGCGACATCGTCGCCGACGTGGACGCCCGGCGCCGCATGGCGCTCATGACCGGACAATTCGGCGTCCCCGTGGTCGAGATCGGCGAGCACGCGATGATCGGCTGGGACCCCGACGAGTTCGAACGCTTGCGCTCGGGACAGTTTAGGCACCGCTGAGCACGTGCCCGAGTCGCTCCGAGCGCCTACGGCATCTTGGCCGGCTCGATGAACTTGGTGAACCGCTCGTTGAACACGAGCGGTATCGATCCTGTCGGCCCGTTGCGATGCTTCGCGATGATGAGCTCCGCCATACCCTTCGCAGGGCGTCCATCCTGGTCCTCGGCGTACAGATCCGTGTTGCGGTCGATGAACATGACCACGTCGGCGTCCTGCTCGATCGACCCTGACTCACGCAGGTCCGAGAGCTGCGGCCGCTTGCCGTGGCGCTGCTCCACGGCGCGAGAGAGCTGCGAGAGCGCGAGCACGGGTGCGTCGAGTTCCTTTGCGAGGATCTTCAGCCCCCGGCTTATCTCCCCGATCTCGACGGTGCGGTTCGCTTCCGATCGTCGCGCCTGAGGCTGCATGAGCTGCAGATAGTCCACGACGACAAGGCCCTTCGGCTTGCCGCGCAGTTGCCGGCGCGCCTTGGTGCGTACCTCGAAGATGGAGATCGCGGGCGTGTCGTCGACCCACAGGTCCAGCTCGGCCAGCCGTCCCATTGCCTGGTGTATAGAGCCCCAGTCCTGCTCCTTAATGTAGCCCGTGCGCACGTCCTGCAGGTTGATGCGCGCCTCCGAGCACAGAACGCGCTGCACGAGTTGCTCGGCCGACATCTCGAGGCTGAACAACGCTACTGACGTGCCCTTCTTGGCCGCGTTGACGGCCATGTTCAGCGCCAATGCGGTCTTTCCGACGCTGGGTCGGGCCGCCAGGATCACGAGGTCGCCTGCGTGAAGGCCAGCGAGCAACTTGTCAAGGTCCTTGTATCCGGTGGGAACCCCGGTCACGTGCTCTTTGCGCTCGAACAGCTCCTCCAGTTGGTGAAACCCGATCTGGAGCAGCTCTTCCATCGGCCGGAAGTTGCTCTCCACGCGCTTGCTCGTGACCTCGAAGATGAGGCGCTCCGAATCCTCGATGACTGCGTCGATGTCATCGGGCGCATCGAATCCCATCGTCACGATCTGTGTGGCGGCTCCGATGAGCTGCCGAAGCATGGCGGTACGCTTCACGATCTGGGCGTAGCGCATCGCGTTGGCCGCCGTCGGAACGATCTGCGTCACGTCGAGCAGGTACGGCTTGCCACCCGCAGCCTCGAGCTCGCCTGAAGCCTCCAGCCGGTCGGCGACACTCACGTGATCGATCGGTATCCCGCGCGCATAGAGGTGTTCCATCGCCGCGAAAATGCGCGCGTGCGCGGGACGATAGAAGTCCTGGGCAACGACAATGCTGAGCGCTTGCTCTACCGCTTCCGAGGACAAGAACATGGAGCCGAGCAGGGCTTGCTCGGCCTCGAGATTATGCGGCGGCACGCGTTCTGCCGAAGAGACCGCGCGAAGACGGGGCTCGCGCACTGC
Source organism: uncultured Actinomycetes bacterium (assembly GCA_963809535.1). GTDB lineage: Bacteria > Actinomycetota > Coriobacteriia > Anaerosomatales > CAVRZR01 > CAVRZR01. The sequence continues at coordinate 128,535 of CAWEJW010000003.1, forward strand.
GATTTCGCTCATGTCGTGACCCTCCAGGTACCGACAGCGCACGCCACATGCATGCGTCCGGCTCTGGTGAGTCTAGGGTCCCGGTCTGACACGGACAACGCGCGCCGGGACGATATCCACAGGCTCGACACCACCCTCACCTGCGTTTTGCGCACTCTCCACAGATTGCCGGCCGATTGCCGGCGGGCCGGGGAGCCGCCCGTGGAACCGAAGACGCCACGCGACAAAGCGTGGCGTCAGCAGCGTTCGTTCGCAGCAAGCGCGAGCGGCTACTCGTCGGCGTAGTCCTCTGCCAAGGCCTCGACGACCTCGTCCTCGGCACTCTCGATCTCAGCGACCTCGGTGATCTCGTCAGCTTCGGCCGCGGCTGCCTCCGCCGCGGTCTCATCCGCCGCCATGACGTCAACGACCTCCGTGGGCGTGCCGGACGCAACGAACGTCTCTGGCGCCGCACCCTCGGGGACGACATTCACGGTCAGGTGAGCCTTGACCTCCCGATAGATCGTAACCTCCACGGGATGTGCGCCGAGCTCCTTGATGTGTCCGTGCGTCTCGATCTTGCGGCGGTCGATCTTCACACCCAGCTGGGCGGCGACAGCGTCCTCGATCATCTGGGCCGTGATGGATCCGTAGAGCCGACCCTCGTCGCCGACTTTCGCCTCGACGCCCACGCTCTTGCCTTCGAGTGAGCCCACGACGCCGCTCGCATCGGCCAGGCGTACCTCGTCGCGCTTACGCACGTTGTGCATGCGCGCATCGAGCTGCTTCAAGTTGCCCGATGTCGCCTCGATGGCGACCTTTCGCGGCAACAGGTAGTTCACCGCGAACCCGCGGGCGACTTCGATGACGTCGCCTTCGGCTCCGCGACCCTTGAGCTCCTGTAACAGGATGACTTTCATAGATACTCCTCGTTCGTTCGCAGAGCTCGTGCCCTGCGACAACGCCACTACACTAGATGCTGCCCGGCGGTTCCTCGAGACTGATCGGCTTGGCCGATGCTTCTCTCGGCAGGCGCCGGAAATTGGCCCAGAAATCGAGCATTCCGACCAGGCTCACGATCAACAGGAACTGGTCGAGGATCCACAGAACGATGTACAGCGCGACCATCTTGACATAGCCGCTCTTCGGGACGTCGAAGAGTGCAGAGACGACGGCGACTCCCTGTATGAAGAACAACGTGCGCGCGATGTACAGCGCGTTGAACCCGACGGCTCGCGCCACCGCCGTGTTCGCGCCCAGAAGGGACGCCGCAGCAACCGCAACGAGCCCGATAACGAACGGCCAGAGCACATGCACGCTCAGGTCGAGTTCCTTGGCGGCGGGTACCGCAATTTCGACGCCACTCCGGCGCGCGGCCCATGCGATGGCTGCAATGACGAAGATGGCCACGAAGATCGCGCTCTGCACATAGAACGACGGCCACAAGCTGACCAGCACAGGCCGCAACGTCGCGAGCTGATCCGATAGGTTCGCAGCGCTCGACCCGAGCGCTTGCCTCAGGCCCTCGGTCAAGGTCACTGCCTGGGCACGCATCGCCTCCATAAGCGACTGGCCCACCGACCGCGCCGACAAGGCGTCGGCTGCAATCGCGCTTCCGGCTATCGCCAGCGTCAGCACGAGTCCGACGAACTGGGCAGAATGCGTGCGCAACAGCCACACGGCAAGCAGTACCGCCGCGGACACCGGGATGGCGAAGGCAGCCGAGTGCGGGAACACAGCCGCCGCAAGCGCGGCGCCCGTGAGCGCAGCGACAATGCTGGCCACCGTTCTCCCCCCATAGGCAAGGCCCGCTGCGGCTGCGGCTGTGACCGGCAGGCCAACGTAGGGGAACTGCGGCGCGACCACAACGCCGGCCGCACACGCGACGCTCAGCAGCGCGGTGTCGCGCATGCTTATGACCCGATCGGACATTCGGCGGAGCCTCTACCTACGGCGACCGTCGACGCGGCCACTCACAACCGGAACGGCGTACGGGACGAGAGCCATCTCGCGGGCGCGCTTGACGGCCATCGCGAGCTCGTGCTGGTGCTGCGCGCAGTTGCCGGAAACCCGGCGGGGCTTGATCTTGCCTCGGTCGGTCATGTACCTGCGCAGCATCTGCGCGTCCTTGTAGTCGATGTAGTCGACGTGGTCCTTGCAGAACTGGCAGTACTTGCGCCTGGGCTTACGGGCGTAATCTGCTGTCATGCTGGCGTGCCTCCTTCCGCGGAGAACGCGGTTGTTGCGGTGCGGACGGCGGGAGGGGCCCGCCGACCGCGTCGTTGTAGTGCCAAACCCCTAGAACGGGATCTCGTCGCCGGTCTCGTCGGTCGGCGCGGCCTCGGGAGCGGCGTACGGTGCTCCGGACCCGCTGTCCCGCGACGTCATGAACTCGATCTCGTCGGCGATGATGTCGACCTTGGAGCGCTTGTCGCCCTGAGGGGTCTCCCACTGATGCCAGCGGAGACGACCTTCGATCGCGACCTTGGAACCCTTGCTGAGAAAGCGGGACAGTGCTTCAGCCCGCGCGCCGAAGATCGACACGTCGAAGAAGTTCGGTACGTCTTCCCACTGCCCGGACTCCTGGTTCTTACGACGGTCGTTGACAGCCACACCAAGGCCGAGCACGGACGTGCCGCTCGGCGTCGAGCGAAGCTCAGGATCCCTCGTGAGGTTCCCGCTGATGACAACCCTGTTGATACTCATGTCTACCCACCTTCATTCGTCACGGACCTGCGTCACGGCGCGGCGCGCCCGCGTTCACCGTGCTAGTCACGGTCCTCGCGGTGCACGAGCATGTAGCGCACAACGCCGTCGGTGATGTGCAGCACGCGGTCCAACTCGGCGATGGCGGCAGGAGCGGAATGGAAGTCGATGACGGTGTAGTCGCCCTCGGTGAGCTTGCCGATCTCGAAGGCAAGCTTGCGCTTGCCCCATCCTTCGACATTGTCCACGACGCCCCCGTCGGCGGTGATCACGCCCTGGATCTTCTCCAGGACGGCCGCGCTCTCCTCCTCGTCGAGGGAGGGGTTCAACAGGAGCAACAACTCATAAGCCTTCATGTGTCACCTCCCTTGGGCTAGAACGGCCCCGGGACTCTGAAGGCGAAATGCCCGGAGCAGGAAATGAGCCTGCGCAGTGTATCATCGGCCCGCCGCTGCTGCAATCTCGCCCCCCACGGGTGCGACACAGGGCCCAGGCTCTTCGACTGATTCAGCCCGCCGCCACAACGGCCACAGCGCTCCCGCCGCGGCCAGCAGGGCGATCGTGGCAACGAACCACGCACGCACGAGACGGCTCAACGTACGACCGGCCGCGGGCACACTCCGATTTGTCACTGAGGTGAGAAGCTTCTCGAACGACGACCTGAAGCTGCCAGCCGACGCCGAGTCCGCGCCGACGGCCGCAGCGCCCTGTTGGCCCGCCGCCTCACCGAATCGACTGCCGGTCGTGCGCGTGTCTCGTGCGAGCCTCAAGTCGGGAATCTCGATGACGGTTCGCACCGTCGACTCGCGCTCACTCGTCGCTCGCGCCACGGTGTTGGGTTCGGGAGCCCTCGACCGAGCGGCGGACGCGACCTCCGCGACCGATGCTGCGTGCGATGCCGCGCGAGGCTCCGAACGCCCCGCCGCCTCTGCGGTGGTAGGCTGCGCGGCGCTGCTCGGGCCCTGTTGTGTCCTGGCCGTCCCCGCCTCAGGCGTTCCGCCAGTTGATGAACCGGCACCCAGGTACTCGAGCGGGTCGACGTAGAGTTCACCTCGGCGTGCTCCCACGTGGAGATGGACGTCGGCCGAGGACGCATCGCCCTGCCCCGCGACCTCTCCCATTGACGTCCCGGCTTCCAGTCGGGTGCCCGCGGGCACGCATACCGAATCGAGCGGCATGAGCGTGAACCGCAGGCCGTCGTCTCTCTCGATCGTCAGGGCACGTTGGGTTCCAGAGAGGCCCACCGCCGGGATGCTCCCCACAAATCGCACCACACCTGCGCACGGCGAGAGAACGCGGTCGCCCGACTCGGCGGCCAGGTCCACGCCGCGATGCGTCACCGGTCCGCCGTCTGCGCCCGTGTACGTGCCGCCGAACGCTACAAGGACGTCCGCCGGGACTTCGAGCGGCCACTCAGCACTCTCAGCACGCGCGGTGAGCGGCTGCCCTAGCCAGGCAGCCAGAACCAGAACCAGAACCGCGACGATCGGAGCGGCAGCAACCTGATGAGAAGAGAAACGCATGACGCCACCCACCTTCCTCGTGGTGGAAGGGAGACTGGGGGGCATCTACGAACATATGTTCGCCATGGATCGCGCGAACCCTGCAAACCCGCGTTCGGTCGTGCTCCGCGTGTACCGGACGTGGATCTCACACGGCGCTGGGAGCGCGCCCACAAGTAAGGCCGCCCTGCTGGGCGGCCTGGTCCCTTTCCTGGAGCGGGCGACGGGTCTCGAACCCGCGACCTAAAGCTTGGGAAGCTTTCGCTCTACCAACTGAGCTACGCCCGCGTGCAGCGCGCCGCGGCGCGCGCCGAGTAGTCTACCCTAGGCTCGCGCACGCGTCACGACGCCGCGAATGTGCCCGGCCCTGTGCCGTCTGTCGGCTTGCCAGAGGACGATAGCGAGGAGCGAGAGCACGATCGCCAGCGCGACCTTCCAACCGCGGACGTAGTCGATGGCGTGGTGGCCTGCAGTGATCAGTCTGAGCTCGGAGGCGTGAATGTCCATGTCCCCGCCGTGCTGAGCACAGGCTGCGTTGAACGTCCCACGTACTTCGACGATATCCCCCTCGTGCTTGTAGTCGCCGAAGATCGTGACTTCCCGCGCGAGGCTCGCCGGAATCCACACGGGCATGCCGGTGTTGTAGCCGCCGAGGGCTGCCCCCTCCTCAACATTCTTGACGTAGTAAGCGTCATCGTTGAGATGAAGCCACGCGTACGCTCCCCGGACCATGGCCTCGCCTATGGCCTCGCCCCTGAACGGTATGACCTGTCCGTCCCAGGTCTTCGGGTGTTCGATGAGATCGCCGCTCGCCGGCGCGTTCGGGCTGAGAGCTGGCGGCGGCGCGCTCTTCGCAAGCGCACTGGCGGGCGCCACCAGCACTGCCAGCAGCACCAGAAGAACTAGGCACGCGTACACGCGGGACTTCACTAGCGCCCCCTCAGCACTGAGTATCCGTATCCGAACAGCGCGAACACGGACATGAACTCGAGGCGCCCGAGCCACTGCTGAAGGATGTACATCACCTTCATGAGTGCGGGCATCAGAGGTGACGTTACTCCGCACGAGAGACCGGTGTTCGATCCAGCCGACACTGCTTCGAACGCGGCTTGCACGAAGTCGTATCCGTACAACATCCCGACGATCGCGCCTATCGCGTACATCGTCAGATACGCGATAGTGATCGTCATCGCCGTCCGCACAACTGCGTCATCGAGCCAGACGTCCCGTACGTGGTGATACTTCGCGCGAACGACAGCGGACTCCGGAGAGATCATCTTTCGAACATCCTGGATGAACGCCTTCGTAATGACCCCAACACGAATGCCTTTGATGCCGCCGGCGGTTGAACACGCAGAGGCCCCTATCGCCATCGCGATCGTCGTCGCGATGAGGCCGACGGGACCCCATTGCGTCACAAACGCTCTCGAGTAGATCGTTGAGAAGCCGGTCGTCGTGTGACCAGAGGCGAGCTGGTAGAAGGCCTTCCTGAAGAGGGCCATTGCATCCGAGTACACACCCATCTTCCCGAGCCAGAACGTAGCGACGAGAGTGGTCGCAGTGAGCGTGATGGCGAAGGACACGGTTTCGATGTTGCGCGTGATCTCTCTTCGGTTGCCGGTCCACACGGCCCAGTGCATCGCAAAGTTGAACGAGCCGGCGATGAAGATGACGACCGCTAGCACTTCGTACAAGAGCGAGTGGTACCACATCGTGTTGTATGACTGCGGCGCGAATCCTCCTGTCGACCAAGCGCCCATGAACACCCAGAGGCCGTGGAAGAAGGCGCGTACCGGCCCCTGGCCGAGCCACCAGCCCGCCGCGAAGAGCGCGAGCGTGCCGACGACCAGCCAGGTCAGCGAAACGAGCCAGATCGCCCTCGCCGTCTGAATGACGTTGGGAAGCAGCCGCTCGTCCTTGCCTTCGCCGACGTACACCTTGTAAGCGCCAGCCGTGCCTTTGAACAGGAAGGTCAGCGCAATGACGACGATCCCCTGGCCGCCTGCGTAGGTGAGCAGGTGTCTCCACATGTTGAGCCCGTTGCTCACGTGATCGAGGTCCTGCAGCAGATAGAGGCCCGTCGTCGTGTACCCGCTCATGACGTCGAACATCGCGTCGAGGTAGCTGCCCTCGTGACCCGACAGGAAGTGCGGGAGCGCCCCCAGCGCCGTGGCGACGATCCAAGAACCGGCTGCCACGACCAGCCCGTGGCTCCACTTCAGGTCCTTGTCCGTCTTGAAGAAGTACTGCACCCCGAAGCCGAAGACCATGCACGCCGCGATGCTGATGACGAAATCGACGACTGTGTCCCACTCACCGAAAACGATTGACACCATGAGCGGAACGACCATCAACAGACCTACGCCAACGATAACCTTGCCGGTGTAGGTTGCGATAACGTAATGGTCCTCGCGGCGAGGTCGGACGATCATGAGGCGGTTCTCACCAGATCGCCATCGCTAGGACCGCAAGGCCGAATGCGATGAGGGTGAGGGCAAGGATGAACAACGTTTCGGTGAGCAGTCCCGCCGAGTACCGGCCCCAGTGCTCATGAGCGGTGAGGGTCGGGTATCCCTCTTCGAGATTCGAGCGATCAGCCATGCTTCTACGCTCCCGTCAGCGCCTTCTTCAGCGCCCTCTCGTGAGCGACGTTCGTGAATGCTATGACGACGTCGCCCGGAAGCAGCTCCGTGTCGCCGTGCACGGTCATGGCCTCCTCGCCTCGAACGATCGCGACGAGCACGCAGTCGCTCGGTAGGTCGAGTGAGGCAACGGCCTTGTTGCAGACAACGCAACGATCGGTTGGAAGCTCGATCTCTACGATCGCCATGTTGCCCTTGCGGAGCGAGGCTAGCGTCCGGATGTCTCCGACGGTAGCCTCCTCCTCAATCATCCTGGAGATGATCGTTGTGGACGAGATCGCCTCTATGCCAAGCGCGTTGAAGATATGTTCATTCTTCGGGTTGTTCACCCGAGCGACCGCGCGCGGCACCCCGAAGGCCACCTTGGCGAGCTGGCAGGCGACGAGGTTGTCGTCGTCGTCGCCCGTGACCGCTGCGAAGACGTCGGCGCGCGCCACCCCCGCGTCCTCCTGATAGGCAGCATCGCATCCATCTCCCTGGATGATGAGCGTGCGCGATGGCAGTTCCTGGGCCAACTTGTCGACGACCTCATCGCGCTTCTCGATGAGGGCCACATCGTGGTTCGCCTCGAGGAGCGTGCGCGCGAGGTAGGACGCCACCTTGCCCCCGCCGTTGATGACGATGTACACGGCTACTCCTCCATGTACCGTTCGAGCTTCGAGAACGCCGTTTCCTTCACCCCGGCCATGATGATGTCCCCCGCCTGTAGGACCGTGTCGTCGAAGGGGACTAAAGTCGAGTTGCCGCGCGACATCGCGACGACGCGGCAGCCGCTCTCGGCCTCCATCTCGCGAACCGTCCGCGTGTCGGCGAGCCGGTTCGCTTTGAACTCCAGGATCTCGACGTCCCCGAGTGCTGAGATGTGGTGTCCGTGTCCCGCCTTGATCTTGTCGAGAAGGTTCTCCGCGACGAGCGTCGTGCCGCAGACGTAGTCGAGCCCCAACTGCTGGTACGTGCGCTCCCGGACGGGGTTGTACAGGCGTGCCACCGCGTGCTTGACGCCGAAGATCTTGCGCGCCACCTCGGCGGCCATCAGGTTCGTGTTGTCTAGGTCGGTGACCGCGGCGAAGGAGTCGCACTCACGGATTCCGGCTTCAGCGAGGACATCCTCGTCGAAGCCGAGTCCGCGAATCGTTACGCCGTTGAACGTCGTGCCCAGGCGACGGAACGCGTCGCCGTCCTTGTCGATGACCGTGACGTTGTGGCCCTCGACCGAGAGCAGGTTCGCGAGCTGCGATCCGACGCGCCCGCAGCCGACCACGATGACGTTCATCAACCGCCTCCTGCGAGACACGCGTTTGCCGCTCGGGCGCTATCGGTGACCGAACGGTGGGCCGCTCGGCGTCTGAGTATTCTTTGCGCCACCTTAACTGTCTTTCGGCCCGCATGCGAGCACAGTTATCCGTGACCGTATGCGAAGGCGGACGCACGACGGGCGCCGCGCGCAATCACAGCGCGCGGCGCCCGTACGGCAGACTACAAAAGGACGCGCTACTTACCGATCTTGAACATCTTCGTGCCACAATCCGGGCACGTGCCCTGAGTCGCCGGGCGACCGTTCTTCATGACGATGTCCTGCGGGTCCTTTATCTCCTTCTTGGCCTTGCACTTGACGCAGTAGCCTTCCTTGGCAGCCATGCAGCTTCACCTCCTTGATTGAGCGCATGCGGCACGGCTACGGAAGCAGCCGTACTTGCCTGGACTCCCCTTACGGACGAGCGTACAACCACAAGAAGTGTACTGGTTTTCCGCGGCTTGTCATGCACCGGCTTCGTTTAGCCGCTGACCACGAAGTCGCCCGCGTCTCGCGACGATACCGCCGGCCGTCCACAATGCGATCCCCTGCACGACCACGAGCAGGGCCAGAGAGGCGCCTGCGGTAGTCCAGAAACGCTCGGGGAAGAGCTCGATGAGCAGCGAGTCTGCCGCGAAGGTCCACGTGCCCTCGACGAAGAACAGGCCGTGGAACGCAACGAAGAGCGCATCGAAACTGACGAGACCAGCAGCCGCGATGATGAGCGGCGCGACGAGACACGCGTACGCGCCCCATCGCAGCGCCGAGGCTATCTCGGCGAGCCTTCTACGATAGACGGCGATCACCAGCCACGCCGATATGGCGAGCGCGAGCACGATACCGACGATGCGCGACGCCAGGACGACGTCCCGTACGTCTTCGAGATGAGAGGTCGCGGCGGCGTCGAACCCACTGCGGCCCGCGACCGTGATCGGCAGCAGAGGCGCGCCGCGCGTCGCGACGAAGCGTCGGACCAGCTCGGCAGTGGAGGCCGCCTCAGGAGCGGAAAGACCGGCCGACCGAGCGACGTCGAGCCGGGCGGTGAGCGCCTTGGTGAACCATGGCGCCGTGAGCACCGCGACCCCCACCAACACGGCGACGGCGCACAGCATCGCCGCGACGACCAGCCGTTCGAGGAGCCGCCAGAAGGCCGCCACTACGCGGGCTTTCCACCGGCGACGTTCGTCCTGTCCCCGCCCTCCTCGGAAGACCTGACGAGCGCGTCGTCGGCAGCGAGGAGCAGGTCGTCCGCACTATCCCCGTCCCTCGGGAACGCCGCAACCCCTACACTGGCGGTCGCACCCACGCCGTCGACAAGCGCGGCCGACACGACCCGCCGGACTTCGTCTCCGACGTCGAAAACAGGGTCTTCTCCAGTCGTGATGCCGTCGGGAACCTCGCTCACGATGACCGCGAATTCCTCGCCCCCGTAGCGTGCGACGACGTTCGTCGACAGGAGCGGATCGGTGTCCGGGGAGATGACGTTGCGCAGGCGAGTCGCAATCTCTGCGAGGAGACGATCGCCACGGTCGAATCCGAACCTCTTGTTGAACTCACCGAATTGGTACAGGTCGACAAGGATGACGTAGAGCGGCCGCGCGTCCCGCCGCGCCCGGCTGAGCTCGACCTGGAGGGTGCGGTAGAAGTGCGAACGGTTGTAGAGTCCTGTCGGCTCGTCGACAATCGAGGCGTTCGCAAGCTCTCGCTCGCGTGTGACAACGGACGCCATCATGAGCGTTGAGATCGCCGCGGAGCCTGCGATGACCGTCACCTGCCACAGGTACCGTATGGCCACGAAGGTAGCGTCGAGGTGAAGGCTATCGTTCGCAAACGGCACGCTCACCGCCTCAAACACCCCGAAGTACTCCCCCCAGACCACCAGCCCGAGCAGGAGCGAGATCACTGCAGCAAGAATCCACGTGCTTCGCGCCCTCGGCAGGATGAAGGCGGCCTCGAAGACGAAGAGCGGGTACATCGACCAGAACCACGAATTCACGCCGCCGCTGTAGAACACGAGCACGGTCACCACGAGGACGTCGAACAAGAGCTGCAGGTGATTCAGGAACGCTATGTTGCCGAGTCGCTTGTAGGTGAGCTGGTAGAAGGTGTTGTAGAGCATCACGAACACCAGGGCGACCGCCGGCACAAGCATGAGGTGCGTGAGTTCGCCGAGCGGAAGGGTCTGCGCGTAGATCCACGCGCCCACGACGGAGTAGACCGCGAGTGCTACGACGAGCGCCCAGCGCACTCGGATGACGAGGCCGACCCGGCGCGTGTTCGCTTGGAGTGCCTCGATGTCGTAGCGGGTGGGCTGCTCCCGCCACGAGACCATCGCAGCACGCGTGATCCTCTTACGCAGCCGACTCGGACTCACTCGATCTCCGCTTCGCATGTACAAGCGAACTGAGACTCCCGGGACGTGGGGCGTCCCGAGGCCGCTCTAAAGGTCCCGAACCATCGCGGACACGAACGACGAGGCCAACTCGACGAGTTCGGGTGACACGTTCTCGGTCGTATCCGTGTACCAGTGCCAATTCGGCAGTTGCCCGTTTATGTCGAAGGACATGATGCTCATCGCGCGATACTTGCGCGCGAGCGCAGGAGTGGCATCGGTAGAAAGGCCCCGATACGCGCGCGGTCGAACGAGCATGTCGTGCTCTCGGGAGACGCGGCGCGCGAGACTCACGAGTCGCCGGTCGCTCTTGTAGTGGCGCGCCATTCCCTCCGAGGTGACCCAGTACAGAGCTCCGGCTCCAATGTTGTCGATGTTGATGAAGGCGGCGTCCTTCAGCTCCTTGCCGTACTCGCGGAGGAACGCCTGCATGCCCCGCGTGCCGACTTCCTCGGCACCGGTGGCAACGAACCAGACCTCCTTGTCCTGCAGTTCTCGGTCGACCGATTCGGTCACTCGGCGCCGAATGCGGGCTGCTTCGGTGGCGGCGAATTCGGGATCGCCGATGGGATCGTCTCCGGCCCAGCCGCCTTTGAAGCCCATGCCGTCATCGTCGTCGACCTCGTCACCGAAGTTGTCCCAGGAACCGATCTTCCGGCCTTCCTTGCGCGCCGAGAAGTCGTCTCCCACGCCAAGCCAGCCAGTCAGAGCGCTGTCCTTGCCGCCCGAGAAACGCCGAGGCTTCTTCTTGGACTTCGCCGGCATATCGTCATTCGAAGACGACTCTCCGGATTCGGGGTCGCCGAACACGTCGGCGCTCTCGGCGCCTCGGCCGGTGCCGATGGGCGGCTCGTCGATGCTCTCGAACTCGATGGTGTCGAACTCGAGTGTGGACTGCCCACGCTGCGGCTTGTTGGACGCGTCGGCCCACATGAAGTCGTCCGGGAGGGGCGCTCCAACCTCCTCAGGAGCATCTACGGGAGAGTACGCCAGGAGCGTATCCTCCGGCAGGCCGCCAGCTTCCTCAGCAGCCGCCAGCCCGCGACGGCGCGCGACGGGCGGAGGCACGAAGCCCTCGCCAGGCTCGGGAACGACGGTCTCCATCACGCCGAGCATGGCGGCCACGCCGGACGCGTTGTCGTTCGCGCCGTTGGTGGCCTTTGCGAAGAGCTCGCGGTGCACATTGATCACGAGCGGTATGAGCAGGTAGGCCGCCACCACAAGCGTCGCGTACCAGATCCACGTCGCATATGCAGGTAGGATGGCGCCCGCCAAGATGAGCACGGGCACGAGGATGGTGCAGGCCTTCATAAGAGAGAACGTCAGGTTGAAGTTCTTCACCATCGACGGGGCGAATGCCAGCGACGCCTTCGCCGAATCATAGTGTGCGACGACAACAACGGTCCGCAATCGCTCTCCCCGACGCATCTTGGGCGTGTGACGAGCCACGATGTTCTGGCTGGGACCTTTCGGCATGAGTGCAGAAAATCCCCCACGCGTGTCGAGATCGCTCCACATGACGATTGCAGTGAGCGCGGCGAGAACGAACGCCGGCCATATGAGTGAGCGATAGCCGGAGGCGTAGGCGGACGCAATGGTCAGAACGTAGTAGATGACGTACGCCCAGCTGTAGGTCCTCGGCGTGACGAACTCCTGGCGCTCCACGTCCAGCCCCCGGGAGGCGAAGACCGCCTCGATGTAGTCGGCTGCGTGCGCCTCGGTATCCGACGTCGCCGGGCGGGGACCGATGTCGTCCGCAAGCACGCGAAGGTGAGTCATTTCGCTCGCCATGGACCCTCCCGTTCCGGAGCGGCAGCCGACAGGGGCGAGCGTGGACCGTGCGGCTCGAACACACCCTGCCTCGCGGGTAATCATACCGCGACAATGTCGACTGCCGGCATCGCCTTTAGTGGCAGCGCGTGCAGTCCTTGATGCGATACGTGGAGTGTTCGACCTGGGCCACCGGGTCGCTGCTGTGGCAGCGGCACCCAGGGATGGGTATGACGAACCTAACCTCGACGGGAGTCGCCTGACCCTGCGCCACGAGCTGGTCGTATGCGGTCCGGTACTCCGGCGCGGGACGCTCCATCCCGCCGAAGGAATAGAGCAGGGCCGCGACGACCGCGAGGACTGCGACGGTCGCCGCGAATCCCAGGGCGACTCGCTTGACCACGCGCTTCCAGCGCGGACCCGGCGGGCCGACCTGCGAGGCGGCTGCTTCCGCATCGCCGACGGGCAACGGCTCTTGCTGTTCCTGCGCGTTCACAGCCGCACCTTCACGACGGCCTACCCGTGGATCAGTTGCGGCAGGCAGCGCGTGCAGACCCATGTGGACGTCCCCCGCGTCCGCACCGGGAGGAGCGGCCGGTCGTCCTCCGACGACCCGCAATTGAAGCAGGTCTGCGCGATGTAGGTCTGCGGCTGCTCGGCCGCATGCTCATCGACAGCCTGATGGTCGAACGGAACCGCCTCGCGGGTCTCCACCGTGAGGGCGCCGGTCGGGCACACGCCGAGGCAGAACCCGGCACCGTCGCACAGTTCCTCCCGAACGACCTTGGCCTTGCCATCGATGATTTGGATCGCGCCTTCCGCGCATGGGCTCACGCACACCCCGCAACCGGTGCAGAGATCCTCATCGATGCGGACTATCTGCCTGGTGATCGTCTGTGACATTTCTCGTACTCCTTCTTTGGAGCTGACGTGTCGGGCCGCTCTGCGCCCGCGCTTATTGGTCCGAGGCGCTGCCCGCCTTCTCGCTGGCGCGCTTGTGACGCCTCGTTTCGACGACGTGCTTGATCCCATCGATCGCATGTCCGTGCAGCATCGAGCGCGGACCCGAGTAGCGCATCATCTGCCGCTGCCATTCCCGCTCTTCGCTCCGGTAGCAATGGACGTCGCAGTTCGCACAGAACGGCTTCGGGTCCTTCGGGCAGAACGCGCGACGCTTCTCGCCGTACGCGAGATGGGCCTCGCACTCGGCGCAGAGCACGGGCGTCTTCTTCCCGTAGACGCCGAGGCGAGCCGCGTCGGTCACGGCAGGAATGCGCGCCACCTCGCGATGCTGACCCGCACAGTAGATCTCGATGAGATCCGCAAGCGTGCGGGTGTCCTTGGCGACCTTGTGGTCTTGCATGCGTTCTTGGAACGTCTTGCTCATGCCGCTCGATTCTCTCATGCCGATCCGCACTGGCGAGCGTGCGCCACCTGCAGCACCGGACGAGGCACATACTAGCGGTGTGGACGGGCGCTATCCTTGACGCACGTCAAATTCTGGACACACATGCCGACGGATTCAGTCGGAAACGCTCCGTGACAACAACAGGCGGCCAGTGACCGAGATCGTACGAGGCGATGTCTACACGGCGCTCCGCGCATGCAGGCTCTGGCGCGCCGCCCCCGACGATGCGGTCCGTGCGCTGGCGCGGCACGCCGCGGTGGCCGATGTCCGACGCGGCACGCAGCTTGCCGTGGAAGGCGACCCCGCCGAGCGGTTCGGCGTGGTGGTTGCAGGCAAAGCTCGCGTCTTCTCGCTTTCCCCCGAAGGACGGCGCGTGTCGCTCGAGACGATCGCGGTCGGCGAGCCGTTGGGCGTGCTCGCAGCGCTCTCAGGCGGGCGGTACCCGTACAACATCGATGCGGCGACCCCGACGACCGTGGCCTGGCTTCCGCGGCAGGTCCTGCTCGACCTTCTGGCCGACACGCCCGACGTCGCCCGCGACCTCATAACGGACCTGGCGGGCAGAGTCGTACACTTCACGAGCATGGTGCGGACGCTCACGCTCGACGTGCCGTCCCGACTCGCGCGCTACCTGTTCCAGCGCGCGCTGCAGACGGGGCAGACGACCCCTTCCGGCCTTCAAGTCGACCTGGGCATGCGCAAGAGCGAGCTCGCCGAAGCGCTCGGCACCGTCCCAGAGACGCTCTCGAGAGCCTTCGCGCGGCTCAGGGCCGACGGTATCCTCACACTCCGCGGCAACCAGGTCACGATCCTCGACATGCGCGGACTTGCCGCTCTTGGGAGCGGACTCGGCGGCGCCTAGCTCGAGCGCACCTAGGTCGCGCCGCCCTCGCTCTCGCTCCCCGCGTCGGCACGCCTCTTCGCAACGGAGGCCTTCGCACCCTTCTCCAGCGTGCCCGCCATCAGGAAGCCGGCGAGCAGGATCGCCGAGGCCACCATCTCCGCCACGTACAATCCGGCCGTGCTTCCGGCCCGGGCCATGCTCCCCGCTCCAGCGATGATGAGCGTGCCGATGATGATGAGCACGTTGGCCCACACGCGGTAGCGGTACTCCTTCTTCGGCCAGAACTTAATGATCGACCACGCACTGCCGCCGAGCAGGAACAGTGAGCCGATGATGTTGAATGGCAGCGACATCACGCGCGGGAACGAACCACCCGCGCCGAGCGCCTGACCGCCGACCACGATGCCCGGCACCAGTTTGTCCATGACCAGCTCGACGTTGAAGGTGCCCCACAGAAAGATGGTCAGGCCGATCACGTTGAATGCCAGGTAGATGTCACCCCAGATGCGCTTCTTGAAGATCAGGTAGCAGGTACCGTTTCCGAGGAAGCCAACGAGTGTAGCGGCCAGGACGATGTAGATGCGGTACACCGTCGGATCCCAGTGGCCGACGTACTCCGACCAAGCCTCCATCACCGCCGCCACCGCATAGAACAGGAAACCGATCGTCCACATCAGTTGATGCATCTTGCGCCGCTGGAGCCACTGCCGGAAAAGGAGCGCCGTGTACACGAATCCCAACGCCGCCGTCAGAGCGGGCCACCACCATCCAGACCAGAACTCAGCGCTGCTCATGCCGCCTCCCCTAGCTCGGTGACCGTCGCGTGCACGCTTCGCGACGGCTGTTCGGTCGTGCTGGGCTCAGAACGTGTTCAGCCGTGCGTCGGCCTCGGTCGCTTCCTTCCGCGCGGCGTCGTAGAGCTTTGTGGCAGAGCCTGCGAGGATCTCGTAGGCGTCGGCCACGGCCGTGCCCGGTGTGGCGGGAAGTGCCCCCGCCAGCTTCAGCACCTGCTTCTCCTGCGCGTTGTACCGGCGTATGACCGTGTTCGCTGCGGGGATCTTCCCTGCGAGCCACGCGCTGTTGGACTGCCGTGAGATAGCGAGCAGGGCGACCTTCGCGTCGATGAGCTTCACGTAGCGCTCGAACCCGGCCTCCGGAAAGGCGGTCGCTGCTTGGCTGAAGTACGGTCGGGCTGCCCCGAATCGCCGCGCCGCCTGGAGCGCCAGCTGGGTCGAGCGCGTGACGCCTGGGCGCGTGAGCCTGTTGTACTCGACGACCGACTGGTCGGCGAGTTTCTCCGCAGCGAGTAGGATGGCCCATCCGTCCTGGCTCGGCTGAAGTGCCTGCCCCGCCTTGACGTTCGCTTCCAGGATCACGCTTGCGGGATCGAGCATTTTGAGGCGCGCTGCCACCGATGCCTGCAGGAAGCGGGCGTGTCGCTGCTCGTCTTCCGTCACCTTGTCCATCGCGTCGGCGATGAGCCTCTGGCACTCCTCCAGATCGCGGCGTGCCGATGGCAGCTTCGCCTGGAGAGCTGTCGCCTGCGTCGCTAGTTCAGAGGTCGCCTCGGACCTCACGACTTCGTCGACGTCCAACACGACGGCGTCGGCGCGCTCAAGAAGGCTCGCCGCCTTGTCGAGATCGCGGGCGCCCTCGAAGCGCCTGGAGATCGCCCCCGAACCGATGACGGCGGCTACGCCGAGTACGACGAGAACGACGAGGCTCGTGAGGATGATGGCTCGGCGACTCAAGCGCCGGTACGCCTGCTCCATGTGCGAGGAGGCCTCTTGTTCGGTCGCGCCGGTGGTGGCCTGAGGCTCGTCCGTCACGCAGTCTCCATGTCGTTGGGCATGGCAATCTGTGAAAGCATAGCCGAGCGGGCGCCGAGCGTCAGTCGAGTCAAGCCCGACACCGCCCGCGCCGTTGATCCGGCGCTCTGACCTGTCCGAGAAGGCCTGCGTGACGTGACGGTAACAGGCGGTCCGCTGGCACATCGGTTGCTTGCCAAATCTGCGAGCTGGGCGACCCGCCTTCTCCTCCCCCCCTCAGGGGCGGAATCCGCCCGCTCGACGCAAAACGAGGCGCGCCCCCCACGCGCCTCGTTTCATTCCCGGACTTCTCGCTCGGGTACACTGGCGTCGTTTCCACTCGGGAAGGACGTGTGTGAGCAGGGCGCTCGAGCGACTCGTCAATCTCGCGATGTACCTCGCATCCGCGCGGGTCCCGGTCACTGCCGAAGACGTGCGCGCGAACGTGGACGGGTATGGCAAGCACCAGGACCAGTCGGCATTCCTCCGCATGTTCGAGCGTGACAAGGAAGATCTGCGTGTGGCCGGTTTCGTCATCGAATCGGACTCCGAGGGCTCCTACCGTCTCGATACCTCGGCGACGTTCGCGCGCGAGGTATCCCTCACTCCCGACGAAGCCGCCACGGTCCGAGTGGTCGCCTCGGCGTTCCTCGACGATAAGTCCTTCCCCTTCGCCGACGATCTGCGCCTGGCGCTGGCCAAGGTCGCGTCCGACGTGGTCGACGAACAGACCCCGGTCTTCGCCCGCCTGGCCGAGGAACAACCCGAGCAACAGGGCGCATCGGTGGCGCTGCTCGACCGGGCCATGTCCGCGCGCAAGCGCGTGGAGCTCGACTACGTCAACATGGCGGGTGAGCGCAAGCACCACCGGCTCGAGCCCTGCGGGCTATTCATACGCGACGGCAGATGGTACGCGGTGGGCAGGGACGTCGATCTCGACGAGGTGCGCATCTACACCGTCTCCCGCATGAGTTCTCTGCGAATGAACCCGGCTCGACCGAAGACGGCGGATTTCGACCGACCGACCGACTTTGACGTCCAATCCTTCATCGCGCTGCCGTTCCAGTACGGTCCCGAGACCTTCGAGGCGCGCATCGAGTTCGCCCCCTCACAGACCTGGCGGACTCCGGGCCTCACGGCGGGCGTCGGCAACATCGCGATAGAGGGCGACGGATCGGCTACGTGGACCGTCTCCGCTCGGGACCCGGAAAGGCTCATGCGCTGGGTCGTGGAGAACGGTCCCGGTATCAACTTGAGGGAGCCTCGCGCGTTGGCCGATGATCTGCGCGAGCGCCTGACCAGGGTGGCAGCGATCCATGGGTAGGGACACGGCTGCCGACCGCGCGACGCGCTTGCTGGCGATCCTGCATCTGCTTCGGCCGGGAAGCCGCCTGTCTCTGGACGCGATCGCCGACCAGCTCGGCATCACCCGAGCAGAAGCAGCCGAAGATCTCGAGGCCCTGTCGTGTTGCGGACTCGCACCGTACAGCCCCGATGCGCTCGTGCCTGTGCTCATCGATGGCGAGGTCGCGTACGTGTGGGGCGACCTGCCGGCCCTCGACAAGGCGATCCGCCTTTCCGAGGGTCAGGTACGAGCGGTCCTTGCCGCCCTGCAGGCGGCCGGACTGCCTGCCGAGGACCCGCTGTGCGCGAAGCTCGTCGCCGCGTCCGGCGACGCGGACGCAGCGGGGCGCATAAGACGCGTGCTCACCAGCGCCAGAGACGACGCGTCCGGAGAGGCGCTGAAAGCAGCGGCGCTCGCGACCGAGCAGGGGTTCGCAATGCGCCTGATCTACCAGGGCATCGCCGAGCAGCAGTCGCGCGAGCGCATCGTGGAGCCGGTCTCACTCGTGAACGAACGCGGGCACTGGTACCTGGAAGCGTACGCGCGCGACTCGGGAGCGCTCAGGACGTTCCGCCTCGATCGCGTCCGCGCTGCCGAAGTACTCGGCGAGCGGACTCCGCATCGAGCACTCTCTCCGTCGGGAACCGCGCTCCTCACCGAGGGGCTTCCGCTCGCCCTGGTGCGGCTCGCCCCGGGCGAGGAAATGAACTCACGCGATTGGCCGGGGGCGGAGGTTGTTTCTGTCGACGACACCGGGACCGTTTTCACCATTCCTTACGCCGGAACGGCCTGGATCGCCAGGCAGATCGTCGCGAGACTCGGGGCCGCCGAGATGCTCGAGCCAGCAGAAGTGGCCGACGCGGTGCGGGTTCTCGCCTTGGCTGCCGCCGAGGATTCGGCGCTCTAGCCCGCGGAGCGAACGGCCCTACCCCTAGCCGCAGAAGCGGCGCCCGACGGTCGCAGCCATGTCCTCTGTCGTCAGGACCTCGATGTCGTTCACCGGAAGCGCCGAGAGGAACTCGCGGCCGTAGCGCTTAGGACCGAGCACTCGCGTGTCGGCGATGACGAGTCCGCCGGTGTCGGTACTGCTCCGGATGAGCCGGCCCGCTGCCTGTTTGAGCTCGAGGATGGCCTCCGGGAGGTAGTAGTGCTCCCACGCGCGCGGGTCGCGCTCGCGGCGTTCCTCGTAGAGAGGGTCTTTCACCTGACCGAACGGGAGTCGGGGCACGACTACACACCTCAGCGTGTCTCCCTTGGCGTCGAAGCCCTCCCAGAACGACTTGGTCGCGAACAGCGAGAGCTTCTCGTCGGCGATGAACTCGTCGCGGAGACGTTTCGCCGAGGTGCCCCGGCTCTGCATGAGCAGGTTGATCCCCTGCGCCTCGAGTCGCGGTGCGAGCACGTCGAAAAGCGTTTCCATGTCGCGCCGGTTGGTGAAGAGCGTGAGAACCGAGCCGCCCATGGCGAGGTGAAGGCTCTCGAGGAGTGCCTCGAGGTTGCCCAAGTACTCCCTGGTCCCAGGCGGTGACACGTCACTCGGCACGAACACCGACATCTGTGTATCGAAGTCGTAGGACGAAGCGAGTCTCAAGCTGCGCCAGGAGTCTTCGGGCAGGCGGTCGAGACCGACTCCGTGGGCGAAGAAGCCGAAGTCCTCTCCGGCGGCCAGGGTCGCCGACGTGAAGATCGCCGAGTGAGTGCGGCCGTAGAACTCCTCCGCGAGGAGCTCTCCAACGTCGAGTCTCGCGGCCTTCAACTGCTCGGCATCGACCGTCCTTCGGCGGTCGAGCCTCACGGAGTAGACGAATTCGTCGGCCTCGCCGTCCAAGACCATGACCAGCCCTTCATACTGCTCGGCGAGGCGCGAGAGGACTCCGACAAGGTCGGCGCGCACTTCGAGCAGCGGTTCGTCATCGGCTTCGATCGCTGTCACGAGCTCGCGGCCGTCGGCGAGCAGCTCCTCGAGACGCTTGGCTAAGCTCTTGCCCACGCCGGCGGCGATACTCCAGGGGCCGCTGTCCCGCACGGGAGGCGTTAACCTCAGGTCGCACGCGTCGTACTCGGTGGCGGGCACGAGTGCGCCGAGGTCCTTGACGAAATCGAAGAACGAGTCGGCGAGTGTGGCAGCTCGGGTAGCCACCTCCTCGATGCGGGAAATGAGCGCGAGCGCCGGGGTGGCGTCAGGCCTCGCCGCAACGTGGCGACGCAGGACCTCGAGAACGCCGCCGCGCATGCCGCTCAGCGCGGCAAGCACGGAGGTGAGCTCTGCGTGGCTGGTTCCGAGCGTGAGCTGCTTGCGTGCCTCGGCTTCCGCGGCGTGTGCCTCGTCGAGCACCCAGTGGCGGATCGGTGGAAGGATGCCACCGGCCGCCACGACGTCACGGAAGAGCAGCGCGTGGTTGGTGACGATGACGTGCGCGCTCGCAGCCCTGCGCCTGACTCCGTGCAGGTAGCACAGGTACGGGTAGTAGCGGCATCGCTTCCTCGTACAGTCGGCCTGCGTCGCCTGCACAGAGGAGCGGAGCTCGCGCCGCCAGTGCACGTTGATCGCGTCCAGATCCCCCCACGATGACTGCGCGACCCACGAGTGGAGCGCCGCAACAGTCGCAAGAGTATCCCCGTCCGCCCCCTCGAGCTCGCCCGCCAGCCGGTCGAGCTTCCGCAGGCAAACGTAGTGTTCGTAGCCCTTGAGCGAGACATACTCGAGCTCGCCCAAGTCGGCCTCGGCCAGTGCGGCCGCGAGCTTCGGGAGCTCGTGATACACGAGTTGGTCCGTAAGGGAGTTGGTCTTTGTCGCAACGCCGACCGGCACCCGGTTCGAGAGTGCAAAGAGCGCTGCCGGAACGAGATAGGCGATCGACTTGCCGACGCCCGTCCCGGCTTCGACCGCCAGGTGCGTCCTGGTCGAGAAGGCTTCGAGCACGGCTTCGGCCATCCGGGTCTGCTCGTCGCGGCTCTCGAAGCCCTCGTACATGCGGCCGACTAGACCATCCGAGCCGAAATGGGAGCACACCTCTTCGGCGGCGGGGCAGACACACGCCACGTCGTCAGCGTCGTCGAAGGCCTCGCCGCGCTGCGCTCGTACGTGGTGGCGGAGGTCTTTCAGATCGAACGGGCGTGCCGACTTGCCCGCCGCGTGGTGAGCGATGATGCGTCGCAGCGGCCATGCGGTATCCGAGCCCAGTGATGCCAGGCGCGTCACGAGGGCAGGTGGAAGTGCGTCGAGCGCGCACAGCAGCACTCTCCACACGAAGGCGAGTGCCTCAACGTCGTCGGCGGCGCGATGCGTTGGCGACGACGTGCCGAATGCCTCCGCAAGGTCGCGGAGCCGGTGAGTTCGAAGCCGGGGCAGACCGATCCTGGCGAGCTGAAGGCTGTCGATCCACGCGCCGGGGAACGCGGTCGTTCCCGCAACTCGGGTGATGAACGCGCGGTCAAAGGCGACATGGTGTGCGACGACGTCGCGTCCTGCGACGAACTCAGCCAGCTGACCGACGGCGGCTTCCACACTCGGCGCACCTTTAAGATCGACGTCGGCGATGCCGGTGAGCCGCGTCGTCTCGAGCGGCACCGCTCGCTGAGACGCGACCATGGTGTGGAAGCGCGCGAGGATGTCGGGCCCGTGCATGAGGGCCGCGGCGATCTCTATTATCTCGTCGCGGTCGGGGTCGAAGCCTGTCGTTTCGATGTCGACGATGACGATCTCGTCTTCGAATCCGAAGACTGCGTCATGCGCCTGTCCGGCCAGAGAAGCGTAGGATTCGGCGACCGCGGGGTCCGTGCCCGGAACTATGAATCGATTCAGCGCGTCCTCAGTCATCGGCCAAGCCTAGCACGCGGCACTGACCAGCCGAGGCGACGCTGGTGCGGGGAGAGATGGGACTCCGGCGCACTCCTCGGCGGGAGAACACACACAAGGAAGCGACGCCCTCGAAGGGGCGTCGCGAGAAGGTCGAATGCTCGTAATACAGGCCGCTACTTCATGCCTGTGACTTTCTTCCCAGCCACGAGCCAGGTGTCGCCCTGCTTCTTGAACACCCACGTGTTCTCGAAGGTGCCGTACTGGGTAGTCTGCTGGTCCACGATGACCGTCGCCTCGTCCCCCTGCGCCGTGGACGAAGTGATCTTGTATCCGGTGATGCCGTAGCTCGCGACCTGTTGCTTCAGCGCATCGGGAGACGACCCCGTCTGCTTGGCGGCGGGCAAGTGATTGAATGCCGTCGTCCAGTCGCCCTTGTCCGCAGCCGCGTAGTACTCGTCGACCCACTTCTCGGGCGTCGTGCCAGAGGAGACCTTCGTCGCTGCTTTTGCATCGAAGTCGGCAGGAACGATCGCTGTGGCGGCGCCGGGCGCGGCGGGAGTGCTCGTGGCGGTGGCGCCTGCATTGGCCCCTGTGTTCGAGCCGACGGAGACATCGCTCACTTGCGGAACAGTGTTGTTGTTCTTCCAGATCATGTAGCCGAGTCCGACTCCGAGCACCAAGACCACAGCGATGAGCGCGATGACGACGTTGTTCATCGCAGGGCGAGCGTCTTCTGACATCAGATCGATCCTTTCGGGGCCCAGTATTGTCGGACGCCCGCACCGAGCGCGGGCAACGGTCACCTTCGTGCGCTGGAAGATGACGCGCTCAAAGAGGGAGCGAAAGGTACGCCAATCCCGCTGCGTTCACAGGAAAGGCACGCTCGTCATCGCAGCCGAGCAGACGTGACCTGTCCGGCTGCCGCGGCGGTCGTCGCACCTCGGCGAGCTAGTGCGTCGGCTCCAGTTTCGGGCGCTTGCATGCCAGGCGGCACGTCGAGCACGAGCCGCTGCACCCGCTCGTGATCTTGAGCGCGTTGCAGCGCGGACACCGGATCTCCGACGCAGGCGACGGCAGAGCGCACGCGGGACAGGGCGTCGTCGAGGGCATTTAGGCCACCCCCATGAGCCGGGCGGCGATGCCGCCGATGAGGAACGCGATGCTGACTGAGGATGCGAACAACCCGAGCATGTAGCCCCAGCCGCGCTCTTTCAAGACGACCATCGCCGACGCGATGCACGGGACGAAGAGCGTGATCGTGATCATGCCGACGAGTAGTTGCGCGTCCGTGAGATGCATGGTGAAGAAGCCCGCCGCTCCGAAGTCGCGGCGCACGAAGCCCATCACGAACGCCTGAGCCGCCTGCGCCGGAAGCCCGAGCCATCCCACGGTGAGCGGACGGGCCGCGCCGATGATCCACGTGAGCGCACCCGATACCTGCAGCAGCGATATGAGCGCTGCGCCCGCGAGGAAGAACAGCGCGACTTCCTTCATGAAGTGATAGACCTTGACCCCGGTCTTGCGGACGACGTTGTCCAGCCGGGGCACCCTCAAGCTCGGAAGGTCGATGAGCAGGTCGGTCGAGGTCCCCGGCAGGACGCGGTTCAGCACGGTCCCGAGCGTCACGAAGATCACCAACAGGGAGACGAGGTAGGCGGCGGCATAGACCGGGCCGGTACGCGTCATGAGCGCTGCGATGACGGCGATCTGGGCCGAACAGGGCACTGCGATAGCCATGAGCGCCGTTGCGATGAAGCGCTCGCGCTTGCTCCCGAGGATCCGCGTCGTGAGCGTGCCCATCGTCACGCAGCCGAACCCGAGAATGAGCGGGATGACCGCACGACCGTTGAGGCCCAAGGTCGTGAGTGAGCGGTCGGCCAGTGCGGCGATCCTCGGCAGGTATCCCGAGTCTTCGAGCAAGGACAGGAGCAGGTAGAAGCCGGTCACAAGCGGCAGTATCACACCGAGCAGATAGGTCGGCGTCATCGTGAGGATGCCGAATTCGCCGGCCAGCAGCGTGTAGACCCACGTGCCGGGAGTGGCGATCGACCCGACCAGGTGCTGCACGAACGGCACCCAGTATCCGAGCATGATCTTGCCCTCGGTGATGCCGACGAGCGATCCAGCGACGAGCTTTCCGAGCACGAGGTACATCCCGGCGAGCAGCACCACGAGCATGGGCACCCCTGTCAGCGGGTGCATCATGGCGTGCGAGAGCTTGGTCGAGAACGACGCGCCGTGCAGCGACTCGGTGATGACGTGCCCGCAGATGTCGTCGACCCGATGCCGCCGCCGCGTATAGATGTCGTCTCGCTGCGTGCCCGGACCGATCCCGTGACGACGCGACACGACTTCATCGCCCTCGAGCACCATGAGCGACTCTGCGCGCGATCCGACGCGAGACGCCGTGAGGACGAGGTCGCACTCGAGCTCCGGGTCCGCATGGCCGGTGCGAGCCCTCTCCACGCTCGAAGCAAGCTCGTTCAAGCCGGCACCCGTGACCGCTACCGTCTCGACGACAGGAACGCCGAGCAGGTCTTCGAGCAGGTCCCTGTCCACCCCGACGCCTCGCTTGCGGGCCTCGTCGGCCATGTTCAGGGCGACAACGAGCGACTTGCCCATGTCGATGAGCTGCAGCGTCAGGAATAGATCGCGCTCCAAGTGGACCGCATCCACCACGTTGATGACGACATCGCCTTCGAGGATCACGTCACGCGCGACGGTCTCTTCGTCGTTGAAGGACGACACGCCGTACACGCCCGGCGTGTCCACGAGGTCGCGACCACCCATGCGCCCGCGGGTGAGCTCGACGGTAGTGCCTGGGAAGTTGCTGACGTCGACATAGGTGCCGGTCAGCGCGTTGAACACCACGGACTTGCCGACATTGGGATTGCCTGCGAGAACAACCGTCTGGACACCCGGACGAGCCGCCACAACTGCGGAACCGTGGTGATGATCTCTCGAAGACATGCCCGTGACTCCCTGCCCCCGCCTATGCGTGCGCGGCGGCCTCGCCGGCAGCTGGCTGCCCGGCTGCCCGGACGCGGATCCGCTTGGCCAAGCCGCGACCGACGGCGATCTCCTGGCGGCCGCTCTTGAGCACGAGCGGGCCGCCCGGAATGCGCGTGACGCAGGTGACGCAGGCGCCTTCGGCCATGCCGAAGCGCAGGCACTGGACCCGTGCGCGCTCATCGTCGACTCGAACGATCTCGAGCTCGTCCCCGCGCCTCGCCTTGTCCAGCGAGCAGTACGCGCACGACGCACACTCGGCGGATACCGCGTCGTTCGGCCTCTCGACGTTCGTGTTGTCGCGTGTGCCCACGTTCACTCCTTGATATGGCTGACGCACGGTCGCACGTGCTCGACACTGCAGAGCTTAGTATATACTAAGTCTATAGGCATGCACACCCTATGCCAGAGTCACGCGCCGCTCCAGCAACGAATACGCGTCCGGCGCCGGCGCCGAATGTCTCGTCAGGTGCAGACGTGCTAGCCTTGTCGCGAAGGGGAGTAGCGCCCGGATCAGCGGGCGGCAGGCCGACATTCCCGGGTGAAGAGCCCCGGCCCTGCCCTCACGGTTCACCGTGACCGCAAGACCTTCGGCGACGTGCCGGAGGTCTTTTGTGTTGAGGAGACGTGCATGGCCGAAGTACCTGTAAGCGTCACCGCAGGCGAGGGTAGTGGCCCCGCCTTCCATTGCCTCAGCGTCGATGAAACGATCTCGCGCCTCGGTTCCGATTCCACTACGGGACTGGCCGAAGCCCGCGCGCTTGAACTGCTCGAGACGTACGGCCGCAACGAGCTGCGGCCCGCCGAGCGCACGCCGCGGTGGCGGATGTTCCTTGCTCAGTTCAACGACTTCATGATCTGGGTCCTGCTCGGCGCGGTCGCAATCTCGGCAATCGAGGGGCAGATCCCTGAGGCGATCGCGATCATGGCCATCCTCCTGCTCAACGGGGTGCTGGGGTTCGTGCAGGAGTTTCGAGCCGAGCAGGCGCTCGAGGCCCTCAAGCAGATGTCCGCGCCCACCGCCACGGTCATCCGCGACGGGCGTGAGCAGGAGGTGGAAGCCTCACTCCTCGTCCCGGGTGACCTCGTGTTGTTGGAGGCGGGGGACCGCATAGCCGCGGACGGCCGGCTCATCGAGACCGCCGCGCTCCAGACCGAGGAGGCGGCGCTCACCGGTGAGAGCGCGCCCGTGCACAAGCGCGCGAGCGGTGTATGCGAAGAGGACTCCGCGCTCGGCGATCGCATGAACTCGGTGTTCGCGAGCACGGCGGTCGCGGTCGGTCGAGGTCGGTTCGTCGTCACCTCGACGGGGCAGGCCACCGAGGTAGGCCACATCGCCACGATGCTTTCCGAGCAGACCGAGGAGAAGACGCCCCTGCAGAACGAGCTGCAAACGGTGGGCAAGACGATCGCGCTCATCGTCCTGGCCATCGCGGTCATCGTCTTCTTCGAGGAGGTCTGGCGGGCGTTTGCGGGCAGTGGCATGTCGCTCGCCGAGGCATTCTCCAGCGGCGCGTTCAGGGAAACGCTCACGCTTGCGTTGCTCGTGGCGATCTCGCTCGCGGTCGCGGCGATCCCCGAGGGCTTGCCCGCGATCGTCACGGTCGCGCTCTCGCTCGGGGTGCGCACGATGGCCAGCCACAACGCCCTTGTGCGGAAGCTGCATGCAGTCGAGACGCTCGGCTCGACGACGTTCATCTGCTCGGACAAGACAGGCACGCTTACGCGCAACGAGATGGTCGTGCACGGGATCATCGCTGGGCTCGACCTCGCTGAAGTCCTGCCGGACTACGCGCTGCAGCCTGCCGAGCATCGGCTCGACGAAGATGACCTCCAGTTGCTGCTGGAGATAGCGAGCGCGTGTAACGACGCACACTACTCGGCTGACGGCGCTCTTCTGGGCGATCCCACTGAGACCGCACTCATCGTTGCCGCGGACCACATAGCCGGCAACCGCGTACGTCCTCGACGCGTCGCAGAGGTGCCATTCGACTCCGAACGCAAGCGGATGACCACCGTGCACGAGATCGAGGACCGGCGGGTCGCTTACCTCAAGGGCGGAACCGACGTCGTCCTCGGCTTGTGCACCCACGCGCGACTGCACGGCAACGTCGTCGACATGACCGAGGAACTGCGCTCCCGGCTCCACCAGATGAATGAAGCGCTCGCCTCGAGCGGCCACCGAACGCTCGCGTTCGCCATGCGCGAACTTGGCCGCGACATCGTTGCGGACGAATCGATCGAGCAGAACCTCACGTATGTCGGGATCATGGGACTCCTCGACCCGCCACGCGCAGAGGTTTCGGCGGCGATCGAGGAATGCCACCACGCCGGCATCAAGGTCGCCATGGTGACGGGGGACCACGCCCTTACGGCGCGGGCTATCGGCGATCAGATCGGTCTGCTGGAAGGCGAGCGCATCGTGACCGGCCCGGAACTGGCCGTGATGTCCGACGACGATCTCTACGGCGTCGTCGAGGACATCCGCATCTACGCGCGCGTCAACCCCGAACACAAACTCCGCATCATTGGAGCGCTCAAGCGTCGCGGCGAGGTCGTCGCCATGACCGGCGACGGAGTCAATGACGCGCCCGCGCTCAAGAAGGCCGATATCGGCGTGGCCATGGGGCGCATCGGCACGGACGTGGCGCGCGAAGCTGCAGACATGGTGCTCGCCGACGACAACTTCGCGACGATCGTGGAGGCCGTGCACCTCGGCCGTATCGTCTTCGACAACTTGCGCAAGTTCATTCTCTTCCTGCTCTCATGCAACATGAGCGAGGTCCTGATCGTCTTCACGACAGCGTTGTTCGCGCCATCGCCTGCACTATTGCCGCTGCAGCTCTTGTGGATCAACCTCGTCACCGACGGTCTGCCGGCGCTCGCACTTGGGGTGGATCCGGGATCGCCGAGCGTCATGGACCGTCCTCCGCGTGGGGCCGACGAGTCGATACTGACCCGGGAGCGACAGCTGCAGATCCTGTGGCAGGGCGCCCTGATCACCGTGGGGGCACTCGTGATGTATCTCGGGGCCAAGTCGGGCGTCATCGACGCCGACAGCGCTGCCCACGCGCAGACCATGCTCTTCACGACGGTCGTCCTCTCGCAGCTGCTTCACGCGTTCAGCTTCCGCTCGCGGACGCGCTCTGTCTTCACGGCCGAATCGCTCAAGAACCGTTGGCTCAATCTGGCGTTCGTCGGCTCATTGGGGCTCCAGGCGCTGGTTGTCTACGTGCCGGCCCTGCAGCGGGTGTTCCACACGCAGCCGCTGGACGGTCCCGATTGGCTTGCGGTCCTCGCTGCCGCGCTCGTACCCATGGCGCTCATCGACCTCACGAAAGTGCTGCTCGCCAGAAGACATGCACGGATACGTTCATCCGCTGCAAACATCCGTTCGTCAGGCGTATGATGCTGTTCGTCACTCGCGGAAAGCCGCGACTCGGCGTCAGGGGATCGAAACCGGAATCAAGAGCCTGAAAGGCATGCGCGTGACCTTGACCGACCAACAAGCGAGCGTGGTCCCGCCCGACACGACCGCCCACGAAGACATTGGGACGGGTGGCGATGACGCCGCTGCCGTACTCGCACATGAACTGCGCGGTCCTCTCGCAGTCGTGAACGGCTACCTCGACGTGCTGCGTCGTGCCGAAGACCAGGAAACCCGCGAGTACGCGTTGGGGGCCGCTCAGCGGGCCATAGGGCGCATGGATGCGCTCATCGATGACGTGCTGGAGTCCGCGAGCGGGTCGCGCGCAGGCGAAGCCGCCCTGGAGACCATCGACCCCGTGGTTGTCGTGCGCACGCTCCTCGACGATGTGCCGTCCTACAGGAGGCGGGTGGAGTTCTCGAGCTCGTGCCGCTCTCGTGTTCGGGCCCGGGCGCTGACCCTCTCGCGGGCGCTCTCAAACGTCCTCGATAACGCGCTGAAGTTCTCGCCAGCCGCGACAACTGTCCATGTCATGCTGGTCGACGAAGACGCCGCGGTACGGTTCATCATCGATGACGAAGGACCGGGCATCCCGTCGGACGAGGTACTCCGGCTCAGGCGGCGATTCGAAAGGCTCGACCGGGACGCCGCCGTCCCTGGCTACGGGATGGGACTGGGCATCGCGGTCGAGATCGTCGAGGCGCTGGACGGCGAGGTCGTGCTCGGCAACCGGCCCGATGGGAAGGGCGCGCGAGTCGAGCTCTCTCTGCCAGTGGCGGCCGAGGACGAGGCGCCCACGGGCGTTAGCGGCTAGCGAGCGCTCCCTACATCCGAAGCGGACGAGTCCTCGAGAGCCCACATCACGAGTCTGAGACACAGGTCCGGGAACTCGATCCCCGCAGCGCGGGCGGCGTCCGGGAGCAGGCTGGTGGACGTCATGCCCGGGATCGTGTTGGTCTCCAGCAAGTACACCTCACCGTCCTCGGTGACGATGTTGTCCGCTCGCGACATTCCCCGGCATCCAAGTACGCGGTGGGCCTCGACCGAGAGCCTCTGGCACTCCTCCCGCGCAGCCTCGCTGACGCGCGCGGGAATGATGTGGCGACTCATGCCTGGCACGTACTTGCTGTCGTAGTCGTAGAACTCGTGCTCCGGCACGACCTCGAGCGTCGGGAGCGCGAACGGCTCTCGCGTACCGAGGACGGCGACAGTGACCTCGACGCCGGGCACGAAACGTTCGACGAGTACCACTTCGTCGTATCTGAAGGCCTCTTCGATGGCCGCAGGCAACTCCTCCGGGGTGTGTGCGATCGTCACGCCGATGGCCGAGCCTTCGTTGGCCGGTTTGACCACGGTCTTCGGCCCCAACTGCGCCGTGATGCTCTCAGCATCTCGTGCGTCGCCGACGCGGAGGACGATGTAGTCGGGCGATGCGATCCCCGCGTGTGCGAACAGGTGCTTCGAAATGACCTTGTCCATGGCGGCGGCGCTGGCAAGAACGCCCGAGCCGACGTACGGCATGTCGAGCAGCTCGAGCAGGCCCTGGACCGTGCCGTCCTCACCGTAGCGGCCGTGAAGGGCGATGAAACACACGTCGGCGCCCGAGTCTTCGAGGCGGTGGATGAAGTCCGGGCTGCCTGCGTCGATCTCTACGACGTTGGCGCCGAGGGAGGCGAGCGCCTGCGACACTTGCTGACCCGTGTGCAGCGATACCTCTCGTTCCGCCGAGCGCCCGCCCATCAACACGGCGATGCGCAGATTCTCCGGTTCCACCGCGCTCTCCTTGCCGTCGCTCATCTCGTCCGGGTCCTCCTACAACGGCCGCCCGAGTCGGATCGTGTCGATGATGAGAAGTACGGCCCACCATATCGCGACACCGCACAGCGTCGCGAGCGCACCACGAAGCAGGCTGTCCGTGAAGAGTCCCGCGTGTGGGGCGCCGCGATTGCCCAGCAGCAACGCGAGCCACACGACGAGGATGAGGAGGGGGCCGATCGCAGTCAGGCCCAGCCCAACCACCACGACCGTCCTGTAGAGCTCCGTGCCGAACACCGGAAGCCCGATCGAGGGCTGCGTCAGGAGCCATGCAGCCGCGATGCCCCCAGCAATCCACAGCACCAGGTACGCAAGGAACGGCCAGGCCGGGACGCGAGCTCGGCTCGGCATCACGTCTTCGGCCGACGGAGCCGGTTCGTCCCGGGGCTCCACCGGCGTCTGGGCTTCGGCGCCCTCCCCAGGAACGTCCAGCGGCCCGGTCGCCTCTTCGGCTTCCACGACGGCGGGAAGCTCGGGTGCGCCGGCCACGTCGACCGCCGGCGCCCCGTTGGCGTCTCCGACCGCCGCGGCCTCTACGGCAGGAGGAACGTCTTCAGAGGTCGGCGCCGCTTCGGAGCCCTCGGCCTCCAGGGAGGCGACGATCTCCAAGACGTCAGACGGTGGTCCGTCGGCGACAGGCGTCGGCGGGAAATCGGCGGTCTCGGCGGTCTCGGAGTCGGTCGGATCGGACAGCATGGAATCCTCAGGAAGTGTGCTTGTTTCGTGCATTCTCACACATCGGTACCGCGTCTGCTCTTAGGATGAGCGCATAGCGCTGCGTCTAGCTGACACGACGAGGTGGAGTGATGGACGACCTGAATACAGAGTATCAGCCCGTGCCGGGAGACGCGCCGCCAGCCGCGGCGCCCCCGGTGTATACGCCGCCCTCAGGGAACTACCTGTCTGCGCCACCGCCGTACTACAGTGCGGGCCAGCAGGTGCCCGTAGCCGAGCCTCCCGTCGGACCCCCGGCGGCGCCAGCAAGAAGCACTGTCGGCGTGGCGGTGGTCGTCGCGATCGTTGCCGCGCTCATCGTCGGCACGCTCGCCGGAGTGGCCGCAGGATTCGCCGGCGCTCGGCTAGCCGGCGGCCGGTTGATCCTCACACCCGCGAAGATCACGGTCGTTCCCTCTACGACGAGCGAACCGGTCGTTGCCGCGTCGGCTGCGGCCGTGCCGAGCGTCGTCAACATCGACATCACCGAAGCGACCTCAACCGGCTCCGGAGACGGCAGCCTGCCACAGGGGCACCCGAGCGTTCCCGTCACCGGCAACGGATCCGGTGTCGCGTACAAGGAAGCGTCGGGTGGCGGCACGTACATCCTCACGAACGATCACGTGGTCGCGAACGCCAGCAAGATCGTCGTACGGGACGCATCGGGGGCCAAGCACACGGCGACCCTGGTTGGAACAGATCCGGAGACTGACATCGCGGTAGTCAAGATCTCCGACACGGTCCCGACGATCCAGCTCGGTGATTCCGACAAGCTGAACGTAGGGCAGCTCGTTGTCGCCATCGGCTCTCCCTACGGGCTTGAGCATTCTGTGACCTCCGGCGTCGTCTCCGCGATTGGACGATCGCTGCCTGACTTCTCCGCCAACACGTCCGGCGTG
Source organism: uncultured Actinomycetes bacterium (assembly GCA_963809535.1). Lineage (GTDB taxonomy): Bacteria > Actinomycetota > Coriobacteriia > Anaerosomatales > CAVRZR01 > CAVRZR01. The sequence goes on from CAWEJW010000003.1 coordinate 159,891, forward strand.
TACCCGCTGGTTAACGTCATCCAGACTGACGCCGCGATCAACCCGGGCAACTCTGGCGGGGCTTTGGTGGACCGCACCGGGCTGCTCGTTGGCATCAATACCGCCATCTACAGCGACTCCGGCTCGAACGGCGGCATTGGTTTCGCGATCCCCGTGAACACGGCGAAGCGTGTGGCCGACTCGCTCATCGCCGGCGGCAACGTCGAGCACCCGTTCCTCGGCATCGTCGGTGAGACCGTCGACGAGCAGCTCGCCAAGCAGGAGAACCTCACCGTCACAGAAGGAGCGCTCGTCGTCGACCTCACGCCCGGAACAAACGCGGTGAAGGCGGGCATCAAGAAGGGCGACGTGATCGTCTCTCTCGGAGGCAAGCCGATTCGATCGATGGACGACCTGCTGTTGCAGGTCAGGCAGCATGGCGTGGGCGAGACGGTGGAGGTCAAGCTCATTCGCGATGGCAAGGAGTTGACGTTGACCATGACAGTTGGCGCCAAGCCGGCGAATCTGGGAAGCGTCGAGACAACGCCGACCCAGCAATAGGTCAGTGCAGTAGTAGGTCAGTGCCTTTCGACCCTCGTCATCGTGACGGGCAATGAAAAGAGGCCCCGGCGTGATCGCCGGGGCCTCTTTGATGAGTGTGTCAGACCGCCTTAGGCAGGTGTCACCTTGCGGCTCGCAAGGATGCCCCAGGCAACGATCCCGAGACTGGCTACCAGGCCCAGGACCGCATAGGCCAGGTTCGGAAGGTCGCCAGCCTTGGCCCACTCCGTCGACGCCTTGGCCTCGGCGGCGGTGGCATCGGGGGGCGCGGTGGGATAGACGATCAGCGCGCCGGCCGTGGCAGTAGAGGTGACCGAGGTCGTCTTCGGAGTCGCCTCGGTGGCGAGCGCAAGGGCAGGCAACGCGAGCGTGACCACGATGAGCAGACAGACGAGCAGGAACACTACGCGCTTCATCTAATGACCTCCGGCATTGCGGGGCCGCTGTCCTCGGGCGGCCGTACGAGCCAGAAGATACCACAGACGCGTCCGGGAGCGCCTCCCCTCGCGCAAGCGGGGCTCGGCCGCATCGTGGCAATGTCGCGCGGCAACACTAGGCTGATCCGTGCGTGCTCCGCCACGTCCACATACCCGTGCGCACGCGAGCGAGGGATAGTACGCTTGCCAGACGAAGGACAACCACGGGAGGGACGGTGTAGGTATGGTCGAGATGTACCGGTGCAAGGGGTGTGGATACTTCCACGTTGGCCCCGCGCCCGACAAGTGCCCGGTGTGCGGCGCCTCCAAGGCGATGTTCGTCAACTACGACGGCCCGGGCGACCTGACCGGGTCCAAGACGCTCGAGAATCTCAAGGCCGCATTCGCTGGAGAGTCCCAGGCCAACAGGCGCTACACCTTGTTCGGGCGGGTTGCCGAACTCGAGGGAGCACCGGCTTCAGCGATCGCCGCGTTCGACCGCGCCGGCACGGAGGAGACGGCCCACGCCCTCGGACATCTCGCGTACATGGGGTCCGTCGGCACAACTACCGAGAACTTGCGCGCGGCTGCCGAGGGTGAGAGGTACGAGACCGTCGACATGTACCCCGCCTTCGCCGAGACCGCTGAGGCGGAAGGCTATCCGGAGATCGCCTTCTACTTCCGCTCCGTGGGACGATTCGAGAACGAGCATCGCAAGGAGTACCTCGACGCCCTGGAGGAGCTCGAGCCGGAGGCGTGAGCTGGCCGAAGGAAGCCCTCGGCATCAAGGGTCTTGGGCGTGCGGAGATAGCCGACCTGCTCGCGGACCTCGAGGCACCACGCTACCGAACGTCGCAGGTCGTCAAATGGCTCTACGCCCGGGGCGTCCATTCCTTTGACGAGATGACAGACCTGCCGGCGAGTCTGCGCACCCGTCTCTCGGACATACAGGCTCTCCCGGTGCCGACGATCGAGCAGCGGCAAACCTCGCGTATCGACGACACACGCAAGTACCTCTTCGAGCTCGCCGACGGCGAGCTGGTAGAGGCCGTCGGCCTTCCTTTTGGCGACCGCCTCACCGTCTGCTTCTCGACCCAGGCCGGCTGTGCAATGGGGTGCGCGTTTTGCGCCACCGGCGCAGCCGGCTATGTGCGTGATCTCGGGCCGGGCGAGATGGTCGATCAGGTACGGCTCGTCGCTGAGGACTACGGCCGACGAGCCTCCAACGCCGTCGCGATGGGGCAGGGAGAACCCTTCGTCAACTATGACGCCGTCCTTGCCGGCCTACGCCTCATGAACGACCCCGATGCGCTCGGCATCGGCGCGCGCCACCTCACCGTCTCGACGTGCGGCATCGTCGCCGGCATCGGGCGCTTTGCGCAGGAGCTCGAGCAGTTCACGCTTGCCGTTTCCCTCCATTCGGCCGTCCAGGCCACGAGAGACCGTCTGATGCCCGGTGTTCGCGGCGTGCCTCTGCCTCAGCTGCGCGCGGCGCTCGCCGACTACGGCGAGAAGACCGGGCGGAGGCCGAGCCTTGAGTACGCGTTGATCGAGGGCGTGAACGACACGGACGCGGAGCTCGCCGCGCTCGTAGAGTTCGCCCGCGGCATGCTCGTCCACGTGAACTTGATCCCGGCCAATCTCGTGCGCGGTCTCGCCTTCCAGCGTTCACCAGCCGAGCGCGCGCGCATCTTCGAGAGCGGGCTAGCACGCGCGGGCGTCGAGGCGTCGGTACGAGCCGAGAGAGGATCCGACATCGACGCCGCCTGCGGTCAGCTCAGGCAGCGAGCGCGGTCCGACTAGCCTCGGCTGGCCGAGCGCCTCCCAAAGCCGTCAGCATCACGACGTCGAGGGTCTCCGCCGACGGCCGGCGGCTTCCCGCCGGGGCGCTTGCACGGGACACAAGTTGCCGAGCGCCGGACACTCCCGACACGTACGTTGGCCGTAGCTCAGCCGAGGCTCGAATGAACCGTCGGCGATCGACGAGATGATCCCGTCGATCCGCGACCGCAGTGCGGCCAGCTCGTCCCTGCTATACGAGAAGCGCTTCTCGCTCGCGCCTGCCTCGGGTTTGAAGAAGACGACCTCGGCGTCCTCCACCGAGGGCATTGCCTCGAAGACGGCGAGGGCATAGCACACTGATTGAAGCTGCCACCGCTCGATCGCGTCCGACGTAGTCTCGGCCGTACCGGTCTTGTAGTCGACCACGTGCGCGCGGTGCCCCGTCAGCGCGATCAGGTCCATGGCTCCGTTCAGTGTTGTGCCGTTCACGTCGACGCCGAAGGGCGCCTCGCGAAGGACCGTCGAGGCGCCGAGGACCTCACGCGCCAGAGGACTGTCAAGAAAGGACTGGGCGGCACCACGCACGCGCTCGAGGGCCACGTCGTCGAGTCCCAGTCGCTCTCCAATCGCCTTGAGCCGGTCTGCGGGAGGAATGTCGGGGCCTGCAAGCCGCAGCGCCTGATGGACTGCGGTGCCCACGGCTCGCGCACTCTCCGGCTCGTCGATCTCCTCAAAGGTACCTACCTTGGCAACGTACGTGGCGTAGTAGCGATATGGGCAGTCAACGTAGGCCTGGAGGCCCGTGTACGAGATCCTTACCGGTCGCGCATGCAGCTGGTCCGGCTCTTTGGCATCAACGACGTCGTGGTCTGCCGCCGGCGACTCGATACCGTGAACGCACGCCGCCGTCCGTCGGACGTCCTCGAGGACGGGTCCGCAACGGGGGGTCGCACGTTCCACCCGGATCGTCGCGCTGCCCAACCGCGCGTAGAACGACGTGGTGCCGTCCTCATCGTTGACATCGTCGCCGCCCTCCGTGGCGCGCGCGTCCTCTGACGTCTCGGCAGCACCTCCGCCGATGCGAATGCCCGCCGCCTGCAGGATCCAGCCGATGGGCCGATCGGCAGGTATCTCCTTCTGCGAGTCCACGACCGAGAACATCGCGAGCGCCTGGGTGGCACGGGTACACGCGACGTACAGGACGCGCTTGGCTTCCTCCAACTCGCGTGCGGCCCGCCACTCGCGGACGGCGACAGAGGACGCCGTATCGCGGCATCCCGTGTACTCTTCGCCGTGTCGGAAGGCGCACCGCGAGGGTCAGATGATCGTTCGGGCTCCCGCAGTCGAACGTCGGAACGACGTGTGGCGGCTGATTGCCGAGCTCAGGCAGTGCCACCACAGGGAATTCGAGGCCCTTGGCCGCGTGCACGCTCATGATCCTCACCGCGTCCACTTCCTCGGCCGCGATCGCGGCCTGCTGTTCGTAGCGCTTGTGGCGGCGTCGCTGCGCGAGGTGCTCGAGGAAGGCGCTTGGATCACCGGGGGTGAGCCGCTCGTATTCATCGGCCAAACGGGCGAACTTGAGGACATTTGCCCACGCCCTCGGCTGCCCAGCGGCCAGGAGCGTCAGGTCGTAATCGAGGCGCTCGCACGCGCGATGAATGAGATCGTAGAGGGATGTGCGGCCGGCGTCCTCGCGAAGCTCGGTGATGACGTCGACCATCCGCCCGAGGGCCACCTCGTCGGCATCCGCAAGCGCCAAGCGGGCTGGATCCTTCGCCGCCTCCCACAGACTCCGTCTGGCGGCGCCATGCGAGCCGGCCGCGGCGCTCCTCAACAGATAGAGAGCATCGTCGGAGACGTTCGCCATTCTCCCGCACAGCAGCCTCGCGAAGGCTTCGTCGTCCCGGGTGTTGGCGAAGGTCCGTAGCAGCGCCTCGACCTCCTCGGCCTCGGGCGTATCGAAGAAGCTCCCGCCGGAAGCCACGTAGACGTCGAATCCTCGAGCTCTGAGAGCGCTCTCGAACGTCTCCGCGCGCGTCATCGCACGCAGAAGGACGACGAAATCCTCCTGCCGCATCCCAGCGTCGCGGAGCGTCTCGAAGTAGTCCGCGACCGCCTCGGCCTCGGCGGTGGCCTTGCCGATGTCCGCGCACTCTCCGGCATCGAGCAACGTCAACTGCACGCGCCGGAAGCCTTCAGGCCAGGGATCTTCGTTCTCGGGGTCGCTCTCCGAATCGGGCACCCCGACCTCCAGTCGCATACCGGCAGCGGGCCAGAAGGGCTCGGCGGCGAAGAGCTCGTTGAACAGCGCCACGAGTTCCGGATGGGACCGGAAGTTCTCGGGCAACGTGTAGGTCCGCTCGTCGCCGAGCTCACTTTGCCGTCGGCGAAACACCTCGACATCGGCGTTGCGCCAGCCGTAGATGGACTGCCTCTCGTCGCCGACCGTAGCCAGGGCCTCGCCAGCAAGCTCCGAGACGACCGAGAGTTGCAGTTCGTTCGTGTCCTGGAATTCATCGACCATGACCTCGCTCAAGAGCGAGTCGTAGTGCCGCACGAGTCCCGGCCGGTCACGTAGAAGGTCGCGCGCCTTGAGCTGCAGGTCCTCGAAGTCGAGCACGCCTGCCTTCTCCTTCGCCAGCGCGTACTCGGCGGAGAAGCGCTCGAGCAGCTCGAGGAAGGCGGCAGCGTAGCCATCCGACGCACGTCCCGCCGCAGCGTCGCGCAGGACTGCGGCTCGTTCCTCTGCCTCGCGCGCGAGCGGCTTGGCGCACGCTCGACAGCCCTTGTTCTGCGTGAAGTTCGACAGGGCGCCGAGTACGGCGAGCCCGCACTCGGGGTCGCCCGCGTCGACTCGCTCGAGCGCACGCACGAGAGAGGCCAGCTGTTGGATGTTCTTCTCTTCCGTCACCCCTCGCCCGCTGAGGGTGAGCATCTCTGCGAGGACCGACTGCAGGTCGTCCTTCGCACTGGTGAGGGGGCCCGTCAGATCGGTCTCGACGTACTCGAGCGCGTCGGTCTTCAGCCCGAGGCAGCGGACGTGCTCGTACACCGACGAGATACCTGCTTCGAGCTCACCAACGTCGTAGTCTGCGAGGAGTCTTTCGACCCGCTCCGAGCCCGATAGTGCGTCGAGTGCGCTTTCGAACGCCTCCTGTTTGAGGACGCCCGACCGCACCTCGTCGCACACGGTGAATTGGGGGTCGAGTCCAGCCTCGAAGGCATGCCGTTTCAGCAGCCGCCCGCACAGGCCATGGATCGTTGACACCCACGCCGTCTCGGCATCGCGAGCTATCTCAACACCGACCTCGTGAGCGAGGGATCCGCGTATGCGTTGTGAGAGTTCGCCTGCAGCCTTCTCCGTGAAGGTTATCGCGATGAGACTGTCGAGTGGCCGTGGCTGCTGGGCGATGCGCTGTTCGTCGACGAGCCGGACGAAACGCGCGGTCAGCACCCGCGTCTTGCCCGATCCCGCCGCCGCCGAAATGAACAGGCCGCCTCGGGGGGCATTCACTGCCGCTGATTGATGCTGGCTCAGGCTCACAGGCTCTCGCTCCCGCACAACCGGCGGATGCGGCATCGCTGACACGCTTTCGGATCGAGGGGGTCGGCTGCGATGCGCGCTGCCCGCATGCCGGCCACCGCCTCCAGAGCCCGCCGCTCAGCGTCACTCACGATCTCATCTACCTCGTCGCGGCTCATCAAGTCCGTGGAGACCAGCCCCGGTCCTTCAGCGGATTCTCGGAAGAAGAAGCCGCGATTCTGTGACATCGCGACGTTCTGTGATGAGACACGCCGATACAGAGCGCCGACTACGGGAGCGCCGCGATCCGCCTCTACGATTCGCGCGTAGAGCGCGAGTTGCAGCAGACCCGACGCCGCGAACTTGGTGGCAGAATGACCCGATCCGACGTGGCCGGTCTTGTAGTCGGTCACGACGAGCTCGCCGTCCGGACCTCGGTCGATGCGATCGATCCGCCCCCGCAGTTGAAAGCCTGAGAACAGCGAGGGATCGGGATCGAACTCGAACTCGTGGGCCACCGGAACGAAGTCGGGAAGGAAGTGCGCCTCGGCACGCAGAAAGCCGAACACCCTTCGGCGAACGGAGGCGCGAACAGCTCGCTGATCGAGACTCGTCTGCTCGCCTTCGGCGTCGCTGATCTCACACATGACCTGATCCGCGAGGGCAAGGACCGCCGTAAGGTTGCCCGGCGTTACTCTTGTCTCGTCGATCGCCTCAGACAGCCGCGTGAAGATCCGGCGAAGAGTCTCGTGGCAGATTCTCCCAAGTTCCATGGCGTCGGCCTCGGGCTCGAGGGCCTCAGCGCGCACGACGCGTTCGTGGAACCACGCGTACGGGCACTTCAGGTACGTCTCGATCTCTGTCACAGAGAACACCTGGCGCTCCCGCAGCTCGGCGAGCACTCTCTCGTCGAGGAGTTGCGGTTCGCGCCTGCGCCCCCGCTGGGCGGCGAGCGAGAGGCGCGTAGCGGAGTGCGTGTCATTCGGTGCCGAACCCGCCAGGGCCGCGGTGCGCAGTGTCCTCCGGATCGACCGCGGAGCGCCCACACACGCCGCCTGGTCCTCGAAGGCCAGGGTCGTGACCGGCGGCAGTCTGTCGGTCGGCACGTCCTCAACCCTCGGGTCGCGGTACAGGTCGAGCAGCTCCTCGAGGAGCCACGACGCTCGTAGCTCCGATCCATCCGAAGCGGCGACCTGCCGGCTCAGCACGAGTCGTTCCGTTGCCCTCGACGCCACCAGATAGAAGGTGAGCCGCGCGAGCTCTCGCTCGTCCTTGCGATCAACCTCGATCCCCAGGGCGGACAAGGCCGCCGCCATACCGGGCGCGGCCAGCGGATTCTCGGTCCCGGTGCGCGGGAAGTCGCCTGCCGAGAGTCCGCCGATGATCACGACCCGGAATCGCTGCGACCGCGCGCGGGCGGCCGAAAGCACCCGGACAGCGTCACCATGAGATTCCGGTGAGACGACGATCTCGAGTCCCGAGAACGCGTCCATGATCTCGTATCCGGTCGCCGAGAGTGTCTCGAGGCGTTCGACTTCAGAGAGGAGGTGCAGGAATCCGCGGTGTGCCGCAGCATCAAGTAGCCCTTCAGGGTCCAGTGTCCGACCGCTCGACCCGTACGCGTTCCGCAGCAGCGCCCCTGCCAGATGCTTCCATTTCCTTCCAGTGCCGGCTCGGTACACGCCCGGCATGAGCTGCGAGATTGCGTCCACGAGCTCGGCGGCCGCCGGGTCGTGGCGACGTAGAGACGCACGAAGTCCGTCGGGTCGATCGATGCGATAGCGACGCCACGAAGCTTCAGCCTCGTCGACAACGTCCCGAGAGGCGCCCGAATACGGGCTCCGCAGGAATCCGAGCAAGTCTGGCCGCGCGCCGTCGATGGCGAAGCGCGTGAGGTGCGTCAGCGCCCTGCCCCATCCGGTCTGGCGCGCCCGCCTCACGAAGTCGAAGTCCGCCACTATTCCTGCTTCGCTGAACGAGGTCATCAGCGACGGCGCATGCTCAGCGGCCTTCTGGAACACGACCGCGATCTGGCCGCAGGGCACCCCCTGATCGAGTGCCGCCTGCACCTCAGCGACGATCCGCTCGGCCTCGGCGTCCTCGCCGTACGCGTACGAGAGGCGCACGTCACCTTGCCGTGGCGCACCGATGGCAGCGTCGGGGGGCAAGAACAGGTGCGATTCGAGGTACTGCAGTTCCTCGGAGTGCGTGTAGTGACCTGGCGGCTGCTCGACCAGACGCGCTCCAGCCTCAAGCAGCCGAGCCACGAGGGCATCAAGGGCACGCGTCGCAGCGCAGCCTTCCTCCCAGGGAAGCGACAGCCAGACCTCAGCGCGCTCTGCGGCGCCGACGAGGAAGCGCTCCTGGGCGAGAGTAAGGTCGGTGAACCGATTCGCAACCACCGGACCAGGAAAGCAGCCTGGATCGAGCAGGCTCTCCAGTCTGCGGACAGCTGTCGCCCGCTCGATCCGATTCGCCGCGCAAAGCATCCGCCCATACTCGGCGAGGACGCCGGCAATCTCCGTCGCCGCCCCTCGATCGCCCCGTGGAGGAACGATGTCGCGGAACATGTTCGCCGCGAGCGGCTCGAGCAGCCGGGCAAGGCCGGCGCCGCGCGTCGACTTGGCCAGTACCTCGAGGCCAAATGATTCGACTGCGCCTGCGAGCAGAAGTGCCCGCTCCGTGGAGCCGACGATGCGACGGCCATCGCCATGTAGTGCCCACAAATCGTCGATGTAGTCGTCGAAGACGGTGGTCGTCACGCCAAGACTCGGCCCACGCGCCGCGAACTCGCGGCTGACCATCTGAACGTCGGGTCTGGAGGGCAGCAACAGCACGGGCGCGCCGCCGACTGCTACGGAGCGCCGGACAGCGTCATAGAGAATGCCCGTCTTGCCGGCGTTGGGCCGGCCTACCACTAGGCTGAGCGGCATGCGGTCTTCCTGTTCACACAGAAAGCGTACGCTGCCGTTCTGACATCAGGCTGGGTGTACTTCGGTATATCGCTGAACGCCTTCACGCAGCTCGCGGACCTTGCGCCACGCGACTTCCTCATCCCGACCGAGGTAGTGCTCCACGCGACCACCGAGCAGTCCCGCCGCCTGTTCGGCACGCTCGGCGAAACCCCTCGCAACGTCGGCCGCGCGCTGCGCTTCGTCGGCTATCCGACGCCGAGTGCGCCCACCTGGCGCTGGCGCGAACAGGAGACCGATGACCATGCCCACTACCAAGCCTGTGAAGAGCCCGATCGCTAGCATGTTGGCATTCTTCCTCACGCGCCCACCCCCTGTGTCGTGCCCTGCGGTTCGCCGTCCTTGGTGAGAAGTCGATAGATGCGCTCCAGATCGTCCTCGCCGTGGAACTCTATCTCGATCTTTCCTTTGTTCCGTGCAATACGCACTCTGACGTTCGTTCCAAGCATCCGTCGCAGCTTTCTCGCCACCAGTTTGAACGACTTCGGCGTGACGGCGCGTGGTGCGTGAGTAGCATGCCCCGCAGCTACGAGGCGGGCCAGGTTCTCGGTCTCGCGCACGGACAAACCCTCATCGGCTACTCGCTGTGCGAGCTTGAGCCGCCCCGGCTCATCTCCGATCGTGAGAATCGCTCGTGCATGCCCCGCGCTGATCTTCCCAGCGTACACGAGCTCTTGAACTTCTTCCGGCAGATCCAGCAGACGCAAGGCGTTTGTGATCGCCGAACGCGACTTGGAGACCTTGTCGGCGAGTTCGGCCTGCGTCATCTGGTGTTCTGCGAGCAGCCGACGATACCCATGGGCCTCTTCGATCGCGTTCAGGTCTTCGCGCTGCAAGTTCTCGATCAGGGCCAGCTCGAGCGATTCTACCTCCGACGTCGTGAGAACGCGGACCGGAATCCGCTCCAAGCCGGCGACCTTCGCGGCTCTCCAGCGCCGTTCACCCGCGATGATCTGATAGCCGTCTCCCAAGGGGCGAACGATGATGGGCTGCAGCAGGCCCACCTTGCGGATTGAGTCGGCGAGCTCTTGGATAGCGTCTTCGTTCATGTCCGTACGGGGTTGTGCCGGGTTGGGAGCTACCATGTCCAGGGCCAGCTCCACCGGCTCTGACGTTTGCGATTCCTGGGCTGCATTCGGGATGAGCGCGGACAGGCCACGCCCGAGACCACGCCTAGACACGATCGATCACTTCCTTCGCTAGCCGCTGATACGCGTCGGCACCTTTGCCAGAGGGGTCGTATGTTGTCACAGGCTTTCCATAACTCGGCGCCTCTGAAAGCCGAACCGTTCGCGGAATGAGCGTGTTGAAGACTTTCTCGCCGAAGAAGTCCCGAACCTCTTCGACCACCAGCTGGGCGAGTTTAGTACGGGAGTCGTACATCGTCATGACCACTCCAAAGACCTCGAGCCCAGGGTTCAGGTGGGTCTTCACCAACCGCACGCTGTCGAGCAACTTCGACAGACCTTCCAGCGCGTAGTACTCGCACTGGATCGGTATGAGCAGGCCCTCCGCTGCGGTCAGGGCATTCACGGTCAAGAGGCCCAGCGACGGCGGGCAGTCAATGATGACGAGGTCGAAGGCGTCGAGAACGGGTTCCAGAATCGACTTCAGCCTGCTTTCACGGCTGAACGCCGAGACGAGCTCAATCTCGGCGCCCGCCAGCTGTATGGTTGAGGGGACAACGTAGACTCCCTCGATCTCCACGGGCTCGATGATCGCTTCGAGCTCAACTTCGCCGAGAAGAGCGTTGTACACGCAGAGTTCGCGCTGATTCTTGTTGAGCCCGAATCCCGACGTCGCGTTCCCTTGTGGATCGAGATCTACAAGGAGGATCCGTTCGCCCAAGGCTCCCAGGCTGGCGGCCAGATTGACTGCAGTCGTGCTCTTTCCGACGCCGCCCTTCTGGTTCACCACAGCCAGCACGAGCGGCCTGCTGTCTGCTGGTCCCACGTCGGCACTCATCCATTGCCCCTCTCACACCTTGCACGTACGCATCTGCAGGCAAAGCCCCGCTTGATCACCCTCTACGCGAGCGGTTTACGCTGAGCCTTGCCTGGACTTCGCGGGACGGTGATCTCAGGCAGGCCTTCCGTCCGTTCGAAGACCACGATCGAGCGCTCTTGCCCACCCGGGAGGAGGAATCCTCGCGTTGCCCGGAATTGCATTCCCAACATACTCGCGGCTACCTTACCACGCTCCACCTCATCTTGGTTCACTGGCCCCTTCAGCGCTACCATCCATCCTCCGGGCAGAAGCAGCGGCGCCGCTAGCTCCACAAGCGACGCCACTGAGCTCACCGCTCGCGCTGTCGCCACGGCGAAACTCGCGGCTCTCTCGATTGCGAGGGTTTCGGCTCGAGCGTGTTCGACCGCCACGTCGCAATACCCATCCAGCCGCTCCGCCACCTCACGAAGAAAACGCGCCTTCTTCCCGACCGATTCAACGAGCGTCGTACCCCGCCCGCTTGCGATGGCGAGCGGCACGCCCGGGTAGCCAGCGCCGCTTCCGAGATCCACCAGCTTGCCTGACGGCGCCTGGCGGATCTCGGGGAGCGCGGTAAGGGAGTCCACAACGTGGAGCTCCGCCGCGCCTTTGACGTCGGTGATCGCCGTGAGGTTCTGAACGCGATTCGCGGCGAGCACCGCCTCCAGGTGCAAGACGAGGCCCTCAACCGCGTGCTCTGACAGAGTGATTCCGGCTCCGAGCAGCGCGGCACGAACGGCCGATGCTACCGGATCTGGTGAGTCATGTTTCACGTGAAACCTCCGGCGGCGATTCTAGCTGAATGTTTCACGTGAAACATCTCCTTGAATAGGATCGGCGTCTCCGCGCGACCGTCTGGCCGACTCGCAACGAAAAGGGCCCGGCGATCGCCGGGCCCGGAGGCATTCCGCGAACAAGGACTACTTCGGCAGGATAACCACTTGCCGATACGGTTCTTCACCCTCGCTATGAGTCGCAACGCGGCGATCGTTCCTTAGCGCCATGTGCACGAGCCTGCGTTCATACGCGGTCATTGGACGAAGCTTGACTGCGGCGCCCTGACGCGCGACCCGGTCGGCGGTCCTGCGCGCGATGTCCTCGAGCTTCTCGCGTCGACGTTGCTTGTACCCTTCCACGTCGACGACGACCGGATACCTGAAGCCAAGCCCGCGGTTCGTGATCGCTGAGACGAGAACCTGCAGCGCGTCGAGAGTCCGCCCGTGCCGGCCGATGAGAGCCGCGCAATCTCCACCGACGATGTCGAGGATGATCTCTCCCTCGTCGCCCTCGTATTCCTCAATTGACGCGGTGATACCGAAGGCCGGGAGGATCTCCTGCAGCGTCGCGACGGCTTGGTCCGCGACCCGATCCAATTCCTCGTCGCTGAGCTCGGGCGTCTCCGAGCGATCTTCGGGTTGCTCGGCGAGCGACGACGCGGCCTCGGGCACCTCGAGGAGCTCTCGGGCGACCTGCCGCCCTTGCTCCATCTCCTGTAGGTACTCTTCCTTGATCCAAACGCGCACTTTCGCGCCACGCTCTCCGCCCATGCCGAAGAGCTTCCGCCCGGGCTCCTCCAGGACCTCGTAGGACACGGCATCCTGTTGTACCCCGAGCTCCTCAAGCGCGAGGTCGACGGCCTCGGCGACAGTGGGCGCTTCCGTCGTGACTTCTCGATCCATCGCTCACGCTCCCTGCGATTTGGGCTTCGCATACGACTTGATCATTATCTGCTGCTGAGCGATCTGCCAGGCACTCGAGGTGACCCAGTACAGAAGCACGCCGGCGGGGCTGATCCAGCCGAACCAGAGCATCATGATGGCCATGTAGAGGCCGATCATCTTCTGTGATTTCTCGCCCGGCATGAGTTGCTGGGGTAGCCACACACTCAACGCAAAGAGGACGGCGAAGAGTATGTATGGGATCGCCGCCACCCACCCCGAGTGGCTGAACACGTACTGGGGACTCTTGGTAATATCTTCCAAGATGAAGAGGAAGTTCTTCTCGATCCCTGGGTGCGCCGCCAGGTATACCGGGAGGCTCGGCGGCTTCTTCCCGGCGAGCACCTGGAAGAGGGCGATGAACAAAGGCATCTGCAGGATGAGGGGGAGGCAGCCCCCGAACGGGTTGACCTTGTTCTCCTGGTAGAACTTGAGCGTCTCTTCCTGCAGCTTCTGTTTGTCGTCCTTGTACTTCTTCTGCAGCTCTTTGATCTTCGGCTGTATCCGCTGCATCTCATACATGGACTTCGTCTGCTTGACGGTCAGCGGCATCAGAATGATACGCATGGCAACGGTGAGCAGGATGATCGCCACACCGTAGTCACCGACAGCACCGTATAGGTAGTTCAGGACGTCGAGGATGAACTGTTTGATATCGCCCCACACGGGCACGACCTCCTTGCTTCACGCGGCCATGCCGCGGCATCAGCGCATCTTAAGGCACGGGATCGTGCCCACCGGGATTCCAGGGGTGGCATCGTGCAATCCGTCGAACGGAGAGCCACCCGCCTCGCAGCACGCCGTAGCGTTCGACTGATGTTACAGCATACGCAGAACACGTCGGCGTGAACCGACAGGTCGGCGGGAAGGCCGGCGAGATGAACTTCTGGTAGCCGCGGATCGCGTAGACAACGACCAACCTGGGCGCGCGTGCGAGAGACTGGCCATTTCTCTGGTCGCTCACGACAATCGCGCCCGCCCAAGGACGGAGCGCATGGCTGCATCGACGTCTGCCGCGCCGGCTTGGGCGAGACCCTTCCGGGCCACGAGAACGATGTCGTGTGCTTTCGGCGGGCCCCCCATGCGGCGAAGAGCCTCCCGAAGGACGCGCTTCATGCGGTTTCGAGCAACCGCGTTGCCGAGTCGACGTCCGGCAACGAAGGCTGCTCGGCCCTCGCTCGTGTCATAGGCTGAAGGCGCCACCAGTAGCATGAGGAGTGAGTGCTCCACTTTCTCAGCGCCGCGGAACATCGCGTCGATCTCACGCGTGGAGCGGATCGTCTGCATCATTGCCTCCGCATGACGCGGGGCAGGGTCACGCACTCAGACGTGCGCGTCCCTTGCGTCGACGAGCTGCCAGAACTGCCCGGCCGCCGCGGGTGGCCATACGCGCACGGAAGCCATGCGTCTTCGCACGCCTCCGGGTATTGGGCTGGTACGTTCTCTTCACGGTTCCTCCGATCGGCGCCCGGGGGGCTCCCGGAGCAAAGCCCGACGATTATACAGATGTGGTTTTCGGAGTGTCAACGCGTACCGCGGCGGCCGAAGCGACCCCGGCCGGTCGATCGGACGAACGCGGGACGGGGCCTTCGCACTGCTCACGGGCGTGCGAGCACCGGCCTCGCTTTCTGACACACAATCTGTGGACAATGTGGAAAAAGCAGGTTTGACGTCGCCTCAGCCTGTGGATAACTTAGTTTCGGCGTTTGTTGGCGGCTTTCGCATATTGCTAGACTCCGAGCTGTTCTTCGAGGGCTGGATGCAAGGCATCTTACCTTGAGAAATGCCGTTTATCGCCCATACTGAACCGTCCGTCGGGCGCCATTGCGAAGCAACCGCCAGCAGTTTCCACGACGTCCTCCGACTGCCAGAAGATTCCTTGGAGTAGCTCGGGTGCTTTCCACAGGCGCCGATACACGAAACAGCGTTTTCCACCGATTCCCGAGGCGCACGGACGACGTGAACGCGCTTGCGCTGCGGCGTTCGCGAAGCGGGTCCCTCTGGAGCGGTCGATGTATCCACAGATGTGGAAAGCTTTGTGGAAAAGGCCGGAAACCAGAGGTGGGGGCAGTTCAGTACGTCTCTTAAGGCGGGCGGATCGGCAGTGACAAGACGCACGAGGAGCAGCCGACTGCCCGGCTGTGGGAGGTCGTTTTCGGAAGGTTCAGGCGCCCGAAGGCGCTGAGATGTCTCACTTGGGGGGGTTGTTGAAGCCATTCTTTTCGGGGACGCGCGCCGCACCCGCGGCACCGCCCACGTCTCGTCCAATCGAGGCTTTCGGCTTCTCAACTGCCGCGCCGACAGTGGCGACCCGTCTTCAGCAAGAATCAGTGCAGGCTGCCGCGGCACCTCGAGAGCGCTTCTGCCCGTCGGAGTGTGCGCGCATCGCAGTCTACGACGGGGCCGGCAGTGCTCCTCGGGTAGAGGAAGTAGCTATCGCGGATACGGGAGAGTACATCGCACTCCTCGCATCCCGCACCTATGAACTCGCGCGCGCGATGGGGGGGCGCGTCCCGTTCTCAGTGATCAACGAGGTGGTCGAGAACTACATCCACGCCGATTTCCGCGGTCCCGTTGTAACCATTCTCGACTCCGGCAACACGATCCGCTTCTCCGACCAGGGCCCGGGGATCAAGGAGAAGGACAAGGTCCTGGAGCCGGGCTTCACGACGGCTTCAGCTCCCATGAAGCGCTACATCCGCGGCGTTGGCTCCGGGCTTCCTCTCGTGCGCGAGTGCCTTTCGTTCAGCGAGGGGACCGTTGAGGTCGAAGACAATCTCGGCTGCGGCGCGGTGGTCACGGTGACCGTCGCCGGCGTCGAGGGACGAGCGCGTGCGCCGGGAGCGCCGGAGTCGGCCAGCGCTGGAGTGGCCTCGGCGATTGCGTCTGCGAGCGCAGGCTCGGCGCCGCCGGCCACCAGCGCACAGCCCGACGGTTCAGCAGCAGGCTCGACCTCAGCGGATTCGTTCGTTCTCGAGCCAACCACATACCCCGCCCACGGAGGCACTTCCAGGCTCACGAACCGTCAGAAGCGCGTGCTCGCGCTGGTTATGGACGCAGGGCAAGCGGGTCCATCGCTGGTGGCCCGTGAGCTCGCTATCGGTCTGTCGACCGCCTATCGTGACCTGGCCCATCTCGAGGTTCTCGGCTTCATCGTCGCTGATGAGTCGGGTAAGCGATCTCTCACCCCCGAGGGGTCGGCGTTCTTGCACAGCCTGCTTCACCCCGGAAGGTAGATCGATTCGAACTGTGCGGCCCGCGCCGCTAAGGGGATTGTCATGGCCGATGTGAACGTTATCTGGGACGGGGTCTTGGACGTCGTCCGCTCTGAGTTGACCACGCCCGTCTTCAAGACATGGTTCGAGCACGCGCGCCCGCTCTCGCTCGAGCAGGACGGTGTGTTCGTCATCGGCGTCCAGAACGAGTTCGCGCGTGAATGGTTCGAAACGAGGTACTCGAGCCTGATCCGCTCCGCGGTTTCGCAGGTGACCGGTGAGGGGTTCGATATTCGCGTGATCATCGACCGTGAGCGCGCCGGATCTGAAGGATCGGCCACGGCTTCCGACGTCGAGCAGGAAGAACAGCAGGCCCCTCTTGATGTTGAGACCGCGGAGGAGAGGCGCGTCCGGGACGCGGCCTCAGGCGAGTTCGCAACCAAGTACACGTTCGACACCTTCGTCATCGGACAGTCGAACCAATTTGCGTGCACGGCGGCACTGGCGGTCGCCGAGGCGCCCGGCCTGTCATACAACCCGCTGTTCATCTACGGCGGCGCCGGGCTGGGCAAGACACACCTGCTTCAGGCGATAGGCCACTACGTTCGCAAGAACTATTCGCACAAGAAGGTTGTCTACGTGTCCACCGAGCAGTTCACGAACGACTTCATCAACTCAATTCGGGACAGGAACTCCAATCGGATCGACGGATTTCGCCAGCGTTATCGTTCTTCCGACGTGCTGCTCGTCGACGACGTGCAGTTCCTGAAGGGCAAGGAGGGGATCCAGGAGGAGTTCTTCCATACCTTCAACGCGCTGCAGCAGGCCGGCAAGGCAGTGGTCCTGTCCTCTGATAGACCTCCGAAGGACATCGCCACACTCGAGGACCGTCTCCGCAGTCGGTTCTCGATGGGGCTCATCACCGACATTCAGCCACCGGACCTCGAGACGCGCATCGCCATCCTGCGTCGCAAGGTCGACACGGAGCGTCTGGAAGTCCCCGATGATGTCCTCGAGTACACCGCGGGCCTGGTGTCCTCGAATGTTCGAGAGCTCGAGGGTGCCCTTACCCGCATCGCCGCGTACGGCTCTCTCTCCCGACGCACCGTCGATCTCGAGCTGGCGAAGACCGTTCTTCAGGACGCCTTCCCCGAGCGCTCTACGCGGCCGATCGCCGTCTCAGCCATACAGCGCGAGGTGTGCAAGTACTATTCGATCAGCCATTCGGAGCTCGTCGGCAGCAAGAGGTCGCAGAACATCGTCTATCCTCGGCAGATCGCCATGTACCTGGCCAGAGAGCTCACGGACCTCTCCCTGCCGAAGATTGGAGACGAATTCGGCGGCAGAGACCACACGACGGTCATGCATGCCACGGCGAAGATCCAGAAGCTCATGAACGCTCAACGGGAGGTGTACAACCAGATCCAGTCACTCACCAACACGATCCGCCAACACGCCTAATGTCGTTGCTTGTTGATAAGAGTGTTGGCAACGCGTGGTCAGTGTGTTGGCCGATTCGCGAGTATTGTGAGTTCTCGTCCTATGGTGGGGACAGTGGGGATAACACTGAAGTTTTGTCCACAGGACGAACAAGGTGGCCACACCGCTAGCAAGCAGGGATTATGATGCTCTTCCACATATGCACAGCGCCTACTACTGAGATGGTTACACTTAGACAAGGAAGGAACACTAGATGAAGTTCAGTGTCGCTCGCACCGAGCTTGCCGAGGCCCTCGCGATCACCAGCAGGGGACTCTCCGCTCGCTCTACCCTCCCGATTCTTTCAGGCGTCCTCGTCTCTTGCGAGAAGGACTCTGTCACGTTGCAGAGCACCGACCTCGAGATCTCCGTGCAAACGAAGGTGAGCGCCAGGGTCGAGGCAGAGGGACGAAGCGTACTGCCGGGAAGGTTGTTCTCCGAGATCGTGCGCAACATGCCCGAAGCAGCGATCACTGTCGCCCTTGAGAGAGACTTGGCGGTCATCTCCAGTGCCACCGCATCGTTCACGCTCAAGACCCTCCCCGCTGACGACTTCCCGAAGTTCCCTACTGTGTCGGTCGAGAAGCGCGTGCCTCTACCGTCATCGGTCATGTCGTCAGTGGTGAAGCAGGTTTCAAGAGCCGTCAGCCGCGATGAGACGAGGGCCATCCTCACCGGTGTGCTGTTGTCAGTGGACGGGCCGACGGTACGCATGGTCGCCACGGATTCCTACCGGCTTGCAGTGCGCGAAGCGGAGCTTGAAGGGGCGGCAGAGCACGTCGAGGTCGTCGTGCCCGGGAAGGCTTTGGAGGAAGTGACCAAGCTTCTCGCTGGAGTCGAGATCGTGGAAATGGGAGTCTCGGAGAATCAGATCGTCTTCGAGTTCGGGGACACGATATTCATCACGCGGAGGATCGAGGGTACCTTCCCGAATTACAGAGCGCTCATACCGAAGGAGCGGGAGACGGTCGTACGCGTTCCAAGCGAGGAACTCGTGGCGGCTGTGAAGAGGGTCTCGATCATGGCGCAGCACAACACGCCATTGAGGCTGTCAGTCCATAGCGAAGACCAGACGCTGAGTCTGAGCGCGACGACGCAGGACGTCGGCGATGCATCTGAAGACTTGATGGCCAAGGTGGAGGGGCCGGACGTCGAGATCGCGTTCAACCACGCGTTTCTCATGGACGGCTTGTCATCGATAACCGCAGAAGACACGCTCTTGGAGATCGTCAGTCCCTTGAAGCCCGGCGTGTTCAAGCCGGCGGACGGAGAGGACTACCTCTACTTGTTGATGCCCGTGCGATTGAGCTGACGAGAGCCGAGCGTGCGCGTCTGGATACGCCGCCTGGAGCTCAAGGACTTCAGGAACTACGCGTCATTCGAACTCGAGCCCTCTGAGGGGCTGACCATCCTCGTCGGGCCGAATGCCATCGGCAAGACGAACGTGGTCGAGGCGATCGAACTCGTCACCGAAACGACGTCGTTCAGGAATCCTGTCTGGGCGGATCTCGTGAGGCAGGGAGCGGAGACGACGACAGTCCTCATGCAGGCACAAGCCGAGTCGGGGAGCAGAACGGACATAGCCCTGACCGTGGAGAACGGCCGGCGCGCATACCGCGTGAACGGCGCGCCGAAGCGGGCGGTGATCGAGGCAGCAGGACTTGTCCCAGCCGTCGTGTTCACGCCGGACGACCTGCGCGTCATCAAGGAGGGGGCGGATCGCCGGAGGGCGGCTCTCGACTCAGTGGGCACGCAGATCTCGCGCCCCTACGGGCAGCTCAAGGGCGAATACGACCGGATCCTGCGGCAGAGGAACGCGTTGCTTCGAGAGCCCGAGACGACGAACGACGAACTCGAACCGTGGACGGAACAGCTCGCGAGGACCGGCGCGGCCCTGACCGCGCGCCGTGAGAGTCTGACGGGCAAGATGGCTAGCCGCGTGAGCGACGAGTACGCAGCGCTCTCTCGTCAAGAGACCCTGAGCGTCGCGTACATGAGCGGGTGGAACGCGGAAGGCCTCGGTGATGAAGGGGCAATGCTCGAACGGTTGCGCGCGCGAGCACATGAAGAACGAGCACGACGGACGACCCTGGTAGGACCGCATCGCGATGACGTGCGCTTTGAGATAGACGGCAAGGACGCGCGAGCGTTCGCTTCGCAAGGGCAGCAGCGCAGCGCAGCGCTCGCGTGGAAACTGGCAGAACTCGACGTGATCGAGGAGCTGTCGGGAAAGACCCCGGTGCTCCTACTCGACGACGTGATGTCGGAGCTCGATGAGGCCAGGCGACACGCACTCGCGACACGCGTGGGAAGGCGCACGCAAACGATCATGACCACGACGAACCTCGGCTACTTCGACGAGACGCTGATCGAAGAGGCGAAAGTCATCGAACTCGCGTGAGGACCGGATGAGGAAGCGGGCTACACAGACAACGCTTGGCGATGCCCTCTGGGGATACCTCAGACGGGTCGACAAGAAGGGGGATCTTGCACGGGCGCAAGTGGCGGAAGTCTGGCTCGAAGCGGTCGGGCCTGAGATCGCGAAGCACACGGCAGACGTGCATCTCCGGGAGGGCGAACTTGTCGTGTACGTCGACTCTCCGGTCTGGGCGACGGAGCTCACGGCCCTCTCGGCGAGGCTCAGGCAGAACGTGAACGAATGTCTGGGTCAGGAACTGGTTGGGGCCATGCGGTTCTCTGTATCGCGAAAGGTCTCTGTGCAACGGATGAGGGAGGCCCAAGCCGAGGAGGACGAGCAGTTCTACGAGGAAGACAAGGTAGAGCCAGAGCCGCTCACCGAAGCGGAGATCGAACAGGTTCGGCAGAGCGCCGCGGCCATCCGAAACCCCGAGCTGCGCGACACGGTGATCCGCGCCACGGTCAAGGATCTGGAGTGGAAGCGCGGGCTCGACAAGCGCGACTCGGAACGGGCCGTCTGAGCAGGGGGAACGCGCGGCTCTAGAGGCGCCGAAACGCAACCTGTTGTGTTAAGATATGAGGGGCAACCACAAGATGTCGTGGTTTCCCGGGCGAAGGCGCCCACTTCCACCGCGCAACAGGGACAAGGAGCTGGCGTGTCCGCGAAAAGCTCATATACGGGCAAAGACATTCAGGTGCTCGAAGGGCTCGAGGCCGTTCGCAAGCGGCCCAGCATGTACATCGGCTCGACGGGACCCAAAGGGTTGCACCACCTCGTCTACGAGGTCATCGACAACTCTGTCGACGAGGCGCTGCAGGACTTCTGCACGAACATCGATGTGACGATCCACCCCGACAACTCGGTCACCGAAGTCGACAACGGACGAGGCATTCCGGTCGACAACGTGCCCAAGTACCGCAAGTCGGCGGTAGAGGTCGTTCTAACGGTCCTGCACGCGGGAGGGAAGTTCGGCGGCTCGGGCTACAAGGTCTCCGGTGGGCTGCACGGTGTCGGCGTCTCGGTCGTCAACGCGCTTTCGGAGCGCCTCGACGTCGAGGTCAAGCGCGACGGGAAGATCTGGACGCAGACCTACGAGTACGGCCGGCCGAAGGAGCCGCTCAAGGCCGGCGCCAGGACGAAGACCACCGGAACGACGGTGACCTTCTGGGCGGACCCCGAGATCTTCGAGACGATCGAGTACGACTACGACACCCTCGCGACCCACATGCGCGAGACTGCGTTCCTGAACAAGAACGTCAAGCTGACGCTCACCGATGAGCGCGAGCTCGTCCCGCGCCAGGAGGAGTTCCGCTACAGCGGCGGCATCGTCGACTTCGTCAAGTACATCAACGGAACGAAGGAGATCCTGAACGCCCGGCCGATCTACTTCGAGGCCGAGGCCGAGGAGGGCGTCGTCGAAGTCGCCTTGCAGTGGAACACGGGCTACTCGGAAGCCACGCTCGCGTTCGCCAACAACATCAACACCCACGAGGGCGGAACGCATCTCGACGGGTTCAAGAACGCGCTGACGCGCACGATCAACGACTACGCTCGGCGGCAGGGCATCCTGAAGGAGAAGGACGACAACCTCTCGGGCGAGGACATCCGAGAGGGGATGGCGGCGGTCATCTCTGTGAAGCTTCGCGAACCGCAGTTCGAGGGCCAGACGAAGACCAAGCTCGGCAACACCGAGATGCGGGGGTTCGTGCAGCAAGTCGTGACGCAGGGGCTCGCCGAGTACCTCGAGGAGCACCCGAAGCCGGCAAGAGCGATCGTCAGCAAGTCGTGTCAAGCCTCCAAGGCGCGGGCCGCGGCGCGCAAGGCCCGCGAGCTCACTCGGCGCAAAGGCCTCCTGGAAAGCTCTACCCTCCCGGGTAAGCTCGCGGACTGTTCGATCCGGGACGCCGCACTCACGGAGATCTACCTTGTCGAGGGCGACTCGGCGGGCGGCTCGGCCAAGCAGGCACGCGACCGCTCGTTCCAGGCGATCCTGCCGTTGCGCGGCAAGATCCTGAACGTCGAGCGCGCCGGGCTCAACAGGGCGCTCTCCTCGGAAGAGATCCAGAACATGATCACCGCGTTCGGGACGAACATCGGCGAGGAGTTCGACCTGGAGCAGGCGCGGTACCACAAGGCGATCATCATGACCGACGCCGACGTCGACGGAGCACACATCCGCTGTCTCATCCTCACGTTCTTCTACCGCTTCATGCCGGAGATGATCGAGGCTGGCTACGTCTACATCGCGCAACCGCCGCTTTACAAGATCTCGGTCGGCAAGAAGCACGAGTACGCCTACAACGACAAGCAGCTTCAGATGGCGCTTGCCCGTCTGGCCGAGGGGACAAAGTACTCGATCCAACGATACAAAGGTCTGGGCGAGATGAACCCAGAGCAGCTGTGGGAGACGACGATGGACCCGTCGAAACGGACGCTCCTGCAGGTCTCGATCGATGACGCGCTCACGGCTGAGCGGGCATTCACGGACTTGATGGGCGACAACGTCGAGCCCCGCAAGGAGTTCATACAGAGGCACGCCAAAGACGTGAGGTTCCTGGACATCTAGACGCGGGACAGGGCCAAGGGACGACTGAGGGACGGCGGGCGCAGGCGCATGACTGACGACCACGGATTCGATTTCCGACAGAGGGAGAGGCGCGAGACCAAGCGCTTCGAGCCACCTCCCTGGGAGCAGAACCAGTTCGAGGAGTTGGCGCGAAAGCGTACCGAGGAGGAGGCCGCTCAGGCCGAGGCGCAGGCCGCAGCCGAGGCGGGGGCCCAGGCGCAGGCTGCGGCGGAACAAGCCGCGGCGCAGCCGGAAGCCACCGAAGCAGAAGCCGCGGCGCCAACGCCCGCCGAAGTGCCAGAGGGGCCACCGTCCGAGGCAGCTGCTGCTCCAGCGGTCACACAGCCGCCCGCGGCGCTTCCAGGCGGACTCGAAGACGCGCGCGTGAATGAGATGCTCGCCGAGCTTGCGAGCGAAGAGCCCCCGGTGTCGCGGGATATCTGGAAGGTGGGCGTCGCGACCGGCGGCGTGATGGTCGCTCTCGGCGTCGTGTTCCTCTTCTGGGGCATCGCGGCGCTCGTCGCCGCTCGGCGGACCGGGTCGGTGGGAGTCCTCGGCGGAGCGGTGCTGCTGTTCCTCGGCGTTGGATTCACGGCCGGCGGGACGTACCTCGTCGTAAAGAACCTGCGACAGCAAGGAGTGCTGTAAGTGTCAGACGATGTGATGGATACCGCTGACTCGACGCTCGCCGTCGATATCCAGACGGAGTTGAGAAGGTCGTTCCTCGAGTACTCGATGAGCGTCATCGTAGCGCGGGCTCTGCCCGACGTGCGCGACGGGCTCAAGCCGGTCCACCGGCGCATCCTCTACGCCATGAACGAATCGGGCCTCACGCCGGGGCGGGCCTACAAGAAGAGCGCCTGGACGGTCGGCGAGGTCATCGGCAAGTACCATCCCCACGGCGATCAGGCCGTGTACGACACCATGGTGCGCATGGCACAGCCGTTCGCGATGCGGGCTCCGCTCGTCGACGGGCACGGCAACTTCGGCTCCGTCGACGGCGACTCCGCGGCGGCTATGCGCTACACCGAATCACGCCTGCAGCGCCTCGCGATGGAGCTACTGCGCGACCTCGACAAGGAAACGGTCGACTTCGGCCCGAACTACGACGAGTCTCTGCAGGAGCCCCTCGTCCTGCCCGCCCGCTTCCCGAACCTGCTCGTCAATGGCTCGGCGGGCATTGCTGTGGGTATGGCGACGAACATCCCTCCGCACAACCTCGGGGAAGTCATCGATGCGACCACGATGATCATCGACAACCCCGATGCCACCATCGAGGAGCTCATGAAGGTCATGCCCGGGCCGGACTTCCCCACCGGCGGGCAGATCATGGGGCGCGAGGGCATCTTCGACGCCTACACGACGGGCCGAGGGTCGATCAAGGTCCGCGGGAAGGGCCACGTCGAGCAGACCTCGACCGGGCGCACGCGGGTCATCATCACCGAGATCCCGTACCAGGTGAACAAGTCAAAGCTCGTCACCAAGATCGCCGACCTGGTCCGCGAGAAGAAACTCACGGAGATCTCGGACCTGCGCGACGAGTCCGACCGCAAGGGCATGCGCGTGGTGGTCGAGCTCAAGCAGGGCACGATCCCGCAGGTCGTGCTCAACAAGCTCTTCAAGCACACGCAACTTCAGACCGGCTTCGGCATCATCATGCTGTCCCTGCACGACGGCGTGCCGCGCACGATGTCCCTTCCCGAGATGCTCAAGGCCTACGTCGAGCACCAGAAGGAAGTCATCGTCCGGCGGACGCAGTACGAGCTGCGCAAGGCCGAAGAGCGCGCACACATCCTCGACGGCTACGTCATCGCACTCGACAACATCGACGAGGTCATCAAGATCATCCGCGCGTCGGAGACAGACGTGGAGGCCAAGGGCCGGCTCATGAAGCGGTTCGGCTTGAGCGAGGCGCAGACCGACGCCATCCTCGAGATGCGCCTGCGCCGGCTCACCGGGCTCGAGCGCCACAAGATCGAGGAAGAACTCGCCGAGCTACGCACGAAGATCGAGTGGTACAAGCGTGTGCTCGCCGACGTGAACCTCGTCCTGCAGATCGTGAAGGAAGAGCTCGCCGAAGTTCGAGCCAAGTTCGCGAACAAGCGGCGCACGATCATCACCTCGGCGGCAAAGGACCTCGACGTCGAGGACCTGATCGCCGAGGAAGACATGGTCGTCACCATCACACGCGCCGGCTACGTCAAGCGGCTGCCTGTTGCGACCTACCGGCAGCAGAGGCGCGGCGGCAAGGGGCTGCAGGGCGTGAACCTGCGCGAGAACGACTTCGTGGAGCACCTCTTCATCTCCAGCACGCACGATCACGTGCTGTTCTTCTCGACCAAGGGCAAGGTCTACCGGATGAAGGTGCACGAGCTGCCCGTGGGCTCGCGCCACGCGCGCGGCACGGCGGTCGTGAACCTCCTGCCGTTTGCCATGGACGAGCAGATCGCCGCGGTCATCACGACGAAGGACTTCGGTGCGGAGGACTACCTGCTCTTCGCGACCAAGCTGGGCATGGTGAAGAAGACCGCCATGCAGGCCTACTCGCGGGTGCTGTCGACGGGCATCATCGCCATCAACCTCCGCGACGACGATGAACTCATCGGCGTTCGGCGCGTGCACCCGGGCGACAAGATCATGATGGTCTCGAGCTCCGGCAAGGCCATCAAGTGGGACGAGTCCGAGGCTCGGCCGATGGGCCGCGACACGATGGGCGTCAGGGGCATGAGCGTCAAGCCCGGGGATCGCATGCTGGGCATGGAGGTCGCGCCCGAGGGAGCCGAGCTCTTCGTCGTCACCGAGCGCGGATACGGCAAGCGCACCCCGGTTTCCGACTATCCGGAGCACCACCGTGGCGGCCAAGGCGTGAAGACCATCCAGGTGACGCCCAAGAAGGGCGAGCTTACAGGCATGAAGATGGTCGCGCCGCAGCACGAGCTCATGCTCATCTCGGAGGACGGCGTCGTCATCCGCGTTCGCGCGAACGACATCTCGCGCCTTGGGCGGTCCACGCAGGGCGTGAAGGTCATGAACGTCTCCGAGACCGACCGCGTCTCGGCCATCGCACGCGTATCGGCGGGCAAGAAGATGCGTCCGGCCAAGGTGCCCGAGGGCCAGGTGAGCCTGCTGGAGAGTGAGAAGACCCCGGAGGCGGTGGCGATCGAGGACCGCGAGGCCGAGGCCGAGGAACTCGTGTCCGAAGAGTTCGAGGACGACGAGGAGTAGGCCCATCCAGCACGCGCTCAGCCACCCCGGCCCGCAGTCTGTCACGCTCGAAGCGATCCTGTTCGATCTGGACGGCACGCTCATCGACAGCATGGGGCTGATCCTCGAGTCGTTTCGGCACGCCACCGCGACGGTGCTCGGCGAGGCGCTGCCCGACGAGGTCATGATGCGCGACGTCGGGCTGCCGCTCATTCGGCAGATGCGCGACTTGTCCGAGGAGCACGCCGAAGAGCTCCTTCGCGTGTACCGCGAGCACAACGCTCGCACGCACGACGATCGGCTGCAGGCATTTCCCGAGACCGCCGAGACACTCGAGTGGCTCGCGGAGCGAGGGCTACGCCTGGGCGTGGTCACGTCGAAGATCCAAGGTATGGCTCGCCGAGGACTCGACCTCTTCGACCTCGCGAGGTTCTTCGACGTCGTTGTCGCGGGAGACGACGTCTCCATCCACAAACCGGATCCGCACCCGCTGATCGTTGCCGCCGAGGCCCTCGGCGTGGCGATCGAGAGTTGCGCGTACGTGGGCGACAGCGTGCACGACATGGCGGCTGCGCGCGGGGCCGGGTGCGTGGCCATCGGCGCGACGTGGGGGATCGGCTCGCGCCAGGAGTTGGCCGAGGCCGGCGCCGAGTACGTCGTCGACGGCATAGCCGAGCTACGGGGAATCGTGGAGGTACTCGCGCCCCGCGTCTGAGGGCAGTTGGCGGCCCGGGAGGGCGGTCGGCTCGGCCGGCGGAATGCATAATGCGCGGCGCGGGAATAGTATTTGCACTGCTTCGCTGCACCGACGGGTCGCGCGTCGCAAGCGATTCAAGCATGGAAGAGAGGCAACGATGAGTTCTCATCGACGACTGTTCGTCCTCGCCGTGGTGCTCGCAGCAGCTGCGGTGCTGGCTTTCGGGGTCTACAGCGCATCTGCCCAGGGGTTCGGCCACATCACCGGGACTGTGACGCAGTCCAACGGCGTGACCGGCATCTCTGGCGTCACGGTCAAGGTCTGGTATCAGAGTGGCGCGAGCTGGGTATCCGGTGACACGACACCGACAGACGCGAGGGGCACCTACGACATCGATCTCACGCACTCCGGTCCCGACTACCGCGTCCAGTTCGTCGGCGAGCCCGTCGGCTACATCTCCGAGTTCTACAACAACGTGTCCTCAGGGAATCCGAGCGACGCCACGACCGTGACGGTCGATCCTGTGGGCAGCACGACGACCGTGAACGCATCGCTGGATAGGTCACCGTGGGCGGTGGACGTTGGAGTGGGGACCCCCGTCACGAAGAGCGTGCCCCTGCCCGGCGGAGGCACGGCGACGGTCGTCTTCGACACAGTGACCGCGGCCGGGACGCTCCTCATCAGGGGCACGGCCTCGCCCGCTGCCCCGAGCGACGGCTCGTTCGACTTCGCGAATCAGTATTGGGACGTCTGGTTCAGCGGGACCTTCGGCAGTGTCTCCGTCACCCTCCCGTACGATCCACGTCTGTCCGATTCCCGCGCGAAGGATCTCATGGTGAAGCGCTGGGCGGGCGGCTCCTGGGAAGCCGTCACCGTGACAGGTGTCAACACTACGAATCACACGATCACCTTCAGCACGTCGTCACCGTCGTCCTTCGCGTTCGCGGAGAAGACGGACGTGAACAAGAACACGTTCATTTCGACAGCGGCGCAGATCACGCCCGCCTACAACACGTCTGCGGTGGTCGTCGCGAAGGTCCTCGACGGCTCAGGCCTCTTCGATGCCGACGGCAAGCCACTGGCTCACAAGAGTCGTGAGGGTCTACACCAGCCGTGACGGGGTCACGTGGAAGTACTTGACCACCATGTCGCCATACGGGACGCCCGGCACGTACAGGGCATACGTCAAGCCCCTCTACTACGGGCGGACGTATGTCCGGCTGGCTTTCATCGACGACGGGTTCAATAGGGCCGCAACGGGCGACAGAATAACGATCCTTCCCAAGGTCTACGTCTCATCTCTGACCATCGCCGCTTCGTTGACGCGCACGACGACGGTCTCGTGCGTGATCAAGCCGAACCACGCCGCGGGAGTGACGCTCGAGCTGTACAGGAAGGTCTCGAGCACCCGGTGGAGCGTGAAGCGCATCTATGGAGCAGCCAGCTCCGCGGGGAAGTTC
This sequence comes from uncultured Actinomycetes bacterium, assembly GCA_963809535.1. Classification (GTDB taxonomy): domain Bacteria; phylum Actinomycetota; class Coriobacteriia; order Anaerosomatales; family CAVRZR01; genus CAVRZR01. Next base: position 187,871 of record CAWEJW010000003.1, read on the forward strand.
AGCAAGCGGGTCACCTTCACGGCGGGTACGTGGAAGATTCGCGTCGTCGCGCGCGCGGACTCGATGCACGCGACGTCCTACGGGGCGTATCGCACCCTGTACGTGCGCTAGCGAGTGGACGGGGCGGGAATCCCCCGGCTGAGATAGAGTAAGAGACTAGTGGTCGTGCCTGCCCGGCGGTTGTGCCGGCATCTGTCAGGAGGCTTGTAGTGTCGCGTCGCGCGAAGATCATATCTGGCGTCCTGGTTGTCGCGGTCATCGTCGGCGTCGCCGCATTCCTGGTGCTGCGCAATCGTGGAGCCGGTCCCGTCATCAGCACCGCTGTTGTCGAGCAGCGCGACCTCTCGGTGATCGTTCAGGCGTCCGGCAGCGTTGAGACCGGCATCAAGGCGAACCTGTTCCCGCCGACGGCGGGTACGCTCGACGAGGTGCTTGTTCGGGATGGACAGAGAGTCAAGGCGGGTCAGGAGATCGCCTCGATGGACCCCGCCCCACTGGAGCTTGCCGTGGCTCAGGCGAAGACCGGGCTGGCTCAGGCACAGGCGCAGTTGGACGCCGTCAATCAGCAAGCACCCTCGAGCGCGGACCTTACAGCCGCTCGGGCGAACGTGACTGCCGCCGAAGGCGCGTACTCCGCCGCCAAGGTGGCTCTGACCGAGGTTGGCAAGAAAGGCCCAACGCAGGGACAGCTGGACGCCGCGCATGCGGCCACGGTCGCTGCAAAGAAGAGCTACGACGCCGCGAACGCCGCATATCTTGCGCTGAAAGCCTCGATCGACGCGTCGGCCGCGCCGACCCCGGCCAACCTGCTGCAGCTGGATCAGCTGGAGGCGACCAAGGACCAGGCGTACGCCGGCTACCTGAGTGCGAAGGCCACCGAGGACAGCCTGAAGGCGACATCGCTCACCGCGGCGAAGAAGCAGGCTCAGGCGGCCGTCGATCAGTCGCTGGCCGCCTTGCGAGGCGCGGAGGCGCAGCTCGCGAAACTCGAGTCCACGAGCACGAGTGCGTCACGCGCGGCAGCGCAAGCCGGTGTCGACCAGGCCGAGCAGGCCGTACGCGCCGCAACGGCCAATCTGGAGAAGGCGACGTTCATCGCTCCCTTTGCGGGGGTCGTGCTCTTCAATCCTCTGGGAACGCCGGGCGCCGACGGGGAGATCCCGAAGGCTTCGGCAGGAGGGGGTGTTGCGCCATCGGTGGCGCCGTTCACCGTTGTCGACCTGTCGGGCGTCAGGTTCTCGGCAGAGGTGGACGAAGCGGACATCGACCGCGTAAAGGCGGGCATGACCGCCGAGGTCAGTCTCGACGCGTTTCCTGGCGAGACGTTCAAGAGCCGGGTGATCGAAGTACGTTCGGCGGCTCAGCAGACGGCGACCGGCGGAACCATCTTCCCCGTGGACATGGCGCTCGACGACGCTGCAAAGAGAGTGCTCATAGGCATGAAGGGAGACACGAGTATCTCGGTGTCTTCGGTGCCTAGCGCCATTGTCATACCCGTCGAGGCGCTCTTCGACCAGAACGGAAAGAGCTACGTATACGTCGTCGAGAGCAACCGCCTCAAGAAGACCGACATCACGACGGGGGCAATGACCGACACGAACGTGCAGGTCTTGAGCGGTCTGACGCCGGGACAGGTCGTGGCGCTCTCAGGTTCGGTCGAGTACACGGACGGCATGGCCGTCCGTACGCAATAGTCGGCCTCGGCGGTACCAGGTGGTACTCGCAAAGCGTTCCGACAACTGGCTGGCGTGCCGATGAACGGTGACGCACGCTACGACGACGCCGATCAGTCTCTCGGAAGTCAAGAGACCCGCGGCTGCGGGCCCGACGAGCACGTCGTGCTCGAGGCACGCGACGTCACGAAGCGCTACCACCTCGAGGGCGTGGATGTCGAGGCGCTTCGTGGCGTCGACCTGCAGGTCTGCGGCGGTGAGATGCTCGCTATCATGGGCCCGTCCGGCTCGGGGAAGTCGACGCTCATGCATATCGTCGGCTTGCTCGATCACCCCACCACCGGCACGGTGACGGTCGAGGGCGAGGATGTCTCGGACATGGCGCCGAACGAGCTCGCCGCTGTGCGCAACAAGCGCATCGGGTTCGTGTTCCAGGCGTTCAACCTTCTGCCGAGGACCACGGCGCTTGCCAACGTGGAGCTCCCGCTCATCTACTCGGGCATCCTCGGGGCCAAGCGGACTCAGATGGCACGGGCCGCGCTCGAGCGCGTCGGGCTCGGCGACCGACTCGGGCACTTCTCGAGCCAGCTCTCGGGCGGACAGCAACAACGCGTCGCGATCGCCCGAGCGCTCGTCACCGAACCGAGCATCGTGCTGGCCGACGAACCTACGGGCAACCTCGACTCGCGCTCCGGCGTCGAGGTCATGGCGATCCTCCAGCAGCTCAACGACCAAGGCATCACCGTCGTGCTCGTCACTCACGACGCGAACGTGGCCCGCCACGCCAAGCGCGTCGTGCACATCATCGACGGACGCAGCGTTCGCGAGGAGCTGGTGGAAGATCGCGTGAACGCGATCGAGGAGCTCGCGCAGATGAACGGGAACCCGCGACCGTGAACCTCTTCGAGAGTTTCCGCATCGCGCTCCGGGCGCTCAATGCGAACAAGGTGCGCAGCGCGCTCACGATGCTCGGGGTCATCATCGGCGTTGCCGCCGTCATTCTGCTCGTGTCGATCGGCACCGGCGTTCAGAAGCAGGTAACGGGCTCGATAGAGGGCCTCGGCTCGAACCTGCTGTTCGTCTTCCCGTACAACATGCAGGGCGCGCAAGGGGGCGGAGGCGGCGGTGGGGGGTTCGCGGTCTCGAAGCCCTTCACGAACGCGGACTCCAACCTGCTCTCGAGTCGTCTCGGGAGCAACGCCATCGTCGTACCGGTCGTCCAGGCGCCTGCGCAGCTCCGAGTGGGGAACCGCACGATGCGCAGCACGATCGCCGCGGGCACCGATCAAGGGGCAGAGGTCTTCACTGCGACACTCGCAGCGGGGCGCCACTACACCCGAAGCGAGTGGACCGCTGCAGCCCAGGTCGCCGCCATCGGCAGCACCGTCAAGACGCAGCTCTTCCCCTCCGAAAGCCCGCTCGGCAAAGAGATCAGCGTCAACGGTCAGCGGTTCACCGTTATCGGCTACTACAAGGCGCAGGGCGGTGGCTTCGGCGGCGACCAGGACAACCAGATCTACATGCCGAGCACCACGGCACAGCGTCTGATCGGCAGCGACAGCTTGAGCGAGATCATCGTCAAGGCGAAGAACCCCAACGACATCCCGGCGATCCAGGCGCACATCGAACGTATCCTGCGGCCCGTCTTCAAGGAGGACTTCACGGTCTTCACCCAGAAGCAGACGCTCGGAATCCTCTCGACGCTGCTCGGTACGCTGACGGCTATGCTGGCCGGCCTCGCGAGCATCTCCTTGCTCGTCGGCGGCATCGGCATCATGAACATCATGCTCGTGAGCGTGAGCGAGCGGACGCGCGAGATCGGCATCCGCAAAGCCGTCGGCGCGCGCACCTACGACATCCTCTCGCAGTTCGTGATCGAAGCGGTCGTGCTCTCGATCGTGGGCGGGGTGATCGGGATCCTTATTGGCAGCGGCGGCGCTCTCGCGATCCACAAGTGGATCCCGGCGTCGGTGACGCCGTGGGCGATCGCGCTCGCATTCTTCTTCTCGGCCGCCGTGGGCGTGTTCTTCGGCGTGTACCCGGCGTACCGAGCGTCGCGGCTCGATCCTATCGAAGCACTGAGGTACGAGTAGGCGGCGCTCGGCCTACCCGCTGAAGTCGCTCGGCTCGATGTGGTCGAGGAAGTCGCGGAAGGCCTCGACCTCGGCTTCCTCGTCGAGATCCGGCTCGGCCTCGACGGCAGCCTCTTCGAGAACCTCCTCGGCGACGAACAGTGGCGCTCCGGCGCGGATGGCGAGCGCGATCGAATCGGACGGACGTGCGTCGATCGCGAACGTCTGGTCCTCGCCTCTGAGTACGAGCGCCGCGTAGTACGTGCCCTCTTCCAGGCGCGTGATCTCGACGCGCTGGATCATGTAGCCAAGCGTCTGCAAGACGTTCTGCATGAGGTCGTGCGTCATGGGCCGCGGGGGCTCGGCGCCCTGCAGCGCGAGCAGTATGGACGTCGCCTCCGGACTGCCGATCCAGATCGGCAGGACGCGGTTGCGGCCCTCTTCCTCTTCGAGCGGCCTCAAAATGAGGACCGGGGAGTTCGACCGGGAATCAACCCCGAGGCTCGCCAAGCGTACCTCGATCATCCCGCGCGCCTCCTGACTTGGAACTGCCTTCGTTGTCTGGTCTGACCGCACTCCTGCGGCAAGGGTACGATTCGTGTGTACCCGACTTGCCACAGGTGTCCGCACATTCTAGGCCACCGCACGCCATGGTGTGCGGTGCTAGCCCAGCCGAAGGGATGCAATGCGACTCGAGATCCGCACCCAAAGTAGAAGCGAATGTGTCGACGTGACGGCCGAGGTATCCGAGGCGGTCAAGAAGAGCGGCGTGTCCGAGGGCATCGCGGTCGTCTTCTGCCCACACACGACTGCTGGCGTCATTGTCAACGAGCACGCTGATCCCGACGTCGCCGAGGACATCCTCGGCTGGCTCGCCCGCGCCGTTCCTCGCTCGGCTGAGTGGCGCCACACGGTCGAGGGCAACGCGGATGCGCACGTCAAGGCGACGCTGGTGGGCTCGAGTGCCACCGTGCCGGTGAGCGATGGCAGGCTCATCCTCGGCACTTGGCAGGGCGTCTTCTTCTGCGAGTTCGACGGTCCCAGATCGCGTCATCTCGAGGTGCGCGTGCTGGGGTGAGCTCGCCTTGACCTTGCTGCTTGCCTTCGCTACGGTATTCCGGCTGTTCAGCAGGGCCCGTAGCTCAGCTGGTTAGAGCGCACGGCTGATAACCGTGAGGTCGATGGTTCGAATCCATCCGGGCCCACCATGCATGCACAGGTCAGGCAGCCATGGCTGCCTGACCTTCGTGTTTCCCGGAGGGTGCGGGCCCGGGTGCCGGTAGGGATGCTAGTAGTCCCCGATGAACGTCCAGACGAACGCCTGCTCGGGCCGGATGTCCGGAGCCGGCGGCGGACCCTCCAGCGGCCAGTTCTCTGCGATGAAGGCGGAGTCACCCGTGGACGAGCCCGTGACCTTGCCGACGATGGTCTTGTCGGGCTTCATGACGCCGGTCACCTTGCCCTTCCACACCATGGTGATGATCTTGGCGTCCTTGCCGGTGTCCGCCGTGACCAGGACCATCTTCCGCGTGAAGGTGATCGACCCGCTGAGAGCACCTTTGTTGTTCTCGACGTCGAACTCATACCGGTCGAAGCCGTCACTCCCGCCGGTCGGCACGAAGGTGACAGTCTTCCTCGCGAGCCACGTCACGCCGTCGTCGTTGAAGCCGGTCGCGTTCATGAGTGTGAAGTTGTTCGGAGTCGGATTGGAGCCTGAGAACGTGAGGCGGTGCGGGCCGGTGACGGAATTCATGTCCGGAGTCAGGACGCCCGAGCCCGGCGTACTCTGCTGCTCCGGGGTCGGCACCTGCTGCGGTTCGGGGGCCGCTCCGCAGCCGGTCGCCAAAGAGCAGGCGATGACAGCAACAATCACGATGAACCGAAGAATGAACGGCCCGCGCCTCACAGGTGGCTCCTTCGCTCGTCGAATTCCACCACAGTACACGCTTTGGAGGAGTCGGGGAGTCCACCCGGAGCACCCTCGCCCGGGCTCCCGGTCAGAGCCGCCTACGCCGACGGCTCGAAGTGCTGCCCGCGGAAGACCTTCATGCACGCTGGCACACCTCGGCGCCGCACGCGGTCCCGGCGCCCCGCCCGATCTCGGCGAAGCGCCCCGCCTGCACCCGGGACCGACGCCGGAATCGGCGACTCCACGTCAACCCGGTGCTACCACTAGATGTGTCCCGAAGAGAGGGCATCGACCTCGTGAAACGTGCCTGTCTTCGGATCGGCATGTCTAATGTGCAGATCTAATGGGCTACTCGCAGCAGCCGCACCAACCAGGATGAAACCGCTGTTAGACGCGCTGCAGAGATCCGAAATCCAGCGAGCTCCACGAGCGCACCACTTCTGATAACCGTGAGGTCGATGGTTCGAATCCATCCGGGCCCACCAGCAACACCTGTTCAGGCGGCCACTCGGCCGCCTGTCTTCGTCTTGAGTTATACGCACAGTGCGTGTATACTGCGTATAACCCCCATCTCGGCGATGAAGGCGGAGACCATGGAGCGGCAGCCACTGGAAGTGCAGACGCTTTACGCTGAGCTCATGGAGCAACTTGCTGCGCAAGAGGCATCTCGCTCCATGGGGCACACGCCCGGCACCTTCGTCACCAAGACCGTCAAGGGCCAGGAGTACTACTACTTCCAGCATCTCGATCCGGGGGGAGTCAAGCGGCAGACCTACATCGGGCGTCGCGACGAGGCGCTCGACTCAGCCGTCCGGCGTTTCGCCGAGGGCAGACAGGATAGCTCGGCCGGGCGTGAGTCAATCGAGCGCCTAGCGGCACTCCTACGTGCCGGTGGCGCGATGACCACGGACGTCCCCTCGGCTCGCGTTGTCGGTGCGCTGGCGGACGCGGGCGTGTTCCACCTCGGAGGCGTATTGATCGGCACTCTTGCCTTCATCGCCATCGGGAACATGCTGGGGTACCGATGGGGCAGCGCCCTGCGCACGCAGGACATCGACATCGCGGCGGAGCAAGCGATCGACGTCGCTGTCGCGGAGACTCAGGCCGATCTTCCGTCGGTGCTCGACAATCTCCAGATGGGGTTCCTGCCGGTGCCCGGTCTCGACCCCCGGAGCCCTAGCACTTCTTTCAAAGTCCGCGGTCATGGTTTGCGCGTTGACCTTCTCACGCCCGCCGACCATCGCAGAACAAGGCCGGTCGCTGTCTCCCACCTCGCTGCCGCGGCGCAGCCGCTCAGGTTCCTGGACTATCTCATGGAGTCTCCAGTGAAGGCTGCTGTCCTGAGCGGAACGGCGGTTCTGGTCAATGTCCCCGACCCGGCTCGGTTTGCGCTGCACAAACTGATCGTCGCCGAGGAGAGACCGGCGACCATGCAGGTCAAGCGCGAAAAGGACTTACGGCAGTCGGGTCAGCTGCTGAATGCGTTGTTCGAAGATCGACCCGGCGACGTGTCGATTGCCTGGGACGCTCTTGAGGCTCGAGGGAAGGCATGGATGAGGCGTGTGACCCAGTCGCTTGGAGCGCTTGAGCGGGTGTCACCGTCCGCAGCTGCCGGGCTGACGGCATTCATCTAGGAAACCAACCTGCAGGAACCTGCTGCGAAAGGACTCACCCATGACCGCTCGTAACGTCAAGCTGATTCACGAGTCGGAACCGACCCTGGAAGGCGCCGGCGTGCACCTGCGGCGGGCCTTCGGCTTCGGCAATGAGAGGCTCTTCGACCCCTTCCTGATGATGGACGACTTCCGAGGCGACCACCCGAGCAAGTACTCGAAGGGCTTTCCGTGGCACCCCCACAGAGGCATTGAGACCATCACCTACATGATCGAAGGGGAGTGCGATCACGGCGACTCGATGGGCAATGAGGGCACCATATGCGCCGGTGACGTGCAGTGGATGACGGCCGGTAGCGGCATCATCCACCAGGAGATGCCGCGCGGCACCGAGCAGGGCCGGATGGGTGGCTTCCAGCTGTGGGCGAACCTGCCCGCCGCGCACAAGATGCGCGACCCCCGCTATCAAGGCATCGAGTCTTCGCAGATCCCCGAGGTCGAGACGGACGGGGCACGAGTCCGCGTCATCGCAGGGACTGTGGGCGAGGTCACGGGGCCAGTCACTGACATCACCGTGGAGCCCGAGTACCTCGACGTGACACTCCAGCCGAACACGTCGTGGACGCATCCGACAGCCGAGGACCACAACGTCTTCGCCTACCTGTTCGAGGGCGAGGGGCGCTTCGGCTTGGAGGGCGAGCCCGTGGCGGCCGGGACCGGGACGATCGTGTTGTTCGGTGAAGGAGATGCGGTCACCGTGACCGCCGGTGATGAAGGTGCCCGCTTCCTACTGGTTTCGGGCAAGCCACTCGGTGAACCTATCGCCTGGCGTGGACCCATCGTGATGAACACACGTGACGAGCTCGACGTCGCTTGGCGTGAACTCGATGATGGGACGTTCGTGAAGCACGGCCCCGACGCCGTTGGAGGCAAGCATTCGTGATACGCGGCGTCCTGTTCGATCTCGACGGCACATTGCTGGACCTCGACATCGAGGAATTCATGCCTCGCTACTTCGATGCGCTCGGGCCCGTCGTTTCTGCCGCCCTCGGAGACAGCGTCCGTCCCCAGACCGGGCTCGGCTGCCGTGCTCGAAGCGACGAGAGCCATGATGGGACTCCACCGAGAGACCAACCAGCAGGCCTTCAACACGCGCTTCAAGGAACTGACGGGTGTCGACCTCACGCGCCCCGAACATGCGACCGTCGTTCGACCGGTTCTACCGCGAGGTCTTCCCGACGCTGCAAGGGGACGCCGGACCTCGCCCCGGCGCGAGACGCGTGGTCCAGACGGCTCTCGACCTGGGGATGCAGGTCGCCATCGCGACCAACCCCATCTTCCCGCGCGTGGCGATCGAGGAACGGATGCGCTGGGCGGACGTCCACGACCTCGGGATTGTCGCTATCACGTCCTACGAGGTCATGCACGCAACCAAGCCGCGCCCGGAGTACTTCAGCGAGACAGCAGCCATGATTGGCGTCGAATCCGCTAACTGCCTGATGGTGGGTGACGATTCCAGTCTCGACTTGCCTGCCGCGGCGCTAGGCATGCGCACGTTCTATGTGGGAACGCGGAGGAAGTCGCACGCGGACTGGGCCGGCGACCTCGAGAGCCTCGCGAAGCTGCTGCCCCGACTCGCGTCACAGGAGTAGGCAGACGCCTGGCGCCCTGGCGGGGCGAGCTGCGCGCCGATGCTAGGATATGTGGCGTTCCAGACCTAGAAAGGACGGCTTCGCGTGAGTTCAAGCACTCGCTGGGTGATCATCGGGGCGGCTCTCGCGGTGGTCGTGGTAGGGGCAGTGGTAGGCGGGCTGATACTCCTTCGAGGCGGGGCCGACGACAAGCCTCCCATCCAAGGTCGTGGTGTCCTTCGCGATGCCCGGGGAGGACGGAGCGGTGACGGCCCAGCAGGTTACCGTGGTCGACGTGGCGAACGGCGGCTACAAGACCGTGGACGCGACCCAGACCGTCTCGATTCCCGGTACGTCCTACACGCAGCTGGGGGACGCGTATCCGTTCGGCGGCGCCGAGGCGGTGGCCACGGCGCTGGACGGCGGTTCGCTCAAGCCGGGCACGGCTTGGGTCGACGTGTCCCAAAGCGCCTGGGAGAAGCTCCTCCAGAACGGCGTCGACGTCACGATCAAGGAGCCGTTCGATACGTTCGACGACGTTGCCGAGCGCTACACGGAATTCGAGGCGGGCCCGCAGCACGTCGCGGCTGCGGACCTGCGCGCGCTGGTCATCGGAATGACGTACCTCAACCCCGACGTGCGCCAGCCTATCGCCGATGCGCTGGCCGCGGCGTCGATGAAGGCGCTCGCATCTGCGTCGCCTGGTTCCGGCATTGAGACGAATCTGACCGACGAGCAGTGGGCGGCGTTCGCGAAGGCCCTGACCGGGCAGTAGCCGCGACGGTGATGCCGCACACAGTCTGTTTGGTCGAGGAATCTTGTGACAGCGGGTGGTGGGTGTACTATGACCTCGCTTGCTGCGCCAGGCCGGCAGGGCCTGGTTGCCGCGAGCGTGCGTTTGCATCTATCGGCGACGAACGCCACGATGCCCGGCCGTACGCACGATCACAGTGGGAGGCTCTCTTCATGCGTCGCATTACCGCAGCAGTAGTCGCACTAGCATTGGCGCTCACGCTCGTACCAGCGATCTTCGCTGCAACCCCAGCGCCGTCGACGTGGCTCATGTTCAAGGAGCAGGTCGCGTCTCAGACGATGATCGGCGCGCTACTGGGCACCTCGCCGAGCCACAACTCGTGGGTCAAGTTCATCACGTTCGGCAGGCCCACCACCAAGACGACCACGAAGATCGTCATGCCTGTTGCTGTGTACACGTATGGCGGCTCGCTCATCAAGGGTCGGCTGACGATGTACAAGTACGGAGGCAGGTGGTACTTCTACTCGATCACGCGAGGCACCAGCGCCGGTGGCATCTCCGCGGTGAGCCAGCCGCCCGGCATTAGCTCCGGCGTCGTCGCCAATGCGATCACCGAGCAGCGTGTCCACCAGTCGCTGTTGGCAGGCGTCGCAACGGGCGGCTACAAGAAGCTGACCGTAACCGGCCGTACCAGCAACTGGAACACGCGGCAGGTCAACGTCCGCCTTTCGGGCGGCACGCGCGCCGCGACCAGTGGCCGGGTGCTCGCCTACAGCAAGACCTCGACGAACGGCAAGAAGTACTGGTTCATCAACACGCTGAAGTAACCTGGCGCGTCGAATCGACGCGCGTGGCGCGGCTGCGCACGATCCCGGCTGTGATGCTCGCCGGGCCGGCGCCCGGAAGGTAGCGCCCACTCGTCAGCGTGGTTGCGCGTTGCCGATGAACTAGCCATGAACTAGGAGACAGCGGGTTCGTCGCTGTAGTACGATGACCTCGCTTGTGTGGCCGGGGAGGCAGAACTCGGCTGCCGCAAGCGTGCGTTTGCATCTATCGGCGACGAAGCCATGATGTCCGGCCGTACGCACGATATGAGTGGGAGGTTCTCCTCATGCGTCGAATCACCGCAGGAATCGTCGCACTCGCATTGGCGCTCACCTTGGTACCAGCGATCTTCGCTGCGACCCCAGCACCGTCGACGTGGCTCATGTTCAAGGAGCAGGTCGCGTCTCAGACGATGATCAGCTCGCTGCTGGGCACGTTGCCGAGCCAGAGCTCGTGGGTGAGGGCCATCACGTTCGGCAAGCCCACCACCAAGACGATCACAGAAGATCGTCATGCCGGTTGCCGTGTACACCCGTGGCAACTCGCTCATCGCGGGTCGGCTGACGATGTACAAGTACGCCGGCAAGTGGTACTTCTACTCGATCACGCGAGGCAACACAACTCGGTGGCATCTCCGCGGCGAGCCAACCACCCGGCATACAGTCGGGCATTGTCGCCAATGCGATCAGCGAGCAGCGCATCCACCAGTCGCTGCTGGTGGGCATCGCAACGGGCGGCTACAGGCAGCTGACCGTAACCGGCCGCACCAAGAACTGGAACACATCGCAGGTCAACGTCCGTCTTTCGGGCGGCTTTCGCGCCCCGACCACCGGTCGGGTGGTCGGCTACAGCAAGACGTCGACGAACGGCAAGATGTACTGGTTCATCAACACACTGAAGTAACCTGGCGCGTCGAATCGACGCGCGTGGCGTGACCGAGGGGGCGGAGCGTCGATCTTTGATGCTCCGCCACCGCTGTGCGTGGCCCCTGACAGAAGTCGACCCCGGAGACGATTCGAAGCCGTGGAACTGAAGGACTACCTGCACGTCATCCGCGTCCGGAAGTGGCTCATCATCACCGCGGTGCTGGTTGTGACCGTGACGGCGGTGGTCGTGAGCCTGCTCCAGCCGACCGTGTACCAGGGCGAGGCGAAGATCCTCGTCACGGAGAAGGACACCGGGGCGGCGCTCGCCGGTGCCGTGCTCAACGAGCTGTCGGCGCAGCCGGAGCGCGGCCTGCAGACGCAGGTGCAGCTCATACAGCTGCGTCCGCTCGCGGAGCGCGTCATACGGAAGCTGGACCTGCGCACGACGCCCGACGCGCTCATGAGGCGCGTGAAGGTCGCCGCGGAGGGTCAGACCAACCTCGTGACGCTGACGGTCACCGACTCGAGTCCGCAGCGCGCCGCCGCGACCGCGAATGCGTTCGCCGATTCATTCGTCGAGTGGTCGCGCGACATGAAGCGCGCGAGCATCACGAGCGCGATGACGCGAAGTCGACACCCGCCTGACCGAGGCCAAGGCAGAGATTCTCGACCTCGGTCGGAAGATGAACGGCGGAAGCAGCAGCGACCTGCAGGCGCAGCTCAAGGACGCGGTCTCCCAGCAAGAGACGCTCGGGGACAGACTCATGCAGCTGGCTGCCGACTCGCGGGTCGAGACGAGCGCCGCTGGCACTCACGCGGATCCAGTCCGAGATCTCGAGTGCCAAGCGGCAAGTCGCGATATCAAGGCGAAGATCCTCGACCTGGGCACGCGCCTCGTGTCCTCGGGAGACGCGAGCAACAACAAGGAGCTGCTCGCGCAACTCCAGATCGCCACCGGCCTCTACACGACACTCGCCGAGAAGTACGAGACGCTCGTGGTCACGGAGCAGCTCGAGGTAGGCTCGGGCAGCGTCGTCGCCTCGGCCGCCGTCGATCCCGTCGCCGTGTCGCCGAAGCCGAAACGCAACGGGGTGCTCGGTCTTGCGGTGGGCCTCGTGTTCGGCCTCGGCGTGGCGTTTCTGGCCGAGTACCTCGACAACACGATCAAGTCGACCGAGGAAGCCGAGAAGCTCTTCGGCGCGCCCGTGCTCGGCAACATCCCTGCCGAACAGATGGAGGCGGACGAGAAGCGTCGGCTCACCATCGTGGAACGGCCGGGTTCGCGCGCCGCGGAGGCGTATCGCGGCCTGCGCAACAGCATCGACTACGTGAACTTCGAGCACGACGTCAAGGCCGTGCTCGTCACGTCGGCCGCGCCGGGCGAGGGCAAGTCGACCGTGGCGGCCAACCTGGCGGCGAGCCTCGCGATGGCGGGCTCCAAGGTGGTGCTCGTCAACTGCGACTTCCGCCGCCCCACCACGGACCAGTTCTTCGACCTGGACAACCAGCTCGGGCTCTCCGACGTGCTGGCCGATCGCGTGTCGTTGGCTGCCGCGCTGCAGCACACCGGCGACGACAATCTGACCGTTCTCACACCGGGCAAGATGCCGCCGAATCCGTCCGAGCTGCTTGGATCGCAGAAGATGATCGACCTCGTCGCGCGCCTGAAGGAGGATCACGACTGGGTGATCGTCGACTCGCCCCCGCTTCTGGCGGTGGCCGACGCCGCCGCGACGGCGCGCTGGACCGACGGCGTGCTCGTCGTCACGCGCGCCGGCGTTTCGACGCATCCTGCGGCCGCCAACGCCCGCGACATGCTCGACAAGGTCGGCGCGCGAATCCTTGGCGTGGTCGTATGGGGCCTCTCTGAGAGCGGAGGCCGCAGCGCACGGCTACGGCGGCTACTACGGTGGCTACTACTCCGAGTACTACGGCGGGCAGCAGGCCGACTCGGGGGCGCAGAGCACGCTCACGGTCGCGTCGGCCAAAGGCGAGCGCGAAACACTCCAAGGCGCGGGCGCAGCGCCGGCGGCACGGCCTCGCGGCGTGGACGAGCGGATGGCGGCTGGGCGTCGCGGTGTTCGTCGCCGTGGTCGTCGTGCTGGCCGTGGTTGTGCTGGTGCTCAACGGGGTGCTCGGATGGGGCCTTCTGGGGCAGATGGGCGGGCTGTGAGGCCGGCGATGACCGCGCCGTCAACCCGGAAGCACTCCAAGGCGCGCCCGCATGGGAACCTGCCTGGCAGAACGAGCCGCAGCACTCTCTGGTCACGATGAGCGAACGGCGCGTACTGGCGCGATCCTCCATCACGGTGAGCACCTTGAACGCGGCCAATCTGGTCGTGCTGCTCCTCCTGCAGATTGCCATCGCGGCATGGTTCGGAGCCGGGAAGGCGACCGACGCGTACTTCTTGGCGAGCGCAGTGCCGAGTCTCGTGGCCACCGCCTTGGTCGGCTCTCTGAATGTGAGTCTGATACCCCACTACGTGGAGTTCCGCGAGCGGGACGGCGTCGAGATCGCATGGCGCGTCGTGTGCACCTTCGTCGCGCTACTAGGCGTGGCCGTCGGCGTGTTCGTGGTGGCGGGTATGATATGGGCTCCACAGATTGTAAGTGTGATAGCGCCCGCCTACGGGGTGGCGCAACAAGCACTCACGGTCGACCTTCTGCGCCTGAGTCTTCCATCGGTGTGGTTCCTCTGCGTGGCGGGTGTCATCACAAGCGTTCACTACGCGGATGGCTCGTTCGCGATTCCCGGCTGGGCCGTGGCGCTCAACAACGTGCTCATCTTGCTCATGATTGCGGCGTTGTACCGCACAATGGGCATTGCTGTGTGTGCACTGGGCCTCACGGTTGGCGCCTCCCTCCAGCTGGTCCTCGTAGCCATCCCTCTCTTGAGGCAAAAGGGGCTGCATTTCCTGGCGACCATGAGGGATCGGCGCATCGTTCAAATCGCCGCTATGGCGCTGCCGCTCATCGCTGGTGCCGCCGTGTACAAGTCCGACGTGTTGGTTGGCCGTATCATCGCGGCCCTGCTGCCCGCCGGGGGCGTTTCCTACATCAGCTACGCGAACCGCATCGCGCTGATGGTGGTGGCTGTCAGTGCGGCGGGCGTGACGACCGTCGTGTTTCCACGTTTGGCCAGGCGGGTGGCCATGGCCGATCACGGGGGTCTGGGACAAGACGCCGTCTCGACGATGAAGTACGCGGGTCTGGTGTGCGCCATGGTGCTCGTGCCGGTGTGTGCGCTGGCGCAGCCGCTCGTGACTCTCGTTCTGCAGCGCGGGGCCTTCACAGTGGCCGACAGCGCTGCCACTGCCCAGGCGCTCGTCGGTTATGCGGGCTTCGCCTACGCTGGCGCCTTGGCAGGAGTTGCCAGCAATTGCTTGTACTCGATGAAGAAGGTCGGGCGGGTTGTGGCCATCGGTCTGGCGGGCTTCGCCCTGTATGTCGGGGGTATTATACCTATGCCGTCTGATTTACGCAATGATGTGCACGTCAATCGTCATCTCGGCCAGCAGGTCATGGTTCGAATGGCGCGCGAGCGCCGCGTCAATCTTGAGCTGCGATTTCGGCCATGCGCGCGGTATGTGCTTTGCGCTCCGGAGCTTTTGTCCAACCGGAACTCTACCTCGGCCTCAAGCTGTACCGGGCTGAGCTGGTTGCCGTGAATGCGCACG
Source organism: uncultured Actinomycetes bacterium (assembly GCA_963809535.1). Taxonomy (GTDB): domain Bacteria; phylum Actinomycetota; class Coriobacteriia; order Anaerosomatales; family CAVRZR01; genus CAVRZR01. The sequence continues at coordinate 202,891 of CAWEJW010000003.1, forward strand.
AGTTGGTTGCGCGCTGTGTATTCTTCGATGTGGCGATTGACGGCGTACAGTGCGTCGAGTGGGTCGGTCTGTTTCATCGTCGGCATTGTACCCTGACTGTCTGAAATAGAACAGCGCCTGGCCGATGGGGTCAGGCGCTGTTGATTCCAGTCCCGCGCGGAACCGGCGTTCCGCCTGGAGCACTCTCGCGCTAGTCGTCCATCAACTCGGACGGAGCTACGATCCCCATATCCACTTCCATGCCATCAGCGCCTGTCACCTTCTGTTGATCGGGTTGAGCATCCTTCTTGAAGCCGGTGCCCGCCGGGATCAGCTTGCCGATGATGACGTTCTCCTTGAGGCCGCGCAGCTCGTCCAGCTTACCCTCGATGGCGGCGCCCGCCAGCACCTTGATCGTGTGCTGGAAGGACGAAGCCGACAGGAACGATTCGGTGTTGAGCGCAGCCTTGGTCACGCCGAATAACACCGGCGCCGCCGTTGCCGGCCGCTTGCCTTCCTTGTGCAGCTTCTCGTTAATGTCTTGCAGGATCAGGCGGTCCACCAGCTCGCCCGGCAACAGCTCGCTGTCGCCGCTCGACACGATCTGCACCTTGCTCAACATCTTTTTGACAATGACCTCAAAGTGCTTGTCGTTGATGTTCACGCCCTGACTGCGGTAGACCTTTTGGATTTCTTGCAGCAGGTAAAGCTGAGTCGCGTCGCGGCCCAGCATGCGCAGGATGCGGTGCGGGTTCTTGGTGCCCTCGGTCAACTGCTCGCCCGCCTTGACCTTCTGGCCTTCCTCGACGAGCAAGCGTGACGACGCCGGAGCTTCGTACTCGCGCTCGTCGCGCACTTCATACACCACCGTGAGCGGCTTGTTCTTCTTGATGATCACGCGGCCCGCGTGCTTGGCCGTCAACTCTTCTTCGCCACGCTTGGCGATGAGGTCGCCCGCCTGTACCTCGTCGCCGTCTTCCACCTTGACCGCCCAGTTGCCGGGAACGTCGTACTCATCCCTGACGAGCTGGCTATCGACCACCTTGATCGTGCGGACGCCGCCCTCGACGCGCCGAATCTCCGCGATGCCGTCAATGTCGGACATGATGGCCTCGCCCTTGGGCTTCTTGCGCGCTTCAAAGAGTTCTTCCACGCGCGGCAGACCGTGCGTGATGTCGCCCGCGCCCGCCACGCCGCCGGTGTGGAAGGTGCGCAGCGTCAACTGCGTGCCAGGCTCGCCGATGGACTGCGCGGCCACGATGCCGACCGCCGAGCCGATCTCGACCAACTCGCCGCGGCCCAGGTCGCGCCCATAGCACATGGCGCACATGCCGTGCCGCATCTGGCACATCAGCACCGAGCGGATGCAAACTTCCGCCACGCCTGACTTGTCAATCGCTTCGGCCAGGTCCTCGTTGAGCAGAACGTTGCGCTCGGCCTTGAGCTCGCCCGCCGTGACGATCTCGCCGGTCTTGGGGTGCGTGACGTTAACCGCCAACGAGCGGCCCACGATGCGCTGAGCCAGCGTCTGCCCGCCCACGTCGTCGGCGCGGCGGATCCACAGACCCGCCTTTGTGCCGCAGTCATAGTCGTTGATGATCATGTCCTGCGCCACATCCACCAGACGGCGGGTCAGGTAACCGGCGTCGGCGGTGCGCAGCGCGGTGTCGGCCAGACCCTTGCGCGCGCCGTGCGTCGAGATAAAGTATTCCAGCGCCGTCAGCCCCTCGCGGAAGTTGGAGCGGATCGGCAGCGAGATGATGCGCCCCGCCGGGTCGGCCATCAGGCCGCGCATACCGGCCAACTGCGTGATCGGCTGGAAACCGCCTTTCGTCGCGCCGGAGCGCGCCATCACGCTGAGCGGCAACTGCGGGTTCAATCCCTTCTTGCACCGCCTCGGCCACCAGGTTGGTGGCTTGCTGCCACAACTCGATGGTGCGGTTGTATTGCTCGTCTTCGGTGAGCAGACCGCGGCGATACTCGCGCTCGACCTCGGTCACCTCGGCGTTGATCTTGTCGAGGATGGCTTTCTTTTCTACCGGCACGGTGATGTCGGACACGGCAATCGTCGTGCCAGAGGTCGTGGCATACTTGAAGCCGATGTTCTTGATGCGGTCTACGAACTCGGTCGTCTCGGCCGGGCCCAACTTTTTGATAGCACTTGGCGACGAGCTTTTGCAGGCCGCCCTTGTCCAGCAGTTCGTTGACAAAGCGGATCTCGTCCGGCACGATCTGGTTGAACAGCGCGCGGCCCACCGTCGTCTCGATCGGCGCCTTGCGCTTGCTGCCCGTCTTTGTATTGGAGCAGCTTGATCTTGGCGTGCAGGTCCACCTGCTCCAGGCTATAGGCCAGCTCGACCTCGTCCAGGTCCACAAAGGTCATGCCCTCGCCCTTCAGGCCAGCCTTTTCCATGGTCAGGTAGTACACGCCCAGCACCATGTCCTTGGACGGGCCGACGACCGGCTCGCCATCGGCCGGCTTGAGCAGGTTTGCGGTCGAAAGCATCAGCTCGGCGCGCTTCTTCAACCGCCTTGTCGGACAGCGGGACGTGCACGGCCATCTGGTCGCCGTCAAAGTCGGCGTTGAAGGCCGAACACACCAGCGGGTGAATCTGGATGGCCTTGCCTTCGACCAGGATCGGCTCGAACGCCTGGATGCCCAGGCGGTGCAGCGTCGGCGCGCGGTTGAGCAGCACCGGGCGATCCTTGATGACTTCTTCCAGCACTTCCCACACCTCGGGCCGCTCGCGCTCGATGATGCGCTTGGCGCCCTTGACGTTGGAAGCATAGTTGTATTCGACACCAGCTTGCTGATCACAAACGGCCGGTAGAGTTCCAGCGCCATGCGTCTTGGGCAGGCCGCACTGGTGCAGCTTGAGGTTCGGGCCGATGACGATGACCGAGCGGCCGGAATAGTCCACGCGCTTGCCCAGCAGGTTGCGGCGGAAGCGGCCCTTCTTGCCCTTGAGCATATCGCTGACAGCGATTTCAGTTCGCGGCGGCCGCGGCGGCGAGAGCGCCTTGCCGCGCTGCGCTGTTGTCAATCAGGCGAGTCGACGGCCTCTTGCAGCATGCGCTTTTCGTTGCGCACGATCACGTCCGGCGCGCCGAGTTCGATCAGTCGCTTCAGACGGTTGTTGCGGTTGATGACGCGGCGGTACAGGTCGTTCAGGTCGCTGACGTGGCAAAGCGGCCGCCGTCGAGCTGCACCATCGGGCGCAGGTCGGGCGGGATGACCGGCAGGATGGTCAGGATCATCCACTCGGGCCGGTTGTTGGACTTGCGCAAATTTTCCACCACGCGCAAGCGCTTGATAGCCTTTTTGCGCTTTTGCTTGGACTTGCTGGTCTTGACTTCGCGCCACAGTTCCTTGGCCAGCACATCCAGGTCCATGCGAGCGAGGATGTCATAGAACGCTTCCGCTCCCATGTCGGCCTTGAACACCTGGCCCCAGCGCGACTTGATGTCGCGGTATTTGGTCTCGGTGAGGAACTGCATTGGCGCGAGCGCCATCAATTCGTCGCGCTCGACGCCGGCTTTCGCTTGAAGCGCCTCGACATCCTGGGCCAGCTTGGTCTCGACTGCTTCGCTCTCTTTCGCCAGACCTTCTTTGAGTGTGGTAATGTCCAGGTCAATCTTGGCTAGCGCGCGTTCGCGTTCTTCGGCGTTCTTATCCTTCAGTTCGTCCAGCCGCGCCTTGACCAGCTTGCGGAGCTTGGTCAGGTGTTCCTTGCCAATCGTCTCGCCGGCTTCGGCGATGGTGACTTTGGCCGACTCGAAGACGATCGGCGTGCGAATCTGGCCGCTCAGGCGCTCCTCGATGCGCTTTTCGAGTGCCTGGGCTTCCTTCATCAACGGCTCGGTGGCGGAAGTGAGTTTCTCTTCCAGTTTCTCCGCGCGCTCTTCACGGTGCGCCTTGCGCTTGTCCACGTCAGTCTCGACTTTGGATTTGAGCGTGGCAACCGCTTCCTTCGCCACGATCTCCATCTGCTTGCGCTCACGCTCGGTTTCCTCGTCCAGACGCTTGAGCGCCTTTTGCCGCGCCTCTTCGTCCACGTAGGTGATAACGTACTGGGCAAAGTACAGCACGCGGTCGAGGTTGCGGCGCGAGATGTCCAGGAGCAGACCGAGGTAGCTGGGAACGCGGCGAGTGTACCAGACGTGCGCCACAGGCGCAGCCAGCTCGATGTGGCCCATGCGCTCGCGGCGGACGGCGGCGCGGGTGATTTCCACGCCGCACTTGTCGCAGATGATGCCGCGATAGCGGACGTTCTTGTACTTGCCGCAGTAACACTGCCAGTCTTTGGTCGGCCCAAAGATGGCCTCGCAGAACAGGCCGTCCTTCTCCGGGCGCAACCGACGATAGTTGATCGTCTCCGGCTTGGTCACTTCGCCGTAAGACCAGGACTTGATCTGCTCCGGTGAAGCCAGGCTTACACGTAACGCACGGAAATCTTTAGCTTCCACTCACGCCTCCTATACCCGCCGTCAAAAAACAAAAAACCACCAGGCAAGCGTGAACCAGCCCATCTTCAAGGGTGGTAGATGGGCTGGCGCTTGCAACTGGATGTCGTTTGGTTTTGTGAGGCCAATTATATCGAATTTGGGCGTGTTGTCAAGGGATTAACTTTCGGCTTTCAGTCTTCCGGCCCTTCTGCTCTTGAGCAGGGCTTTTCCAAGAAAGCTGTTCATCCTGCTTTCTGTCACTTGACAGAATCGAAGAGTCTCTGCCAACCGTGAAAGAGATGCCTCGCGGCTCTCAGCATGACAAAAACATAACAGTTCTTGAAAAAGCCCTGGCTCTTGAGATTTGATATTTGACATTTGAAATCTGGTATGGTATCATGCTGTTCGAACAGTCCAATACTCCATTGACACTCTTATCCAGAGAGGCGGAGGGACCGGCCCTGTGAAGCCTCGGCAACCAGCCCGACATTCGGTATGGTGCCAATTCCGGCAGAGCAAGAATTCTGGAAGATGAGAGGAGTCCAGCCAATGTCGTTTGTCTGCCTCTTCTTGTCCAGAAGAGGCAGTTTCGTTTAAACAACCTTTGCAGGGTTGAGCGAGAAGCAGCTTCATTGTTAGATCATGCCCGCAGGGCAGAAAGGAAACAGAGAATCTTATGGGACGCAACATTGTTGTGTCGGAAGCAACGGGACAGCACATTGAGGATTTCCCGGTCGAGATTGTGGAGCGCAAAGGCATCGGCCATCCCGATAGCCTGTGCGACGGCATCGCCGAGCGTATCAGCCGCGAGTACACCAGGTGGTGCGAGGAGAACCTCGGCGGCGCATTGCACCACAACTTTGACAAGGTGCAGTTGGTGGCGGGCGAGGTCAACGTCCACTTTGGCGGCGGCGAGATGATCAAGCCCATCCGCCTCCAGATCGCCGGGCGCGGCACGCCGCAGATCAATGGCCGGCTGGTCCCGATGGATACCATCGCCATCGAGGCGGCCAAGGCGCACATCCGCGAGACGATGCGCTATCTCGATCCGAACAAGCACGTCGTGGTGGATTCCTACGCCGGGCGCGGCGCGAGCGAGTTGATTGATCAGGTAACGCAGGTCGTGGCGAACGATACGTCGTTCGGATGCAGCCACTGGCCGCGCAGCGGTCTGGAGCACTCGGTCTACGAGACGGCCCAGTTCATCAACTACAAGTTGATTGACCAGTTCCCCGTCGGCGAAGATGTCAAAGTGATGGGCTGCCGCAACGGCGACGCGATCACGCTGACTGTGGCGCTGCCGTTCATCGCGCTCCAAGATCAAGGACGCGACGGAATACGAAGAGGCCAAAGGCGCGGCGCAGGCGTGCTATCCAGGAATTTGCGCAAAAACTCGATCATCGCAGGATCAAAGTGGAAGTCAACACCGCCGACCAGGCCAAGCGCGGCGATTATTACATCACGCTCACCGGCACCTCTGCCGAGATGGGTGATGATGGCGCGGTGGGGCGCGGCAATCGCGTGAACGGGTTGATCACGCCGTTCCGCACGGCCAGTCTGGAAGCGGCCGCCGGCAAGAACCCGGTCAGCCACGTGGGCAAGGTGTATAACGTCATGGCACTGCTCATCGCGCAAGACATCATCGCCAAGGTGCCCGCCGTGAGCGATACCAACGTCTACCTCCTCTCGCAGATCGGCCACCCACTCGATCAGCCGCTGATGGCGACGGCTACCGTGTATCTCAAGAGCGGCTCGCTGACGCCGGGCGTCTGCGCCGACGTGGAAGCCATCTTTGACGAGCACCTGCAAAACGATCCCGCGCGCATCCGCGCCAAGCTCGCCGCGGGCGAGTTGAAGATGTACTAGCAACGACCTGGCCCGAAAGGTAAGACCTTTCGGGCTTTTTTTCTGTTGACACCATTTCCCTTTCCGCGTATAATTCTTGTCAGATTGAGGATGGTCAATGAAAATGACAGCCGCGATCGCATGTGAACTGCAAAGCCCATTGCCGCCCGGCTATTGGTCTGGGTAGGCTTGCTGCGCGACTTGGTCACGGCACGTTTTGGACGCATACAGCTAGCTTCTCCAGACCAGCATGGAGGAGCTAGCTTTTTATTTGCCTCTATCCCGACCCTCCCCCGTTGCAGGCGACAGGAGAGGGAATGGTATGGCATGGATATTCAACAACTCACTGACAAGATGAACAAGTTTGTTGAGGCCAAGGGGTGGTATCGGCCTGGTTCACGCGCGCCGCAGACGCCGCGCAACATTGCCGCGTCGCTGGCGATTGAATCTGCCGAGGTGTTGGAGCACTTCCAGTGGACCGAGGCTGCCCGTCGCCCGGACGAATTGGCCGGCGAGTTGGCCGATGTGGCTCTCTACCTGCTCCAACTGGCGTATCTCACGGGCATTGATCTGGAGCAGGCGATCTTGGATAAACTGGAAGCGAATTACCGCCGCACGTGGCCGGAGGACGAGGCGTGAAGATTCTGGCCGTCAGCGACGAAACTGTAGATTGGCTCTACAGCCCGAGCGCGCGCGGACGGCTAGGCAAAGTTGACCTGATCCTGGGTTGCGGCGACTTGCCGTACTATTACCTGGAATACCTGGTGACCATGCTCGACGCGCCAGTGTTCTTTGTCTACGGCAATCACGACCCGCTGGTGGAATACACCAGCGCAGGCGGAACCAAGACTGCGCCCGGCGGCGGCGAGAACGTGGACATGCGCTGCGTCAATCAGGGCGGCCTGCTGGTGGCCGGACTGGAGGGCTGCATTCGTTACAGACCGGATGGGATGCATCAGTACACACAAAACGAAATGACCCTGCGGTCGCTGGTGCTGCTGCCTGGTCTGGTTGCCAACCGCTTGATGCACGGACGCTGGCTGGATATACTGATCGCCCATTCGCCGCCGTTCGGGATTCACGACTTGCCGACCGCTGCACATACCGGTTTCCACGCCTTCTTGAACTTGATGCGCATCTTTCGCCCACGTTATCTGCTGCACGGTCACCGGCATCAAAACTATGCACCCGGGGCGACCGAGACGCGCTGGGGCGCAACGACCGTCATCAACGTTCATCCGTTTCGCGTGTTGAACATTGAGGTGAACTAATGAGTGAAGTTCCATCTCGTTACGACCCGGATTATTCCGCAGCACGCACCAAAGCGTTTTTCAATCGAGTGCTGGCGCGGCTGGCTGGGCGACCGAACCGCTTGCTATCGTTTGACGAAGTTAAAGACAAATTGAACCTGCGTGGGTCAGCTTATCGCGGTCTCCACACCGTGCCGGTTAAAGCCGTCATCGGCAGTGTGGACCGATACCGCGATTTCGATAGCGCGTTTTTACCCACGCAGACCCACACAGCCGACCGTTGGAAGGCGATCAACAGCTTTTATTACCGCGATGAAGCGCTGCCGCCGGTCAAGCTTTACCAGGTAGGCGACGTCTATTTTGTGCTGGACGGGAATCATCGGGTGTCGGTGGCGCGCGAGCATGGCGTTGAATACATTGACGCGGAGGTGATCGAGGTACGCTCGCGCGTGCCGCTCACGCCGGATGTGAACGCGGACGACCTGGAAATCCTGGGCGAGTACGAAAGGTTCCTGGAACGCACACAACTCGATCAACTGCGCCCGGAACAAGCTATCCGCTTCACCATCGCGGGCGGCTACGAGCAGTTGATCGAGCACATTGCCGTCCACCGCTACTTTATGGGCATTGACGAGCAGCGCGACGTGAGCGAAGAGGAAGCGGTAACTCACTGGTACGACACCGTGTATATGCCCGTCGTCGAGGTGATTTGCGAGCAGAATGTGCTGGCCGATTTCCCCGGCCGCACCGAGGCCGACCTGTACTTGTGGTTGATAGATCATCTGCACTACTTGCGCGAGTCACAGGGGGATGTGGACCCGGCGCAGGCTGCCCAGGAATTTGCTCAAGAGTTCAGCGAGCGGCCTGTGCAAAAGCTGCTCCGCACGGTCGCCCAGGCCATTGACGCCATCGGCGAGGCCGAAGCGCCGCTGCCGGGTCTGGAGGCCGGCCCCAAGCCGGGCAAATAGTCCAGTGGATCGTGGCCGGTGATCAGCGGTCAGTAGGAGAATGGGATGCCCATCGTAACCGTCTTTGGCGGCAACGCGGTTGAAGTGGATGACGCGGGATACACAGAAGCATTCGAGTTGGGACGGCTGCTGGCGCGGGCCGGATATACCGTCGCCACGGGCGGTTATTACGGCACCATGGAAGCCACCAGCCGTGGCGCTAAGGAAGCCGGGGCACACGTCATCGGCGTCACGACCGGGCGATTCGACGATCGGGGCTTAAAGCCCAATCCGTGGCTGGACGAAGAAATAAAATTCCCGGCGCTGTTCCAGCGCTTGCATTACCTTGTCACGTTTTCTGATGCACTCGTGTCACTGCGCGGCGGCGTGGGGACACTGTCCGAAGTTGCGCTCTCGTGGAGCCTCCTCCAGGTCGCCGAGATGCCGCGCAAGCCGCTCGTGCTCGTCGGGCCGAACTGGCGGCAAATCATGGAAACCTACCTGCGCGAGTCCACCGTCAAAGAGCGCGATTGGACATTGCTCAGTTTTGCAGGGGGGGTGCATGAGGTCGTGCCGCTACTGCGTCGCTGAACACAGATCACTCTGTCCCCATCGCAGTCCGGTCAGCCTATAGTACCGGTAACCCAAGACACTTTCAGGAGTCCAAATCATGATTGCTGGCGGTCAACGAATGTCGCAACTTTTCGGACAGACGCTTCGCGAAGCGCCGTCCGAAGCCGAGGTGATCTCGCATCAACTTTTGCTGCGTGCCGGCTTCATCCGGCAACTGGCAGCGGGCGTGTTCACGTACTTGCCACTTGCATGGCGGTCGCTGCGCAAGATGGGCGACATTTTGCGTCAAGAGATTGACGCCATCGGCGGACAGGAACTCAAGATGCCGGTCGTACATCCGGCCGACCTGTGGCAAGAGACGGGCCGCTGGTACGAGATCGGCCCGGAACTGGGGCGGCTGAAGGATCGACAGGGTCGCGATATGGTGCTGGCGATGACGCACGAAGAAGTCGTGACCGACCTGGCCCGCCGCGACATCCGCTCGTACAAGCAACTGCCGCAATTGATTTACCACATCCAGACCAAATTCCGCGACGACCCGCGTCCCGCGCGCCGGGCTGGTGCGCGTCCGCGAATTTGACATGCTGGATAGCTACACGCTCGACCGCGACGAGGCCGGGCTGGACAAACAATACCGTGCGCACTATCAGGCCTATTTCAACATCTATAATCGTTGCGCAGTGCCCACGGTTGCCGTCGGCGCCGATGTGGGCATGATGGGCGGCAAGCTGGCGCACGAGTACATGTACCTCACCCCCATCGGTGAAGATACGCTGATGCTGTGCGGCCATTGTGGCTATGCAGCCAACCGGCAAATTGCGCGCTTTGTCAAGCCACCTGCCTGCGCAAGAAGATGTGCGGCCTGTGGATAAAGTCGCCACGCCGGACACCAAGACGATTGATGCGCTGGCGACTTTGCTGGATATTCCAAAATCGAGAACGGCCAAAGCCGTGTTCCTCGTCGCCACCCTTCCGCACGCGGAGCGGGGCAAGGATCGTCGAGCGATTCGTCTTTGCCGTGATTCGCGGCGACATGGAAGTGAATGAGACCAAACTCGCTAATGCGGTCAAGGCGAGCCTGCTTCGCCCGGCGACGGAAGACGAAATTCGCGCCATTGGCGCCGAGCCGGGTTACGGTTCGCCCATTGGCGTGCGCAACGCTATCATTGTAGTGGACGATGCTGTTGCCTCATCACCGAACCTGGTTGCCGGAGCAAACGAGCCGGGCTATCACCTGCTCAACGTCAACCTGGGACGCGATTACACGGCCGACATCGTAACTGATATTGCCGCCGCGTGCGAAGGCGATGGCTGCCCGCAGTGCGGCTTGCCGCTGCGCGGCAGTCGCGGCGTCGAGGTTGGCAACATCTTCAAGCTCGGCACGCGCTATAGCGCTATGATGGGCGCGACGTATCTTGACGAGAATGGCGAAGCTAAACCGATTGTGATGGGCTCGTACGGCATCGGGCTGGGGCGATTGTTAGCGTGCGTGGCCGAAGAGCATCACGACGACAAGGGCTTGATCTGGCCTGTGACGATTGCGCCGTATCATGTCTCGCTCGTCTGGATTCCGAGCGATTCGGCCGAGACACTCGCAACGGCCGAGCGCATCTATCAGACGTTGCGTGAAGGTGGAATTGAGGTGCTGTTCGATGACCGCAAGGCAACGCCCGGCGTCAAGTTCAACGACGCCGACTTGATTGGCTTGCCGCTGCGCATCACGGTGGGCGACCGCTCGCTGGCACACGGCGGCGTCGAACTCAAGCGGCGCGATCAGGCGGAGAAAAGAATTGTGCCGGAAAGTGATTTGCTTGTCGCCGTCCGCGCCGAATTGCAGAATCTGCACGACGACATCACACGGCGAGTGGCGCCTGTAGAGTTTCCAGAAAACTAAAGTATGATAGAATAACAGTCAGGAGCAAAATCTCTCATGCCAGACAAACTCACACCCCGAAGTGAAGATTTCAACAAGTGGTACAACGATCTCGTCGTAATGAGCGAGCTGGCCGATTATGCGCCCGTGCGCGGCTGCATGGTCGTCCGACCGTACGGCACGGCGCTGTGGGAAAACATCCAGCAGGCGCTCGACAAGCGCTTCAAGGCCACCGGCCACCAGAATGCGCTCTTTCCCAGCCTCATCCCGATGAGCTTTCTGGAAAAAGAAAAACATCACGTCGAGGGCTTTTCGCCGGAACTGGCCGTCGTCACGCACGGCGGCGGAGAAAAACTGGAAGAGCCGCTGGTGGTGCGCCCCACGTCCGAGACCATCATCGGCCATATGATGGCCCAGTGGATTCACTCGTGGCGCGACCTGCCCATGCTGCTCAACCAGTGGTGCGACGTGGTGCGCTGGGAGATGCGCACTAAACTCTTTATCCGCACGCTCAACTTTTACTGGCAGGAAGGCCACACGGCGCATGCCACGTCCGAAGAGGCGATGGAAGAAACGCTGCGGATGCTCGACGTGTACAACGACTTTGCCGTTTCGGAAGCCGCCGTGCCGGTGGTTCCGGGCCGCAAGAGCGATAGCGAAAAGTTTGCCGGGGCGGAAGCTTCGTACAGCCTCGAAGCGATGATGGGCGACAGGAAAGCGCTGCAGGCGGCGACGTCGCACTTTCTCGGCCAGAACTTTGCCAAGGCGTTCGACATCAAGTACCTGGACAAAGATAACACCCTTCAGCACTGCTGGACGACCTCGTGGGGCCTTTCGACGCGCTTTATCGGCGCCATCATCATGACGCACGGCGACGACAACGGCCTCGTTCTGCCGCCTCGGCTCGCGCCTATCCAGGTGGTCATTGTGCCGATCTACAAGAGCGACGGAGAAAAGAGCAGGGTGATGCAAGCCGCCGAGCGCATCAAGGCGATGCTGCAAGATCAAGTGCGCGTCAAGCTGGACGACCGCGACGAGTTTTCGCCCGGCTTCAAGTTCAACGACTGGGAGTTGCGCGGCGTGCCGCTGCGGATCGAGATCGGACCGAAGGATGTGGAAAAGAACAGTGTGGTGCTCGCGCGGCGCGATGTGCCCGGCAAGGCGGGCAAGTCATTCGTGTCGCAGGACCCGACCGTGCTCGTGAGCGGCGTGAGCGAGATGCTGGATACGATCCAGGCTGAACTGCTACCGGCGCGCTGTCAAGTTCCGCCAAGACAACACTCACCAGCCCAAAACCTACGACGAGTTCCGCCAGGTGATGGAAGAGGCCTGGGCGCTGGCCTGGTGGTGCGGCGAGCGCGAATGCGAGGCGCAGATCAAAGAAGAGACCAAGGCCACCACGCGCAACATCCCGCTGGATCAGCCTGGAGGCGCGGGCGTGTGCATTCATTGCGGCAAGCCCGCCAGGGAGAAGGCGATTTTCGCCCAGGGCCTACTAGGCCGCCACAATCATTGCTCTACTCTCCACGGCGCTTTCACTGACTTGTAGCGCGGATACCGTGTCTTGGCTTCGGGTTCTTCAATGGCTTCAAGCTCAAGTGCGTGCTTGATGTTGTCGCCAAAATCGTAGACGTACTCTAGCCGCGCCCCAGCCTCCAGGCCTAGCCCGGCCAGGCGCACTTGGCAGGCGGGATATTCGCCCATCGGATCCAGTGGGCCAAAAGGCTGGCGGGCGCGTTTGCCGGTCACGAGCGAGAACTCGCTCAGGTGATCCATGAGATCCAGGTCAAAGACCTCGCGCATCGCGGCATCCAACTCGCCCAGCGTGTTGTTGCCCTGTGCTTCAATCAAAAAGCGTTTTCTGCCACGGCTGGCCCGGAAGCGATACACTCGCTTGCCCTGCCGGACTGTGAACGGCTGTTCCTCAATCACCTCTTCGTCCGGCTCGATCAGGTCGCTCAAGAGTCCACCTTCCGCCTCGGCAGAGACGATCTCAAAGACATCGCGCAGCAGCCGCTTGTCCTTGTCCAGTACCAGAGTCCAGTGATCGCCGGGATAGTCGCGGGCCGAAGGCAGCCGCGCATAGGCGGTCTGCAAGCCGCGTTCCGCCCACAAGCGCTTATTGATCGTTGGCTTGATCAGATCGCACAACATATCCGCTAAAGCCTGGTTTTGCCGGGCTATCTCGACCTTGCGCCGGCGGCGTTCCGGCTCGAACGCCAACTGGAAGCGGCCATGCTCCCAATCCAGGACCGTCAGCAAAAGGCTGTCGCCCCGGCGAGCACCCACAGAACTGAGCCAGGCCTTGAACTCGATGGCCGCCGTCCTGCCGCCGGTCAGTTCGCCAAATACTCCTTCCGGCTTGGCGTGCAATGTCGTCAAGCTCACCGGAATCTGGCGCCCCTGCTCGGTTTCCAACGTCGGCATGACCTCGGGCGGCATGGCGACTTGCACACCACGCAGGAACGGGACAAAGTAAGGATGTAGAGGCAGCGCGCCCTGGCTTGCCATCTGCCGATCCAGCGTAATGCGAAACCGCGCACCCTCCAGCGCCAACCGCAAGGGCAGCACGGTCTCTCGATCCATAAAGACGAATGCCTTGTCCCGCCCATAAGGGTCTCGCAGATGAGTCATCACGGCTTTGACCGGGTCTTTGGCTCGGGATGGCTTGCGCGCCAGAACTTGCTGGACCAAGTCGCTCAGCGGCATCGGCCCGGCGGCATCCGCCATAATAGATTCAGTCACATCGTCCAACGTGGGTTCTTTGGGTTTGAAAGTTTTGCTGGCTTGGGCAGACTTGGGGACGAGTTGTCCCTGCAGCCACTTCACAGCCCCCTCGGTGCGCCGCCAGTGATTGAGATGATCGGCAGCATAGGCGATAGCTTCATTCTCGTCGCCAAAACCCAGCGTGGCCGGCAGGCGGTTCGGGATGCGCTTCTGGCCGATGAGATAAGGCGACACGTGCGGGTTGTGCTTGAGCGCCTTTTCAAGTAACTTGTTTGCTTGGGAGGTTGCGCCGTTTTTGCGAAATTCGATGAGTGCGCGGGTAAAGTACCACGTTGCCGACGCATCACCTCGATATTGCTTGAGCACTTTTTCCGCGTCCGCATCGCGATCCATCTCCAGTAGCAACGCAACCAACAAGTAGCGAATGCCCTGGTTGTCGTTGGGATTCAGTCGCAGCATTTCTTCAAAATGAGAGCAAGCTTCCTCCCTTCGGCCCATACGCCACAGCGTGTCGGCCAGGCCATGCCGGGCGCGCATGTACGGGCGCGTTTCCAAGACGCCCCAAAAGTGGCCCGCCATCTCATCGAACTGTTCACCCAGCGCGCGCTCACCCGCCTCGACGCCCTGGCGATAGTATTCGAGCGCGCGACCCACAGTATCCACTTCTTCTTCCGCCAGCAGCACGTAGGCGTCGGCGCAATTCGGCGAGATGCTCAACGCTTCATGCGCCAAAGAGATGCGGCGGGCCGGGTTGCGTTCCTCCCACGCGCTGTACATCAACTGTTGCGCCTTGTCCAAGTCCGAATCAACGAGCGGCTCCCCGCCCATCTCGCGTGTGAGCGCCGCCATCTGGCTTTCCATCATTCGGCGGTCAACGACGAATGTCTCTTCGTCTCCTTCTTCTTCCGGCCAGAACATGGGTGCAGCCGGGGTCAGCGCATGATCGAGCTGGCCCGCCGGGTAGCGGATGACGACCGTCGCCTCGCCATCCGACGTGGGCACGGCGAGGGATGCTTCGACGGCGGCATAATCCCCCTGCGTGTCCGGGCGCAAATGGTCGCGCACAAAAACCGGAATGGCCCGGAGAGCGGCCTGATACCATAGCAATTCGTTCCGGCTGGGTCGCAGGACCCGATCCGGTAATTCAAAGACGATGGGCATCGGATAAGCGTCATCGCCTGCGACCTGCCATTGGTATTTTTCCAGCGCCTCAAGATCGTCGAACGGTAATTCCGTGATCGAGTTGAACAGCAGGGAACGCAGGCCGTTGGCGGGAATCGCGTCCATTGGCTCATCGGCAGAGCCAAACGCCATCGCTTGCAAGTCGGCCCAGGTGCGGCTCACCGAAAGGCCGTACTCGATTCCGGCGTTGCCCATTACCGATACATAGCACGGCTCAGCTTCAACGGAAAGCTGAACGGCCAACGCTTGCGTGTTCGCCAGCTTTACCCACGGAGCGGCGCGATAAAACTCGGCCGCCGCTGCAAACAGCTCGCCCACGAATTCCGGCGTGACGCCTTCGACAGACAGCAGGCCGGGGACCTCAGAGTGGCCACCACGCATGTGGCTTTCCAGGTCGGCAATAATCTGATACACCTCGTCAGGCGTGTCCATCTGCTTGCACTCGACGCCGATTTCGGCCAGGCGCGGCGCCAACATAGCGACCAGGCCTTCGTCGGGAAGCGTCACCGTTTGAGGACGATGCGGCCTGGAGCCTGGGCCGGCGGCGGGATGGGTCATCGCCTTGAACAGAATCTCGCCCACCCATTCCGGCCTGGCAGTCTCGGCCATCTCGACGGCCATCACCGTGCCACTCGTCAGCTCAAGGATCATCAAGCCGTCAGGACGCGCCGGCTTTTGGTCTCGCTCGGTGATCCAGGTACGCATCTTGAATGTGAAAACGTGCCAGGTTTCCTCGCGCTGGGGCAAATCCTGGGGCTTGCGGCGGAATAATTGGGACATGGACCATCTCCTTATGTCACACTTGTTTGGCCGGCCTGTTGCCGCTATTATAGCATGATGCAAGCTCTGTAGGGGTTCGATCCGATTGTTGCCAACGACGTGAGCGCATCCGACGCGGGCTTGGGCGTGGACACGAATCGCGTGACGATATAGGTCTGACTATATTCTTACCTTGTTAAGGTTGCAACGATAAACCAGCCGCATAGGGTGGGCCAAAATTACCAAATTGCCTCTTTATTTCGTGCTGCATTTGTGGTTTAATGAGACACGCAGTCGCACACGAGATACAGTTCAGTCCAAGGAATGTGGGGTAGACAAGTTTCTGTAACTCTTGACGCCAGAAACCCCGCAGCGATTTCTCAAGCTAGATAATCTCACTTATCAGAGTGACATCCGGCTCTCGTCCCTCCATGTAAGTTCATGCGCTCAGCGCCTGAAGCGTTGGGCACGCCGATCATGTGAGGCGTGACCATGCTGTTCGCCAAGGTGGCGGCCCCACAGGTTGCCCATGTGGGGCTGCAGCATGCCGCACTGAAGCGGGCCGCCGAGGGTCGCATCACGCTGTTCACCGCTCCAGCAGGCTATGTGAGCGGTGACAGCCTCGCAGCGACCCTCGCCGAATATGGCCGGCCCACGCTGTGGCTGCGCCTCGGCCCAGAGGATGCAGACCCTGCCACGTTGCTTTTATCGCTCATTGCGGGGGCGCGACGACTGTGCCCTGATGTAGGCATGGCCACATTGGAACAGATGAGACGCCAACCTGGCCCGACGGCTGGCTGGCCGCGGCTGTTTGCCCGCCTGGGCCAGGAATTGTCCGAGGCTCTCCCCGCCTCCGCTGCCCTGGTGCTCGAGCACGTCCACCACTTGGCCGATGCTCACCCAGCTTTGGGGCTGCTGGGGGCGCGCCTCCTGCCGTCGCTGCCAACAAGCACCACCTGCATCTTGACCACTCATGTGCAAATCCCCTCCTCCAACTGGCCCACTTTCACCACCCATCGAGGCGCCGGCGACTTGCGTATCGACGCCCGTGCAACGTCAGTTTTGTTCCAGAATGCCGAGGCTGGATTGCCAACCCATTGCATTGATCGCGCCGTCGCTTTGACCGAGGGACGGGCCGACGTGCTGGCGGGCCTGTGCGACGCCGCAACTGTGCTAAATCCAGCGCTTGTCCAACAAATCATCGAACGTGCCGCCGGCCTGGACGATTTGCTCCTCCGCATTGTGTGCGCCTGGCCTGGAAACTGTGAATACAGATGTTTTCCAGGCACTGGCCTTGGCAGTGCGCCTGGAGTATAGCCATCCGTCACTGGTCCAAGCGACACTCGGCAACGTGACACTACCTGCCAGCCCGTGGCTGCAAGCACTCGCCGATGACTGGACGCGCGTGCGTTGCGCGTGGAAGACGCCCTTGCACGCGGCACTGCGCGCGAGGGGCAGCCCAAGCCATGCCACTCTTCACCGTATGGCCGACTACCTGGCGAGCCACGACGCTCTAGAGCAAGCCGTGCCCTTATACTGTGAGATAGGCGACACGGCCAGCGCCGCGCAGGCTATCGCGCAGAGTCGCCGATACGCTGCTGGACCTTGGTCAATGGCAGACGTTGAGCAACTGGCTCGATCAGTTAACCAGGCCGGCACTAGAGGGTACTGAGAGGCTCAGGACCCCGAAGCCGACCAGCCTGTGGAGTCGTCTGCTGGGTGCATTGGGCTTGCGCCTTCGGCCTTCCGGGCCAGTCGCCCCACCTGAATGGTACGTACCCACCTCACAGGAAATGCTGCCAGACATAATGGAAACTATTGGGGAGGCACCGCGCGAGCTTGCAGACATTGGCAGCACATCCATTACAGTGCCACCATTAGTTGCACCCGCCCCTACTAAAGAGACCCCGACCAAGTCCATACCGGTGCCACTTCAGCCAGTATTGGAATCACCTGATCGGTCCGTTCCAGCAGCAGAGCCATTCGTTAGGTCGACACCGAAGACCCACCCAGTGACGGCGAAAGACGAAAAGCAGCACAGGCCAGCGCTGGCCGTCTATTGTCTGGGTCCGTTTCGTGTGTATCAGAACGATCAACTAGTCACAGAGTGGAAGAGCTTGAAGGGCTATTCTATTCTTCAAGTACCTGGTAACACACGGAGGGAAGCCGGTTTCCAAAGACATTTTGATGGATGTGTTCTGGCCCGATGCTGATCCTATAGCCGCTCGCCGCAACCTGCACCAGGCAATCTATGCCCTGCGACAAACGCTAAGACAAGCACAGCCAGACCTGCAGCAAATTCAGTTTGAAAACGATGGCTACTTACTGAACCCAGAGCTGGATGTATGGCTCGATTTTGAGGAATTCGAACAGCATATGCAGGCTGGCCGACGTCTGGAAGTTGCCGGTCAAATTGCAGCAGCCGTGACGGAATACGCCATCGCCGAGGGCCTGTATCAAGGCGATTTCTTCGAAGGATTTGTATGAGGACTGGCCAAGTTCTCAACGAGAACACCTGCGGAATATCTATGTGGAAATCGCTGAACGCCTGAGTGAGTATTATGTGCAGCAGGGCCGAATATACTGTCGGAGTAACCCTGTGCCACAGAGTTCTCGAGCGAGACCCTTGTCATGAGGAATCTCATCGGCGGCTGATGCAGTGTTACCTGGCACAAGGTCAACGCCATCTGGCTATCCGCCAGTACCACACCTGTGTTCAGGCGCTCGCCAAAGAACTGGACGTTCCTCCCGCCGATGAAACTCGAAAACTATACGCGTCTATTAGCGCGAATTCGTGATCCAATCCCAACAGCGGCTCAATCTATCCTTTAACAGAGGCGCTCAATCGGACGACCTCGTCCAATTGAGCGATTTGTTCTTGTCTCGTCGCGTAGTTGAGTGCCCCATCTTCGCTCATCTTCACACCGAAATCACACGATTCAGCGCTCCATTATTGGGACGCACTCACGACGTATACGAGTGCATGGATAAAACTCAATGTATTTTCGGTACGAAATTGAGTGATTCTTGAGTGCCAATTGAACGGGCGGGAGTACGATGATGGCGGAATTCCAAACAGTAGAACGTTCGAAGATGAGTCAGCCAAGTTCACAATCACAATTAAGGAGAAATAAACCATGTCAAGCCAAGAAGTGAATGTCAGCCGTGCCGAAGCCAGTGACCCGAGTGAGGCTCTGAAAGCCTATGTGGAGGCCCAGTTTGCGGCTGCCCTTGAACAGAGGGCGACCTTGGAACTCACCCAAACAGGCGTAGGGAATCTGGCAAATCAATGGGAAGTCTACGCCTGGGGTCCGTGGCAGAACTTCGCCCCCACCCCCGGCCCCTACGCCCCCGGTCGGATCATTATGACGGGTGAGCAGGCCTTTATTGCAGCAGGCGTGTGGCTAAATAATGCGATGGTGGCCGATCTGGTTGGGTTCGGTGCGCACATTGAGCTCAACTTCTTCACCGCCGATACGCAAACCATGCAGCCACTGCCTGCGCTAGATTTCAGATGCTGCATCTATCCTGTAGCGGGTCGGAATTTCTACGCATGCGTTTGGACGCTTAGGCCCACAGTTGCCGCCTGTCTCTATGAGACGAATATTTGTGCTCGCGTCTGCAACTGCAACGGAATACTTGTTCCAGACTATGCCGGTTTTGTGCGGCATGTATATGACTTTGATGTTGACAATCTGTTCCCCACCCCGCCAACGCCGTCGGGCTATCAATTCGACCGTCCAATCCGCTACATGGTGGCCGACCGTGGCAGCAAATGTGAATGTCCTCCAAGACCCTAAACGTATTACTGACCCGGCCGTTACGGGCCGGGTCAGCCTCAGCGCAGCGGGCTAACGCTGTTCCGAAAGATAAACCACCCAGGTCAATGGGTGGGTACATTCCGGGAATGGGTCAGGATATCTCCGCTAATCCCTGGTCCATCTGGCTCATTCCCAGAATGTAGTCGGATCCTTATTTTTCGGAATAGCCGAAGTAATTGTTCGGGTAGGACTTCGGTCTAGTTGACAGTCACCTGACGAACGCGGAGGGAGAAGATGATGAATATTGACCGAAAGACTCTGATGAGCGCGCGTCAGGCGCTGCGCGAAGCAGTGCGCGGTTGGATCTATGATCCCAACGTGCGGCTGATTGACTTTGGCTGGCCGGAGCACGGCGGCACGCTCGTTGAGAATGAGCTGGCTATCCGCGTCCATGTCGTTGAAAAGATCGCGCTAGGCCTAGCGCTTGAAGCCGCCACCCGGGAAGGTGTGACCCGTGGCCCAATTCCAGCCACGATTGGCGGGTTCCCGGTTGACATACCACAGGGAGCCTATCGACTACAGGGGTGGTGGGATCCGCCCGCCCCTCCGCCCGCTCCCCCACGTGCGCGCCGCAGCGAGCCAATGCGTGGCGGTATCAGCGTTGCCAATGGCAGAATACGGGGTTATGCTACGCTCGGAGGCATGGTAATTGACCGAGAAACTGGCGCCAAAATGATCCTCAGCAACTGGCACGTGCTTGTTGGTTTCTGGTGGGCGCGGCCTGGTTGGCCCATCTACCAGCCCGGCCAGGGCGATGGTGGCACTGACGCCGACACGGTCGCTACGCTTTCTCGCGATGCAATGGCGGCCAACCTTGATGCGGCCGTTGCCGAACTCACCGGCGCCCGTGCATTGATTAACGATCAGTTCGACCTTGCGCCCGTCACGGGCGTGGGTTGGGCGGAGCCGGGGATGGCGGTGGTGAAGTCAGGTCGGGCAAGCGGCGTCACCTATGGGCGTGTAGCCGGTGTTGAAGGCACGGCCAGAATGAGCTACAGCGGCGTGAGCCGTCTCATTCGCAACGTGATGACGATTGATCCCCGCGACGCACTGTCGCAAGTCAGCACAGGCGGTGACTCGGGCTCATTTTGGCTCGAAGAAGAGACAAAGAACGTAGTTGGGCTGCACTTTGCCGGCAGTGATAGCCCAGAACGCGCCCTTGCCATCGACATGCAGCCAATCTTGGATGCCCTGAAAGTGGACATGGCCGTCTGACTGTCGACTCAGCTTGTATTAGCAGTCCACGTCACTGAAACCATACCAAAATGCAATCCGAGTCATTGGCAAGGCAAAAGCGAATGTATTTCTATGAATTTCTACTGGGAACCCTGGCGGTCTGGCGTGTCACGCATCTGCTGCAAGCGGAAGATGGCCCCTGGGATGTGGTCGTTCACCTGCGTCGCAGAGCTGGGACAGGATTCTGGGGGCAGCTCCTCGATTGTTTCTATTGTCTGAGTGTATGGATCGCGGCTCCCTTTGCCATTTACCTGGGGAAGACGTGGAGCAGGAAAGTCCTATTGTGGCTGGCGCTGTCAGCCGGCGCGATCCTGCTGGAGCGCGCCACAGACCGAAAGCACGGTGAAGCGCCGGCTCTGTATATTGAAGAAAGTGAGGACGAATATGTGTTGCGGCAAAAAGCGGACAGAGGAAGGTCAGACGACCCGGAAGCATCCAGCACCCAAACCTGAAGAAAAGATAACTGCGCAGCCTCAACCGGAAAGTGATCCCTTGGTCTATTTCCAATATCTGGGCACGAAGGGATTAACGGTAACAGGACCAACGTCACTTAAGCGTTATCGCTTTGACAGCCCTGGTGCGATCGTCGTTGTAGACCCACGGGATAGACGTGCACTAGCAGGCGTGTCCGTATTGAGCCAGGTGAGAAAAGCAGCAGAGACCCCAATGAAATTCTGAAAATTGGGTGGGGGCAAACCCAGAGGAACGCGCTGTCATCCGACAAGAGGTGGACGACATTCCAGGCGAAGACAACCAACCCAAGCGTTAGAGGAGCATTTCATAGGTCCTAGGGTATTGCCCTATGAACATTCCGGGAAAGGGACGAACGTTCATGGAATAAGCCGAAGATCGAAGGAGAAGCACAGCATGGCAGTTGACGAGAACACATCGAGTTCTACAGGCAATCTGCAGGACAACCTGGAAACCATTACTGGCATTGGCCCAAGAACGGCGGAGGCTTTATCCCATATCGGGATTCGTCACTTGGGCGACCTGGCCGAATCCACTCCCGACAAACTCGCTAAAGCCCTCAAAGAAGTGGGTTTGCGCATTACGGCCAAGCAAATTGAAGCCATGAACTGGATCGGTCAGGCCCAGGCTCTGCTTCAGCAGGCAAGGGAAGACCAAGTTCTGCCACAACAAAATCCAGAGGCGGAACAAAAGCCAGAGGCCGAACAAAAGTCGGCGGAGACGCAACTAGAGAAAAACACACCACCGGGAACCCGATGGCATCAACATGCCGGTTTTTCGCTGTTCTTCGATTACGAGCTAGACGAAGAGGGCAAACAATCCTGGCAGACGCGGGTCTGGCAAACACGGGTCTATCACGATGAAACCGGTGCGGAGACCCAGTTTCCTGGCATTGAACCGCACCTATGGGTCAACTGGATTCTGCAGCAAGCAGATTTACCTGTTGATGTAGAATCTGATCTCATTGCGGCAGAGACCCTTATATCTCCTACCACAGTAACACCAAACCCTGCCCAGGTGTCAATTCTCGACGTAGAGATCGAACCCCAGTCGTCGTCTGACGTTCGCAACAGCAAATTTGTGTCTGCCATTCACTTTACTGTGTCAGGGGCCAATGCCAAAACGCTCACAGCAGACAACACGCCTTATCAGATCATGGTTCACACGGTGGATTTGGCCAGTGGAGTCACCAAGCTTGTGGCCTCTGAACGCGGCCAGCTCCAGACGGAGCAATCGGTGCATACACATCGGCTGGAACAACCGATCCCGGACTTGAGGCGCTACGAGTTGCAGACCATTGTGCTTATCCAGTCACAGCCCGAATTGATGGCTATTTATCACGGACCTACTATCAACGCAACTCCGTGATAGGGCAGATCGAGTGAAGACCAAGGGTGGAGGTTAACGTCTGGCACCACGAGATTCTGATTCCTGGGCAAAAGCCCGCCAAGCCCAGGATAAGCTCGTGCAGCAGTTTCTAGACCATCCTGATGTGACACTCATCGACATTGGCTACGTCGGTGAAGAAAACAATACCTCAGAGCAAATTGCCTTGCGTATCCACGTGCGCGAACGCTGGTTCAAAGCCAAACCAGAGGAACGGATCGCCTTTCCAGAACAAGTGAGCGGTATTCCAGTGGTTGTCATACGTGGCGAATATAAAGTAGGGGAATAGGTTGACCAGCCGTTGCAGAATTCACATGGTCCGCAGCGCTGTCGCTTAGCGTAGGCGTCGAATTGGCCGTGGTCTGGGCTGGGACGCTGCCGGTGATCCGCTTTACCGTGCCGGTAGCCCACGGCTATACGGACGAATGGCTCGGTTACCATCATGTGTTCCGGCCTCACGCGGACGGTCTGTCACGCCGCCTACGAATGGGCACGCGATGATGACAGGGACGGAGCCCGCGAGGTTCAGGTCAACACCATCGAAGGCTTGTGGTCGGATGTGCGCAATGCATTTCACCCGAATTGATCAGGATGCTGGTCGCGCAGCACACTTCAGATAGCTGAGCGAGCTATAAGCCAAAACCGACATAGATAGCCGCCAAGTGCGATACGTCGCTTCATCGGTCAAGCACACCGCCTCGGCATGATGTGCTTCCAGGCGATTGACCCAGTTTCGCAGCGCGCACGCGTAGTGCTCACGCAGGTTTTCTACA
Source organism: uncultured Actinomycetes bacterium (assembly GCA_963809535.1). GTDB lineage: Bacteria > Actinomycetota > Coriobacteriia > Anaerosomatales > CAVRZR01 > CAVRZR01. The sequence continues at coordinate 226,159 of CAWEJW010000003.1, forward strand.
TCGCGCACTTCTTGTGATTTGATATCGACTGCGGATTGAACATGAATCACCCCGGATTCATACCACACACCTCCCGCAGTGGTTGATGCTGACGACCCAATCAACCGCAATAAGTCTGTGGCGCTAAACGGACACGCCCCGAAGATTAAATTCAAGGCGTGTCATTTGCCTCTCTGGTTAGCGCCTCAGTGTCGTTGCGGTAGCGATGTTCGCGTACGCCGATGTGCCGCTGGCGTTATAGGCGCGTACGCGATTCAGACAAAATCACCCCGCCAGCTTGAGATACCGCCGAATCATCAACGCTGACGCCCACTCTCCCATTTCACCTTTACTTTGGTTGTGCTATAATTGATAGCAATCCACTGGAGTGATACCCCATATCTTTAGCTGGATGGGCCATCCGGCGCACTAACAATCGAGCCGCTTGTGTTGAAATCCATAAAGGAGTCGGTAACCATGCTCGAAGAAGTTGACCTCACCCAATCGCTCGACAAAAAAGAGTACAAAAAGCGGATGCCCGCGCTGCGCAATCGCCTCTACTCGCTGCAAAAAGCCGCGTGGGACGCCAAGATTCCTGTCGTCATCCTCTTTGAAGGGTGGGACGCCGCCGGCAAGGGTACGTCCATCCAGACGCTGACGGCGCGGCTCGACCCACGTGGATTCAAGCTCTATCCGATCCGCGCCTCGCGCACCTACGAGCAGAAACGTCCCTGGCTGTGGCGCTTTTGGCTCAAGCTGCCCGGGCGCGGCGAGTGGGCCATGTTCGACCGTTCGTGGTACGGGCGCGTGCTGGTCGAACGCGTAGAAAACCTGACGCCGGAACCGGAATGGCGGCGCGCCTACCGTGACATCGTGGACTTTGAGCGGGCGATTGCCGACGATAGTTACCTCATCATCAAGTTCTGGCTGCACATCAGCAAGCAAGAGCAAAAGCGGCGCTTTAAGAAACTCGTTCAGGATCCGCTGACGGCCTGGCAGGTGACCGCTGAGGACTGGGAGCATCAAAGCAAATATGACGACTATCTCCTGGCCGTCGAAGAGATGTTGGAGCGCACCAATACCGAATGGGGACCGTGGACGATCGTGGAAGCTACCGATCGCTACTGGACGCACGTCAAGATCTTTCAGACCATCATCGCAGCGCTGGAAGAGCGATTGGGCAAGATCCCCGGCGCGCTTCCGCTCACCCCTGCTCCCACAGCAACCGTGACCGAAGACCTGGAACAGGAGGAAGCGCCGACACAAGAGACTCCCCCCACTCCACCGGCCGAGGATCAGGCAGCGGTCACCGAGAGCCCCGGCAAAAAGACCCGCAAGACCAAGCGCAAAGAAGAACCCGCCGCCGGGCCTGAATCCGAGCCAGTCCGCAAAAAGAAGCGCAAGAAAGAAATGGCGGAAGAGCAAGATTGAGTGTCATTTGATTAGATATGGCTTGCAAGGTTTCATAAAAGGAGCCGACCATGTTAGAGACTGTTGACCTGTCCGTCTCGATGGATAAAGAAGAATATCTTGAATCGCTCATCAAATACCAGGTGGCCCTCAGCGCGCTGGGTTACCAGGTGTATGTGCAGCAGCGCCCCGTCATCATGGTCTTTGAGGGCTGGGATGCGGCCGGCAAAGGCGGCACGATCAAGCGTGTGACTGAACGACTCGACCCGCGCGGGTATGCTGTCCAGGCGATTGCCGCGCCGCAGGGCGACGACGCGACGCATCACTACCTCTGGCGCTTTTGGCGGCGCTTGCCGGAAGCCGGGCAGATCGTTATCTTTGACCGCAGTTGGTATGGCCGCGTGATGGTGGAACGCATCGAAGGCTTTTGCTCCGAGGCCGATTGGAAGCGCGCCTATCGCGAGGTCAACCAGTTCGAGCGCGAGCTGGTGGACTTTGGCACGATCCTCTTCAAGTTCTGGATGCACATCAGCAAGGACGAGCAGCTCCGCCGCTTCGAGGAGCGGTCTGCTGATGAGCTCAAAGGCTGGAAGCTGACTTCGGAGGACTGGCGCAATCGCGACAAGTGGGATGCCTACGAGCAGGCGGTCAATGACATGCTGCTCAAGACGAGCACAGTCACAGCGCCGTGGACGATTGTCGAATCCAACTGCAAGTGGTATGGCCGGGTCAAAGTGGTCAAGACGCTGGTGGACAAGCTGAGCAAGGAATTGAATTATGACCCGTTTGCGGAGGTAGCCGGCCGTGGCAAGACCAAGTCAGACAAGAAGCGCAAGGACAAGAAGAGCGGCTAGCCCGGCGCGTTCCGCCCGGCGTCCCCGGTTCGATCTGGACGATCCCAAGCTCTACATCAACCGCGAGCTGAGCCTGCTGGAGTTCTTCCGCCGCGTGCTGGAAGAGGCTCGCGACGAACAGCAACCCGCTGCTGGAGCGAGTCAAGTTCCTGGCGATCGTCGGCTCGAACCTGGACGAGTTTTTCATGGTGCGCGTGGCCGGCCTGAAGCAGCAGATGGAGGCCGGCGTGGTGGAGCTCTCGCCCGATGGCCTGACCCCCGCCGAGCAACTGGCGGCCATCCGCAAGGTGGCCCTGCAGCTGATGACAGATGCGCGCGAGTGCTTGCATGACGCTGCTGCCCCAGCTCGACCAGGCCGGCATTCACATGCTGGATTATGAGCGCTCTGAACCGCAGGCAAAAGACCAGCGTCGAAGAGTATTTCAACGAGATCGTCTTTCCGGTGCTCACACCGCTGGCCTTCGACCCGGGCCGCCCCTTCCCGCACATCTCCAACCTGAGCCTGAATCTGGCCGTAGTGATCCGCGACGAGGAGGCGAGGAACACTTTGCGCGCATCAAAGTGCCCGACACCCTGCCGCGCTTCGTGCCGATCAAGCGCTCGTCGGGCAGCGACGCGCAAAGACGGCACGGTGCCTTACCACCATTATTTCGTGTGGCTGGAGCAGGTCATCGCGGCCCATCTGGATATGCTGTTCCCCGGCATGGACGTCGTCGAAGCGCATCCCTTCCGCGTCACGCGCGATGCCGACATGATGATCCAGGAATTGGAAGCCGCGGACTTGCTGGAAACCATGGAGCAGAGCGTGCGCCAGCGGCGCTTTGGTCAGGTCGTGCGCGTCACCGTCACCAACGCCATGCCCACGCACATCCGCAACATCCTGATCGAGAACCTGGAAATGGACCGCAACGATATTTACACGCTCGACAGGCCCGCTGGGCTTGAGCAGCCTGATGGAGCCTGTACAGCATCGATCGCCACGACCTGAAAGACGCGCCCTTCGTGCCGCCGTCCCGCCCGCCGCTGGACGCAGACTGCACCGAAGGCGACATTTTCGCCGCCATCCGCCGCCAGGATATTTTGCTCCACCATCCCTACGATTCATTCACGCCGGTGGTCGATTTTCTCAAGGCAGCCGCGCGACGATCCGAATGTGCTGGCCATCAAGCAGACGCTGTATCGGGTGGGGCGCAACTCGCCGGTCGTCGCAGGCCTTGCTGGAAGCCGTGCAGAACGACAAGCAGGTGGCCGTGCTGGTGGAACTCAAAGCGCGCTTTGACGAGGAAAGCAACATCGACTGGGCCAAGGCGCTGGAGAGTGGAGGGCGTGCACGTGGTCTACGGCCTGCTGGGGCTGAAGACGCATTCCAAGATCGCGCTGGTGGTGCGCAAAGAAGGCGAGCGCATCCGCCGCTACGTGCATCTGGCGACCGGCAACTACAACGCCGTCACCGCGCAGATCTATACCGATCTGGGCATGTTCACCTGCGATGAAGATATCGGCGCGGATGCCACCGATCTGTTCAACTACCTGACCGGCTATTCGGCCAAGACGGATTATCGCAAGCTGTCTGGTCGCGCCGATCAATCTGCGCAGCAGGCATGGAAGCGCTGATCCAGCGCGAGATCGAGCACCAGCAGCGCGGCGAGCCGGGCCACCTGATCTTCAAGATGAACTGCGCTGGTGGATACGCCGATGATCCAGCTTGCTGTACCAGGCGTCGCAGGCCGGCGTCAAGATCGATCTGCTGGTGCGGGGCATCTGCTGCCTGCGGCCGGGCGTCACGGGCATCAGCGACAACATCCGCGTGACCAGCATCGTGGGCCGCTTTTTGGAGCACAGCCGCATCTATTACTTCCGCAACGGCGGCCACGAAGCAGATCTACCTGGGCAGCGCCGACCTGATGCCGCGCAATCTCGACCGGCGCGTCGAAGTGCTGTTCCCGGTCGAGGACATGCGGCTGATCCGTCACCTGCGCGACGAGGTGCTGGCGATTTACCTGGCCGATAACGTCAAGGCGCGCCGCATGCTGCCGGATGGCACATACGCGCGCGTACAGCCCGGCCCGGAGGATCAGCCGCTCAACAGTCAAGCCTGGTTCATCCAACGGCGTGTCGAGATGGCCCGAGAGAACCTGGTGGATTGAGGACAACCATGAAGCTTTATTTTCTTCGCCACGGTCTGGCGGGTGATCGCGAAACGTGGGCGGGCGACGATTTTGATCGCCCGTTGACGGACGAAGGCAAAGAGCGTATGGCCCGCGAAGCGGCAACCCTTGCCAAGTTGCACCTGAACCTTGACGTGATCCTCACCAGTCCTCTCGTGCGCGCCTACCAGACGGCCGAGATTGTCGCGCAGCCATTGAACATGACCGATCAGCTGGTCAAAGACGAGCGGCTCAGCCCGGGCTTGGGACCGAATCAACTGGCAGAAATCTTGCAAGCCTATCCTGAGGCCAAGGCCTTGATGCTGGTCGGTCATGAACCGGATTTCAGCCAGCTCATCGGCGAGCTGATCGGTGGAGGTCGCATTGCGTGTAAAAAGGGCAGCCTGGCCTGCGTGGAATTGAACAACAAATCCCTGCAAGGTGAGTCTGGTCTGGCTCATCCCACCGTCTGTGCTAGCTCTGTGAACGAACCGCTCTGGTAAAAGAGCAGGCGTCTCTCATGGAAATCGAAGCCAAATTCAATATCCCGGATGTCGAGACTCGGCAGCGTTTGCAGTCGGTTGAGAGCCTGGCGGGTTTTGCGCTTTCGACCGGTCAGGTCGAGCAGGTGCACGATACGTACCTGGATACGGCGGGACGCCTGATCCTGGCCGCCGGCTACACATGCCGCAAGCGTGAACGCGACGGGCAACTCATCATGACGCTCAAGCAACTCAACAGCGCCACGGATGCCGTGCACCGTCGCCAAGAGTTCGAAGTGCTTTTGCCCGGCGAAGCGCCGCCCGCGCAATGGCCTGAAGGCGAAGCGCGGCAGCATATTGTCAGCTTGATCGACGATAGACCTCTGCTTCCGCTTTTTGACCTGAGCCAGACTCGCATTGTGCGCGCGGTCAGTCAAGGCAAACGGACCATCGCCGAACTCAGCCTGGATGATGTGCACATCCTTGCGGGTGATCGAGAGCAAGCCTTCTATGAGCTGGAAGTCGAACTGAAGACTGAAGGAACGGAAGAGGATTTGGCCGTCATCGTCACCAGCTTGCAGAGTGAATGGGGTTTGCACCCAGAAGGGCGTTCCAAGTTCGAGCGGGCGCTCGAATGGGTATCCACACTGCGTCTGTTGACGCCGAATGAACAGATCACCCTGACACAGATTGCCACGCGTGATGATGGCTATGGCCGCCGCGCGCGCGCCTTGCTGGCATTGAACGAGGGCACAACACAAGTGGAGGCCGGCCAGCGTGCCGGGCTTTCCGAACGGCGGGTCAGATACTGGCTGGGCGTGTTTCGACTCAAGCGGCTGGGCATTTTCCCCAATCGTGTGCTGGCGTCCATAGTCAAGATTCAAGCGACGTCGCCTGTCCAAGCTTTACTCGAACGCTTTGACGTGGATCAGGCACACGCGCGCGCCGTTGCTGACGCCGCGCTGGCATTATTCGATCGCTTGAGGCCGTTCCATCGTCTGCCCGACGAGCGCCGCGTTCTGTTAGAGATGGCGGCGTTGACTCACGACATTGGCCTGGGCGCCGATGCCCATCACCATGGGGCCGTCGGGCGAGATATTTTGCTCTCTGCCGAGACCGCTGGCATGCAACAGCCTGACCGCTTGGTGATGTCAGTCGCCGCATTCTTGCACACCAAGCGCATCACGCCGGACAAACTTGACCAGTTGTCACAGAAATTTGAACTAGACGAGCCGTTGCGGACGCAAGCACTTGCACTGGCGTCGCTGGTGCGCATGGCGGACGGCCTGGTGTACGCTCACACGAGCAGCAGCCTTGGGGAATTGCACGCGCAAGAAGGACTGGTCGAGCTGGAGGTGATTGGCCCACAGGCTGCAACGGATGCTGAGCAAGCGCAAAAGAACAGCGATCTGTGGCGGTTGGTGTTTGGCCTGGACCTGAGATTCAGGCCTATCACCACCGTTACCATGGGCGGCGTGACGTATCGTCTGGGCGTGTTGCGGTTGCCTCTGCTGGAGCATCCCGGCCTGAACGTGGACGACGCGATGGCCGAGGCTGGACGCAAGACGTTGTACTTTCATTTCCAGCGCATGTTGTATTACGAGCCGGGCACTCGCTTGGGCGAGGACATTGAAGAACTGCACCACATGCGCGTGGCGACCCGGCGCATGCGCGCCGCAGTGCGCGTGTTTGAGGACCATTTGGACCCGGCAACGATCAAGCCATTTGTCAAAGCACTACGGCGGACGGGTCAGGCGCTGGGCGCCGTGCGCGATCTGGACGTGTTTCGCGCCAAGACCCAGCTTTACCTGGACCAGTTGCCGCCCGAGCGTCAAGGCGAGTTGGCGCCTTTGCTGGCAGCGTGGCAAGTCGAGCGAGACCAAGCTCGCGCGCAGATGCTGACTGTGTTGGACAGCAAGCTTTACACTGACTTTAAAGAGCAATTTGATATATTCCTGCAAACGCCGGGGGCGGGAGCACTGCCGGTCATCGCGTCAGAAGGTGAGCCACTGCCGCACCGCGTCCGGCATATTGCACCTGTGGCGTTGTATCAACATCTGGCGGCAGTGCGCGCCTTTGACGAATGGATCGTCCGGCCTGACACGCCGCTCGTGCGATTTCACCAACTCCGCATCGCGTTCAAAGGGTTGCGCTACACACTGGAATTCTTTCAACGGGTGCTGGGATCAGAGGCCAAGTCGTTGATCGAAGACATCAAGGTGATGCAGGATCATCTGGGCGACCTGCAGGATGCCGTGGTGACCTGCAACCTGCTCCGTGACTTTTTGACGTGGGGAACTTGGAGCCACGCCGAGGCAGATACGCCCGTCCGCCCCGCTGAACCGATCGTCGCGCCGGGCGTGGCATCTTATCTGGCCGCACGTCAGGCGGAACTCGAGCATCTCGTGCACACGTTTCCCCAGGCCTGGCAGCGCATCATCAGCGCCGAGTTCAGTCAGCGTGTTGCAGCGGCGGTCGCCGGGCTGTGACGCCAGACTGAACGAGATGCTAAAGCGCACCCGACGCCAAGTTATCCCACCTGCTTGAGGTACTGCCGGATCATCAGCGCCGCCGTCGCGCCTTCGCCGGCTGCCGAGGCGGCCTGCTTGGTGGACCCGGCGCGTACGTCTCCCGCAGCAAACAACCCCGGCATCGTCGTCATCAGAGTCCCGTCCGTGAGAACAAAGCCATACGGATCAAGCTGCACCTTGCCTTTGACCAGGTCGCTATTCGGCGCAAGGCCGATGAACACGAACACGCCGTCATAGTGCCATTCTTTCGACTCGCCTGTGGCGCGATCTTGCGCGATGACAGCTTCCAGCTTGTTTTTGCCTCTGAACGCTTGGATCGCGTGGTTGACCACTACGGTCATGTTCGGCTTTTCGGCCACCTTGTCCTGGAGAATCTGGCTGGCCTTGACCTCTGGCGCGGACTGGACAATATCCACCTGCGCGGCGAACTTGAGCAGGAACAGTCCCTCTTCAAACCCGCTGTTGCCTCCGCCCACGACGAGCACTTTTTTGCCTTTGTAGAACGCGCCGTCGCACGTGGCGCAAAAGTGGATATTGACGCCAATCAATTCTTCTTCACCGGGGATGTTCATCCGCTGGTAGCGCGCGCCAGTCGCCAGCAATACGGCTTTGGTTCCGTGGTGTGCGCCATCGCCGGTCGTGACGCTCAGGTATTGACCATCCTGAGAAATCTCTTTGACCGATTGCGCCTGCAAAATCTCGACGCCAAAGCGTCGCGCCTGCCGTCCCAGCCGGTCGCCAAACTCGGCCCCGCTGATGCCCTCGTCAAAACCAGGAAAGTTGTCGAGCGTGTATGTGATACCAGCCTGTCCCCCCAGCCCGGCCTGCTCGATGACAAGCGTTTCAATTCCCTCGCGCGCCATATACAGCGCGGCGGTCAATCCCGCTGGACCGCCGCCGACCACGATCGCATCGTAAAAATCGCACTGCGCTTTGGTTTTCAATCCCAGCTTGGCCGCGAGCTGCGCGTTGGAGGGCTCGACCAAAATCGAGCCGTCGGGAAAGACAATGGTAGGAATGATACGCTTGCCCTGGTTAACTTGCTCCACCAGCGCCATCGCCTCTGCGTCGCGCTCGATGTCAATGCTGACATACGGCACACGCTGCTCACCAAAGAATCGTTTGGCACGCTTGCAGTCTGGACACCAGACAGTACTGTAGACAACGATGGAATCGGTTACCTTTTCCACGAGTCCTCCTCACTTTCAGGCCAAGCTCAAGCGACCTTGGCAAGGTTCAAGTCCCCCCTACTTTTTGCCAAGATACTTTACCCACCAGCGTCACCTTCGTCACACCCGCCAGCGCGTCTTCGTGCCGTGCCATTACGAACAACAGCGACGACAGCCGGTTGAGGTAGCGCACGATTTGCGCGTTCGTCGCCAGCCCGTCGTGCATCAGCTTGACGACAAGCCGCTCCGCGCGCCGCACCACCGTGCGAGCCACGTCCAGCGTCGCGCCGGGCAAGCTGTCACCCGGCACGATAAACTCGCGTGGCAGCGTGATTTCGGCGGTGATGGCATCCGTCTGAGCTTCAAGCCATTCGACTTGTTCCGCGCTCAGGCATTCGAACGTCTTGCGCGTTTCTGGCGTCGAAGCCAGCTCGCCCATGATGCAGTAGAGATGCCGCTGAGCTTCCAGCAGCACCGCCCGGTTGCGCTCGCTCATGATCGTCGCGCGCGCCAGGCCCATCGCCGAGGTTGCCTCGTCAATGGTGCCATAGGCTTCGGGACGCGGGTCGTACTTGGGTACGCGCTCTGATCCCAGCAGCCCCGTGTATCCGTCGTCGCCCCTTGCAGTATAAAGTTTGCCTGGCATAGTTCTCCTCAATCTGCTCTCCAATGTTGCTGGCGATGATAGCACGGTCAACATGATTCGGCAAGAAATCTGCTTGCGCGAAAAAGGTCAGCTAGAATCCTGGCATGAGAGCGCCGGTCGGTCAATCGAGTTGGACCGTGGCTGGAAGCACAGTTGCGCATCGAGCCAGTCAATAGGATAATAGGGCCAGAGTCAACTCTTGTAATGAGGATGGTATGGGCAGCAGAGCAGTGTTCGAAGGACTCGTCTTTGACGAATTGGGCCGGACGCTGGGCGTGACCACGGTCGGCGGCGAGGCGCAGTACGTGATGGACGATGGTGGGTTTCACCGGCACATTGACGCGGCCTTGGTTGACCGCCAGGTGCTTGCCGTGATTCAGGAGCAAATCAATACCAACAAGGATATTGTCGAAGAAGGCATGATGCGGATGCTCGATAACTATGACTTGTTCACCAAGGCCGCGATTGACGCTTCGATCAAGAATATGGACCAGGTGCTGGAGCGCGGCATCCCTGACGACGCCCGGCTATGGCTGGGCATGATGGGCTTTCGCGTCGTCGTCAACGTGCATGGCGAAGTGGTCAAGCTCGATATGCCGGGCACGACGATGGACGAATAACCGAGGAGAATCTCGCATGACCCATTTCCAATCTGCCTGGTGGCGGGACGGCATCATCTACCAGATTTATCCGCGCAGCTTTGCCGATGCCAATGGCGATGGCGTGGGCGACCTGCCCGGCCTCACATCCAAGTTGGACTATTTGCACTGGCTGGGCGTGGATGCCATCTGGCTCAGCCCGATCTATCCTTCGCCGATGGCCGACTTTGGCTACGACGTAAGTAATTATCACGATATTGATCCGGCCTTTGGCACGCTTGCCGATTTTGACCACTTGGTCGCCGAGGCGCACGCGCGCGGCATCCACGTTGTGCTCGACATGGTGATGAACCACACGTCGGACCAACATCCCTGGTTCGTCGAGTCACGTTCGAGCCGGGATAACCCCAAGCGCGATTGGTACATCTGGCGGGACGGGCGCAATGGCGGCGAGCCTAACAACTGGGAAGCGGTCTTTGGCGGCAAAGCGTGGACATGGGACGAGCGCACCGGGCAGTACTATCTGCATCTGTTCCTGCCCGAACAGCCCGACCTCAACTGGCGCAATCCGGCCGTCAAAGAGGCCATGTTCGACGAGTGCGGCTTTTGGCTCGACCGTGGCGTGGACGGCTTTCGGCTCGACGTGGCGCACATGTTCGTCAAGGCCGAGGGCCTGCCCGATAACCCGCCCAGGTTGGCGTTGCGCGGCTATGATCGCCAGCTTCATCCCTACGAAATCAACCAACCCGAGACACATGCAATCTGGAAAGAATTCCGCCGCATGCTGGACACCTACTCGGAACGCATGGCCGTAGGCGAAGTGGAGCCTGAGGGCGCGGAGAGCTATTATGGCGATGGGCAGGGCGAGCTGCATCTTGCGTTCAACTTTGGCCTGCTGCATCAAGGCTGGCACGCGCGCAGTTTCTACAATGTTGTGGCCGACTGGGAAGCCAGGCTGCCGTCCGCTGCCTGGCCGTGTTGGGTGCTGGGCAATCACGACGTGTCTCGCATCGCCGGGCGGTATGTGACCGGCTCATTCACCGAAGCGCGGCTGCGCGTCGCCGCGACGATGCTGCTCACGCTGCGCGGCACGCCGTTCATCTACTATGGCGAAGAGATTGGCCTGCAGGAAGGCAACCTCCCGCGCGCGGAATTAAAGATCCGCCGGGACGCAAGTACTGGCCGCTGTATAAAGGCCGCGATGGCTGCCGCACGCCGATGCAATGGGATGCGTCTCCAAACGCCGGATTCTCTGCAGGCAAGCCGTGGTTGCGCGTCAATCCCGATTACGGGCGATTGAACGTAGAGTCGCAGCGCGCCAATCACCGGTCGCTACTCAACTTTTATCGCCAGTTGATCGCGTTGCGGCGCGAGTCGCCTGCGTTGATGCGCGGGACGTATCGCTCGCCTTTGCGTCCCATAGACGTTTGGGCCTACGAGCGCGCCGCCGAGGGCCAGCGGATGCTCGTCGTGCTCAACTTTTTCTCGCGCCCGGCCGAGTTTCAACTCATCGGTTCGTGGCGCGTCCGGCTGTCGTCCGAGGCACGACCCGACTCGGCTGTCGCTGGAACGTTGACGCTCGGTCCAAACGAAGCGGTGATCCTGGAAGCCTAAGTCGCTCTTCTCAAACGTAATGAACGCTGGCCAGTTTGTCAACCCGCAATGGCCGGGTTAACGAGGTCAACCGGTGGGTCGGGCGACCACCGCTATTGAGCGAGTTAAAGTAGACACGCAAGGAGCGTAATAATGCCACGCATCTCACCGCTTCACCCGGACGACGCGCCTGCCGAGGCGCAGGTCGTGTTGCAGGATTTCTTCAAGGCGCGCAACAGCGTGCCGAACATGTTCCGCACGCTCGCGCGACGACCAGCGGCGATGAAGACCGCGTCCGATCACATGAACGCGCTCTGGAACGCCGAGACGACCGCCGATCCCAAACTCAAAGAACTGCTCTCGGTGCGCGTCTCGATTTTGAATGACTGCAAATACTGAGCGGCCAGTCATAGCGCCTTGGCAAGGCGCCACGGAGCGACGCAAGAGGATTTGGACGCGCTCAAAGCGCCCGATACGTGGGACACTCATTTCAAGCCGGAAGAAGCCGCCGCATTTCGACTGGCCGACGCGATCACGTTGGGCAACGGTCACATCACCGACGAGGTGTGGAATGCCGTCGCCGCGCACTATGACGAAGGGTCAACTCATCGAACTCGTCGGCGTTATCGGCCTGTTCAACTATTTCAACCGCTTCAACAACGCGCTCGAAATCGAGGTGACGCGGCCCGGGTGGCCGTCCAAGTAAATCAAGTGCCAGTTCCGCGTAAGACCGGAATCAACAGCGCCCGGCCAAATTAGCCGGGCGCTGTTCTATTTGAGGCAGTCGGGGTAAAATGCCGACCATGAAACAGGCCGGCCCACTGAACGAGTTGCGCGCGCTGCGTGCAGAGATCGAACAGAAACAGGAAACCGTCGCCCGGTTGGAGCAAGAGCGCACTGACCGGGAACTGGAGCTGGCGGCGTTCGAGGTAGCGTATAACGCCGAGGTCAAGCCGCTTCAGGATGAGTTGGATGCCGTCAATCGCCACATTGAGGAATACGAGGCGCGCCACCAACTCGTGCGCCTCTATGGCAATCAACTCGGCCCGACACAGCTTGAAGCCGAGGTGGACTTGCGCCTGGGCAAAAGCTCCACCCCAACTCCCGCCCAAGCTGCTCCCGGTGCTTATATCCGAGACAAGTGGGAGAATGTGCCTCCAGCGGTCATGGCGGACGCGGTGACCAAGTCTGAACTCAAATCGCTCTACCGCGAGCTGGCAAAGCGCTTTCATCCCGACCTGGCCGCTGAAGGCCCAGAGCGCGAAGCGCACACGGCTCACATGGCCGAAATCAACGACGCCTACGCGCGCGGCGACGTGGCGTCGCTGCGCCGTGCGGCGTCCGAATCCGGGTCACAACCCAAATTGCCGCCGACGCTGGCTGAGCTACTGGCTGAGCGTGACCGGCTCGACGCGCTCATCGTCAAACTCAGACAGGACATTGCCGAGCTGAACCGCGATCCGCTGATGCTGCTCAAGATTGACGCGGCGCTCGCGCGCCATTCCGGGCATGACCTGCTGGCCGAGATGGCGATTGAGGTGCACGTCAAGCTGGTCGAGCGGCGCGGCACACTGGAGCGTTTGATCACGCAATTCCGTGAATTGGTCGAGCAAGTTGGGCTGGCCTGAGAACTTGTCTGAGACAAAACCATGACGCACGACACGCTAGAAACTACCGGTCGCGGTTTGCGCGCGTTGCTGGTCTCGCTCGTCGGCCTGCTGCTGACGACGGCGTTTCAGGCCACGATAGCACTGTTGGGTGGCAGCGCCGGTTTGCTGGCCGAGACGATCCACAACCTGGCCGATGCTTTTACAGCGTTGCCATTGGGGTTGGCGTTTATCCTGGCGCGGCGCGAGGCCAATCGGCGCTTTACCTACGGATACGGTCGTGCTGAAGATGTAGCGGGCGCAGTCGTCGTGTTGCTTATCGTCGCCAGCGCCGGGCTTTCGGCGTACGAATCCTACCAGAAGCTGGCGCATGCCCAGACGCCGCGTTACCTGGAATGGGGCATGCTGGCAGCAGCGGTGGGCATCGTCGGCAACGAAATCGTCGCGCGCTACAAGATTCGTGTGGGCAAAGACATCGGCTCGGCGGCGTTGGTGGCCGACGGGCAACACTCGCGCGCCGACGGGCTGACGTCGCTGGCGGCGCTCCTGGGGCTGCTCGGCGCGCGGCTGGGTTGGCCCCAGGCCGATGGCATCGCCGGGCTGCTCATCACGTTGTTCATCCTCGGCATCGTGTGGGAGACCGGGCGCGACATCCTTTCACGCTTGATGGATAGTGTCGAGCCAGGGTTGGTCGCGCAAATGGAATCAGTGGCCGAAGGCGTGCCTGGGGTGCGAGAGGTCCATGCGCTGCGGGCGCGGTGGGTGGGCCACCAGTTGACCATGGAGGTCAACCTCTGCGCGGATGGCTCCAAGACGCTGGTAGAGGCGCACCAAATCGCCGAAGAGGCTCGTCACGCGCTTATGCACGCCATTCCCCGCTTGCACGATGTGGTCGTTCATGTGGACCCGGTCGAATCACAGCCGGGCGAGTTTCACCAAACGACACGCCACCACGAATCGTGACTATTCATTGGCTGTCAGACGTCCTTCACCGCCACCGAAGCCGAACAGTTAGCGCCGTACTTTTTCAATGTCCTGAATATCACACTTCCTTACAGACACGCAACACGGATCTGCACCTTCAAAGGCACCTGGCGTGACCGCTCATCGCCCCCCGTGGAGGATGCCTTGAACGATAATTGCAAGCACCAACAGAAAGAAAACGATCCAAGTAGCCAGTTCCAACAACCCTCGCTGCCGACGAGCGTAAGCGGCAGGCACGCAAGCGCTTAATCGCCCTGTGGCAAGTCACGCAGCTCGATGCCGGCACGATTGATGCCAGTGGGCTGTTCACCGCCGGGGTCGTGTTCCAATATCTGCGACTAGTCCTCTCGGACTATCCGCCTGCCTGCCCTTGACCGGTTGGACTATAGACATTCCCTGTTCCCTGCCGTACAATCGAAGCAGACAAGGTGCATGGAGACCAGGAGACAAGGTGGACTTAATCACCTTGTCACCTGTCACCTGTCTACCTTGTCAGCCAAGGCAGGAGATAGTAACTATGGCAGATGAGCGATACACAAGCCAAGCAACCCACCGGCGCCGTGATGGTCGTCGGCGGCGGCATCGCCGGGATGCAGGCCTCGCTCGACCTGGCCGAGTCCGGCTTCAAGGTCTATCTCGTCGAGACCAAGTCGGCCATCGGCGGGCACATGGCGCAGCTCGACAAGACCTTCCCCACCAACGACTGCGCGATGTGCACCATCAGCCCCAAGCTGGTGGACGTGGGCCGGCACCTCAACATCGAAATCCTCACCGATACCGAAGTCGTCAAGGTGGACGGCCAGGCGGGCAATTTCACCGCCACCGTGCGCCGCAAGCCGCGCTACATTGACGTGAGCAAATGCACCGGCTGCGGCGATTGCGCGCAGGTCTGCCCCGTCGTCATGCCCGACCAGCTTCAACGAAGGACTGTCGCAGCAGCGCGCGGCCTACAAGCTCTATCCGCAGGCCATGCCCAACGCCTACGCGATTGAAAAGAAAGGCATCGCTCCCTGCCGCGACGCCTGCCCCGCCGGCCAGCGCGCGCAAGGCTACATCGCGCTCATCCGCGAAGGCCGCTATCGACGACGCGCTGCGCGTCATCAAAGAAGACAATCCCTTCCCCGGCATCTGCGGGCGCATCTGCAATCACCGCTGCGAGACGGCCTGCAATCGCAACCTCGTGGACGAGCCGCTCAACATCCGCGCGCTCAAGCGCTTTGTCACCGATAAGGTGTATGCCGAGCCGCGCCAGCCCGTCGCAGCGCATGCCGAGCGCAAGTACGACCAGCGCGTGGCCGTCATCGGCGCAGGGCCATGCGGGCTGACCGCCGCGCAAAGACTTGTGCAAGCTGGGCTACCGCGTGACCGTGTTCGAGGCGCTGCCGGTGGCGGGCGGCATGTTGCGCGTGGGCGTGCCCGAGTATCGTCTGCCCACCTGGATCATTGATCGCGAGGTCAAGGAGATTGTCGACCTCGGCGTCGACTTGCGGCTGAACATCGCCGGTCACGAATCTCGACGACCTGTTCGCGCAGGGCTTTGACGCGGTGCTCATCGCCGTCGGCGCGCACGAAGGGACGCAAGCTGCCCATCCCCGGCACGGACCTGCCCGACGTGCTGGTCAACACGCACTTTCTGCGCGATGTGCGCCTGGCCGATCTCGGCCGCGCGAGCTGCGATCCGAGCAGCGTCGTCGGCAAGCACGTGCTGGTGCTCGGCGGCGGCAACGTGGCGATGGACTGCGCGCGCACGGCGCTCCGATTGGGCGCGACCAAGGTGGACATGGCCTGCCTCGAGTCGCGCGACGAAGATGCCCGCCGACGCTGGACGAGATCGAAGCAGGCGCAGGAAGAAGGCATCGACGATTCACAACAGCCGCTCGTTCAAGCGCGATCGTGAACCGGCGACGGCCACGTCGCGGGCGTCGAGGCGGTCGACGTCACGTTCGATGCGAGTTTGTCGAGACGGCCGCATGCGAGCTCGAGACGCAGTGCCCGGCAGCGGAGCACGTCCTCGCCGTGCGACGCGGTGATTTTCTCCATCGGCCAGCGAGCCGGTCTCGCGTTCATCCCCGAAAGACGCGGGCGTGGGCATCACGCGACAGGCGACCATTGCCGTCAATCCCGAACACGTTCGCGGCCACGCGCCCCGGCGTGTTTGCGGCGGGCGATGCGACGACCGGCACGGCGTTCGTCATCGAGGCGGTCGCTTCCGGCCACAAAGTGGCCGACGTGATCCACAAGTACCTGCACGGCGAGCGAGCTCGAGCCCAACGCCCAACGCAACGCGAATCTGCCCGTCGTCAAGATGACCGAGCCCGAAGTCGCAGCGAGAAAGTCACGCGGGGCGAGATTCACGATCACGCCGCGCGTCAAGATGCAGGCGCTGGACGCCGACCATCGCGCAAGCGATCGTTCGACGAGGTGCGCCTGGGCTATACCGACGAAGAAGCGCAGGCCGAAGCCGCGCGCTGCCTGGCGTGCGGCGTCTGCTCCGAGTGCCTCTCGTGCTACTACAAGTGCGGCGTCAACGCGATTGACCACGACATGGTCGAGCGCATCGAGCAGGTCAAGGTCGGCGCCGTCATCCTCGCGCCCGGCTATGAAGTCTACAACGCCAAGCTTTCGCAAGAGTACGGGCTGGGGCGCTACCCCAACGTCGTCACGTCGCTGCAGTTCGAGCGATTGCTTTCCGCCTCCGGCCCGACGCAGGGACACGTCAAGCGCCCGTCCGATGGCGCCAAGCCGCCGAAAAAGATCGCGTTCCTGCAATGCGTGGGCAGCCGCGATCAGACGCACGATTACTGCTCGTCGGTGTGCTGCATGTACGCGGCCAAAGAAGCCATCATGACCATCGAGCACGCCAAGGCCGAGGGCCACGGCAACGGCGAGTCACGACGTCGAGTGCCACGTCTTTTTCATGGACACGCGCGCGTTCAGCAAAGGCTACGAGGAATACTACCAGCGCGCGCAGAACAAGTACGGCGTCAAGTATCACCGCACCCGCATCAGCGCGCTCAAGCAGAATCCGCCAGACGGCAATCTCATCTCCGCTACCTCGGCGAGCCAGCAACGGAATCAGATCGTCGAAGAAGAATTTGATCTTGATCGTCCTCTCCGTCGGCATGGAGATCAGCGACAAGGTCAAGTCGCTGGGCCACGACCTGGGCATCGAGCTGGACGACTATGGCTTCTGCCACACGGCGATCTTTGACCCGCTCGCAATCCAGCCGCGCGGGCATTTACGTGGCCGGGCCGTTCCGCGAGCCGAAGGATATTCCCGAATCGGTCATCGAAGCGAGCGGCGCGGCAGCCGCAGCGGAGCAATTGCTCGCTCCAGCACGCGGGACACTGGCGCGCAAGGTCGAATACCCGCCGGAGCGCGACGTGACCGGCGAAGAGCCGCGCGTGGGCGTGTTTGTCTGTCACTGCGGGAGCAACATCGGCGGCTTTCTGGATGTGCCCGGCATGGCCGACTATGCCAGGTCGCTGCCCGTGCGTCGCCCACGCGGAAAACAATCTCTACACCTGCTCGCAGGATACCATCAAGCACATCATCGAGCAGGTCGAAAGAACTGGGCCTCAACCGCGTCGTCGTCGCATCCTGCACGCCGCGCACGCACGAGCCGCTGTTCCAGGACGCCTGCGCGCAGGCCGGGCTCAACCCGTACCTGTTCGAGATGGCCAACATCCGCAACCAGTGCTCGTGGGTTCACTCGAGCGACCGCGAGGCGGCGACGCGACAAGGCCAAAGACCTGGTGCGGATGGCGACCGCGCGCGCGGCGCGACTTGGAGCGACTGCACACGATCGAGATGCCGGTGCAAAAGGCGGCGCTCGTCATCGGCGGCGGCGTGGCCGGGATGAACGCGGCGCTCTCGCTCGCCGAGCAGGGCTTTCCCGTGCATCTCGTCGAGCGGACGGATCAACTCGGCGGCAATCTGCGCCAGGTGTATTTCCTGATTGGCGCCAATGGCAAGCTGCAAGAGCGCGCAGAGCAAGCGGACGGCGCAGGTGCAAGACCCGCAAGCGTACCTGCGCGAGCTGATCGCAAGAGTGACCCAGCATCCGCTCATCACGGTTCACCTGCGAAACGGAGTTGGTCAAGACGGGCGGATTTGTCGGCAAGTTTACCAGCAAGCTGCAGGACGCCGAGCGGCAACACGATCACCGATTCAACACGGCGCGACGATTGTGGCGACCGGCGGGCGCGAGTATCGCGGGCAAGGAGTACGGCTATGGGCAGCGATCCGCGCATCGTGACCGGCCAAGAGATTTGAAGCGTTGCTGGCCAATGCAGACCGCGGCGCAGGCGCAAGCGACAGACTGCCCGTCATCGGTGGTCATTATTCAATGCGTTGGCCCAGCAGAAAAGTATTGCTCGCGGACATGCTGCGCGACGGCGCTCAAGAACGCGCTCAAGCTCAAGGAACTGAACCCGAACGCGCAGGTGACGATCCTCTACAAAGACATGCGGACGTTCGGCTTCAAGGAGCGGCTGTACACCGAGGCGCGGCGAGCAAGGCATCCTGTTCATCCGCTACGACGACGACCACCGGCCACAAGTCTCCAATACCCAATACGCCAATCTCGATCAAGGTCTGGGAGCCGATGTTGGGCCGCGAGATGACGCTGACGCCGGACCTGGTGGTGCTGAGCGAGCCGACTGGTGCCCGCCGAAGGCGCACAGGAACTGGGCAGCTCGCCTCAAAGTGCCGATGGACCTGGATGGCTGGTTCCTGGAAGCGCACGTCAAGTTGCGCCCGGTGGATTTTGCCACCGATGGCATTTTCATGGCCGGGCCGTGCCACTACCCCAAGTTCCTGGACGAGAGCGATCGCCCAGGCGCAAGCCGCTGCCGCGCGCGCGGCGACGATCCTTTCGCAAGACACGCTGACGGCGGGCGGCATCGTGGCGCGAGGTGAACGCCGGAGAAATGCGTCGGCTGCCTGACGTGCGTTCGCATCTGCCCCTATCGACGTGCCCAAGATCAAGATGAACCTGTCCGGCGTGGGCGACATCATCGGCGCGGCGTACATCGAACCGGCCACGTGCCACGGCTGCGGCATCGTGCGCGTCCGAATGTCCGGCCAAGGCCATCCGCCTGGTGCAACTATACCGACGCGCAGGTGATGGCGAAGGTGGAAGCGCTGTTCGGCACAGGCCAGACAGCCGGACTTGATTCCAGTCGAATCGATAGAAGCATGATAGTGCATGCGCTGGCCGTCACGTTCGCGCATACGGTAGCATAAATCATGTCCGAAAACTTTCGCCCACACATCGTGGCGTTTGCGTGCCACTATTGCGCCTACGCCGCGGCCGACCTGGCGGGCTCGATGCGCCTGTCGTACCCGGACGGCGATCCGCATCGTCAAGCTGCCCTGCACCGGCAAGCTCGACGTGCTGCTAGGTGCTGCGACGCATTCGAGCACGGCGCCGATGGCGTGATGGTGGCAGGCTGACTGGAGGGCGACTGTCATTACCTGGAAGGTAATGTCAACGCCCGAACGACGAGTTGAATACGTTCGCCAGTTGCTCAAGAGTATCGGCTTGGAAGCGCAGCGCATCCAGATGTTCAACCTGTCCTCGGCCATGGGCGGCCAGTTCGCCTTTGCCGCCGCCGAGTTGACCGCCGAGATCGAGCGCCTGGGGCCGAATCCACTTGGCAAGAAAGCCGATTTGAAGGATAATACTCCGCACAAGGAGGAGTCTCCCCGAAGCGAATAATCCGTTCATCTTGATTGAGCCTATCAGCCAACAAAGGAGGAGCCATGAACAAGCAGCCTTACATCCTGGTCGTGGACGACGATCCCGACATTCTCGATGGCATCCTGGCTGTGCTTGAAAGCCAGCCTTACCGTCTGCAAACAGCGCGCGATGGCAAACGCTGCCTGGAGATGATCGAGGTTGAACGGCCCGATTTGTTGATCCTCGACTTGCTCATGCCCCGCATGGATGGTTTTGCCGTCATCCGTTTTCTGCGAGAGAACCCCGCCTACGACAAGCTGCCTATCATGGTCTTGACCACCGTCGTCGAAGATGCCAGCCGCCGCCGGTACGAGCTCGAAACCGGCATGAACATGGATGTGCAGGACTATATCCAAAAGCCGGTGCTGCCCGGCGAACTGATCCGCCGCGCCAAGCGGATCCTGGAACCAGCAGCAAAACCGCACTAGCAGGATTTCTCACCACTCGATTTCCGAACGCCGGGGACGGCGATGATGAACACAGCCGCGAACGTTCGGACACCAGACACACGGCCAGAAGAAGCACAACTGTTGCTCCGCTTGCGACAGTTCATCGCGTCTGCGCTGGGTGGCGGTTGCCGGCATCCTCGCGAGTGTTGCAGCGGCGCAGAGGCTGTTTGCCATTCAGGTCGCGCTGGCGCCCGTCCTGGCGACCTGCTGCCGGTGTGGCGGCCTGCAACCTCGCCTTCTGGTTCTGGGCACGCTCGACCGATAGACTCGCCCGCACGGGGCGAACCCTCGCCCACGCGCAGATCGTGACCGACCTGTTGGGCCTCACGGTTCTGCTTCACCTGACGGGCGGGATCGAAAATCCATTCTTTCTGTTCTACTTTTTGCACGTCGGCCTCGGCATCATTCTGCTCGAGTCACGCGACGTCTATCGCGGTGACGGCGCTGGCGATTGGCTTGTTCGTCGGCGATGGTGGGAACAGAGTATGCGGGTTGGCTGCCCCACGGCACTTGCCCGGCTTTCTCCCCGGCGAGCTGTATCGCCAGCCGGCGTATGTCGTGGCAGTGCTCGTCGCCTTTGCCACCACGCTCAGCCTGGTGTCGGCGGTCGCCACGCGCATGATGGTGGAACTGCGGCAGGCGACGCGAGGAGCAAGCGCAAGGCCAAGGCACTCGAGCTGGAACAGGTTCGCCAGCAACTTGACGAGTTGGATCGGATGCGGACGTTCTTCCTGGCGCTGGCCTCGCACGATCTCAAGACGCCGCTGGCCGTGGCCATCAACTATATTCAGACGATCCTGGATGGCTTTGTAGGCGAGGTGGAGCCCAAGCAGCGGCGCTGGCTGGAACGCTCGGTCGTTCGATTGCAGGAACTGCTTCAACTCATCGACGATTTTCTCGACGTATCGCAGTTGGACGAGGCGCGCATTGCACAAGAGCTAGAGCCGACCTGCCTGGAGACGGTCGTGCAGCAAGCCATTGCCGAAATCTCGCCGCGCGCCAGAGAAAGGCAAGTGACAATACAAACCGAAATACCGTCCGACCTTTCGTGGGTGCTCGGCTCGCCCAAGCGGCTCCACCGGCTGCTCATCAACCTGCTGGACAACGGCTGCAAGTTCACTCCCACAGGCGGGCAGGTCACGCTGACGCTGGCCGAAGACGCCGACTGTGTGCGCGTGGATGTGACGGATACCGGCGCTGGCATCCCGACGAGTTATTTGCCGCACGTGTTTGAAGATTATTTTCGCGTCCGGCGTCAAGAGTTCATCCCTGGCGCGGGCCTGGGGCTTGAGCACCGCGCGGCGCATCGTCGAAGCGCACGGCGGCAGAATCTGGGTTGAAAGCCCCTATTGCCCCGATCAGCCCGGCAGCCGCTTTACCTTCTGTTTGCAGAAGGCGAAAGTGAGCGTGAATCATGACGATCACCCTTGAACAGCTCAGACACTCGGACATTTTTGGGGAACTGGCAGATGACGAACTGGCGCAAATCATGCCGGTCTGCCATAGAGCCGTCTACCGCGAAGGCGAGGTGGTGCTGGCTGAGGACGCCCCGGCAGACTGGCTGTTCATCGTCGAGCAGGGTGTGCTCACGCTGGAAAAGAGAATCCAACTGGGGCGGCGCGGCACGCTGCGCACGGCCACCGTCGGCATTGTCGGGCCTGGCAAGTCAGCCGGCTGGTCGGCGCTCACTCTGCCGCACGTTTACACGTCTACGGCCGTGTGCCTGGAACCGGCGCAGGTGATCGCCCTGGACGCCCAGGCGTTGCGGCGCTTTTTGAACGACAACCCGCGCGTGGGCTACAAGGTCATGAGCGTTATCGCCGGACTGGCGCGCGCGCGTTACAAGAGCGCAACAGACACGCTGGCCTATTTCGTCTCGCTCGTCTCGCATGAACTGCGCGCGCCGCTGGCTGCGATTGAAAACTATCTCAACGTGATGCTCGACGGCTTTGCCGGAGAACTGAGCGACAAACAAAAGCGGATGCTGCAGCGCAGCGCTCTGCGCGTCAACGACCTGCGCTCGCTCATTGGCGACATTGTGGACCTGGCGCGCATGAGGCCAGAGCAAATCCAGGCCGACTTTGAAGTGATTCGATCCAGGCGAAGTCGGCGTCGAGTCCATCGAGGACGTGCGGCTGGCTGCCGGTGAAAAGAATGTCCGCATCAAGATCGAGCCGCCGCCGAAATTTGAACAAGATCGTCGGCGCCCGCCGACGTCTACGTCAGGTGTTCACGAACCTGCTGACGAACGCGGTCAAGTTCTCGCCGCCGGGCAGCACAGTGACGTTCCGCGCTCGCTACGAGCCGGACAGCGTCATTTTCGAGGTTGAAGACGAAGGCATCGGCATCCCGCCCGACGACCAGCCGCATATCTTTGACGATTTCTTCCGTGCCGAAAATGTGGGCGATGTGTCGGGCGTGGGCTTGGGGTTATCCATCGCTCGCAAGGTGGTGGACGCACACAACGGCACGATCCTGGTGACAAGCCCGTATCTGGAAGGCAAGACCGGCACGCGCTTTACCGTCGTCATCCCGCGCAATTTGCAGACGCCCGAGATGCGCCGCAGCGCGCAGAGCGAGTAAGTAGCCATCGTGTCATTCTGAGCGAAGCGAACGCGCAGCGTCTCTTCGCGCAAGGTGGAGACCTTCGCTCAGGATGACAAATGTGTGACCTATATGCCACAACGAAAACGCATCCTTCTGGTGGACGACGACCACGATTTCGTCGAGGCGACGACCGCCGTGCTGGAAAGCGTCTGCGACGTGGACGTGGCCTACGGCGGCGGCGAAGGATTGGCAAAAGCGCGCGCGTCCAGACCCGACCTGATCCTCCTCGACGTGATCATGCCGGACGAGGATGGCTTTGACGTGTGCGAAAAACTAAAGGCCGACCCGGCGCTGGCCGATGTGCCTGTCATCATGCTCACCAGTCTGCCGGAAGGGCTAGGCCCGTCGGGCAAGGTTGGATGTGTGTCGCAGGCAGAAGATTATTTGGAAAAGCCGGTCAAGCCCGCCGAGTTGTTGAGGCGGGTGAGCAAGTTCTTGGCCAAAGGGGCGCAAGAGAGCTGATTGCGTTGACATATTGATTCCAAGCGGATGCAGATTCGAGTAATAGTGGGCAAAGGAGCAAAGGATCGCTACACCCTGCTGGCTGAGACCACAGTGACCGTCCTGCGCGACTACTTGCGGACATACCAGCCGAAGGACTGACTCTTCCCTGGCGAAGACTCGACTGATTACCGGTCCGAACGGATGGAGTGGATATTCGCTACATCCAGGAACTGCTGGGGCATAGCACTGTCAAGACCACTGAGCGCTACACCCATGTCACGCAGGGGGTCCTCCCTGTTGGATCCCCGACACCAAAGTGGCGAGAAACACACCTATATTGGGTTGCATCCCACCAGTTTGTGTCGTGAAATATGAGTTTGCGGTCATGCCATTGGACTTAGAAGCAGCGAATCAAAAGCGAGCTAGGCATTGCAGCTTTTGAATATGATCAGATAAGAGCATCCAATATTCTATCCGAGGAGTTGCGCATGTGGGACGTCTTCATAAGCCATGCTTGGGAGGACAAAGACACAGTGGCTCGGCCTATTGCAAATGCACTGGCGAAGGCAGGCCTAAAGGTTTGGTACGACGAATTCACACTAACGTTGGGGGATAGTCTGCGTCGCTCGATTGACCGCGGTTTATCTGAATCGAAGTATGGTATCGTCATTCTAAGTCCTCACTTCTTCGCCAAGAGCTGGCCTCAGCGCGAACTAGATGGACTAACCGCTCGGGAAGTGAGCTCGGGGAAAATGATCTTACCGGTTTGGCACGAAGTCACCCAAATGGATGTAGAGCATTTTTCGCCAACCCTAGCTGATAAGTTGGGAGTGCCCACGACCGCGGGCCTGGATAGAGTCGTGCAAGAAATACTCCGAGTTCTCCGTCCTGAGTCCGCGCAGAGTTTGTCAGCTTCTCTTGACCAAGCTTCCGCCAAACTAATCCCTCGAACACGCCTAAGGAAATCCGATGCCGTACGCTCGAAAAGAGAAGCAAAACGTAAGTCAAGCTCTCCTCCTCAAGATCTAGGGGCTTCGGGAGTCGGAAAAACCTACCAGTTGTTGCCCGATTCAATTGTTATCGGACGTTTTCACTTTGGCAGGGAGAAAGTCACTGCTCGGGTTCATGAAAAATACGAACCGCCTTACTCCGACGAAATTGCTGCCGCATTTCATGAACTGAACGAAAAGAAGCGAAGCAAAGATCTCATTGGATATTACGCCGGCCCCCGTTTTAGGCCTATCCTTCCACCAGTGATTGACAGCCAACATCTTGAATTGACCTTAACGCCATTGAACTATGCTTTCGTCGCTCTGCTGAAAGATGAAGATGTCCACCTTGACACGAAGAAGCGAGTAAAAGAACAAATCGCTAGGATTGCGGCACGTATACCTAGGAGTCTCTCAAGTCAGGATCCCTACTTCAATGCCTACAACTATAATCTTCTTGGCATCGAAACATGTCTTGTTACATCCGATGGATTAGCACTTCTTCGGAGAAGGAGCCGGAACGTCTTGACTGGCAGACACAGATGGGATATGTCAGTTAGCGGACACCCTACAACTGACGACATAAGAGGAAACGAAATTGACCTCGTAGAGACAATCCGGCGTGAAACTTATAACGAAATAGGATCAATAAATGGCGACCCCCGCAATATCCTTTTCATTGGCCTTCATCGCAACAAAACCTATGGGGATATCGATCTTCTAACTGTTTGGCCCATTGATGAGAGTGCAAATCGGGTAAGGCATTTGATAACTCAAAAACGTCCTGACGAGAGGACAGAGATCTTTCACACCACCGAGAAAGCAAGGGAGGCCTACATTTGGGATACGGACAATCTACTGGTTGAGTTCAGCGGACCTGCAATAGTACAGGCACTCAAAGAAGAAAGGATAAATCTGACGGACGTTTTACCCGAAGCATTGGTCTGCCTTGAGTTGGCGCTACTTGCAAAAGGTCGCACACCTATTGGCCTCAATCTTTGAGTAGAGTTCAGAAGGCTCATTGGAGACGTCCTCTGAGCACTAGGCAATACATCCACTAGGTATCTTCATATAGCAAAATGCTGACGAATGAGTCAAGTTTACGCAGGGGCCAAAGTGGCATCTGCGACGAGTTTGTCCAGTTCCGCATCCAACTGCCGAAAGGCGTGTGCGAGACGTGACGGCAAGTCCGCCGGAGTCGTGCAGGGCCGCACTGGCGACATTGAAGATGCGATTGCTGGAGCTTGGTCATCAAATAGGCCACCCGCGGCCATAGGTCGTGAGCATGTAGCGATGGCTGCCTTCGACCCGAGCAATCAACCCTTTGAGGCGCAAGCGGCGCAGGTCGTAGCTCATTTGGCTGGCCGTGTACTCGTCGGGCGCGACATTCAGCAACGCCTGCACCGTTTCTCGCAGTTCGGCGTTGCGGAAGCCATTCAAGGCGGGCAGGAAACGGCTCAAGGCCGGCAAACAGGGCCATCACGCGCGGTTGTCCAAAGCGCAAGCCGGGCGCGCGTTGCCCGGCTTCGGTGGTGGTGGGTTCCGAGACACGCGCGAAACTCTCCGCCGACAACAGGCAATCCTGGCTGACCCGTTCGGTCTCCAGCAAACGCTGGTTGATCAGTGCTCCCAGTTTGCGCAGATACGTCCAGTTGGACAGGTCTTTGCGCACATCGAAGTCGAGCGGGTTGTTGATCGTCGTCTCGGTGCGCAGGGCGCGGTTCTCTTTGAAATACTGCTTCACGCCCGAATGCTTGTAGGTGAGATGCAGGTTGGGCTGAACACCGGTCTGAATGACCCGCGTGCAGAAGCGACTGGGCGTGTTGCGGTACACCCGGCGTCCAAAGATCAGTTGCACCCGGTCCGGACGGCCCAAGTCCAGATTCTCGCGAATGACCTGCTCAAAGAACTCACGCCCGCGCAGCGGGCGAGTAAAGACCTGTGTTCGACTGACTTCCATCTGCCAGATGGACAGCCGATGCTGATAACCCGCCGCGCGATCTTCGGGCGTCAGGGGCCAGGGCAGACGCGCGACCCATTTGTCAAAGAAGGCTTGCACCTGTTCCGGTCCCAAGTTGCTGACACAGTCTCTTGCAGGCGAGCCGGGTCCGCACAACTCAAGAAGCCGTTGTCCAGCGCTTCAAAGGCGATGCCTGCCTGCCGCAATTGTTGCTTGGCCCACTCATGTCCATTCAGGCAGACCTTGACCGGATAGGGCGCATACGTCGCCGATCTTGATAAAGCCGGGGCCAAACTCGGCATCCTGCACGTAAAAGTAGTACACCTTGACAAACACCGACTGGCGCGAGAACTGAAACCACACCGCCTTGCCTTTCACGCTCTTTGTGCGCCTTGAAGCCCTGACGTTGCTCCTGGGCTACGCCAATGAAGACGACACCTTCCGCCGCCGTGAACTTGCGGCGATAGCGAGCCGCAATGTCGTCTTTCCGTTGCCCTTTCTGGAAATGGACGAGCGGAATGTGTTGCGCTTGGCAAAGGCTTCCACAGTCGGCCACAAACCGTCGGCTGATCTCACCCAGCAAGGCCGGCGAGGCAATCAGCGCACCGCGATGCTTTTCCAAGAAGTACACCAGCGCGCCCGACGTCTGCAACGTCGGCACGTAGCCATTCAGATACACCCGATCCACACACTCAATGTCCAGCGACACATGGTCGCGCAGCAGTTCCGGTATCGTCGGCATGGTCGAATCCTCCTGCACGCAAGGATATGCTCCATGCCAGTTCTTGCCAAGTCATTCAGCCAAGCGCCGACGCTGATACTCGTCGGTTTGAGGCGAAGCTTCGTTAGTGGTCTGTCAAGGATCATTTTAGGGGTGGCCTAACCCGCAAGCCCTGCATTTGCAAGGCTTTCCGGATCACCCCACTGGGAAAATGAAGCTTGACACACCACTAGCAAGGGGTGTAAACACTTGCAATCGCATAAGACAACCCCGCTGCGCGCAAACACGAAGCGATAGATCAAGAACTGACCGCAAACATGCGCGTGCCGACCATGCTCCGCACGGCGGCGCGCTCTAGCGTTCCCAGACACGCCTTTTCAAGTGTGGCGGCGCGTTTCTCGCGAAGGATGATTTGCGGTAGAACGAGGACAACTATGGCACAAGTAAAAGTGTATTACGACCAGGCGGGGAACTCGCTCACGGTTTGGTTCGGAAAACCCTCAAGATGA
>CAWEJW010000004.1:0-38848 GCA_963809535.1 uncultured Actinomycetes bacterium
GGGCGCCGGGGCCATCCTGGCCGTCGCGGTGGGGCTGGACGGACCCTGGCTGACTCAAGCTCTTGCCGCGCTCCGTCTCCGTCACGCAACGCTAGCGTGGGGCGAGATCCGGCCCGCACACGCTTCCCGAGGGCGGCGGCCATCTCCGCCCCACCAGGCCGACGTTCTCAGGGAAGGTAGCGATTCTCGCCTCGCCTGAAACCGACGCGAAGCCCGACGAGGGCGCCAACGCCGAGACCCGCCGCGAGCACGAGCCACGCCAGGGGATCGAGGTAGAGCGGCCGAATCTCGCCTTTGAGCTCCTCGATCTGATAGCTCTGCTGGACCCGCGCCTGAAGCGCCGAAGCGTAGTCGCTCTTCAGCGCCTCGTTCTCTGCGGTGAGTGCCGAGACCTGCTCGCTGCTCGCCGAGGAGCGAGCCGCTTCGAGCCGGAGACCCGAGACGGTCTTGTCGGCGGCAGCGTGCTGCTTCTTCTCGGCCGTCAGCTGTCTTCTCAAGCTGGCGAGCTGGCCCTCGTAGCTCGCCTCCTGCTGCGCCAGGCGCGCCTCGTAGTACGCACGAACGCTCGCCTGCGAGCTCCCCGTCGGAGGGGGCGGCCCGATGGTGAGGGCGGCCGCGGGGACAGCGGACGAGAGCGTCGCGAATAGAAGAGCTACTGCGATGCGAGCGCGATCCTCACTGTGACACCCTCTTCGCGAGGTCCTACGACGGCAATCCTGTCACACGCGGATGCGTAGACAAAGGACGAAGGCGGTGTACGTCAGAAGCGGCCATCCGGGCGGCCATGGCTGCTACAAGACGCTTCTTCACCCCCGCGACTGGCAGCCAACGGCGGGAGCACGAGGCGACGGTCGGCTTGGCGACGGTCACTAGGCTCCTACCTGGCGACGCTCTCGGTCGTATCGACCGCTGGTTCGAGAAGCTGCTGCAACATCGCCGCAGGGCTCGGTCGAAGTGGTTCCACGCGGTCTTAGGAGCAGCGGCGAGGGGCCTGACCTCGCGGCCGGCGCCCCCGTGCGTGCTTGGGCTAGAATCGTCTCACCGTACGAAGGCAGCGCGGGCGCGGAGTTGCGGCTCGGCCGTGGCTCCGCGTTTGTGCCACCAGGAGAGGGAGGCCGCGCCGTGGCCGCGAGTCCCGCGAGACGCCGCAACGAAGTCGAGCCTCGAGGAGGTCCTCGAGCGCTGGGAGGCCGTGATCGGCCTCGAGATCCACACCGAGCTCACCGCCAGTCGCACGAAGATGTTCTGCGGCTGCGAGGTCGCTTTCGGCGGAGAGCCCAACACGCGCGTGTGCCCGGTCTGCCTCGGCATGCCAGGCGCGCTGCCCGTGCCCAACCAGCACGCCATCGATCTCACCGTGCTCGGCGGGCTTGCCACGAACTGCACGATCGCGCCCTACAGCCTCTTCCATCGCAAGCAGTACTTCTATCCGGACATGCCGAAGGACTACCAGATCTCTCAGTACGACCTGCCCTTCTGCGAGCACGGCTGGGTGGATGTCGAAGTCGAGGGTGCCGCAGTCGCACAGCGGGTCGACCGCGGCGCGCTCGAGGGCGCGAGCGATGACGAGTACACGACGCGCATCGGCATCACGCGCATCCACCTCGAAGAGGACACCGGCAAGATGATCCACGTCGGCGGGAGCGAAGGCCGGCTCGCCGGCGCCACGCACTCGCTGGTGGACTTCAACCGCGCGGGCACGCCGCTCATCGAGCTCGTGACCGAGCCCGACATCCGCACGCCGGAGGAGGCCCGCCGGTTCGCGCAGAAGCTTCGGCTGCTGTGGCTCACCCTCGGCATCTCCGACTGCAACATGGAGGAAGGCTCGCTGCGCGTGGACGCGAACGTGAGCATCCGCAAGCGCGGCGAGACCGAGCTCGGCACGAAGTCCGAGGTCAAGAACATGAACTCGTTCAAGGCGCTGCACGACGCGCTCGCGTACGAGA
Source organism: uncultured Actinomycetes bacterium (assembly GCA_963809535.1). Lineage (GTDB taxonomy): Bacteria > Actinomycetota > Coriobacteriia > Anaerosomatales > CAVRZR01 > CAVRZR01. The sequence goes on from CAWEJW010000004.1 coordinate 1,947, forward strand.
TCGTGCGCCAGGCCGAGGTGGTCGAGGGCGGCGGACGCGTGGTGCAGGAGACTCGCCACTGGGACGCCGGTGCCAAGCGCACGAGCGCGCTGCGCTCGAAGGAAGAGGCGCACGACTACCGCTACTTCCCCGAGCCCGACATGGTGCCGTTCGAGTTCACCGCCGACTACATCGAGGGCATCCGCGCGCAGCTTCCCGAGCTGCCCGACGCCCGCCGCGCGCGCTTCATGCGCGACTACGGCCTGTCGTCGTACGACGCGACCGCGCTCACGGGCGACCTCGAGATGACCGAGTTCTTCGAGAGCGCCGTCACGATCGGCGGGTTGGAGCGCGCGAAGGCGATCAGCAACGTGATGCTCAACGACCTTTCGGCGTACCTGAACGCCGAAGGCATCACCGTCACCGAGTCGTGCATCGTCCCGAGCATGATCGCCGAGCTCGTTGCGCTCGTGGAGGACGGAACCATCTCCGGCAAGCAGGCGAAGGACGTCTTCGCCGAGATGGCGGCCACCGGCGACGCCCCGGGCGCGATCGTCGAGCTCAAGGGCATGAAGCAGGTGAGCGACACCGACGCCATCGAGGAGGTCGTCGACCGCGTGATCGCGGCGAATCCCGGTCAGGTGGAGGCGTACCGCGGCGGCAAGACCGGGCTGATGGGCTTCTTCGTCGGCCAGGTGATGCGCGAGATGGGCGGCCAGGCCAATCCGAAGATCGTGAACGAGGTGCTCGCCCGCAAGCTCGGAGGGGTAGGGCGATCACTGGGCGGGTGTGCGCGTAGCTTCGGGAAATGGCGGCACGGGGGTGGGGCAATTGCCGAGTTGCTGACGAATTCCGCTGCAGTTCGGTCGGACGCGAAGCGGCCTACTGCTCGTCACGGATTGGGCATACTAGAACGACTCCGACTGGACTCAGTGGTCGCGCTGCGACGGACGCGCCAAGCTACTGGAGCCGTGCGAACGGAATGCTCCGTTCGCGCATCGGGAGACCCGGCAGCGGATAGGGGCGTGTTCAGAAGGGCGACGGCGAGCGATCGCGAGCCGGCGGGTACGTGCTGCGCACTGGACGGCAAGGCCGATGTTTGCTCCGGCGTCGACATCTCGCTGCATTGGGAGATCGTGCGTACGCGGAGTTCGCAGCGCTGATGGAAGGGTGCGCGCAGTCTCTGCCTGATCACTTCGAACTCGACTGCGGAATGCGTGAGGTTGGCGCCAGCGGGCTGGAGCAGATATGGTGATTGCCTATTTCGCAACGGCAACAACGAGGTATATGAATCAAGCAACGATCGAGGTAGATCTCAAACTGGTGGTGAATATATGCAGAAGACACCAAGGATTTCGATTGTTACCCCGAGCTTGAACAGCGGGAAGTACCTGGAAGAAGCTGTTCAGAGCGTATTGTGCCAGGGGTATCCGAATTTCCAGCATATTGTTTTCGACGGGGGGTCTACAGATAACACTCTGGAGATTCTTTCAAAGTATCCGCATCTCGTATGGTTCTCAGAACCCGATCGCGGGCAAGCCCACGCGTTGAACAAGGGGTTCCGGATCGTTGATGGAGATATTGTCGGATGGTTGAACGCGGACGAGCGCTATCTGCCGGATTGCTTTCTGAAGATATCCGGATTCTTTCTTTCGAATCCTTCCACGGACATCGTGTACGGAGACTATCGGGTGATCCATGAAGACGGAAGCGTCTTCAGTCTGAGCAGAGCACTTGATTTCGATCTCTTTACTCTGAAGTACTCACACACGTTGAACATAGAAACCGCGGCGGCATTCCTCCATCGGCGCATATTGGATCGTGGGAATTACCTGAACGAAGAATACCAGTACGCCATGGATTCCGAATACTTCCTGAGGCTTGCATTGAACGGGAGCCGTTTCGAGTACGTTCCTGGATATCTCGCGGATTATCGGTGGCACTCTGAGTGCAAAACGGCCAGCAAGAGCCATGAGATGGAAGAAGAACGACTGAAGGCTGTCTTTGAATTGGATCCGATACTGAATCGGATCGATAGCCATAGCATAGAGACCGCTTTGTGGAATGTCCTCTGTCTGCTTTCAACGGGAAAGAGGAGAGCGAAGAAGCTGGTCAGAGGATACTACTTTGGTGACGACTCGCCTCTATGCGGCGTGAGACCAAGAACGCCCACACACCGTAGAGCCGTCCGAATATGTCTTGCCATCTCGTCACTCCGGGATGGATCATCGCACGCAAGCCGGCCCGCCTCTTGAACTGGATCCGGGGGTGCCAAGCGCAAGCACTACAAGCTCGATGTCCTTTGACGTCGTCAGACCGCGATGGTTGGATGAAACTAGCGCTTCTGCCGGGCCCTACGGGGGCGTTCGGCAAGTTCGGCGATGGTGTTCACGATGTGATCAAGGCTGTCGCGTGACGTGGCCTGAGCGAGAGGTGTTCGGACGCGCTTCTCCAACCGGATCTTGCGAGCGACGTCATCCACCGATTCCACCAGGACCAGGCGGCCTGACCGCTCCAAAGAGCGGTCCACGGCCCCAATCTCGCCGCGGAAGATGCTGTACACAGGAACGCCTAGCACCGCGGCTTCGCGGTTCATGGTCCCTCCTCCGCTCACGACCAGGTCGGAATGCCAGATCAGATTCAGGCCGTCGAGCGCGACGCGCGGAACAACCGTCTTGTCATCTACAAACCAGGCCGGCCAACGGGCGCGGATCGACTCCGCTTGCCGCTCGTTTCTGGGGAGCAGCACGATGCGGGTGTTGGCCGAGCGAGTGGCCATCTCCATGAACGCGACGAAGAGCTGCTCGCTCTCAGGGTTGTGATAGTGCGCCTCGGTGGCCGGGGGCCGGACGGTAATGATGAGGTCCGATTCGTTCAAGCCAAGATCACCCAAGATGCGCGGATCCGGCTGCAGCTTCCAGGCGTACACGTTCTCCTTGATTCCCGGGTACTTTCGGATGTGGTCGCTGTCGCAGGCCAGCGCTTGGTCAGGAATCACCTCTGGCACCATTTCCCAGGTAGGGTACATGAACGGCAGGGGTCTGGCGTACTCGTAGTCCGACAACACCATGGTCGGGATGCGCAACACCTTGCTGACAACGATCTGCGAGCGAGAGCCGTTCGAAACACTCAACGCCGGGTTCTCCCGCCAGGCCACCGGAGCCAACTGGAGCGCACGGAAGAGCGCCCCGGCGACCTTGAGAAAGCGATTCTTTCCATAATGCCGCCCAATAGGCAGATAGGAGAGCTTCTTGCGGTCCGCCAGTTCGAAGACTTGGAAGGCGTCCCGCGCGGTGATGATCAAAGGGAATCCGCGCAACCGCAATTCCTCAATGATGGGCTCAAAGAAGACCACGTGGGGGGTGTTGTCCAAGTCGATCCAGATGGTGGGCTTGGGAGGCGCTGGTTTGAGGGGCGATCGCATAACAATCTCCAGACTCAGTACTCGAACCTGAACGTAAACTCGCGTTTGTACCCATCAACGCAGGCAATCCAATGCCCGGGCTTCAGTTCGTGCGCGTCGAGGTGGTGCATGCCGTGCATGTTCCATGGAAGTCGTCCGGGCGCGAGGATTGGGTTGCCCTCGAAGGGACGCTCAACGTATTCCGTCTTGGTTAGTTTGGTGATCAGGAAGGCGTTCAGGGCGCGCCCGTAGGTCGGCGATGAATCCTGGGCGAAGCGCACGACATTCCCGCCGAACAGCAGCGGCCGGCCTCCCGGGCGCGCGATCTTGGCATCGTCCTCCACGATCGGACTCTTGGGATGCTCTTGCCAGGGGCCGGCGAGGTCCACGGAATAGAAGAGCCGGAGTCTGTTGTGCAGAACAGGTTCCGCGCCCGCGAGCAGCCACCACATGTCCTGATGATGAAAGAGGGCATGGTCCCCAAAAGAGCCCTCAATGAGATTTCCGCGATACTCCCAGACAAAGGGAAACTCACTCGCGCGATACAAACCGATGCGATTGGCATCGGCGCTTTCCGGAACCATGTAGTAATCGTCCCGCCACTTGAACACAAAGGGATACGAGAGATGAAACGGTTCGCGCAGTACGATCCGTTGGTAGCTCCAGCGTCGGCAATCACGGCTTGTGGCCAGGCCGATTTCGCCCTTCTGGCGTGGGCCCTCAAAGACCTCGAAGAACATGTGCCATGTGCCGTTGCTTTCGATCATGAAAGGATCGGCAACATACTCGGCTTTGACGTCGGTGACCTGGGCGGCGGTCATCACCGGGTTGGCAATATCGCCGGGGGCGCTCATGTCGAATGGAGTGGTGCCCTGGTAGATACCGATCGACCACTCGTTCTTGCGCGAGAATCTCGGATGGTTGCCTTGCGAGACAACGTTGGAGACGATCCGAAGCGGAGAAGCCAGGCACCGTTCCAGCACGGCGGCAATCTTCCGGGTCACTCGCATTAAGCGTCTTCTCGCTTTCCTGTGAGCCTGTCTTTCGAGCGCCCGAGTCTCCCCGTCCACTGGAACAGACGGAATGATCCGCGTCGAAGCAGAGCATTCTGCATCGCCTGACGCATTGTCGAGCCGTGGAAATCCACCAGGCCCAGTTGAGATAGCAGCGCGAAGAGTTGATGGTCCTCCGCGCCCGCCCGACCGACAGCCGTGCCGCGGAAGATTGGTCCTTCGCGATGCAGTATGGCGGTGAGTTCGAAGAGGTAGGCCCGAGGATTGACGCTGGGAATACCGGCATAGTCCATATAGGGCCCGTCTTTGACCCGGGCACCCGGACGAATCCTGCCTTCGAGCACGATTTCCGCATTCGCCGGCACTTCCAGGTCAACGGTCCGGCATTTCACGACCTCAACTGGCCTGTTCATCAATCCGCCGGCGACAGCTAGTTCATCGGTTCCGTAGGGCAAACCGGCTGCGCCCGCGACGATCAGCGGTTCGGGAATGCCGATGACCACCGCCATGTCCAACGGGCGTTGGGAACGCTCGGCTTTCGCCATGTGCATGGCGAGATGGCTGTGCGGCCAAGCACTCACGGTGGCTTGATTCTCGCTCAGAATCTGCATCCGGTAGACTCCCAGATTGCGGCTCCCGGTCCCCGGGTCTTTGGTGATGTTGACGTGCCATGTGCCGACATAGCGGCCGGCATCGATCGGACTCCACCGGGGCACGGGCAGGTCGTTCAGATTCGCCTCCTTTCCGAGGCGAACAACTTCAAGAACGGGGCCATCCTGCACGGTGATCGGCTCGCGTGGCCGGGCCAATCTCTCGCGCACAGTTTGAACCAACGCCGACCAGCCAGTGCCGGGAGTCAACCCCAAAGCCAGGGCGAAGAAGGCAGGCCGCGAGAGACCGCCGGTAAAGAGGCGCCAGCCGGGGTAGTCCTGGATGGACTCGAACAGCATGGGCAGATCCGAGCGCCCGGAGACCTCGCCAATCTCGGAGCGCCAGTCAGCCCTCTTGTCCACCCGCACGAGATGCTGGTGAGCATCCAGGGCCGAGATGAACTGGCGAAAGTCGGGAACATCGCCGGCGGCCTGGCCGGGCAGGGACTCGGGTGAGAGACTGGCCAGCGGTTCCTGCATCTCCGGAATCATCGCCGTCAGGAACTGAAATAGCGGCGAATCGATCCCATCACGAGAGTCGTTCAGCCGTGGTCGCTTGGCGTTCTTGCCCGAGACCCTTGTGTACGGAGTTCTCTTGGTAGAGCTGTTGATACAGGTCCTGCAAGTGCCGGGTGAACAGACTGGGGTGAAAACTCTCAAAGGCGCGTTTCCGGCCCAGCTCTCCCATTTGTCTGGCCAGACCGGGAGTAGTCAGGACCTTCAGGATCGCCTCAGCCATGCTCGACGGATCGTCAGGGGGAACCAGTATGGCCGTCTTGCCGTCAACTACAAGCTCGGGAGTTCCGCCCACCCGGGTAGCCACGACTGGCAACCCCATGGCCATGGCCTCCAAGACAACGATGGGACAGCCCTCCGTGCGCGACGGCAGCACAAACAGATCGAATTGTCTCAATGCTTCGAACGAATTCGGGACGTAGCCGGCAAAGCGGACATGCTCAGCCAATCCCAAGCTGGCGCAGTAGTCCTTCAACTGCCGCTCTAGTGGTCCCGTCCCCACGAGGATGAGGGTGGCATGCTTCAGCCGCTCTCTGACCTGTTGGAATGCCGCTAGTAGAACTGGGAACAGCCTTCTCATCGGAAAGCCGACCCACGAAGCCGATGTTCTCTGCCTCGCCAGCCCGCGTCGCGCGCGGGCTGTTCAACGCCAGCTGGTACTTCTCCAGGTTGAACGGCGGATAGATGACTTCAAACCGTCCCTCATCAATGCCCCGGGCCCATTCCTTCTTGACGGAATCGGGAAGTAACGACGTACTTGTCGCAGCGATTGATAAGCCTGGCAGCCAGCGGATGCAGCAACCGGTCGCGCGCGCGCCGGACCGCAGAAGGAGCGGTGTCCTTGAGCGTCATTTCGGTGGCGATGATGACCGGAACCCGGGCCATCCTCGCCGCCAGAGTCCCCAGCACGTTCGCTTTCAAGACGTGCGTTTGAACGACATCGGGCCGATGCTGCTTGAGGAACCTGACGAGTCTGACAAAGGCGCGGAACTCACCGGCCAGCCCCCGCCCGGCGTCCAACGAATAGATCCTGCCTCCGGCGTGTTGGAACTCCTCACCGAAGGAGTTCCCCTCATATTCGTTCACGCACACACCGAGTTCGTACTCCGACTGGTCCAGATCCTGCGCCATGATGGTGAGGATCTCGATCAAGCCGTTGAAGACGTTGAAAGACTTGTAGAGGTGGAGGACCTTCAGCTTCTCCATTGCGGCTCCTCGCGACCTCACCGCAACTGCTGGGCGATTTCCCGTGCGTGATAGGTGATGATCAAGTCGGCGCCGGCGCGTTTGCACGATGTCATGACTTCCATCATGACCTGGTTGCCATCTATCGTCCCCGCCTGAGCCGCCGCTTTGAGCATCGCGTATTCGCCGCTCACGTTGTAGACCGCCAGCGGCATCCCGAATTCCGTCTTCGCACGCTGAACGATATCGAGGTAGAACATCGCGGGCTTGACGATCACGATGTCGGCTCCCTCCTCGATATCCAGCGCTATCTCGCGCATGGCTTCATCGGAATTGGCGAAATCCATCTGGTGGGTGCGTTTATCCCCGAAGGCCACCGTCGACTGAGCCGCGCTCTTGAAGAAGGGATCGTAGAGTTTGGAGGCGTACTTGGCCGAGTAGGCCATGATCGCGGTATCGGTGTGCCCGTGTTCGTCGAGCGTGGCGCGAATCGCTCCCACCTGGCCATCAAGCATGGCTGCGGGCGCGACCATGTCAGCGCCGGCTTCAGCTTGCGATAGCGCAGCTTTGGCGAGGACCTCGAGGGACGAGTCGTTGTCCAGGTACCCGTCCTTGATGATGCCGCAATGACCGTGGTCGGTGTATTCGCACAGGCAGCAATCAGTGATGAGCACCAAGTCAGGCGCTGCTCGCTTGAGCGACCGCACGGCGCTCTGCACCAATCCATCCGCGGCATACGCGCCAGTCGCTTGCGGATCCTTGAGCGATGGCACCCCGAAGATCAGGATCGCCCTGATCCCAAGATCCAGCAGCTCCCTGGCCTCCTCCAGCAGTCTGTCCTCTGAGAGGTGGTAGATGCCCGGAAGCGCCCCGATCTCCTTTCGCACGCCCGTGCCCGGCACGACGAAGACCGGGAAGATGAGATCGTCAAGGCTTAGGTGGTGCTCGGCGACCATCGACCTCAACGCGGCCGTCTTCCTGAGTCGGCGCAACCGGTGTGTGGGGTAGGTCACAGGCTATTCCTTCCTCGCGGCCGTCTTCGCTGGCGGTTTGACCAAATGGAACGGCAGTATCTTCCCGCTCACAGTGGGGATCGGATTCTGGCGTTCGACCTGAACCATCCCGGCCTGGTTCCACATTATCGAGCCGGACTGCGCCCACGATTCAGGACTGGCTTCAGCATGCCTCAGCGAATCCACGAATTCACGCACGATTCCTTCTTCGTCCAGGTCGCCCAGACGCGGGCTCACCAGCAATCGCAACCGGTTCAAACCCTGGCCATCCTCTTGCTCGACCAGTTGATAGTCAGTGCTGCGCCCGCCGAACTTCGAGGGTAGTTCCTTTTCGATGATGCGCAGGAAATCAGTATCCACGAACGTGACTCCCTCGCCGGTCAACTTCTCGTAGCTTCGGATGTTGCCAAGGTGCGTGTCGAATCCCAACTTCCCGAAAGCGCAATCGCTCGGCCGCGTCTCCACGGTCCCGTAATCCCCCATGCCCACATTCAGCAGCAGTTTGGGTGATTCGTACATCAGCGTCGTGAACAGGAACGAATCAACTTCTGTCCCAAAATGCGGAACCAGATGCCGATGGGTGATGATCGCCGTCGTGTCCTTGTAGAGATGGCAATCATCGCTGACAGAGACATCGTGGGTGTGATTGCAGCCGGCGGCGATGACCCCCTCCTCGGAAATGCCATAAACCGGCACCGCAGTGCTGCCGCCTTCCTCGATTTCCTTCTTCTTCTGATTCGTAAGGGGTTCGCCGGTGACCAGAAAGCAGGCGCCTTTGAGATTGAGGCCATGTTCGCGGGCGGCGATGCAAACACGCACGGCCGAGCTGGCGAAGGTATAGACGGCGCACCGCGGAAAATGCTCGAGGCTCGCAGAAGCCCACCGAGCCACCTGAAGGGCATTGTTCAAATCCAGATACTCGGGCGCCGCGAGCTGCACTCCGCGCAGTTTCGCCATGAGAAAGATCAACTGAGTGCCCCAGGACTTCTCCCAGTTCACCTTCACCTCGGAAGGGGAAACCTGGGAGAACCAGCGGCGCGGCGGATTGCCGATTCGCAGGAACCTGAGCGAAGAGTTCAATCCTGGCGCGCCCGGGAAGATCGGAAACCAATTCGCAATCGGGCAGGTCAGCAGATCATGAGTGTCCAACAACAGAGCGTCGTAGAGGCACCGCTGTTTGAGGTATTCAAAATCAATTCGCACGCGAGTGCCGGCGCTGCGTGTCGCGCCGCTGCGCACTTCGTAGTAGTTGGAAAGGAACGGATTATCGAACTGGCCTTCCTGGCACCGGAACCGGATTCCGTTCCGACGAACCTCCGTCTTGCCTTTGAATTCGTCCACCGTGAAGAAGACGCCCTCGTGCTGAAGGTGGGCCAAGGTGTTCTCGATGCCCTCGCGCTCGACGAGTTGCTTGACGTCTGACAACGCAAGGCGGCGACTCTCTAGCAGCCCAAGGTAGGGGCTATGGGGATACCCATAGATTCCCTTCTCCACAAGGTTGAGGAAATTCGATCTCGCGGCAGGCGATTCTTCTGCGGAGTTGAAGACGTGCCTGTTCGAGAGCCTCCTCGGGCTCGAAACGCTCCCCGAGGTATTGGCTGAGACCGAAGACGAATCGCAAGTACTTGCTGCGCATCAAGACCCCCGAGTTGTTCCTCTTGATGTCATACATATGTCATACATAGTCTACACGCGAGCGGTAGGTTCAATTCAGTGGACTACTGACTGCCGCCGCGTTCGAAGCGGCTTTCGGCTTCGATCCAACGCCTCCGATCGCGCGCGCTCCAGTAGACCCACGAAGACATGCGCCCGCATGTCCTCTTTCTGATGTCGCAGCAGGTTTCCAACGGTGAGGCTCGGCGTCCGGCGTGGGCGCCGGTTGTAAGTTGGAGGTTGACCCTGCACCGCCTGACCTAGGTTCTCTGTGTCTCCGTGAGCCGCGTGACGTCCGGATCTCCGATGGGCCCCGCGACGGCACGAGGTCACGGTCTGTGCGGCGCTCGAGAGTATGGCTACTTCTTCTCCACCTTCGAGAGGTACAGATTGCCGGTGACGTGATAGACGAAACCGGAGACGTTGGGCCGATAGCCAGCTTGAGTCTTCGCGTGAGAGAAGGGCAGCCAGATGGCACGCTCGGCGACGTACTTCTCCATCGCGCCGTACTGTGCGTTGCGGTCAGCCCCGTTGGGAGTTGCGAGCGCCTTCTTGATCATGGCGATGTAGGTCGGATCTTGCCACCGGGCCAGGTTCAGGTTCGGGTCCTTGTCGGCGAGCAGGTTCATGAAGTTGTCCGGGTCGCCGTTGTCGCCGATCCAGCCGTAGAAGCAGATGTCGTAGTCGCCCGCCTTGACCTTCTGCTTGTAGGTGGTCCAGTCGAAGGTGTCGATCGTCGACGAGACGCCTACCTTCTGCAGGTAGCCTTGGATGGCCGCAGCGAGCGCGCCCCCCGTGGCGGCGTTGTACGGGCGGGGGTTGGAGTAGGTGATCATGTGGACCTTGGTGATCCCTGCCTTTACCAAGCCCGCCTTCGCGGCCGTCGCATCGTACGCGACCTGCTTGACGCTGGGATCGTAGCCGGGCACGAACGTCGGCAGGATGGTGTTGGCGGGCTCGGAGTAGCCCTGATAGAGGCCCTGTACGAGCTCAGGGACGTTGACGGCCTGCGAGACGGCGATCCGGGCGTGCGCGTCCTTGAACATGGCGGTCGTGGTGTTGTAGGCCATGTAGTTGACGTTCATGCCGGGCGCCTCGAAGAGCTTGTTGCCGCCCTGCGTGACTCTTATCGACGACGGTGGCATCGATGCCGTCGATCATGTCGACTTCGCCGTTGTTGAGCGCCAGGACACGAGCAGAGTTCTCGGAGATGATGCGGAAGATGACGTTCTTGGTCTTGGCCTTCTCGCCCCAGTACTCGTCGTTGCGGATGAGCACGACGTTCTCGGCCTTGTTCCACTTGACGAACTTGTAGGGCCCGGTGCCGACCGGGTTCTCCATGACGCTGTTGTTGCCGTCGGTCAGGGCTTTCGGACTGACGATCGGCGCCGCCATGCTCATGGCGAGGTTCGCAAGGAAAGCCGTGTTCTTCTGCGTGAGGTTGATCTTGACCGTGTAGGGGTCGACGACCACGACGTCCTTGACCGTGCCAAACGTGAAGCTGGCGTACGGCATGTCGCCGTCGACCTTGGGTGGAAGCTGGCGGTCGATATTGAACTTGACTGCGTCCGCGTTGAAGTCGGTGCCGTCATGGAACTTGACGCCCTGCCTGAGCTTGAATGTGTAGGTCAGGCCGTCAGGGCTGATCTCCCAGGACTCGGCCAGCGAGGGCTCGACCTTGGTTGAATCGGCTGCGTACCTGAGAAGCCCCTCATAGATGTTCCCGATGACCTTCGCCGACTCCAAGTCGTCGATTCGCGCCGGATCGAGACCCCGCGGATCGGCGCCCTGCGCGAAGGTGAAAGTATCGTTGACGGTCGTCGCCTTGCCACCCGTCGTGCCTCCGGTCTGCGTGTTCGTAGCGCAGCCAACGAGGGCTGTGGTACAGAGGCAGAAGACCAGCGTCAGCTCGAGCGAACGAATGTACTTCTTCATTCCCACATCCCCCTGTCACGCCTACGTTGCTGGGCGGAACCCAAGAAGTGGCAGCGCCGCTCCCGAAGCCTAGTGGACAGAGTCTATCGCAGCGCGACACCGAGTGACTGGCCGGTGTACGGTTCCGTCTCGCTGCCGGACTCGAAATGGGATGACGATGACGGAGCGGGATGGCTCAGGAGGTCGCGAGGGACCTTCGTCGGATTGGCTCGGTGGGTAGCGCCGCTTAGTGGGGTCAAGGGCTCGCGGCACGCCCAACGGCACGAACTCGCCGACGGCACCCTCTTTGCAGCGAGCCGAGTACGCGCCGTTCGTGGGCGCCGCCGCATTCATTTCGTTTCACCGGCTCCGGGGTACGAACACATCATCGAGAAGACCCCTGGCGCCCTCGCGAACCAGGCATGCGGGGGCAGGTTCACTCAGCGAGGAGGCGGCCATGGCGGCCGCGCGAACACTGCGGATCGCCCTCATCGAGGCAGGCTCACCCGGCCTCAACATCTACTCGGGCGTCGCGATGGGTCGGGGAATCCCCATCCTTGCCACCGTCGTGCACGACGCAGGCTATGACGTGCGAGCCTTCATCGAGGACGTCAGTGGTCGCGACTCCACGGACTGGGAGTGGGTGCGAGAAGCCGACGTTGTAGGGTTCTCGGCGATCACCTGCACGATGCCGAGAACGGGCGAACTCATCCAGCGCGCTCGTGCCGAGAATCCGACCGCGACGATCCTCCTCGGCGGACCCGAGCCGACGTGCGATCCCGAGCGCAGCTTCGCTCTCGGTGCGGACATGGTTCTCAAGGGCGAAGCCGAGCTGACCCTTCCGCGTCTGCTCGCCGTGCTATCCGGCACGAGCAGTGAGCGCTTCGAAGAGATTCCGGGCCTCATGTGGCGTGAAGAGGGTCTGCTCCGAGAGGGACCGCCTCAAGTGCAACTCACGCGTGCCGACCTCGATGTGCTCCCACTCATTGATCGATCGCTCATCCACCAAGCCGAGAAGACGTCCGTGGCCTCAGTGTGGCGTGCGCGGGGCTGTCCGAGCCGCTGCGACTTCTGCGAGGTCTGCGAGATCTGGCCTCACTACGTCACCCGGGAGCCCACGAAGACCGTGGAGGAGCTCGTTCAGGCAGAGCAGGACGGCTACTCGACCGCCTTCCTCATCGACGACAACGCCGCCGCCAACAAGCCGGCGTTCAAGGACCTGCTTCGAGCCGTCGTGGAACGCGGCTACTCCCGCATGCTCATCACGCAGCTGCGTGCCGATTCGGTGTTCAGAAAGGACGGACGACTCGACAAGGAACTTCTGCGCTTGCTCAAGAAGGCCGCGGCCGTCACGGTCGTCTGCGTCGGCATCGAATCGGCCGACGATGCGGACCTCGAACGTCTCAACAAGGGCATCGACAGCCGCCGAATGGCCCGTGGTCTCAAGGCGATGCGCCGCTACGGACTGATGGTGCACGGCATGTTCATCGCCCTTGCCGAGGACAGCCGCGAGGTCGTGAAGCGCAACGGCGTCTTCGCCCGCAAGTACGTCTCCTCCCTGCAGTACCTCTTCGAGACGCCACTGCCCGGGACCAAGCGCACGCGCAGGCACGTGGAGGAGGGCAACCTGCTCTTCGACTCGCTCGAGGACCTGTCGCTCTATGACGGCATGCACGTCGTGGTCAAGCCCGAGGCGCTCGCGCCGAAGGAGATGCAGTTGCTGGTCCTCCGAGCGTATCGTCGCTTCTACTCGATCCGCCGAATCGTCGGCACCGCACTGTCCGGGACGTTCCTTCGGTTCCGTCGGCTCACCGCACAGCAGCGCGCGCATCTTGCAACGCTCGGCTTCAAAGACAGGGTCCGTTCGTGGGCCTGGTTCCACATCCAGTACAAGTTCGCTCCCGTCAGCTTCCTGGCGATGGGACGCAAGAGGGTCCACGCGTTCCTGCGGGATGCGGCGTATGCCCGGTACAACGTGCGGCTGCAAGAACTCACGACCGAGGCCGCCGACTGAGGCATCGCTGACCCAAGCGGGTAGGTACCAGAGGGTACGTGGCGCGCGATTCGACGCGCCCTGACCCCTGGAGACCCGCGTGAAGGCACTCGTCATCAATTCGGGCAGCAGCTCGGTCAAGTTCGAGCTGTTCGAGTTCGAGGCCGACCGCCGGCGCGCGGGCGCGGCCGGCCGGGCGCCCAGCCCGGCGTCCAGCCCGGCGGCCTCGAAGGACGCTCGCTCGCATCGGGCGAGGTCGAGCGCATCGGGAGTCCCGAGGCACGCCTGCACGTGGAGCCGGGCGAGAGGGGCAGCTCGATTGCGGCCGTCTCCCGCGAGGTCGAGGCGCGCGATCACGCCGAGGCACTCCGGCTTGCGCTCGACGCGATTCTGGGCGACGTCGGCGACCAGCACCCGCACCTCGCCGTCGTCGGCCATCGCGTCGTCCACGGCGGCGCGCGCTTCATCGAGCCCGTGCTGATCGACGACGACGGTCACCGAAGAGATCGCCGAGGCCGCGCTGCTCGCACCGCTGCACACGAAGGCGAACCTGGCGGGCATCAAGGCCGCGCGCGAACTCTTGCCCGACGTCCCGCAAGTGGCCGTCTTCGACACCGCGTTCCATCGCACGCTGCCCGCGCACGCGTACGAGTACGCGCTCCCGCGCGAGCTCGCGCAGACGTACGGGATACGCAGGTACGGCTTCCATGGCACGTCGCACGAGTACGTGGCGAAGCGTGCCGCTGCCCTTCTCGGCAGGCCGCTGGAGACGCTCGATCTCATCACGATGCACCTCGGCAACGGAGCGAGCGTCACGGCGATCCACCACGGCAAGAGCGTCGACACGTCGATGGGTATGACGCCGCTCGAGGGACTCGTGATGGGGACGCGCAGCGGCGACGTGGACCCGGCGATCCCGATGCTCCTCGGCGAGCTCTCCGACCGCACGCGCGAAGAAGTGAACCAGCTGCTCAATTCCGAGAGCGGGCTTCTCGGCGTGTGCGGTGCCTCCGACATGCGCGAAGTGCACGCGCTCGCCGACTCCGGGGACGACGACGCCCAGCTCGCGCTGGAGATGTTCTGCTACCGCGCCAAGAAGTACCTCGGCGCCTACTACGCGGTGCTCGGGCGGCTCGATGCCCTCGTGTTCACGGCGGGGATAGGGGAGAACGACCCCGAGGTCCGCGAGCGCATCTGCGAGGGCCTCGAGAACCTCGGGATCGAGATCGACGAGGCGGCGAACCACGTCGGCGCGCCGATGGAGCGGTACATCAGCGCTCCGGGAGCGGCCGTGCCGGTGCTCGTGATCCCGACCGACGAAGAACGCGAGATCGCCCGCATGGCGCTTGATTGCGTGCGGGATGCTACCGGTGCCGCTCGGGACACGGGCCGCGCCGAAGGCTAGGACAGGAGGGGTCGGCATGTCCGACTACACGAAGACGACGGAGCCAGTCGAGCTGGCTGAGATGGCCGAGAGGGCGGCGGCCTCCGGGAAGGGCCCGCTCACCGCCGAGGAGATCGCCGGCATCGACCGGTATTGGCGTGCGGCGAACTACCTCTCGGTGGGGCAGATCTACCTGCTCGACAACCCCTTGCTGCGCAGGCCGCTGACGTCAGACGACATCAAGCCGCGGCTGCTCGGCCACTGGGGCACGTCGCCCGGCCTGAACTTCATCTACGCGCACCTCAATCGCGTCATCCGGGCGCGCGACCTCGACATGATCATGATCACGGGGCCCGGGCACGGCGGGCCGGCCATCGTGGCCAACACCTGGCTCGAGGGCTCGTGGACCGACCGCTACCACGAGGTCTCGCAGGACGAGCGCGGCATGAAGCGGCTCTTCAAGCAGTTCTCGTTTCCCGGCGGTATTCCGAGCCACGTGCGCGCCGGAGGTGCCCGGCTCGATAAACGAGGGCGGTGAGCTCGGCTACTCGCTCTCGCACGCGACGGGAGCTGCGTTCGACAACCCGGACCTGTTCGTCGTCTGCGTCGTCGGCGACGGAGAGGCCGAGACGGGGCCGCTCGCGACGTCGTGGTGGGCGAGCAAGTTCCTCAACCCCGCGACTGACGGCGCCCTCATCCCGATCCTGCACCTCAACGGCTACAAGATCGCGAATCCGACCCTGCTCGCGCGAATCCCGCAGGAAGACCTCGTCGAGCTGCTGAGGGGCTACGGCTGGGAGCCTCGCTTCGTGGACGGCGACGACGTCGTTCCCGACCATGCGCTGGCGCACCAGGCGATGGCGGCAGCTCTCGACGACGTGCTGGACGAGATCGGCCGCATCAAGCGCGCGTGGCGCGAGGACGCCAGCGGGACTGCCACCGCGCCACGCTGGCCGATGATCGTGCTGCGCACGCCGAAGGGGTGGACCGGCCCGAAGACGGTCGACGGCCACAAGGTCGAGGGCTCGTGGCGCTCGCATCAGGTGCCGCTCGACAAGGTGCGGGAGAACCCCGAGCACCTGAAGCTGCTCGAAGAGTGGATGAAGAGCTACCGGCCCGACGAGCTCTTCGACGAGTCCGGCGCGCCCCGGCCCGAGATCACGGCCCTCGCGCCGAAGGGGACGAGGCGCCTCGGCGACAACCCGCACGCGAACGGCGGCCTGCTCCTGCAGGACCTCACGATGCCGGAGTTCACCGACTACGCCGTCGACGTGCCCACACCCGGACAGGTGATCGCCGAGGCCACGAGGGTCGCCGGCGACTTCCTGCGAGACGTCATGGCCGCCAACCGCGACAACTTCCGCGTCTTCGGCCCGGACGAGACGGCGTCGAACCGGCTCGAGGCCCTGTACGAGGCGACGAAGAAGCGATGGCTCGACGGGTACCTGCCCGAGGACGCGGACGGGGGAGAGCTCTCGCCCGACGGGCGCGTGATGGAGATGCTCTCCGAGACGACGCTCCTCGGCTGGCTGGAGGGCTACACGCTGACCGGGCGCCACGGCCTGTTCAACACCTACGAGGCGTTCGTCCACATCGTCGACTCGATGTTCAACCAGCACGCGAAGTGGCTGAACGTCGCGAAGAACGACGTGCCGTGGCGTGCGGAGGTCTCCTCGGCGAACTACCTGCTGAGCTCGCACGTCTGGCGCCAGGACCACAACGGCTTCTCGCACCAGGACCCCGGCTTCATCGACACCGTCGTCAACAAGAAGGGCGACGTCGTTCGCGTCTACCTGCCGCCCGACGCCAACTGCCTGCTCTCGGTCATGGACCACTGTCTGCGCAGCCGCGACTACGTCAACGTCATCGTCGCTGGCAAGCAGCCCGCGCTGCAGTACCTCGACATGGATTCGGCGGTCAAGCATTGCTCGGCGGGCATCGGCATCTGGGAGTGGGCGAGCAACGACTACGGCCAGGAGCCCGACGTCGTCATGGCCTGCGCGGGCGACGTCCCCACGCTCGAGACGCTCGCCGCGGTCGACCTGCTTCGGCGCAACGTCCCCGACATCAAGGTGCGCGTCGTCAACGTCGTCGACCTCATGACGCTGCAACCTGCCGAGGAACACCCGCACGGCCTGCCGGACAAGGAGTTCGACGCGCTCTTCACGACGCACTGCCCGGTGATCTTCGCCTACCACGGCTATCCGTGGCTCATCCACCGGCTCACGTATCGGCGGACGAACCACGCCGAGATCCACGTGCGCGGCTTCAAGGAAGAGGGGACCACGACGACGCCGTTCGACATGGTCGTCCTGAACAATCTGGACCGCTTCCAGCTCTTCGCCGACGCGGTCGAGCGCATTCCGAGGCTCTCGAACATCGTCGCCTACACGCGCCAGTTCACGCGCGACAAGCTCGTCGATCACCGCGAGTACATCACGACCTACGGCATCGACATGCCCGAGATCCGCGAGTGGAAGTGGCCGGGCGGGCCGGACGGCACGTGGAGCGCCGAGGAGGCTGCTCGCGGCGCCGAAGCGGCCGAAGCCGGGCCCGGGCGGCCTGCGGTAGCGCGGCGGGCCGGGCCGAGCGGCCGGCGACGAACGCAGGGCAGGAGGCTCCCGCGGTGGGCGGCGTGGTCAGGATCGGGACGAGCGGCTGGTCCTACCAGCACTGGGTCGGCCGCTTCTACCCCAAGGGGCTGCCGTCCTCGGAGTGGCTCGCGTACTACGCCGAGCGGTTCCCGACGGTCGAGGTGAACAACACCTTCTACCGCCTGCCGAGCGATTCGATGGTACGCGCCTGGCACGAGCGCACGCCGCCGACCTTCCGCTTCGCGGTGAAGGGGAGCCGCTTCGTCACGCACTTCCGCAAGCTGCGCGACGCGCGGGTGTCAGTCGATGCGTTCGTCGGCAAGGCGCGGCTGCTCGCCGAGAAGCTCGGCGTGATCCTCTGGCAGCTGCCGCCCGACCTTGTCCTCGACGCCGAGCTCCTCGACAGCTTCCTGGCGCTCCTGCCCCGCGACATCCGTCAGGCGGTCGAGTTCAGGCACGAGTCGTGGCTCGCCGAGGAGGCGTACGCGGTCCTTCGGAAGCACAACGTCGCCAACGTGCACGTGAGCAGCGACGAGATGCCGATGGACCTCACGACGACCGCCGACTTCGTCTACGTCCGCTTCCACGGGCTCGCGGGCTATCACGGCGCGTACGTCGAGCGCGCGCTCGAGCCCTGGGCAGACTTCGTCGCCGAGCAGTCCTCGGCGGGTCGCGACGCCTACGTCTACTTCAACAACGACTGGGAGGCGCACGCCCCGGCCGATGCGGAGCGCCTGACGGTCATGGTCGAGGCACGGCAGTAGCACTCGGCTGGCTCGGTGCGGCGCGCCCCGTGCGCGCGCCCCGTCGCGCGTCTACCCCAGCAGCGCCGCTCCGATCGAGGCAAGCCCGAACAGGATGAAGATCGTGCCCGAGACCCGGGTGATCGTCTTCTCGGGCAGCTTCTTGCCGAGGATCGCGCCGACGATGATGGCGATGCCGTCGGCGATCATCATGCCGACCGTCGAGCCCATCCAGACGCCCCAGAAGACCGCTGTTCGCGACAGGTTCACAGCCGAGAGGCCGATGGTCTCGAGCGCGTGCGCAGATCGCCGGCCCCACACTGCCGAAGGTTCGCAGCATCGCTGCGGGGTCGGCCGCCACCGTCATGGTCATGATCTGCGTCTTGTCGCCCAGCTCGGCGAGGAAGAACGCGATCGCGGTCGTGAGGATCGGTCCGTACACGCTGGAGCCGTGGCCTGCTCGGCGTCGACCTTGTCGCCTCGCAGCGTCCAGATGCCGAATCCGATGAAGAGGATGCCGCTGCCGATCCCGAGCCAGAGCCTGGGCACCAGGTTTCCGATGAGCCCGCCGACGAGCGTGGAGAAGAAGTGCACCACGAGCGTGGCGATGAAGATGCCGATGAGCACCTGCATCGGTGGATACTTGCAGGCGAGGCCAAGGGCGAGGAGCTGTGTCTTGTCGCCGAGCTCAGCGAGCGTGATGAGGAGGGCGGCGACGGCGAAGGCGTAGAGCACGGGCGGATTCTCTCACACGCGCGTCGCAGCCGGTCAAGCGGCCGCTCAAGCGGTTCGGGCGCGCGGCGCAGGGCGGTGCGTCGGGCGCCCCGCGTCAGGCGTGGCGCGAGGCGTTCGCCCACGGCGCGAGCAACTCCGCATCGCACTGCGGGCAGCGCTTCGCGCTCATCCGCACGACGTTGCGACACTCCGGGCACTCGACGTAGGCGTATCCCGCGTACGAGGGATCGTCAGCAGCAGCGTGCCGCGTGAGCCGCTGGTAGACGCTCGGCGTGAGCACGAGTCCGACGCCGAGCCAGATGAAGGGATCGGTCAGCAGGAGCTTGGGCAACACCAGCTCGGCCCTCAAGGTGCCCGCGAGGTCGCCTGCGAAGCCGGCAGTGGTCCCCACGCACGTCGCGAACGCGTAGTGCACGCCTCCGAAGATGGCGATGGCGCCGGCGAACCGTATGAGCAGTGCCGCGCGTTTGGTCATCGAGCCCTCCCGACCCCCGTCGGCCTCCCACCAGGCGTATCGGCTTGCGTGGAAAGGGTCTTGAAGGTCCTCGCACGGACGCGATCGCCGTGCCGCTCCTCGGCGGGCCGAAGCGGGAACATAGACAGTGATGGCTACCGACATCCACATCCACCCGCAGGAGCGAGGGCTTCGCAACGTCGCCGTGCTCGGGGGCGCCAATACCGACATCGCCGGCTTCTCCGACGCCGCGCTTGTAGCTCGCGACTCAAACCCCGGCCACGTGCGGATTAGTGCCGGCGGTGTGGGGCGAAACATCGCCGACAACCTGGCCCGATTGGGCGTCGGCGTGCATCTCATCACCGCGTTCGGCGGGGATCAGATGTCGCGCGAGTTGCAGCAGAGTTGTCGCGACGCCGGCATCGACGTCGCGGGTTCGCTGACGGCGTCTGACCTGCCGGCGGCGGTCTACCTCTCGATCATCGACGCGGGCGGCGAGATGGCGCTCGCGCTCAATGACATGCGGCCGCTCGAGGAACTAACGCCGGTTGCATTGGCGGCCCGGGCGCACATTCTCGATTCGGCCGAGCTGATCGTCGCCGACACGAATCTGCCCTCCGAGACGATCGTCTGGCTCGCCGAGAACACCGATGTGCCGATCGCCATCGACGCGGTCTCGGTCGCCAAGGCGCCGAGAGCGCGACCGGTGCTCTCGTGTCTGCATACGCTGAAGGCGAGTGCGGCGGAGGCGGGCGTGCTCCTCGGCAAGGACGTGCGCAACCGCGATCAGGCACTTGAGGCCGCGCACGAGCTCGTGTCGCTCGGCGTGACACAGGTGTTCGTCACGACGGGCGCGTTCGGAGCGGCATGGGCAGACGCCTCAGATTCGGGACACCTTGCGGCGCCGAAGATCGTCGAGGTCAGCAACGTCACCGGTGCCGGGGACGCTTTCGCCGCGGGTGTGGCGTATGCGACGCTCAGGGGTGGCCGGCCTTGCAGGCGGCCGCATTCGGTTCGGCGTGCGCAGCCCTGGCGCTGGAGAGCGAGGACACGGTGAACGAGCACATGAGCCTCGATCTGGCGCGCGAGCGCATGGAAGCGATGCTCGCGTGAGCAGCCCCAGTGGCCCCGCCGAGAAGTCCCGGCCTGAGCGCTCATCTCGATATCTCGCCCGACGTTCGCCGAGCGCTTGGTGTCGGCTCCCCGGTCGTCGCGTTGGAATCGACCATCATCGCGCACGGCTTTCCGTATCCTGCGAACGTGGAGTGCGCCCTCACTGCCGAGAAGACCGCACGGGAGGCCGGCGCCGTCCCGGCGACGATCGCGATCCTGGAAGGCCGTCTGACCGTCGGCCTCACAGAGGAGCAGATCGAGTACCTCGGGGCTGCCGGACCCGACAATGTAGCCAAGGCCAGCCGACGCGACATCGCGACGCTGGTCGCACGCGGCGCAGACGGCGCCACGACGGTCGCGGGCACGATGCTCGTCGCGGCGCTGGCCGGGATCCGCATCTTCGCGACCGGAGGCATCGGCGGCGTCCATCGTGGCGCGCAGCGCACGTTCGACGTGAGCGCGGACCTGCTGGAACTGGCGCGCACGGACGTTGCGGTCGTGTGCGCGGGCGCCAAATCGATCCTCGACATCGGACTGACGCTCGAGGTGCTCGAGACAAACGGTGTCCCAGTGCTCGGCTATCGCACCGACGAGTTCCCGGCGTTCTACACGCGGAAGAGCGGCCACGGCGTTGACAGCCGATTCGAGACGCCGGAAGAGGTCGCCGACGTGCTGCGCGTGAGGTATGAGCTCGGTCTTCCCGGCGGAGTTGTGATCGCGAATCCGATTCCCGAGGCGTACGAGCTGGATGCCGCTTGGCTCGGCGGCATCATCGATCAGGCGCTCGCCGAAGCCGAGCAGCAGCATGTGCACGGCAAGGACGTCACGCCGTTCTTGCTCGCGCGCATACACGCGCTCTCGGGCGGCGAGAGTGAAGAGGCCAACAAACAGCTGGTGTACAGCAACGTGCGGCTCGCGGCCGAGATTGCAGGGGCTCTCGCGCGCGGCTCACGGAAGCCGCGGCTCCACAGCGTCTAGCGTCGCACCGCGAGGTCGCAGCCGCGCGTGGCGCCGGGCCGAGCGCTGCCGCCCTACCGCCCGCCGCCCAGGAGCGGCGAGACGTGTCGGACGCGGTTGATGACCGACTGTGTGATCACGAGTGCAGTCTCACTTGAATGGTGCGTGGGAGGACCGTCCCTTCCGTCGTTCGCACCGAGATCCTCTCCCTGGTCGAACGTGTCCGACGGAACGCGAAGGGCGAGTCCGTACGAGGCCGCGGCCTCTTGTGCCGAGGCGACCCACTCGGCCGGAAGCTCGGTGGGTACCTCGCTTGCCAAGAGCACGGCCATCGCACCTGCCCAGACGCGAGGCACGACCGAGAAGGACGCATACCCTCCGCCGCCCGTGAGCACGATCCGCCCCTCACAGACTTGAGCCGCGAGGGTGATGATGCTCGAAATCAGCTGGACTTGGCCCCTGATCGTTTGCCTTAGATGCGTGAGTGGATCTTCGACGTTCGAGTCCGCGCCGATCTGCGCGACGATCACATCGGGGTTGTAGTGCCTGATGGCCGGCTGGATGATCTCTCGGAACACGAGCTCGTAGCAGGGCGCGTCTGCTCCGGGCGGGAGCGGAACGTTCATGGTGAAGCCCACCCCGGCGCCCTCGCCGATGTCGTCGGCCTCACCCGTCCCGGGAAACAGGTAACGGCCGGACTCGTGCACCGAGAGCGTGAGCACGTCCTCCCGCGTGCGGAAGGCCTCCTCCACGCCGTCGCCGTGATGAGCGTCGATGTCCACGTACGCCACGTGCAGTCCTTCGTGCTGGCGAGTAGCGCGCTCGATGGCGATCGCGCAGTCATTGTAGATACAGAACCCTGCAGCCCGTTCGCGGTGTGCGTGATGCAGACCACCCGCGGGGTTGAAAGCACGGTGAATACGTCCATCCGCGACGGCATCGAGCGCGAGCATCGTGCCTCCCACAGCGAGTGCCGCCGCCTCGTGCATGCCGACGAAGGTCGGGGTGTCGGAATCGCCGAGGCCCATCGACCGGGCGTCATTGTCGGGGTTGGCGCTCGCAGCTCGCACCGCCGAGACGTAGGCAGGCGTGTGGAACAGCTGCAGGTCGGCATTTGTCGCCGGGTCAGGGACGATCACGGATGCGCGGGGCGCCCCGGTGGGCGTGAGGATCCCGGCGACCGTCCCGCCGAACGACTCCTCGGCGAGCAGGCCCCATGCGCGCATGAGCGCCACCGCGAGCGTGAACCTCTCGGGCTTCATCGGGTGGAGCGCGGGGAATCGGTAGCGCTCGCACGCGGGGTTGTAGATGAGACCAACGGTCATGGTTGCGTTATTCCCCGTCCGAGTGAGCGTGCCCCTTGAGAGCTGGCCTCATGCGTCCACTCATGCGAGTGCGATGTCCAGAACGGTCATCAGCGTGAAGCCGATGATCGCGGCCAGCACCGCCGAGTCAGCGTGGCCGCTTCGCTGGCACTCCGGGATGAGTTCTTCGATAACGACGAACACCATCGCGCCCGCTGCGAACGCGAGGCCGTACGGGAGAAGCGCCACCGAGACGCTGACGAGGATGGCGCCGAGGACGGCTGCGAAGGGTTCTACTATCCCGGTCGCCTGGCCGAACAGGAAGCCTCGGCGCCTCGTGTGCGCCTCGCGCACGAGAAGGATTGCGACCGCGAGCCCTTCGGGGAGGTTTTGCAGGCCCAGGCCGAGGCCGAGGGCGATGGTGGCACCCAGTGAAGCCTGCGGCACACCTGCTGCAGCTGCGCCCGAGGCTACGCCGATCGCCAGCCCTTCCGGGATGTGATGAAGCGTGATAGCGAGGACGATAAGGGTGGTTCGACGCCAGTGTGTCGGAACACCCTCGCGGATCTGCAGCTCGGGCCAGATGCGGTGGATGTGCGGCAAGACCTTGTCGAGCGTCCACAACCCAAGACCACCGGCGGCGAAGCCGAGAGCTGGCGGTAGCCAGGGAATACCCCCGGACTGCGTGGCGATATCCACGGATGGCGCGAGCAACGACCAGTAGGCGGCGGCGAGCATGATTCCCGCCGAGAAGCCGAGCATCATGTCCATCAGCCGACGCGAGGGGTTCCGTTGCAGGAACACCCCGGCTGCACCCAGGGCCGTCATGAAATACGTGAACAGGCCGGCGACGAACGCGAGAGCGATGGGGTCGACCTTCATGGACGCTAACGATTCGAGTGAGGGCATGCATCACGTGTACCACATCGAGGGCATGCGAGCAGCTTGCGAGTCGTTCTAGTCCGGGGAGTTGACGCGAGATCGAGTTGGTCGTACCATCAGTACGACCATAGAGTACGACCAGTTGGACAGACACGACCAAACCCCGAGAGGAAGCCGACATCATGGCGGTGGACAAGTTCAGCATCTCGCTACCCGAGGAACTCGTCGCTGAGGTTGATGAGTTTGCGCGCGTGGATGGCCTGACACGAAGTGCGGTGATTCGCGAGGCCACGACCGCATACGTCGCCGAGCGGCGTTCGACGCAGTACGAGCAGGCCCGACGCGATCGGGTGGGGCGGGCGATCGAGTCGTTCGAAGCAATTGCTGCCGAATGGGGCGCCGATGAGCGGTCCGGTGCCGACTACCTCGCAGAATTGCGCGGGGAAAAGGGAACCGCGAAGGACTCCAACCGGACCGAAGCGCCACGTCATGACAGCTGAGCGCTCCCTCGTCGTCCTCGACTCGTCCGTCGGTGTGAAGTGGATCAAGCCTGAAACGGGTCGCGAGGCGGCCCTGGCTCTCTTGGATGATCACCGCGAAGGTCGACTCCACATCGTCGTCGCATCCGTCTTCGTCCACGAGTTGGTGGCCGTCGGGGTCCGACGTGGAGGGCCGGATCTGGGTGGGAGGGTCTGGAGTGCCCTTCGTCTCGCGAATCTCACAGTGATCGGGCTAGACGATGTCATCGCCGCTGCGGCGCTCGATCAGTGCAGGGTGCTGGGCTGTTCGTTCTACGACGCGCTGGCACCGGCTCTCGCCGAACAGTTGGATGCCCCGTTGTTCTCGGCAGACGCGCGAGCCCACGCGCGCTTCTCTCGTGTCAGCCTGGTGGGCTGAGCTGCCCGAAGCCCGGACACGACACGGCGCTGGCCTCCTCGACGCTAGCCCCTCGACACGGCGGTGCCCGGGGCGAGCCCCCGTAACGTGTCGAGCAGCCGCACCATCGCGAGCGTGTCCATGCCGCAGTAGGCGGTGAGATCGTCGAGGACCCGCTGCCGCTCACTTTCGTCGAGCAGGCCTCGGATCGCCTTGAGGTAGCGAACGGACGCGGTCTGCCCGTCCTGGATGCCGAGGTCGGAGTAGGAGACGTCGTCGCACCAGGCCGGCAAGACCGCCTTGATGCTCGTGCGCCCGTTCGCGGCGGGGTGTCGCGTGCGCGCGCGTATGACGGCTTCCAGGTCGAACAGCCGTGACTTCACTCGATCGACGGCGTCGGCTAGGTCCGGAAACGCAGCAGCCAGAACGTCGAGGACGCGCCGCTCGTAGCCCGTGTAGTGGATGACCGATCCGGTGGCGTCCAGGTCGACGAGCAGATGCTCGGCGAGGCGACGGCGAGGGTCGTCACTGCCCGCATGCAGGTACTCGCGGTGCTCTACTGCACCGTCCTCGCGTTCCACGTGGATGCTGTACTGGAACGGAACCAGCTCGTAGGGGCGCGCGCCCGGCCACAGAGGCAGTGCTGCCATGAACGTCTCGAAGTCGAGGTGGTAGAGCGGGTACTCCAGCCGCGCAAGGTCACCGGCAAGTCCTGCCGCATCGACCTCCGGCTCTCCCTGTTTGACCACACGCACGGTTGAGCGCTGCGCGGGCGTGAGCGGCAAGAACAGGTCCGGGATGTCGCGGATGCACAGAATGCCTTCGTCGAGCAGCGCGTGCAGCGTGTCCTGCCCGAGCCGAGGAAGGTCCGTGACCGGGTGCTCGGCGGGCAGGAACGCGTGGCATCGACTGCTGAAGTCGCAGTCGTACGGGCTGGTGCACTGCTGGCCGATGCGGATCTCGGGCTCGGGTCCGTCGAGCATGCCGCGGAACTGCTCGAGCGTGTCGTGGACGAGCGGCATGAAGGCGCGCGCCTGTGAGGTCACGTTTTCTATCGCGAACAAACGCGAGGGGTCGTAGGCGCCACCTTCGTACACGTACGTGTTGTCCAGGTGGACGATGCACGAGCGTCGAACTCGCAGGCCCGCACCTTCGACGACGTAGGTCTGGATCGCGGCATCCGTGACGTGCTCCGGCTTGAGCTTCGTGGTCGACTTGACCTCGTAGAGGTCGAAGAGCCTTCGTCCGAGCCATCGTCGACCGCGACCAGGATGTCCACGCGGACGAGCACCCCGTCGTATGAGAAGGCCGGCTCGTAGAGCACTCGCACGCCTTCGGAGAGGAGTTGCGCGGTGGTCGCCAGAGCCTCGGTGGAGTGAAGATAGTCGTCTGTGACCTCGGTCCCACCGGGGAAGAGCCCGTGCGCGACGCGGCCGACCTCGGTTCCCTGGTCGAAGACCCACTGTTTGGACTCGGTGATCGGGTCGGCCGATTCAGGCTCGTGGACAGAGAGCCAGAGGGCCTTCTCGCACTGAAGGCCCTTCTGGAACCGCGATTTCGACAGTCGTGTGCTCATGTAGCGACGTTAGCACGTGGCTCTGACACGAACCTCGAGATCACCCACCTCACTGCCAGGGCAATTGCGCCGCCGAAGGCCATACTGAGCAGGCAGATTGCGCCAGCGAATGCCCACGCCGGGACTGCTCGTGTCACAGAGCTCACGGGGGCAAGAGCCAGGACGGCGTACCACGCGGGCAGGAGCCATCGGAGCGTCCGGGCAAGCGGGTAACCGAGCAGCCGGAAGTACGTCTGGGGAAAGGCGATCGGCAGGACGCTGATCAGGCCCCATAGCGCGCCCCAGAGCGCCCACGTGCGCGCTGGGGCGCGGCCCTGAGAGCCCGCCCCCGCCCGCTCGCGCTGCGATCCCTCGTTGGCGAGGTCAGCCATCGCCCTACCTCCGGTCGACGAATACCGGGTTGCACCACACATGAGAGTAGTCCGTGTCGTTCGTCTTCGAGAAGACCATCTTCACCACATAGAACGTGTCCGCAGATGGCGCAGACAGCGTCTTGGTGTACGTCGTCGAGGTCGGGCTCGATACCGACCAGACGACCCCGTTGCTGCTGTTGCGGATGCTGATCTCGGTGCACTTGCGACCGGTCACGGGCTTCTGCGTGATCGAGAAGGTGAGCTTGGTCGAGGAGTACGCGGTCGTGACACCGCCTTGCTGCGTGCCGTTGACCGAGAAGAATCCGAGATCCTCGCGGCCGGACGCCGAAACGGCGCCTGCGGCGATCTGGTTCCAGACCGCCGCACGTGTGAGCAGGCCTGAGCGAATCCAGGTGACTCCTGCCTCTCCGGGTCGCTGCCACGGGAGGTGCGCGTCAGTGTTCGCGACGCCAACGACGAACTGTCCGCCGGCGATCTTGGACGCCATCCCCGCACGGAGCAGTGCGAACCACTTGTTCTGGGTGCTCACACTTGCCTGGCGTTCTTGCGACATGAGCTCGATCGCCCTGAAACCTGTCGCGCTCCAGTTGCCCCACGGCATCAACGTGGAGTAGGGATGTGCGACCACGGCATACGACACACCTGGCGTGTGGTTGCGGATCGCGCTCACGAGACTCGGCGCCGAGAAGTACTCGTCGCGCGGCGGAACCTTTGAGCCGTCGAGCGCGTAGGCAAGGGTGTGCCCGCCGCTGCTGGCCGCAACGATCTCGGTACCGGGCAGTACACGAATCTGGGAGGCGTTCTCTTGCGCGAGGCAGTCGTCACGATAGCGCTGCCAGTTGGCATCGCCTCGGCCGCCGACCGACCAGATGCCTTTCCAGTGGTCGGTGACAATGATCCACTTGTGCCCGCTCGCCTTCGCATCGCTCACCTGCGTCGACAGGCTGTCCCATCCATCGCTCCAGACGCTGTCGTGAACATGGCCGTCGCCGGCCGCCCAGGATGCTTGCGTGGGAATGGCAGCCATACTCACCGCGAGTGGCACGGCCGTCGTTCGCTTCTGGCCACCGACCTCGAAGTCAGCCGAGACGGTGAACGTCGTCGTCGTGCCATCCGCGAGCGCGAGGTCAGCGACCGGCACCTCGATCCCGGGAGCCGAGAAGCCGCGGTCGAGCAACGCCTTCGCACGTTCCGGGTTCCGGTCGGCGAGGCGAGCGAGCAGGTTCGCTCGCGAGACGACGCCATCCAGGGATGGCAACAGCTTCTTCGCAGGGCGGATCGCCGAGCGCAGCTTGCCGCCCGGACCCGTCACGCGGATGTTTCGAAGCATCACGGAGCGGCCGCCGGTGGCGAGCGCCGCGACAGGTAGAGATATGCGCGCGGGATTCGCGACCCCGATCGTGACGTTGGCGCCTACGAGCAGCGCCTCTGAGTCGGGAGTCGCTGCTGCGCGCAGGCGCTTGAGGACATCGGGATCGGGCCGGGCAGGGGAGTGTGCGGCGCTTCCCGCGGCAGTGCCCGCGATAGTGGCTGCGAGCGAGAACGCGAGCGCGAGTATGAGCGCCGAGTGTTGGCGCCTCTTGCCGGTCGTGCCTTTCATGGTGACCCCCTCAGAGTCGTCGCCCCGAGCGTCGCGGCGTCGGGGCCGGTATGGTCAGCGGGCAGTGAGGGGGAGCTGCGCGCTGGTTGAACGAAAGCAGGGCTATCCGATCAGACGGACCTCGCACGCTTTGGTGGACGCCTGCCTGCGGTCCGCTGTGACCAGCTCGGCGTCGAGGCGCGCTGCCAGTGCGATGAATGCCGCGTCATAGAGGGCGATTCGCTCCTCAGACGCGATGCGCGCGGCGTCGACAAGGAGCTCGTTGTCGACCGGGACGATGAGAAGATCGGCGGTGGCGAGGTCCTGAACCACCTCGACCAATCTCCAGAGCGGAGCACCTCTGCCCGCGTGAGCGTTCACCACTTCGAGGGGAAGATGTGCTGGAGCTATGAGTGTGACGTCGTCGCGTCCATGCGCGTCCAGCATCTCGCCGGCGGCGTCGGCGCCCGATTCGGTCGTATCGAACCACTTGAAGACAACCGAGCTGTCGATGACCACAGGCCTCCCCGCTGAAACGCGGAGCGGCCTACTCATCGCCTCGCTCCTCGCGTGGGGTTAGCCACTCGGGAACCGCATCGCGCATCTGACGGATCAGTGTCACCCCGTCGGGGCCGGGTGGGAGGCTTGCGCCTATTTCGGCCATGTGGATCCTTGCCCGCTCGATCCGCTCGCGCCGCGCCTCGCGCTCGGTGTCGTAGTCGAGTTGCGAGATGTAGCGAGCGGTCGCTTCTTGGATGAATGCGCTGCGCGTCGTGCCGGTAGCGGCCGCTCGGCGGTCGACTTCCTCGAGCATGCCGTCGGGAAACGAGATGTTCGCTTTGCCCATGATGACTCCTCACGCGCAACGGCCCTGCGAATCATCGCTGGTCGTGGTGGTAGCACTCACGGTAGCACAATCGGTAGCACAACGCAATGGCATTCTGGGACGGTGGCGGGGACGCGCACTGGCGGCGATCGGGCAATCGGCCCACACGCACAGGCGCCCGCCCCCGAGGGGAGCGAGCGCCTGGAGCAAGCGACGTCGAGTCGCCTTCGCGCGTGCTTCTGCGAACTACTGCGCTACGAACGCTCCGTCGACAGGCATCGCGATGCCCGTGACGAACGAAGCTTGGTCGGAGCACAGGTACACGACTGCATCGGCGATCTCGGAAGGCTCGCCGAGGCGCCCAACGGGCTCGGTGGCCGTGAACGCCGCGAGTGCTGCCGGATCGCCGCCTGTGAAGCGCTGGATCATCGGTGTATTGATCACGCCTGGGCAGACCGCGTTGCAGCGGATGTTCTCTTTTGCGTAGTCGAGCGCGATCGTCTTCGTGAGGCCCGCCACGCCGTGCTTCGATGCGACGTATGCCGGTATGCCGCCGAAGCCCACGAGCCCGGCAACGGACGACGTGTTCACGATTGCGCCCCCGCCTTGCTTGAGCATTACGGGGAGCTCGTACTTGCAGCAGAGGAAGACGCCCTTGAGGTTGATGGCGATCGTGCGGTCCCAGTTCTCCTCGGTACACTCGCCGCACGGACCCATGGCGCCCTCGATGCCGGCGTTGTTGTGCGCGCAGTCGATTCGTCCGTAGTGCGCGACTGCGGCGTCAATGAGCGCCTTGACTTCGGCGTCTTTCGAGACGTCGCACTTGACGAAGTAGGCGTCGCCACCCATGTCCTTGATCATCTTGACGGTCTCTTCACCCGCATCGACCGTGACGTCCGCGCACACGACCTTTGCTCCTGCGCGCGCGAAGGCGAGCGCGCTCTCGCGCCCGATCCCGGATGCAGCGCCGGTGACCAGCGCGACCTTACCCTTGAAGTCAGCCATTACGCATGTCTCCTTTCTCTCTCGCGACACTCGTTGCATACAGCCGCGAGGACGTTGAACAGACTGGGCTCGAGAACCGAGACTGTGGTTTCTTACCCGCGGGATAGAGAGAGCGAATGCGGTGCCCTCGAACGCCCCAGCGAAGGTCTTAACCAGACCTTCACACTCACGCCAGCTTCCCTCAGTTGGATACAGCCTCGTTCAACGTTGTAGAGTGGATATTCGATCCGCGTATGCAGGGAGTAATGTTGGCGCACTTCGTACGCAAGGAGTGGGTCGTCGACGACTTGAGTCTTCTCGCGCCAGGAGAAGACGGTCGGCTGCGAATACCACGCGTACGTCCCGGATCTGCTCTGCGGGCGCTCGTTCACGTTCAGGGACGCGACCGCGGCCCTGGTAGCGAAGGCGGAAAGCGATATCCGCCAGATGAACGTCAACGCGGTCCATCTCGCCCAGGCCGAAGGTCTTGCCCGGATGCTGCTCAGGGCCGAGGCGGCGGCGTCGTCCATGATCGAAGGGATGGAGCTTCCCGCCGACCGGTTGTTGCGCGCCGAGGCGGCACGGGAGTTCAAGAGTGGGAGTCGTCACGACTTTCTCGCACGAGAGGTCCTCGGCAACGTCGACGCGATGGTTGCGGCGCTGGACGCCGCGAATGCCGAGCCGGCCATAACGCTCGAGACTCTCACCGGGATCCACACGCATCTGATGACGGGCACCGAATCCGAGGCCATCGCCGGTAAGCTGCGCCCAGGTGCAGGATGGATCGGCGGCAACTCCTACGATCCGTGCGAGGCGTTCTTCGTGCCCCCTCCGGCCGAGGAGATCCCGCGCCTGCTCAGTGACGTCGCCGAATTCTGCAACGACACGTCGCTCCCTGCCGTGGCACAGGCGGCTCTCGCGCACGCGCAGTTCGAGACGATCCATCCCTTCCCAGACGGGAACGGAAGGGTCGGGCGGGCGCTCATCCAACTCATCCTGCGCCGTCGGGCGGTCTCGCCGTGCTGGTGCACGCCCGTCTCGCTCGTTCTCGCGACCTTCCATCAGGACTACATCGCGGGCCTGAGGCGCTACAGCTACGACGCGGATCCCGAGTCACCTGAGGCCCTCGCGGACATCGATGCGTGGGTCTCGTTCTTCGCCCGCGCCTGCGTACGCGGAGTGCACGACGCTTCGATCTTCGAGCAGCGCGTGTGGGAGTTGCAGACGCAATGGCGCGAGCGCTTGGGAGCAGATCGCCCGACGACCGTGGAGCAGCTCATCGACGTGCTCCCGGGAACGGCCATCGTCACCATCGGATCCGCCTCCCGCTTGCTCGGGCGAAGTTTCGTGGAGGCGAGAGGTGCGATCAATCGGCTCGTGAGCGCGAAGATCCTCCGTGAGGTCCGCGTGGACAAAGTGCACCGCGCCTTCGAGGCCACCGAGATCATCGACGCGTTCACACAACTCGAGCGCCGACTGGCCAGTCCGAAGGGCGATACGCACGCGTCTCCGCCGGTGAGAGCGGTGCCGAAGAGACTACCGCAAGCCGCCGACGACAAGCCGCCCCGCTAGGGGCGGAGCGCAGAGGTCGGCGGACTCAGACAGTCCTCGGCGGGGGCCCTCGGCGCTCGGACGCGCCACAGGGGCGCCTCCTCGCGCCTTCCCCGCCTGCGGAACTCGCCGCCGACCCCCGCGCCCCGCCCTTCAGCGTCGAACTCGGTTGGAGCCCGTATCGAATCCGCTAGTGGGCCTGCTCTAGGTTGACGCACGGGTGGAAAGCGCCGGTCCGGTGCTGCGTACCCATTGACGAGATGTCAGATTCGACATATCCTCCGAGGCGGAAGCGCGCCCATTGAAACCTCTGGTTTGGCTGCACGGGGACCACGCTGAGGACAGTGATCGACGCGTGCAGGCGTCGTGTCGCCGCGTACGACGCGATCACTCGCGGGTAGGGGAGAGCCATGCAAAGTGCGAAGAGCAAGCGACTCGAGGCAGCAGGCTGGCGCGTTGGTGATGCCGCCGAGTTCCTTGAACTCACGCCCGAAGAGACAGCGTTCATCGAGCTGAAGCTGGCGCTTGCCCGACATCTGCGGGACGTCCGCGTTGCGCATGATTGGACGCAGCTGCAGGTAGCGCGGAAGCTCGGTTCGAGCCAGTCGCGAGTCGCGAAGATGGAGGCTGCCGACGCGTCAGTGACCGTGGATCTGCTCTCTGAAGTCCCTGCTCGCCCTTGGTGCATCTCGAGACGAGCTTGGACGCGTTATCTCGATGGCGGCATAGCGAGCGAGACCACGACAAGCCCGACCCAGTCCGTAGCTAGGCAGCGTCTTGGGGGGACTCTCGAATCAGAACGGCGCCGCAGCGGGGTTGTAGTACCAGGTCTCGCGCACGATCTTGCCCTTCGAGATCTCGAGCAAGGTGACTCCGCTCACCTGGGCGAGGCGACCGGTGTCTACCCTCGTGCCGTTGGCAGTCCACCTCACAGCAGCCCAATCGCTGCCGATCATCGTTCCCTCGACGACGAGATCGAACTTGGGCGTGGCGAACAGAGACTCGAGAGCGGCCTTGATCTCGGTGGTCCCCTGATACGTCCTGTCCGCTGCGACGTCCTGCAGCACGGCATTGTCGGCGTAGAGCGCGACGAGGGAGGGGACGTCTTTGGGGCTGTCACTTCCTGCGTATACCGCGGTGTACGAGTCGACCACTGCTGCGACCGAGCGCGCGCGGCTCCCAGAGAGCCACATCCCTGCGACGAAGGTGACACCGACGACCACAAGGACTAGGACCGGGATGTAGAACCATTTGCTGCGCCAGAAGCTTCGCTTGGTTTGCTTGGCTTCGTCCATGAGTCGGCTCTCCTCCCTCGGAGGCAGGTCGCTTCGAGAACGCACTGATCTGATAATGCCCGTTCGGGCGGTCGCGAGACGCGATTCCTCGCCGCCAGGCAACCGCCCCGAGGCGTCCACAGGCGCGCTCGTGTCCTCGTCGCACACGTGTACGGGATGGTCGCGTGCGTCAGGCTCGATGGGGTTCGCTTCGCTCTCGCGGTTTGCTGTTCGCATCCCTGATTGGGTTGCCGGCTGTCGAGGCGCTGGGCCGGTGACGAGTCCTAGCCGGCCTTCTCCAGCCTGTCAGCGATCCAGATCTTGATGATCGACTGCCGCGTGACACCAAGCCGGCTCGCTTCGCGGTCGAGTGACTCGACCATCCAGGTAGGGAAGTCCACGTTTACGCGCCGCACGTCTTTGAGAGGGCGGGTCGCGGTCGACATGTCGAGATCGTCGACGATGTCCTCGACTCCCTCGTCGAACTTCCTGTCGAACTCACTTGCCTTCATACGCCTGCTCCTCCCTGCCGCGTGATCTGCGAACCGAAATGAGCCGGATCGTCTCGCCGCGATAGGTGACCACCGCCGACCAGTGCTTGTCGCCTATCTTGCCGATGACCAGGAAGCGCTCCTCAGTTGCGGTCCGAGCAAGGACCCGCAGCAGGTTCTCGTCGAGCCACAGGGCCTGCGCCTCGACGAAATCGATACCGTGTTTTGCCTTGTTAGCACGGCTCTTGGCCTCATCGAACACGAAGACGAACTGTGTCGCCACGCGGGTTCCTTTACAGTATAGAATATATACCTTTTCAGGCGGCGAACCAAGTCGAGTGGCGGTGAGTGAGCATCCGTCCGCGCTTGCTGGCCCGCCGCTGGTGGGCGGCTTGAGCAGCCCCGGTTCATCCTGCCACGCACTCCTTGCCAGCCTCCAACCTACCCCTGCAGACTCGTCGCCCGAGCCCCGGACGTATCCCCTCCGCGTGCTGGCACTCGGAACGTAGCGACAGTCGCATTCGCCTGCGGCACGTTTAGCGCGCGTCGAGTGTGATACACACACTGGAGGGGCCCTGCTTTGGCTAGGCCAACGAGGGTGGGGGCGACGATGCCGCCTGAACCATGGTCGCTGTATGAGCTCATGCTCAGGAGCCGCTTGTTCGAAGAAGCCATTGCCGGACTCTGGCACGACGGCTTCATCTCGGGCGAGATGCACCTTGGAACGGGCGAAGAGGCAATCATCGCGGGCGTCGTCGCCCAGTTGCGTGATGGCGACGCCATGGCTTTGGATCATCGCGGCACTGCCGCACTGCTCATGCGCGGGGTAGAACCTGTCCCCATCTTGCGCGAGTTGCTGGGCCTCCCAGACGGGCTGTGCGGCGGTATGGGCGGGCACATGCACCTGTTCTCACGGGAGTACCTGGCCGCTTCCTCAGGGATCGTCGGCGCGGCGGGGCCAACGGCGGCTGGCTTCGCACTGTCAGCCCAGTACCTGCGCCCGGGCGCGATCAGCGTGGCGTTCTTCGGCGAAGGGGCCATGAACCAAGGCATGCTCATGGAATCGATGAACCTGGCCTCGGCCTGGAGTCTGCCCGTCCTGTTCGTCTGCAAGGACGACGGCTGGGCGATCGCCACCCAGTCCGAACGGACGACGGGCGGCGATCTGAACGAACGGGCGCGGGGGTTGGGCGTGCCCGCCGTTGACGTCGACGGCCTCGACGTATCCGCGGTGTGGCAGGTGTCCGAGGCAGCGATCGAGTGCGCTCGTTCCGGTCTGGGACCAAGCTTCATCCACGCTCGCTGCGTGCATCTCGAAGCCCACTTCTTGGGCTTCCAGCTGACAAGGGCCACGCGCGATCCACTCAGGGAAATGCCGAAGGTGGCTGTTCCGCTCACGCGGTCATTCCTGCGCCCGGCGGGGGGCGCACTGGCCGAACGCGTGGAAGGGCTCAGAACAGTCCTCGGAGCGGTGCTCGCAACCCTGCGCGATCCGCGACGGGATTCGGCCAACGATCCCGTCGGGCGCGCGCGCATGGCCTTGCAGTCTGCCCCGGTACGCCTGCAAGAACTAGAAGATCAGGTCGGCCGGGAGGTAGGCGACGCGTGCGCGTCTGCTTTGGCGGGGGTGTCGGCATGAGGAGCATGTTCTTCACCCAGGCCGTCGACGATGCCCTTGCCCAAGCGATGGCAGATGACCCAACGATCATCGTGTTCGGCGAAGACGCGCCCACGCTCCGACGCGACGTGCTCGTGCGTTTCGGACCCGGACGCGTGCGGGGCGCTCCCATCAGCGAAAGCGCGTTTCTGGGCGCCGGCGTCGCTGCCGCAATGACCGGACTGCGTCCCGTCGTCGAGGTCTACATGGTCGACT
This sequence comes from uncultured Actinomycetes bacterium, assembly GCA_963809535.1. Classification (GTDB taxonomy): domain Bacteria; phylum Actinomycetota; class Coriobacteriia; order Anaerosomatales; family CAVRZR01; genus CAVRZR01. The sequence continues at coordinate 36,836 of CAWEJW010000004.1, forward strand.
TCCTCGGCGTGTGCATGGATGCCCTGCTCAACAATGCCGCCAAACTCGAGACGTTCTCAGGCGGGAAATGGACTGCTCCCGTCGTGGTCCGTGTCCCCTGTGGCGGTGGCTACGGCGACGGCGGGCAGCACGAACAGAGCCTGTGGGGCTGGCTCGGACACATTCCGGGACTGACAATCCTGGTTCCGTCAACACCTGCCGACGCAGGCGGTCTGATGCTCGCCGCGCTGCGGCACGATGGGCCCGTCGTCTTCCTCGAGCACAAGCTCCTGTCGGAAAGCTGGCTCGAGTTCCTCGGTTCCGGAGCCCGCTCCACGGTGGAGTTCGATGTTCCTGCCGACGGGGCGAAAGGCGCAGTGCCCAAGCATTGGGAACCACTTCCAATCGGCAGAGCGGTCCTTCGGCGTACCGGTGAAGACGTCGTGATCGCTAGTGTCGGCGTAGGGGTGCACCGCGCTCTGGAAGCAGCGCACGTCCTTGATGCCGAGGGGATCTCAACGGCCGTGCTGGACTTGCGGACCGTCTCTCCGCTCGACACGAAGGCGGTCTGCGAAGCGGTCGCGAAGACTGGGCGTCTGGTCGTCGTAGACGAGGACTACGAGGGCTTCGGTCTGTCAGGTGAGTTGTCGGCTGTGGTGTTGGAGGCCGGCATACCGTTCACGTACGCCCGGGTCTGCACCCAGACGACTGTTCCTTATGCGCGTCAGTTGGAGGAGCAAGCGCTCCCAAACAAGGAGCGCATCTGCGCCAACGTCCGACAGCTTATGCAGTGAGGCCCTCTTGCACGTCTGGGGCCGCATCGACCACGCGCACCCGCGTGTGCGCTAGTACTCGGGAGGCGTCGCCGGGGGAGCCGGTGGGGCCGGCTCGGCGGGCGGTGGTGCGGGAGGCTCTGCTGGAGGGGTGTACGCGGGCGGAGCTACTGACGGCGGCGTGTATTCGGGCTCTGCTGGAGGGGTGTACGTGGGCGCAGCCGGCGGCGTGTACGCGGGCGGCGGGGAAGTCGGCGGCGGTGTGTACGCGGGCGGCGGGGAAGTCGGCGGCGGTGTGTACTCCGCGGGAGGCGCCGGTGTTGCGGGGGGTGTGTAGACGGGCTGCTGTGGGGGAGCCGCCGGGGGCACGTACGCGGGCGGCTGCGTCGGCGCGGTCGGGGGCACGTAGGCCGGCGGGGCTGTCGTCGGCGGGTAGGCCTGCCGGACTGTCGTCGGCGCCGGAGCACGCGCGACTCCATAGGCTCTCGCCGCGTATTGCCCCAACAAGTTGCCGGTTATCATCAGCGCAAGGAAGGAGACGGCGGGGGAAACGACCGCACCCAGACCCCGGAAAGCCGTCGTGAATACGCTGGTGACGATACTCCCCGCAATGGAGACCACCCACGTATACAGCCATGCCGTGAAGTAGCCGCCGGTGCGAAGGCGCTTGTAGATCTCGCCGAACTCGAAGAACGCCCCGAAGCGGTCGGTCATTGCGTAGTGGGTGAGCGCCGCGTAGAAGAAGAGCGTCACGACAAGCCCGTAGGCGAGCGCCAAGAGGCCGTACAGAACCAGGACCCCCACGCCCACGGCATTCTGGCTGTTGCCCGACGAGGCAGCGGTAGCCACGGGAATGGCCGCGAGGATCCCACCCAGGATCACCGGCAGGAAGTAGATGAAGCCTGCGAGCCCGGACATGAAGCCCTTCACCCATTTCTCGCCGAAGTCGGTCCACTCGGGGAGTTCGTCGCGCCCCTCGGCGGCCCGCTTGATGTACTCGATCTGCGCGCCGAGCACCGCCGGGATCGTCACTACGAGAATCATCCACAGGTAGCCGAGCAGCGTCTTTTTGATCCAGTCCTTGTCGGTGAACGGGGCCTTGAAGGCTCTGCCGATATCGATGCTGTTCATGAGACGCCTCCTGGTGCATCCGGTTGGCAGTCTGATCCTAGTCGAAGGATACCCATCCGGCCGAGCGCCTAGGCAGGTGAGAATCACCGGGCGGTCTTTGCGGTGTCCGGCTTGCCGTTCGGCGCCCTCG
>CAWEJW010000005.1:0-7738 GCA_963809535.1 uncultured Actinomycetes bacterium
CTGCATAGTCCGGACGGATGGCTCGTCGAACCTCATCTGGGCGAGGCTATCGCTGCCGAAGAGTATGTAGCCGCGACCAGCGCCGCGTCTCGCAGAGCGGCTGGCGCTTCGTCAGGAACGCCGCGCCGGGCGCTGCCCTGTCTCGCGGTCCGACACGATGACGACGTCCATGCCCTGGGTCTCGCGCATAACTCGGGTGACAATCGACCCGCGAGTGATCTCCTCATAGCGCGAGCGCACGGACTGACCCAGAACGATGAACGTGGCGTGACGCGCGACCACGAAGTCCACGATTTCGGACGCCACATCGACACCCTTGACTTCGTGCGTATGCGCTCCAAGATCCCGCGCGAGGTCCCAGATCTGATCGAGTGCGCGCCGCTGCTCGGCTGAGTGTTTCGCACCGAAGCGGTCCACGTGCAGGACGTGCAATTCGCCGTGCATGCGTTCCGCGAGCCTGAAGCCGCGCCGCACGAGCCGCACGGAGTCCTCGCGCGCGGTCACGCATACCACGATGGTCTCCTTCCCCGCCCACGCACCCGCCCCAACTTCGGCCATCCGGAGCTGCTCGTCGACCTCATCGGCCGTCTCGCGAAGCGAGAGTTCACGAAGCGCCGCGAGTTTCTCCGGAGTGAAGAAGTTCACGAGCGCCTGGTCCACTTTGGCGAGGTCGTATACCGCTCCACGATTCAGCCGGTTGATGAGGGCGGTAGGCGTAAGGTCCACGACCACCACCTCGTCGGCCTCGTCGAGGATTCGGTCGGGGAAGGTCTCCCGCACCCGGATGCCGGTGATCTCGAACACGACGTCGTTCAGGCTCTCGAGGTGCTGGATGTTGACGGTGGAGATCACGTTGATGCCGGCGTCGCGGATCTCCTCGACGCTCTGCCAGCGCTTAGGGTGCCTCGTGCCGGGCACGTTGGTGTGGGCTAGCTCGTCGACGAGCACCCACTCGGGATGCCGCCGTATGACCGCCTCGGTGTCGAGCTCGAGGAACGTGGCTCCGCGGTGCGTAATCTCCTTTGGCGGGACGATCTCAAGCCCCTCTTTGAGCGCAGCCGTCTCAGGTCGCGCGTGAGGCTCGATGTAGCCGATGACGACCTGCTCCCCGCGCGAGGCGCGCCGATGCGCTTCGGCAAGCATGGTGTAGGTCTTACCCACGCCAGGGGCCATCCCGAGGAAGATCTTGAGCTTCCCTCGGCGCTGCGCAACGTGGCTCACCAGGCTCTCCGTGCCTTCGGTATCGCCCGGCCGCGCGTTGTCTGTCACAGCTCGCCCTCCAACTGCTGGGCCTAGGGTGCTGTCCGGAGAGCATCCAGCGCGAGGTTCAACTCGAGCACGTTCACCCTCGGCTCGCCGATGATGCCCAGGTCGCGACCTCGCACGTGTTGCTCGATCAACTGTCGCACTTGGGCGAGACCAAGGCCACGCGCGCGCGCCACGCGCGCCGCCTGAGCCTGGGCGTTCGCCGGCGAGATGTCGGGATCCAGGCCGCTTCCGGACGCTGTGATCATGTCGGCAGGGATCGATTCACGCCCAAGGCCCACTTCGGTCGCCAGCGCTGCGCGCGCCCGCTCTTCCAGCTGATCAGAGAGCACCTTGCTCGTCGGACCCAGGTTTGAGCCGCCCGATGCCATGGCGTCGTATCCCTTGCCCGCGGCCGATGGCCGGGAGTGGAAGTAGCCGTCCGAAACGAATGTCTGACCTATGAGCTCGGACCCCACGATCTCACCTGTGCCACTGTGCACGAGGCTTCCCGCTGCCTGATGCGGGAACGCGACTCGCGCGACTCCCGTCACGATGAGCGGGTAGGCCACGCCGAGCACAACGAACGTCAGCACGTACACCCTCACCGATATCCAGAGTGAACGAAGCATTCGTCATCGACCCCAAATGCCCAGCAGCCCGAGCAACAAGTCGATTGCTTTGAGGCCGATGAACGGCACGACGATGCCGCCGAGGCCGTACACGAACAGGTTGCGCCTCAAGAGGCGCGCCGCGCCGATCGGCCGGTACTCCACGCCGCGAAGTGCGAGCGGGACGAGCGCGACGATGATGAGCGCGTTGAAGATGACGGCGCTCATCACGGCGCTTTCGGCGGAATGCAGCCGCATGATGTTGAGCGACTGCAGCTGCGGATACGCGGTGACGAACAGGGCGGGGATGATGGCGAAGTACTTGGCCACGTCGTTGGCGATCGAGAACGTCGTCAGCGCGCCACGGGTCATGAGCAGCTGCTTGCCGATCTCGACGATCTCGATGAGTTTGGTCGGGTTGCTGTCCAGATCGACCATGTTGCCCGCTTCTTTGGCCGCCGTCGTGCCGGTGTTCATGGCGACGCCCACGTCCGCCTGGGCAAGAGCCGGGGCGTCGTTCGTGCCGTCGCCGATCATCGCGACGAGGCGGCCGCGCACCTGCTCCTGACGGATCAGATCGAGCTTGGCTTCGGGCGTGGCCTGTGCCAGGAAGTCGTCGACTCCAGCCTCACGGGCAATGACGGCTGCGGTGACCGGGTTGTCTCCCGTGATCATGACGGTGCGGATGCCCATCGCTCGCAGCTGTTCGAACCGCTCGCGAATGCCGCCCTTCACGATGTCCTTCAGGTGGATGACACCCAGAGCGCGGGCATCTCTGGCGACGACGAGCGGTGTCCCGCCTTCGAGCGAAACGCTGTCGACGATTTCGCCAAGATCCGGCGGCACGGCGCCCCGCCGGTCTTGAATCCAACTAGCGATCGCGTCCGCTGCACCCTTTCGAATACTGGAGCCTTCGAAGTCCAGCCCGCTCATCCGCGTGGACGCCGAGAACGGGACGAATGTGACGTTCTCACCTTCTAGGGTGCGCTCCCTGAACCCGTACTTCTTCGCCAGAACGACCACGGATCGGCCCTCGGGAGTCTCGTCCGGGAGTGACGCCAGTTGCGCGTCGCCCGCGAGCTCCTCCTCGGTCACGCCCTCGACCGGCAGGAACGCGACGGCCTGGCGGTTGCCGAAGGTGATCGTGCCGGTCTTGTCGAGCAGCAGAGTGTCGACATCCCCCGCTGCTTCCACGGCCCGACCAGACATTGCGAGCACGTTGTGACGGACGAGCCGGTCCATGCCGGCAATGCCTATCGCCGAGAGAAGGCCGCCGATTGTGGTCGGTATGAGACACACGAGGAGCGCGAGCAGCACCGCAATCGAGACCGGCTGACCAGCGTACTTGGCGTAGGGAAGAAGTGCGACCGTCACGACGAGGAAGATGATCGTGAGCCCGGCGAGCAGGATCGTGAGTGCGATCTCGTTCGGCGTCTTCTGCCGCTCGGCACCCTCCACGAGCGCGATCATCTTGTCCAGGAACGTCTCGCCGGGATCCGAGGTGATTCGCACGACGATCGAGTCGGAGAGGACTCTCGTCCCTCCAGTGACCGACGAGCGATCGCCGCCGCTCTCACGGATGACAGGAGCCGATTCGCCGGTGATAGCTGACTCGTCGACCGACGCGATGCCCTCGATGACTTCACCGTCGCCAGGGACGATCTCTCCGGCGACTACCACGACGACGTCATCACGCCGAAGCTCGCTTCCCGGCACATCGCGCAGATTCCCGTCGGGCTGTCGAAGACGCGCGACGGTCTCCTTCCGCATGCCTCGCAGCGAGGCTGCCTGTGCCTTCCCGCGTCCCTCGGCCATCGCTTCGGCGAAGTTCGCGAATAGCACCGTGAACCACAGCCAGAGGGCGATCGCGGCTGTGTAGCTGGTCTCGGGACGCAGCTGGATAGCGTCGGCCACCGAGAGAAGGGTCGTGAAGACGGCCCCGACCTCGACGACGAACATGACCGGGTTTCGGAGCATCGCGCGAGGATCGAGCTTGCGAAAGGACTGGCCCACAGCGGAGGCGACCAGGGCTCGATAGTCGACCGGGGCATTCGGGCGCGTATGAGCGTGCGCCTCGTGCCCGGGTTCGGTGCCGAGCGGCGAGTGCCCCGGTTCCGTCTCGCTGGCCGGTTCGTCACGCGGCTCGACGTCATGCTCGACGTCGTCCGGGTGCAGCTCTCTGTGTGTGGGCTCGAACATCATCGGTTCCTAGAAGAGCGCGCCCGCGCGCATGAGCAGGTGTTCGACGACAGGACCGAGCGACAGCGCCGGGAAGAACGTGAGAGCTCCGACGACCAGCACGACGCCCACCAGTAGCCCGGTGAAGAGCCCGCCCCCCGTCGGCAGGGTGCCCGCGGACGGAGGCAGACGCTTCTTGGCCGACAGGCTGCCCGCAATTGCCAGTACCGGCACGATGAAGAGGAAGCGTCCGACGAACATGGCGATCGCGACGAGCAATTCGTAGTAGACCGAACCTGCCGCGATCCCGGCGAACGCGCTGCCGTTGTTGCCTGCCCCCGAGGCGAACGCGTAGAGGACCTCCGTGAACCCGTGCGGGCCGGCGTTGAGCCGTCCGGCCAGTCCCGCTGCGGTCACCACAGAGACCGCCGAGAGAACCAGAATGGCGAGCGAGACGGCAAGCACCGCAAGCATCGCCATGCGCACGTCTTTCGATTCGATCTTCTTGCCGACGTATTCAGGCGTTCGCCCCACCATGAGCCCGGCGATGAACACAGCGAGGATCGCAAAGACGAGCATGCCCGCCAGGCCGACGCCAACGCCACCGAACACCACCTCGCCGAGCAGCATGTTGAAGAGGAACGTGCCGCCCGCAAGTGGGGTGAAGCTGTCGTGCATCCCGATCACGGCGCCGTTCGAGGCGTCTGTTGTCACGACTCCGTACAGCGTAGATTCGGTGATGCCGAAACGTACCTCCTTGCCCTCCATGTTGCCGCCCGGCTGCGTGGCCGAGGCGGCTTGGGCGACGCCGACCCGTGATAGCGTCGGGGTGCCCGCTTGTTCGGCGGGAACGGCGACCGCGAGCGCCGCCACGAACAGGAGCGCCATCGCGCCGAAGATCGCCAGCCCCTGCCTGAGATTGCCCGCTGCCTTCCCGAACATCCACGTGAACCCCGCCGGGATAGCGAAGATGGCGAGCATCTGAACGAATACGGACAGGGGCGTGGGACCCTCGAAGGGATGCGCGGAGTTCGCGTTGAAGTACCCACCGCCATTTGTCCCGAGTTCCTTGATCGCCTCCATGGACGCGACAGGACCAAGCGGGATCGTCTGCCTGACTCCCTCGAGGGTGGTCGCTTGAGCAGCCCCCGAAAGCGTCTGGACCACTCCCTGGCCCACATAGAAGACTCCCAACAGCAGCGATAACGGCAGAAGCACGTAGAGCCACGACCGCGTGAGGTCCGCCCAGAAGTTGCCGACGCGGTTCGCGCCGTCTCGCACGAGTCCTCGAATGAGAGCCGCGCCGACGCACATGCCGGTGGCGGCCGAGAGGAACTGCTGCAGCGTGAGGCCCGTCATCTGCGAGAGCGTGCTCGCGGCCGTCTCTCCGGCGTAGGCCTGCCAGTTGGTGTTCGTCACGAAACTGACCGCTGTGTTCAGCGCCAGAGCAGTGGACATGCCAGGGGCGTGCTGGGGATTGAGCGGAAGAACGCCCTGGAGACGCAGCTGTGCGAAGAGGATCAGGACGCCGACCGCGTTGAAGCCGAGCAGGGAGAGCGCGTAGTGACTCCACCGCATCTCGACGTCGGGATCAATGCCTGTGAGCCGATAGACCAATCGCTCAATCGGACCGAGCGCACGGTCGAGGAAGAACGGCTTCCGTTCCAGGACCCGGTACAACCACGAGCCGATCAGGGGAGTCAGGACCGCGATGAGCGCCCCGAAGACAAGCAGCTGCCACAGGGACATGGGGTGTTAGAACCGTTCCGGCTTGAGGAGAACGAACCCGAGATAGCACAGCAATCCGAAGGAAATCGCGAGGAATGCGATGAGCGCAACAGCCTCCACTTCAGTTGCGCTCCGCGAACCGAACGTACGCAGCGACGAGGGCCGCGGCGGCAACGACGCCAGCGATCGTGATTCCGTCAAGCAAGAGCGACATGGATAGCCTCCTTTTGGCCAAACGCGCAGATTCTCCCCCCTGGGACGTTAGGAGTGCGCAAATTCCTGCGCCATGGCCGCAAAGATTCTGTAAAGACCCGAGGCGACGCCAGCCGGCAGTCTCGAGCTACGAGCGGGTAGAGAACCGAAAGCCGACGCGCGGCTCGGTGAGGAGGTGGGTCGGCACGTTTGGATCTGGCTCGATCTTGCGCCTCAGGTTGCTCACGTGCACCCGCAACGTGGCCGGATCTGCGTCGAGATCCGCTCCCCACGCGGCATCGACGATCTGTCGCCACGTGAGCACGCGGTCGGGGTTCGAAGCGAGCGCTTCAAGAATGGAATACTCGGTCGGAGTCAGCGACACGTCTTCGCCCGCCTTGGTCACCCGCCTGTGAACGAAATCGATCACGAGATCCCCGGTCTCCAGTTGCGGCTGGCCGCTGCTTCCGGTCGAACGGCGCAGGAGCGCCCCAACTCGCGCCAACAGCTCGCCTGCCGAGAACGGCTTCGTGAGGTAGTCGTCCGCTCCGCCGTTGAGCGCGTCAACCTTGTCTCTCTCGTCGCCCCGCGCTGACAGGACGAGGATCGGTGTCTCAAGAAATGAGCGCACGCGGGCGAGCACCTCGAGTCCGTCCACGTCAGGCAGCGTCAGATCGAGGACGATGAGGTCGGGTGTCTGCTCCAGCAAACGATCCATGGCTTCGGCAGCCGTCAGTGCTGGGACGACCTCGAAATCGCGGGCTTCGAGAATGGCCGAGACCGCACGCTGTATCTGGGGCTCGTCGTCGACCAGCAGGACGAGATGTCTGCGTGAGACAGTCATCGCTCCTCTGTCTCCTTCATCGTGTCGGCAGGCACGCTGATGACGAACCGGGCGCCCGAAGGTGAGGCATCCTCCACGTGGATCTCGCCTCCGTTCGCGGTCACAAGATCGCGCGCGATCGCGAGTCCGAGACCGGTACCTCCCGGCACACTCCGACCTGCCTCTCCTCGAAACCCGCGGTCGAACACGAGCGGCCTCTCAGTTTCCGGCACACCCGGTCCACAGTTCTCCACCCAGATTGCGGTCCGCCCATCGGCACGTTCGGCCCCGAGGAGTATCTCAGAGCCCGGCGGGCTGTACGTCACAGCGTTGTCGAGAATCGCCGAAACTGCTCGAGAGAGTTGTGCGAAGTCCACGTACACCTGCGCGCGCGACGCCTCGGATACGTGGAACCTCAACCGGCGCCGCACGCCGGGAAGCGCGTCGGCGGCAACGTCGGCGAGGATCTCGCCCGCTTCGTAGATCTCGGGTTGCGGCACCCACGCGTCCGTCTGGAGACGCGACAGGTCGAGCAGATCGGAGATAGCGGCCTCAAGCTGCCGCAGATCGTCCGCGACGCTGCCGAGGCGGTCGCGCATCTCCGATGGCTCTCGCGCGACGTCCTCGGAGGCCATGTCCGTCACCGCCGCCATCGCCGACGCAAGCGGTGTTTTGAGCTGATGCGACACCGCCGAGAGGATTGCCGAGCGCACCTTGCCCGCCTCCTCGGCTGCCTGCATACGCGTTGCCATAGAAAGTGCCCGACGACCTGCGAGGAAGATCGCAAGCAAGTGTGAAACGGAGACGAGGACGGACGCTTCGTCGGCCGATAGGCCACCCGCGCCCGGAAGCACCTGGACGACACCTTCGACCTCGTCCGCAGACACCAGCGGCACGAACGTCCCGCAGCACCGGTCGTCGAACTGCACGTCTCGGGCGGGCCAACCGGCTCCCAGACCGT
>CAWEJW010000006.1:0-193828 GCA_963809535.1 uncultured Actinomycetes bacterium
CGGGCATAAGTTAAGAACTTTACCCTTTACCAGACATTCAATTGTTTCTATTTTCGCCATTTTAAAAATGTTTTTGTAAAATTAAACATTATTTATGAACAAATTAAATTTATTTTTGAACCATAAAAAACAGTGTGACATCAACTCTTCCGCACCCTCATTTAACCTCATCGGGTTTTGGGCTGACCAATAACTCAGATTTATGGTCACTTACCAGATAAGCGTTTTGTCATAACGCTAAGGCTGCCTGACAAAGACATTTTTACCTTTTAGTACACTGCTCAAAGAACTTAGATTTTGTTCGGTGATTCTCAAATGAGATTTTGCCTTTGACAAAAGCACTCATGGCCTGATTGACTACTCTTTTTGTATTGCGGCCAATCTTTCTTGCTCCGCCATGTTTTTTCTTTCATTTGCCTTTTTGGACATTTTGCGATTGTATTGGTTTTACGTTCGCGTTTGTACCTCCAATTTTAAGTTAATCCTAAATCGAGTCAAAAATCCCAACTAATTTTTATATAATTTATTTGATTTCCTTATTTCTATACATTTCAGCCAGCTCTTCGGGTATCCATGCGATACGATGTCTGCAACAAGAACCACCGCGATGATCGAAGGTGCATAACCGGGATAATCAATGTAAGACGGCACAGCATCAGGGTCTTTCTGTTAATCACATAACCAGCAGGATAGTCGCCTTGTGAGGGTGTCCAATAGGGCCACGCGGCAGCATCTTCGCGCGTCCAAACTTTACTATCCATTGCAGCACAGAAGTCGCGTGTAGTTTCAATTATGCCAGCCTGATACAAGAATGATTCATTCCCAGTTCAACGGCCATTTCGTTATTGACCGCCGAATCGTATTGCATGTAAAGGTCATGCGCGTAACGGTCAATTTGTTTCTGTATTACCTCCGGGCTTACCCTCAACACCTACGATTATATCATTTACACCTCTAATGAAATCCTTTGTCCGTGTCTGTGCGGCGACTGACTTAGCCATGAAGTTTTTCAGTTCAGTCAGTAAGCTATTGTCTGTTATCAGTGCCTCAAGAAACCCACCTGAAACGATCTCTCCGCCTTTCAGACCTACGCGCATATCCATTATCGCATAAGCATCGGCAGCGATCTTTTCAAATAGCGCCGGAAGTGAAGCCCCGAGAGTTGTCGCAAAATAACCCTTATTCAGAAGCATCAGCCCTTTAGTCGCGTCACCTACCTCTTTAACAAACGCAACCCTCTGAACCTTGTCGAAATCTTTGTAAACCTTATCAAGTTGACCTAAAAGCTGATAATTCCGAAGTGTGCGAAGTATCTTTCCGTTCTTTGTGTCAAGTTGAGGTACAATATCCGCTAAGACTTCGCAAGCATCTGTTCCTGCATCCGCATAGAAGTTTTGTCGACTCACGCTTCATCAAACTTCGTCCTTGCGCGAAAGGACTTCGGATATTCTCTTCGGAAGTTTAATCATGACTTATACGACTAATTATCGCTTTTACTAAAATAATAGGCCATGCCCACATCACCAGTAAATCGTATTCAATCCCATCTTTGTTAACGCTTATGGGTCTGATCATAGCTTTGTGTAATATTTCGGTAATCTGCCATTTATGTCTTCTGTGATTCGTAATATTCACTTTTAAGTTTCGAGTAAGTTGCAACTGCACTGTCATGGTTAAAATCTTCACCCCCAAATAACGAAAATAATTATCAACAGCCTGTTCAATCGTCACCGCAGGAACGATCATGCGCTGCGCTTCAACAAAAAAGAACATTCCGATATCTTCGTAGTTTCGTCTATATATGCGAGCGATGAGACTTGTGAACAGTTTTTCTTCGGCATTAGTGTATTTTAAAATAGTTTTCCTATCCTGTTTTGAAAGTGTCCTACTTATATAATGATTTACAGTACAATTACATATCAAATAGTTTTTAATTTTTGCTTTCTTTAACTGATCTATATAAGCGTTATCTGAAAACCAAAATACAAATGTCTCATCGAGTTTACCGATTAATTCAAATACCTTTGACTGAGCAACAAGCACCATCCTGAGACATAACGCGAAATGTCATATCCTTCATAAGCAACATCGCCACGAGGGAATACCCGTTGAAGCGCATGACCTGAAAGAGCTGAAGCCGGAAAGATAACCGTTGTCAATCATTATATGTCCTATCTTTGACCAACCCTTTTCAAAGATAATATCGTTATTTGCCATTATCTGAATGTCACCCGTGCGATATTTCAATCCCAAGTTAAGACAATGATTATAATTAAACTCACCACCGAAGAATATTGTTTTGTTTACATTGCGGTAAGGAAACTCTTTAAAAGTCTCGACAAGAATAACATTAACGTCAACTTTATCAGCCAAACAACTATCAATCGCTTCCTGTGTTATCTTTTGCAGAGCGGCATCCTTTGAGGCAGCAACTATAATTAAATCATACTTATAGATGATAACCTCCTGTTCGATTAACTGTTCCCATCCAGTCGTGGCGAATATAAATCTTGTTCTTATTGCGAAAATCATTTGTCACATATTCTGCGTGTTGAAGAATATCTGCACCTTCAGCGTGTATAGCCTTCATTGTCTCAATCATTGGTGCGCCGTGCTTTATTGGCATAGGATAACGCATTACAACCTCACGGTTTACAAGCATAAATGCAGGGTGAAGATACTTTATTCCTATGGGCTTATTAAAGCCAGCATCGTCAACCGTTTGGATGTCACCAATACCGTAACTATCATTTCGTAATTCATCATTAAGTCTTTTCGATCGCACCACCCGGTAAAAGATAACATCCGAGTCGATAACCATTATCCTATCGTCTTTCAGGTAATTAAATCCGTAAGCCATGCCTGGGCCGTGATGAATGTTAAAATCAAAATGATGCAACTCGCCGTAATTTTCAACAATCTTTTTTATTTGAGGATAAAATCTTTCGTATTGAACCATCAATAACAATAATTTCAATATCGTAAAACTTACGAAAATCGTGTAAGCATCCTTTCAAGGAAATCAGGCGTATTGTAATTTATGGTCAGTGCCTTCATAAGTCCATTGCATTAGGGGCGTGCATAACTACATCTCACCCGCTTCGATCTTTGCGTGATTACGATGCAACAAAAGTTCTCATTAAAATAGTGATCGTGAGCGTAACCCCGGTGACCCAGACGCGCATTCCAAACTTCTCGATGACAGATATTTGAAGTCCGTTCGCTCCAGTTGTTTTATGTTACAACTACGGATCCACTACCGACCGTCAGGTTAGGAACATAATCGTTAAAGTGGAAACCAATCATAATTCGCTAAGTTATCACTAATTCCCTGAAGATGATCGTCGCCCCAATAGTCGTCGCCGTCAATGTAAACAATATATTCTCCCTTACCCTTTTCAATACCGAGTATCTACGTGGTTTGCCGTCCCACATCGGAGCTTCGGTATCAAGTGACAATGAACCCTTTTATCAGTATAACGTTTCATTATGTCAACTGTTTCCTGACAACCATCGGCAATAACAAGTAACTCTGCCAATCATGAACGTCTGAGCAATAACACTGTCAACGCCCTGACTAACTTTTCAGGTCGTCGTGAGCCGCATTAATGCTTACGCACCGGAAAATGAAGAGACGAAGTTACACTGAAACGCATTTATTGTATTGTTTGATTTTCCCAATTCCAATTGCTTCTCTTCTCTGGGCAATTTCACAAGCTCAGTTTAACTGAGGTTCAGGTTTACTCTCTGCGTCCATTTGTTCCATGTTCAACAACCTTTGCTTTTACCTTTTGAGGAATTAACTGATAATTCAAACCGTAAAGTTCTGGAAATTCCTGCTCAAGTTCATTGAAGATACTTTCAAGATTAGCATACAACACAGCATTAGATCGCGTTGTCAATCCTTGTGCAATAAGTAATTCAATAGTTTCTTCTTTGTATCACCTCCGGAAAGGATTGCCAATGAGTTCTTAATCCTTATAATCTTTAAATCTTCGGGCTGGTCAGGCGTAGAAGTTGCTCGTATGTCATCTTCAATCTTTGCAATTAGTAGGAAGTCGAGGGCGTTAGCGTTCTTTGCTGCCTGGAGCTCATTCATCATCTCTGTCTGAGACTTAAATTTGAAGTCATCAGGATAAAGATACTCAACGTAAATTCCCTTGCCAAAATCAGTGAACGTTGCAACATCACGAACAATAAATTCCCACATCGTCAGAGAGCCTGAGCAAACGGGCGCGAAGGTCTATTCAAATTGTCAATCTCCAAAACTTTTTCCGTAGCTGTTGCAGCAACTTCGTCTTTAGTGTAGAGTTCCTTGTTGAACATCATCAGAAACACGTTCGCCCGAAGCTCATTGATGTAATCCTTTTGCCAAGCTCAGAAGCTGAATAGGAGGTGACTTATGAGCAGGAGGTTTCAAGGTGAATAATGTAATCACATCGCGCGGAAGATCCAAAGTGATAACATCCATTGTTGAATTATGGAACGGTTCTTTACCATCTCCGTTACAAACAGGGCACGTTCCGCCATCAGGCATTTTGCCTTTGTTACAGTTCTTACACGGTGCAACGTAAGCAAACCTCTGAGGGAACGCACACATGGCAGCCGTCAGGTCAAGTTCACTGTCAATCTTCAGCGTCTTATTCAAATAAGGCAGAATGTCGTGAAACGTTGAAACAAACGTGCGCCCTTGCGTTTCAGCATCACGCTTGTAACCAATCCTTCGTGCAGGAACTTTCGTGTTCTTTGGAGTGAAGTATTCAACCAGGTAATTAACAGGGCCAATGTCAATGATTTCACCCTCTCTGACAACTGCACGCGATACCTGAGTGAATGTAATTGTATCCATTTCCAGATAAATAGTATACTTAACTCCGTCGCTTTCTTTTTCATCCAATTCAGCAACCTTAAATTTAATCGGAAGTTTGACAACCAAGTAAACAAGTATGTTATTCTTTATCTCAAACATTACGCATTGTTCAGAGGTTGCAATGAACGGGTAAGGTTTTGCTTTTTCTTTCCTTGCGTCAAAAGCATCAAACTCAGTAATCAGAAAACGCATTAGGGTCAATGTAGTTATAATCTACAAACGCATATTCAAGAAACTTCTCAAGTGAAGCATCACCCCAGTAATTAAAAAGGAATTGCTCAAACTCTGCCTTTCGTTTTTCGTCATCTGTCTTATCCCATTTGATTATACGCTTCTTTGCCTTTGTACGCACAGTCTTTTGAAACGGCAACTTTGTTGAGGCAAGTGTCGGAGGGATGACAGAGTTTGTAATCAATTTACGCATCTCGTATTCTTCATCTGTTTCGCGGCGTGTTATCTTATGTAGAAGTTCAGAGATGTCGTCACCGCTGACCATCTTATAATAAATGTCAGCCAGTTCAGTCACACGCTCATAGTCCTGGTGCTTTATATTGTCCGTGACAATCTTCGTCAACTTTAAAAGTCCGTCTTTTTTATTCATGGCTTAATGTTTGTTGTCTCCAGTCGGTATCAAACTTAATATTTTCAACTTTCATAACTGTTTTTAAATGCTTCTGTTAATAAATAATCAAATCCATCGGAAAGGTGGCCGTATTTCTGATAGCGGTCTCCAGTTTCCTTGTCTGTAACGATATGTTTGTCCTTTGTACCGTCAATAGCTTGTTTACAATACATCAAATCAGCGATCATTTTCCTGCAACCTTCGTCAATCAATATTCTTATCGGTAACTTTTCCTCAAAAATACGATTAATAAAGTCACGCCGCTTAAGAACTAAAGGGTTTTTAATTGCCGTTCTGTCTGATCCTGAGATAAGATACTTCCTTAACTTCCATTCAACAACTTCGTAATGATGCTTAAACTCTTTATTCATCGTAGAACGCGAACGCCCCGAAGCATCACCATAATAGTAAAGTCCGGCTTTGTGATTAGGATAACGCATCATGAACTCCTCACAGACCTCTTCAGTTGAGTTGCGCGGGTTTTCTAAAGTGATTTCGTCAATACACTTAGCATACCAGATGTTTTCTTTCTGTTCAAATTGCCAAATACTGCATGAATTGTAAGGCACTGAGTTTTGGTCAAAGGAAACGTGCAAAGGCTTTGCAGGATCGTATTGAAGATCAGTAACGTGTTTAATCCTGTTAAAAGACGAATAAAACTCTCCTCCCGTTGTCGCAAAAGGATTTCCGTATACCAAAGCGCGGCCACGTTCTTCGGAGTTATTAGCTAAAATCGTATTGATATAATTCAATCCTACGTTATGAACGTTATGATAAGCTGATGAAATAACAACTTTTTTGTTATTATATTCCTTTTCAAAAAACGTAGTATCTGAATAAATCTTTGCAGTTATCTCATCGACGTGCTTATCAAGTTCAAACAACTCAGCAAGCCAGTCAGTCCGTGCTGGTGATGTAAGACAGTAAAGCGGGTTATATTGCTGAGACTGTTCGCCTTCATGCGATAACTTGTCATTAACAATATACATTCCAGGTTGTCGTAAACGTGTTATGATAACTTCTTTAACGGCCTCTTCTGCCGTATCTTTTGTTTCATCCAATAAACACCACGAAAACTCTTTTCCAGAGTGTGAGAAATAATTATCCAAAGAACCTGTAAATATCAGACCTCCGTTGCAAAAAGAAATAATCCCGTTAAACTGATCGAAGTTACGTTTACACTTCGTCCATTGCGGCGGAGGTTCGCGACCTGAAACATAAAGTCCTAAAGGATTATCTTTATTCCACTCTGTTATCCCTATTGAAGTCCAGTATTCACGGATACGAAAAAGTGTGCTCGTGTTTAGCTGTCCAAAAGTATTGGCAAAGATAGCTCCCTCTTGCTTCTGGAAACTTTGTAATGAAGTTAATCGAAAGAACACCACCAAGAAACGTTTTGCCCAATCCGGTCCCGGCCAAGAATAAATTAATCCCTGCCGTTCATTGCAATATTGACATCTGAGGTTTTGATAATATTTGTGTTACCTCAGTCATTTGTCTTTATGATTACATTCGGAAGTGAAGGGATATTAATTGTTGCCTCAAACTCCTGCCGTTCAATATAACCGCGCTTCTTTCCTTTGGTTTTTAAATAGAAAATTGTTGCTGTTGTATCTTTATTTTCTATCTGTTTATGAAGCATACTTTCAGCAAAGTCAATGGCTATATCAGCAACGTCATCAACAGCCTTGTGATAATCTTTGTCTTCATTGTACCAGTTATAATGAAGCGTGCGCGAAATGCCTACTTCCTTACACGCAAGAGTAACAATACCAAGACTTTTAGTCAAGGCTTCAATCATTGCTTTTTTATGTATGTCAACTTTCGTCAATTAATACTCCATTCTTTTTAATCACAATTTCAGGATCAAACTTCCTCATCCGGTCAATTATCACCTGGCAATACTTTGGGTCTATCTCCATGCCGTAGCACTTGCGGTTACTCTGATGGCAAGCAGACATTGTTGATCCGCTGCCCAAGAAAGGATCATAAACCGAATTGGCTACAAAGTGTTTCATTACATCCATGCAGTGAGCAACAGGTTTAACTGTTCGAATGCTCAACATTCTTATCTGTTAAGGCTGAACTGGTAATTGTATATACATCTTGATGGGCGGGTTTAACTGAATAATACTCTGCCTTGCCTCTTGTGAAGAGCAGGATGGCTTGCGATGTCATCATCCATCCATTCCATGAATGAACAGGAAATTTATCAGGGCGATAAAAGAAAAACATCTTTTCAAACTTCCATCCATTTCTCTGTGCAGAGTTGTATGGTTTCATTGAAAGTCCGTGTGGAATGATAACAGATGAAGCCTGCATTATCCCTTACGGGTAGAATAGAAATATAATCATCATTAAACTTATTCCAGTCAGCACCTTTAAGGTTATCATTTTCAATGCCATCTTTACCTATTCCGTAAGGCATATCTGTAAAACACATGTCTGCCTTCTGTCCATTCATCAACTTTGCCACTTGATCGCTGTCAGTGCTGTCCCCGCAGAGCAACCGATGCTGTCCTATCTCTGAACAGGTCACCCAGAACGATGTCGGTCTTTATCTCATCGGGTATCTGATAGTCATCCTCAATCACATCCTGCTTAAAAGCAAAATTAGGGATTTCTAATCCCCATTCAATCAATTTATCCTTATTCCAGTCATTAGCAAGGATATCCCAGTCATATTCACCAAACCCAATATTGTCAGCAACGATAAAACGCTGTTTTTCTTCGTCTGTTAGCTCACCGTCACGTTTAATCCATTCATCAGGTACTTCTTTATAACCTAACTCTTTTAATGCCTTAAATCGCACATTTCCGCCTAAAATCATGTTATCTGCATCCACAATGATCGGACGCAACTTCATCATCTTCGGAAACTCCTCTATTGACTTACATAGTTTTTTGAAGCGATCATCTTTTATTAATCGTGGGTTTTTGGGATTAATATGTATTTCAGATAACTTCACTTGTCCTTATTTTTGAAATATTCAATCTCGGAAAGTCTTTTTTTGGCTTTCTTTTTTGACATTGGTTTACTCAGTCTTTTGCCTTTCTTAGAGTAAACTGTGCATTTACCTTTTTTACAACGTATCATTTCAAACTTTTTGCAAATTTTAACCACAATTTGCTCATGTATAATGCCAACTCTTTGGCCTCTTCTTTTGTTAAGTCAGGAGAATTACTATGATCCCTTTCAACTTCATAAGTATAGTCTCCTACTGTTCCGCCATCGCCTTCCTTTAATTCAAATAAAATAATATTGGCACATTTAGGATATATTATTTTCCCAGTGCTTAATTCATAACTCTCTGTAATTATCTTTATCATATCTGCAAATTTACGCAATTTTCGTCAAAATGTTTCAAGTTATATCAACTTCCCCAAAAGGATATTCAACCGTTCCCATGCTGCCTACTGGCATCATCTTGTCAAGTATATCATTTATTGCCTGAAAGTGCTGGTCAATTTCGTATTCAACACAAAGTTCCATAATGTCATCTTTTGCAACAGCATAACCTTCGTTGTAACGTCGCATTAGTTCTGTAAGAACGTAGTGAATACTTTTTATTTCATCCATTCTTTTGATTTTCTTTCGTATTGAATACCTAAATATATCCCTATAAATAAAGCAATTAACACTCGAATAAAACCATAAATTTCAGCAATATTAATTTCTATCTCTTCCATGATTTATGTGTATTATTACTGTAAAATCGAGCATAAAGTTCTGCATCTTCTCTTCCAATTAAATTAATTAAATAACTCAGGTTAGTATCAGGATACCCTGAATTACCATGACCACCACCTATGCCACCACGTCCAGGCAAACCTTTTATCCCTACGGCTAAGTCGTTTTCATGGAATAAATGTTTATTCAATACCTTATACCATAAAACCAAGTCTATAAATGTAGTCGAAAGACATTCATTGAGAGTATCTATAACGTTATATTTAAAGGCAGTCTGAAATAAACTTGCGTGAATATCGTTTGAGTTAATTATATATTTCCTGTGAACAACGTTGTAATAAATCGTATTTGTTTCACCTATTAAATCATAACTTCCGAACTTACTCATCATCTTTTCGAGATAAACAGGCCGGTAATAATCATCATCCTCAATTATAAATATTGCCTCTATTTCACTTTCAGGATATTTATCTATCAACGCTTGTATACCTTCAACTATATTTCGTGCCTGAGTATTTTGCCCGTTTTGCCATGAAGGTACAGGATATATTTTTATTATAGTCCAGTTCTCTCTGCTTATTGTGTCAATAGTTCGTGGAATACAATCGTCAACTATCACCCACACAACCTCACCCTGATAGGTTTGTCGCTTCATTAATTTCTCACAGATGCTTATCTGTTCCCTGCGGCCTCCAGAGGGTGTGATTAACCCGATCATGAATTTATTATTGTTGCGCCCTCTATATGAATATCCTCAAGCGGGTAAAGATTACTTCCCAAAAGAGTTGTCGGAAAAGGAAAATCAGTAACGCGATATTCGCGCCAGAACTCGAACAACTGACCAAGCCCGCGATTTTCAGCATCATGAATAATCATATAATCAACATAAAATCTAAGTTTGTTAATTGCAAACATACGCTGATCCCATGTCTGAAGATCAACAAGCGCAAGCGACCAGTTCAGATCCGTGAATATCAAATAAGTCTTCACTGAATAAAGCAAACCGATGCTTTGAGTTTTCGAGATTTTTATAATTATCAAGCCATTGCTGGTTGTCGTCAACAGTTAAAATCTTCCGGCCAGGGGCTAACTCATGTATCTGTGAAGTTGAATATTCACCTGCGCCAAGTTCAAGGATTGCGCCTTTAGTCCAGCGGATCATTTCAAAAAGTATGGGCTGATGTGTGGATATCTCATTCATGTTGTAAAATTAAATATTTATCAATTACATTACCAGTTGTAAACTCCTTAGAATATAAAGACTTGTAAGGACTTAATTTATTATTCAAGGTATTCTTCGGTAAGCCTTATAGGATGTCCGGCATCATAAATAGTAAGGATTGACTCTTTTATTTGCTCTGATTTATAGGCTCTTTCATTGAATACTAAAATCCCGTTTTTGTTTAACATAGTTAAAATCTTTTCAAAAACAATGTCTATGTCGTAACAATGGTCAAGGACGTTAATCATAACCACTAAATCATATCTCTGTGTGACTGTAAATTCTTCAATCGGAGTATCAAAAACCTTAACAGGACAATTAATTAAAACACCGTTCCTGTAAGTACAGTTCGGTGAATTGAGAATATAATCATTTATCAAAGGGTCTAATAGGTGAATTCCAAGGCTACGGCCGCGTCGAACGCTTCGTTGTAGTCGTCCTCCTCAGTGCGGTGTGGGCTTTCATGGGGAGGTGCATGGAGGATGAGCCGCTCCTCACCGCAGGCGGGGCACGGCCCGTAGGACATGAAGAAGTCCTCCGGATCCCAAGGTGGGAGACTCGATCCTCTCTATCGAGAACCTCGCTCCGCAGTTCTCGCACTCGTACCCGTACCACGGGCCGGGTGAGTAGCCTTCGCCGCAGTTGGGGCATTCCACAGAGCGGGAATCGACGGCCTCGAACGTCTCCCCGCAGTCCTCGCACACGTACCACGACATCGTCTACTCGCCCCCTCTCGCGCGCTCTGATCCCGACGACCAAGTGCAGGCGGCGCGGTGCTTTCGGTCGCGCCCCGACCCCGCCGTTCGCTACTTGTCCACGCTCAAGACGACCCAGTTCTGGCTGTAGGTCACTCGGACGGTCACCTTGTCCCCCTCTTTCAGGTCTGGGAATGGGCACTCAGCGACCTCTTCCTTGCCGCTGCTGAGTCTGACCCAAGCCCAGCCAGTCTTCTGCCCATCCCTCATGTCGTACCTCATGAACGTTGCATGCTGCGCCACCCATCCAACGCAACCAGTCAACAGTGCGACCAGCAGGCATACAGACAACACAAGACACAGAACGCGCAGGTGCTTGCCCATATCAGTCCTCCTGCGACCGCTGCCCAACTCTACTTCCCCAAAACGGTTTCAGTTGCTGATGGAGGGATATCCTAGGCTTCGGGGGATATCCACGGCCAGAGCGCCGACGCTTTGGGTATCAGACCCTGATGAGTCAAGACCACTGCCGAGAGGTACCCACGTGGACACACGCACGTCGGTCAGTCCTGACGGGACGGTCTACCCTCTGCCCAAGGAAGAGGACTACCAGGCGGAGTTGGCCCGGATCGAACGACTCGTCGAGCAGGCGAGAGAGAAGGGGCAGGAGATCGTGGTCGTCATGGGCCTCGGCTTCGTCGGGGCCGTCATGGCCGCCATCGTGGCAGACACGACGGACGAGCGCGGGGCCCCGTCGAAGTTCGTCATCGGCATGCAGCGTCCGAGCAAGCGGAGCTATTGGAAGATTCCCCTGCTCAACAAGGGTATCTCGCCGGTGAAGGCGGAGGATCCCGAGGTCGATCCCATGATCGCCCGGTGCGTCCGTAAGAAGAAGACCCTCGTCGCCACCTACGTCTATGACGTCCTCTGTTTCGCCGATTGCGTGATCGTCGATGTCCAACTCGACTACGCGAAGAACGAGCTCGGCAACGTGAGGAACGGCTCTGTGGAGATGAGCGCGCTTGAAGAGTCCTTCGACGTCATCGCCCAGCGCATCAAGCCCGACTGCCTGGTCCTCATCGAGACGACGGTCGCCCCCGGCACGACAGAACAGGTCGCCCTGCCGGCGATGCGGAAGATCTTCCGTCAGAGAGGGATCACAAGCGAGCCGCTCCTCGCCCACAGCTACGAGAGGGTCATGCCCGGTCGCGACTACGTGGCCTCCATCCGGGACTTCTGGCGTGTCTGCTCGGGCGTCAACGAAGAGGCGAAGAGAAGGGTCGTCACCTTCCTGAACGAGGTCCTCAACACGAAGGAGTTCCCCCTCACCTGCCTCGACAGGCCCATCGAGTCGGAGACGGCGAAGGTGATGGAGAACAGCTACCGGGCGACCATCCTCGCCTTCCTCGATGAGTGGAGCCTCTTCGCGGAGAGGAACGGCGTCGATGTCACGAAGGTGATCAAGGCGATCAAGATGAGGCCGACCCACAGCAACATCATGTTTCCCGGCCCGGGCATCGGCGGCTACTGCCTGCCGAAGGACGGCGGCTTGGGCATCTGGGGCAGCAAACACATACTCGGCTTCGACGATGACACCTTCAAGATCACCCCGCTGGCTATCGACATCAACGACACTCGCTCCCTGCATGCCGCGCAGCTCGTCCGCGACGCGCTGCGCAACATGAACGTCCCCGTCGCGAGCGCGCGGGTGCTCCTCCTCGGCGCCTCCTACCGTGAAGACGTCGGTGATACGCGCAACAGCGGCTCCGAGATCATGGCCCGCAGGCTGACCGAGATGGGCGTGGAGATCAGGGTCCACGACCCCTACGTCGACCGCTGGTGGGAGTTGGAGCGCCAGGACGACTACCCCTCCCACAGCAAGGCCGTCTTCTTCAGGAACCAGGAGAGGCTGAGCGACCTGCTGGTCCTCAAGGATCTCGATGAGGCACTCGAAGGCATCCAAGCCCTCGTGCTCGCCGTCCGTCATGAGCAGTATCTCGACCTTGATCCCGACACCATCGTCAAGAGGGCTGGCCAGCCGATTGCCGTCATCGACTGCTTCGGTATCCTCGACGACGCGAAGATCCGCCGCTACTTCGAACTCGGCTGCGAGGTGAAGGGTCTTGGCCGGGGCCACATCCGGCGGATCAAGGACCAGGTGATAAGGGCGTGCTAACCGTGAGGGGCATCCCGAGCGTTGGGACGGGCGGAGAATAGGGGGGCGTGATGTCTGACGACGATCAGCCGATCAAGTGGTGTACCGAGTGCGGTCAGTGGACGGCGGTTGCCGCCGACGGGTCATGTGAGCGAGGCGGCCACCCCGCATCCTCGCTCATGGACGGACGGCCTGCGGAACAACCGGCGCCGATCGAGCCGCCAGCTGCGCCAGCTGCACCCCAGATCTCTGAGGAGCCGACGCCTGGGGGCTACTGCGGCGTTCTGGTTGCGGCGCCCATCACGGTCGTCGGCCTGTTCATCATCGCCACGTTGCTCGACATGATGTGGATATTCTGGGTCGGCCTTGTGCTCGTGGTTGTCGGGCTGTTCTTGTACGCGGTCAGCATCGTCAGGCAGGCTCGGAAGTAGAATCTGCCGCACGCCGCGCGTCGGCCTGTGCGAAGTGCTCGATTGATCGCCGTGCGTAGGCGTGTGGAGCGGCCGCGCTACGTTGCGGTCGAGTCGAGTTGGGCAAGCACGTGCTCGATGGTGCTCTTCTCGTGCTTGAGGCCGTCGCGGAAGTCGGCCCTGTCCGTATCGCAGATCTCCATCCGGACATCTGACAGGAACAGCTCGAGGCTCTGCTTGAGGATTGCGGCCTCGTCTTCGGTGAGTTGCACAGTGATCATCACGACCCCTCCCTCCAAGATGAAGATTCCCAGGGATGGACGCAGTCTCTCGCGCGCGTAGACGACGATGACCTCGAGCGCATGACAGGCGAGAGCGGCACCGTGAGTGAGATGTCGCTAGCCGAGCTACGGACTGGTCGCCTCCTCGGCGGAGAGCAGGGGATACCGACCCTCCGTGAAGCGCTCGCCACTATCGGCGGGCGCGTCCCAGTGTTCGTCGATGGCGCGGCCGGCCACTGCTCGGTTGGACCGTCGAGGACATGGATCAGCGGTAAGCGGCCGAGGGAATCTGCGACGGTCTTATCTGCAATCCGGGAGCGCTGCCGGCCAGCAACTGACGCCAGATATGCGTCGGTTCAGAAAGGGCCGTCGGCTCGTCCGGGTTCTGGGCCGAAGACCTGAGGACCACGGGTATATAGCCGACATCGACACATCGACAAGGGAGGCCGTCATGGCCGCTTCCCCCGAGGTCATCGCCTCGCTCAAAGAGGATCAGGCGCTCGAACACGCCGCGATCATCCAGTACGTCATCCATGGCATTCTACTGCGGGACGTCGGCATGACTGACCCGGTCCGCAAGATCGCGCGCGAGGAGATGTGGCACTTCGAGTGGCTGGCCGAGGCGATACGCGACCGGGGCGGCGAGCTGGCCCTCGACCGCGCCGAGGTCTTCCTCCCCGCGTCGATGGTGGACAGCATGGTCGAGGACGTCGGCGCGGAGGGGCGGGCACTGTCGCACTATGCCCACACGCTCGCGCTTGTCGGCGATTCGGATCCGGAGCTCACCGCCCTGATCGAACGGATCGTCGACGACGAGCGCCATCACCGCGCCAAGTTCGAGCGTCTGGCCGCCGAGGTGCGAGCCGGCGGAGAGCAGGCGTACGCTGCTCATCCGATCATGGGCCCGGAAGATATGGCCGTGGTCGGCCCGACCGTCGGAGTCGAGTACTCGAGCGTGCTCCAGTACCTGTGGAACAAGTACGGCTGTGGCGACTGCGACCAGGGCGAGCGGTACTTCGAGTTCGCGGTGGACGACATGCGCCACCTGTCGTGGGTCGGGGCGTACATTCCCGGCCTCGGCGCGCCGACGGCGCCCGAGGTTCCGTCCGAGCGCGTGCGATCCGTCGGCTCCACCGCTGAGGCGCGCGAGGCTGCCGAGGGCCTCGAGGGCGTGGCAGCCGAGTTCTACTCGGCGAAGATCGGTGAGGCGAAGAACGCAGATCTCGCAGACGACCTCAGGCGCGCCCTCGGTCACCACGAGTTCCACCAGCACGAGCTGAAGCAGATGGACTGACGGGTCCCGGAAACGCACGGAGCCCGCCGATGCGGCGGGCTCCGAGAGACTCGTGCGGACTGCGGTCGCTCTACTGGCTGGAGACGTCCGACGGCGGAGGGCGGATATTCACGTCGGATGCGTGGTCTCGCCCGAGGCGGAGGGGTCGTGATCTCAGAGGGCGTCGGGGCGGCGTCGACCGGTGCGATCGTGACTGGCTCCCACGGCCTCGTCTCAGTGCTGATGCCGAGCCACGTCGAGAACTTGAACCAGACGTTCACGAGGCCCTGAGGGAGTGCGTCGCCGAACTTGGCGAACTTGCGCGTCAGGTTCGCGACGATGTGCCCCAGCGCGTTGGCGACGCCCGGCCCAACGTTCTTCGTGCCCTCGACAATGGAGGCTTTGACAGTCGGGCTGGTCGCCGAGCTCTCCATCGAGCGCTGTGGGCCCTTCCGAAGGGTCTTCGCCTCGAGTCGCGCGGCCTTGCGGGCATCCTTCGCGGCGAGCTTGTGTGCCTTCTTCGCCTGGCCAGGCGCAGTGTGCTCGTTGGTGGTCACGGTCGGGGCGTTCGCAGCCCTGGCATGCTTCCCGTGGTCGTGTCCTCCGCCACCCTTGCCTGAGGCGAGCACGGTGGCAGGAAAGATCAGCGTGAGAACGAGCAGCACGCTGATGAGCAGAGCGAGCGACTTCTTCACGATGGCGCACCTCCATGTTCGGCGGGTTTCACGCCGTATCGCTGTATCGGCCCTGCCGTCGGCCCTCGGGAGGACGCCCCCCGATGTGACGGTGATTCCTGTCACGTAATGGAGACCGGATTGCGCGCCGACAAACAGTACATCACCCATAGGGACGAACTACCCCGCTCCTTCCACCATCTGTCACTTTGGCGGTGCTCGGGGAATGAACTTGGTGGACGTCGCGTGGTGCGGCCGAAGGAGGGAATGCAAGTGACGTGCGGACGCTCCAGATCGCAGCGCACCACGCCTCTGTTCGCGCTGTTAGCACTCGTGGTGTTGTGCGCGGCTTTCGTCACGTTCAATCCGGTCCGGGCCCACGCGTGGGCCGTCGCGCAGGAGAACTACCGGCTGCTCAGTTGGTCTGGGAAGTGGGTCTCGACGACGACCACGCGTGCTCTGGGAGGCGCGATCAGGTCGTCGGTCACTACCGGCGCCGTGGTCACCGTCGGCTTCGACGGCTCCTCCCTCACATGGATCGGCCGCCGAGGGCCCGGTGCCGGCAAAGCGCAGATTCGGGTGGACGGCGCGTACAAGGGCGTCCTTGACCTGGCCAAGCTCGGCCCGAAGGCAGATCACGTCACGTTGTGGCGAGTCGCGGGCCTCAGATGGGGCCACCACCAAGTCACGCTACGCGCGCTGGGATCAGCCAATGCGTCGGGGACCGGCTCCATCAGCGCTGATGCATTCGCGACGGACGGCAGATTCAGCCGAGTGCTCCAGCGCGCGACTTTCGGATACCCCTGGAGCACCTACATCGTCGTGGACAAGTCATCGTTCCGCCTCTACTGGGTGAAGGATCGATGGCTCGTCAAGAGCTACCCCATTGCCATCGGACGTCAATGGGGATGGACCCCCGTCGCGACGTGGAAGGTCCTCATGAAGTACAGGACCGATCCGCTCAGCGTCTACGGACCGAGGAAGATGCGCCTGTTCAGGCGCGTCAGGACGAGCTCACGGCTACACGTACGTCTACACGGCCTACGGGATCCACGGAACGAATCAACCCTGGGTCATCGGGACGATGGCCTCGCACGGGTGCATCAGGCTGTACAACCACGACATCCTCGAGCTCTGGCCGCAGGTGCCGCTCGGGACCATGGTCGTGACGCGGGACTAGAGGCCGCGCTGGGTCGCCGGCTCGGTCAGGCGCGCTGCTCCAACCGCTTGAGGATCTCGTTGTTCTGCTCCTCCATCCGGGCGTTCTCCTCGCCGCGCTTTGCGATGCCGCCGAGAATCTCTTCCAGCGACTTCTCGGCGGCCGTCGTGTTGCGGAAGGTCGCCTCGGCCCGCGCGTCTCGGGCGGCGTCAGGAGATGCAGGATGCCACGGCTAGGCACGGACGATGCTAGGGTACGGCCGGGTGTGCGGCCGGCGACGCAAGCCGGCTTTGCCCCCGGCACAGCAAGAAGCTCAGCGTTCTGCGGGTAAGGAGCGATTGTTATGCGCCGATTTCGGGGGTTCCTCCTCGTCCTCACCGCCGTTGCCCTCACGGCGGCCCTCTTGCCGGCGCCCGCGTCTGCGGTCGAGACGCTCCGGGTGACGGACGTATCCTTCACGGATGCGAATCACGGCTTCATCGTCGGCGGCCGGTCCTTTGGTGGTTTCGCCTCCTACACCGCCGATGGCGGCACGACCTGGCATCCGACAACGTTCTCGCAGTGGATCCAGAACGCCAGTGTTGTGGACGCTTCGACGGCCTCGATCATCGGGTCATTCGCCAATGTGGCCTACTCAACGAGTGACTCGGGTTCGACGTGGCTTCCAACAACCGGCGCCATGGTGCCGGGCGTCGGGGCGCTGAACATGTCGGACATCGCGCGCCTGCCAGGCAACGTGCTCGTGGCTGTCGGCCAGCACATGGGTGCGCCGGAGGGAGATCTCGCAACGATTTGGCGCTCCGCCAACGGCGGCGGCACGTGGTCCAAGCGACTTGACGGTCCGGTGCAGCCTCGTCCTGACCCGGAAACGGAGCCGCCCTCGACCATCGCTGGACTCGTGGCGGCGGGTTTCGCAGTTGACGGGCAGGTTGGCTGGTCGGTGGGAACCGAGTGGACGCCCACGGAGGGATCTCCGAACAGGGTCTTCAAGCAGGTCCTTGTCTACAAGACATCCAGCGGGGGCTCAGACTGGACAACACAAACGGTTCCGGGAGCCACCCAGCCGGCGACATCTCTCAAGGTCGTCAACGCAAGTACGGCGTGGATCGGCTGCGCAAATGGTGCCGTCTACGTGACGACCAATGGCGGAGCATCCTGGGTGGGGCCGCGTTGGGCTCCCTTTGGCAGTCTCCAGGCGTCCGCGAGATTCGCGATCGACGCGCTGGATGGCCAGACTGCCGTCGTGGTCGGCGACTACGGCCGAGTATCGCTAACAAATGACGGCGGAGTCACCTGGCTCGGCGCCGCGCCGGGCAACACGTACTTCCAGCCGACTCTCAGCAACCTCGACACTGTCGACATGGTGGATTCGAACGTCTGGTACGTGGGCGGGAGCGACGTGCTGCTGAAGACTACCGACGGCGGCGCACACTGGTCACCTGTTTCGTTCACGGTACCCTCTGACAAGACTGAGACGTACCTCTCGGTTCGCTTCGCCGAGACGACGGCCTCGAGCTACGGCATCCCCTATGGCACCTCCCCGTACCTCACGGTGCAGGGGGTCCTGGTTCAGGCGGGCACCTCGGTCCGGGTGACGGGCCAGACGGTCGACCTGTGGACCTCTTTCGACGGGTCGAACTACACGAAGAGCACGTCCAAGGTGAGCGAGGTCTCCCCGGGCGTCTATTCGATTCGCGTCCTGTGCACACGGCGGACCTGGTACCGGCTAAGGTTCGGGGGGACCCCTCAGTACGGAAGCTCGCTCGGCCGCACGCTCAACGCAGGTCCCAAGGCCTGGATGACCGCGCCTGTTGCGCCGAGCACCTTCTCGCGCAGCCGGACCTATGGCGTGAGCGGCTACCTGAAGCCGCGCCACTCCGGCTCCCCGGTCAAGATCTACGCCTACCAGAAGATAGGCGGCGCCTGGACGCTCCGCGCCACCTTCTCCGCCCAGGCCTCCAACTACTCGACCTACTCGCGCTACGTCGGTTCGATCCGTCTGCCGTCTGCCGGAGCGTGGCGCATCCGCGCCTACCACCGCGACAACGCCGGCGGCGTGCACTACGCCTCCTACAGTTCGTGGCGCTACATCACGGTCAAGTAGAAGCGCTCGCGCCGCAGCCGGCCCGAACGCCCCACATTCCCGACTCGACAGGCGGGCGCTACGATGCAGTAGCGCCCGCTTCTTCTTCACTGTCAGCCTGCAGAGGTGATCATGCTGCTGTTGCGCGTGCTTCTCACCACCCCGACGTGCTGCTCCTCGACGAGCCAGACGCCAATCTCGACGACGCCAGCGCCGAGCAGGTCGCGCGCGCGACGCGCGAGTTCGCTGCGCCGGCGGAGGAGCGATTCGCGTGCGGCACCAGCGCACGGACGAACTCGCCTCGCGACGACTTCGCCTTGCGACCGGCAAGCTTGGGGAGGCCTGACCGTGCCGGAGACGACCGGCGTCATCGTCATCGGGTGGTGGCAGCTTCTCCTCGCCACAGGCTTTGTCGTCATCGTCGCGGGAATCTCGTGGCGGCTCAGCCTCGGTCTCGAGAAGGACCTCGCGCTGGCCACCGTTCGCACCTACCTCCAGCTTCTCGCGCTGGGGCTCGTGCTGCGGTGGGTCTTCGCGAACGCCACCTGGTGGCTCGTCATACTGCTGCTCGGTCTCATGACCTTGACGGCTGCGCAGATCATCGTTCGGCGCTCGCCCGACGCGCCCAAGGGCATCCTCACCTCGTCGTTCTTCTCGATGGCGCTCACCGGGCTCATCGTCACGTTCTCCGTCACCGGCCTCATCGTGCAGGTCGAGCCGTGGTACCGAGCCCAGTACGTCATCCCGATCGCCGGCATGGTGCTCGGCAACTCGATGACCGGCATCGCTCTTGCCCTCGAGCGCGTGTTCGCCGACATGGACTCGCGAGCCGACGAGCTGCTCGCTCTCACCGCGCTCGGCGCGTCTCCGTGGGAGACCTCGGCGGGCTCGATCCGCACGGCGCTCAAGGCCGGCATGATCCCGACCATCAACTCCATGGCGGCCGTCGGCATCGTGTTCATCCCGGGCATGATGACCGGCCAGATCCTGGCCGGAGTGGACCCTCTCGCGGCTACCGGATACCAGATCGTCGTGATGCTCATGGTCGCAGCCGCTACGGCTATGGGCTCAGTGCTCGCGGTGCTGCTCACCTACAAGCGCCGTTTCTCGGCCGATGGGGTATTCCTGGAGCGTGGGTTGCGCGCGAACGTACGCTAAGATGTGCACGTTCCTGCCTGCCCCCACCGTCACCACTCGAGGGGTTCGGCGAAGTGCGGATGGACGGTGCCGAGGAGAGGCATGACGAGCTTCGAGCTCTATCTGAGGCGGAACACTAAGCGGTTCGGCGAGTACCTGGACACGTTCTTCGCCGACGGTGTCCATCCCGATATGCGCCGCTACCTCTACGGGCTCCTCGGCGACTTCACTCACAACGGCGGCAAGCGCCACCGTCCGCTGATCTGCCTTCTCGCATGCGAGGCGGTCGGCGGCGATCCCAAGAAGGCGTGGCCGTCTGCGGCGGCGATCGAGCACTTCCACACGGCGGCGCTCATCCACGACGACATCGAGGACGCTTCGCTCACCCGCCGAGATGAACCTTGCCTTCACATTCGCGTCGGCGAGGGGCTTGCCATCAACGCCGGAGACCTCGCGCTCTCCCTGGTCACCGGCACTGTCGTAGAGGACGAGGGACTCGACGACGCCACCAAGCTTCGCGTCCTCCGTGAACTCGTCGACATGACGACGCGCACGATCGAGGGCCAAGCGCTCGACATCGGCTGGGCGCGCGATGGCCGCTTCGATCTCTCGCTCGACGACTACCTGCTCATGGCCTACCACAAGACCGCCTACTACTCGGGTGCGGTCCCGCTCGCGGTGGGTGCGATCGTCGGCGGTGGCACGGAGGAGCAGATCGAGGCGTTGCGTGCGTACGGCATGGCGGCAGGACTCGCCTTCCAGATCCAGGACGACGTGTTGAACCTCGTCGGCACCAAGGAGTCGACTCGCAAGGACTTCCGAAGTGACATCACCGAGGGCAAGCGCACGCTCGTCGCCATCCACGCGCTCGCGTACTCCAAGGACCGCGAACGCCTGCTCGAGATCTCTGATGCACAACGCGGCTGAGGTTGTCGCCGCCCAGGATCTCGTCGTCGACCTTCCAGGTGATGAGCGTCCCGTGCGTGTGCTCGACCACGTCTCCTTCGGGGTTCAGGCCGGAGAGGTCGTCGACGTTATCGGCGCGTCCGGAGCAGGCAAGACCATGCTGCTTCGTGCGCTCGCGCGCTTGCTACCGGACGCCAGCGGTCGCCTCTCGCTGGCCGACGTCCCCGCCGAGCAGATCCCAGCTTCGGAGTGGCGCGCGCGAGTCGCGCTTCTACCGCAGAAGGCAGCGATTCGTCCCGGGACGGTGGGGGAGAACGTGCTCCTGCCCTGGACGCTCAAGATCCGGCACGCGCACAAGCCGCCCTGTCAGGGCGATCTTGCCCAAGCGCTCGCGAGAGTGGGCCTTGACGGGATCGCACTCGACAGGGACGCCGCGCGCCTCTCGGTCGGGCAGGCCGCGCGCGTCGCGCTGTTGCGCGTGGTTCTCACCCATCCCGACGTGCTGCTCCTCGACGAGCCGGACGCCAATCTCGACGATGCCAGTGCCGAGCAGGTCGCGCGCGCGACGCGCGAGTTCGCTGCTGCCGGCGGAGGTGTCGTTCGCGTGCGACACCAGCGCACGGACGAACTCGCTTCGCGTCGACTTCGCCTTGCGGCCGGCTGGCTCGAGGAGGCCTGATCATGCCGGAGACGACGGGCGTCATCGTCATAGGTTGGTGGCAGCTGCTCCTCGCCACCGGATTTGTCTTCATCGTCGCGGCAATCTCGTGGCGCCTCAGTCTTGGCCTCGAGAAGGATCTCGCGCTCGCCACCGTTCGCACGTACCTCCAGCTTCTGGCGCTGGGGCTCGTGCTGCGATGGGTCTTCGCGAACGCCACCTGGTGGCTCGTCATACTCCTGCTGGGTCTCATGACTTTCACGGCTGCGCAGATCATCGTTCGCCGCTCCCCCGATGCGCCCAAGGGCATCCTCACCTCGTCGTTCTTCTCGATGGCGCTCACCGGGCTCATCGTCACGTTCTCCGTCACCGGCCTCATCGTGCAGGTCGAGCCGTGGTACCGGGCCCAGTACGTCATCCCTATCGCCGGCATGGTCCTCGGCAACTCGATGACAGGCATCGCTCTCGCCCTCGAGCGCGTGTTCGCCGACATGGACTCGCGAGCCGACGAGCTGCTCGCTCTCACCGCGCTCGGCGCGTCTCCGTGGGAGACCTCGGCGGGCTCGATCCGCACGGCGCTCAAGGCCGGCATGATCCCGACCATCAACTCCATGGCGGCCGTCGGCATCGTGTTCATCCCCGGTATGATGACCGGCCAGATCCTGGCCGGCGTCGACCCGCTCGCGGCCACCGGATACCAGATCGTGGTGATGCTCATGGTCGCGGCCGCTACGGCTATGGGATCGGTGCTTGCCGTGCTGCTCACCTACAAGCGTCGGTTCTCTCCAGATGGGGTGTTTCTGGAGCGCGGGTTGCGCGCGCACGTACGCTAAGATGTGAACGTTCGTGCCTGCCCCCACCGTTACCACCCGAGGGGTTCGGCGACGTGCGGATGGACGGTGCCGAGGAGAGGCATGACGAGCTTCGAGATCTATCTGAAGCGGAACAGCAAGCGGTTCGGCGAGTACCTGGACACGTTCTTTGCCGACGGCGTCCATCCCGACATGCGCCGCTATCTCTACGGGCTACTCGGCGACTTCACCCACAATGGCGGCAAGCGTCATCGCCCGCTCATCTGCCTTCTGGCCTGCGAGGCGGTCGGCGGCGATCCGAAGAAGGCGTGGCCCTCTGCGGCGGCGATCGAGCACTTCCACACGGCGGCGCTGATTCACGACGACATCGAGGACGCTTCGCTCACGCGCCGAGACGAACCTTGCCTCCACATTCGCGTCGGCGAGGGGCTCGCCATCAACGCCGGCGATCTAGCGCTTTCGCTGGTCACCGGCACCGTCGTGGAAGACGAGGGACTCGACGACGCTACCAAGCTTCGAGTCCTGCAGGAACTCGTCGACATGACGACACGTACGATCGAGGGCCAAGCGCTGGATATCGGCTGGGCGC
This sequence comes from uncultured Actinomycetes bacterium, assembly GCA_963809535.1. Lineage (GTDB taxonomy): Bacteria > Actinomycetota > Coriobacteriia > Anaerosomatales > CAVRZR01 > CAVRZR01. The sequence continues at coordinate 23,238 of CAWEJW010000006.1, forward strand.
GCGATGGCCGCTTCGATCTCTCGCTCGACGACTACCTTCTCATGGCATATCACAAGACCGCCTACTACTCGGGTGCGGTCCCGCTCGCGGTGGGTGCGATCGTCGGCGGTGGCACGGAGGAGCAGATCGAGGCGTTGCGTGCGTACGGCATGGCGGCAGGGCTCGCCTTCCAGATCCAGGACGACGTGTTGAACCTCGTCGGCACCAAGGAGTCGACTCGCAAGGACTTCCGAAGTGACATCACCGAGGGCAAGCGCACGCTCGTCGCCATCCACGCGCTCGCGTACTCCAAGGACCGCGAACGCCTGCTCGAGATCCTCTCGATGCACACCAGCAACGCAGCGCTCCTTGAAGAAGCCGTCTCTCTGATGAAGGCGTCTGGCTCGATTGCGTTCGCCGAAGGCTACGCTGGGGAATTGATACAGGGAGCGCGGCCGGTGCTCGACGCCGCCATTCCTGACAGCAAGCCGAAGCAGCTGCTCATCTCGATGGCCGACTTCTTCGTGAAGCGCAGCTCGTAGCCGGTTCTAAGAGCGCCTGCTTCGGCACGTCCCTAAGGCAGGCATCCATGACTATGCAATCCGTTCAGATATCCGACTCGATCCAGTGGGTCGGCGCTATCGACTGGGAACTGCGCGACTTCCACGGGTACGAGACGCCGCGCGGCACCACCTACAACGCCTACCTCGTGCGGGGAGAGAAGACCGCGCTGATCGACACCGTGAAGCTGCCCTTCGCCGAGGAGCTGCTTTCCCGCGTCCGCTCGGTCATGGACCCGGCCGACGTCGACTACATCGTCGTGAACCACATCGAGCCCGACCACAACAGCGGCCTGCGCGCCGTGATGGCGGCCATGCCCAACGCGACCGTCGTCGCATCCAAGTCGGGCGCAGCGGGCGTGTTCGAATACCACGACGGGCTCGAGATCGGCGTGGTCGGCGCGGACGATGTGATCGACCTCGGCGGAAAGACGCTCCACTTCCTCCCGCAACCGATGGTCCACTGGCCCGACTCGATGTTCACGTACTGCCCCGAAGAGTGCGTGCTCATGCCGAACGACGCGTTCGGACAGCACCTGGCCTCAGAGGGGCGCTTCTCGGACGAGGTCGGACTCGACTTGGCACTCGAGGAGCTCACGATCTACTACGCCAACATCCTCATGCCGCTCGGTAGGCAGGTGTCCAACGCCGTCGAGAAGGTCACGGAGCTCGGCTGGGTGTGCAAGGTCATCGCTCCGTCCCATGGGGTTGCGTGGCGGGGCGACGACATCGGCGAGCTGCTCAAGACCTACGGACGTCTGACGAGCGGCGAGACACGCGAGAAGATCGTCGTCGTGTTCTCGACGATGTGGGGGTCCACCGAGACGCTCTCCCGCGCGATCGCCGATGGCATCGGCGCCGAGGGTGTCGAGGCCGAAGTCTTCGACATGGCCGTGTCGCCTGTCGCCCACGTCACGCGCGAGCTGCTCGACGCGCGCGCGTTGCTCGTCGGCTCACCCGCGCTGCACCACGGCATGCTCTACCGGATCGCCGGCTACCTGCAGTACATCTCGGGGCTCAAGCCACAGGGCAAGATCGGCGGGACCTTCGGCAGCTTCGGATGGAGCAGCGGTGCGACCAAGCAGATCACGGAGCGCCTCGCGGAGATCGGCTTCGAGCAGCCTTTCGAGCCGTACACGCAGAAGTTCCGCCCGACTGCCGACGACATCCAGGCTGCGCGCGAGTGGGGTGCGCAGTTCGCGCGACTCGTGAAGGAGCGCGGCTAGCGCGGATAGCGCGCCCGGTGCCGCCGCGGGCGGGTCAGCTAGACCCGCAGCCGCGCTGCGCGGGCCTCTAGGCCCTTGCCCCGGCTTTCCACGCCGCGAGTTCCCGTGCTGCCGCAGCAACGGATAGCGCGGGGGGTGGCGCGCTGGGGTCGGTTTGCCTGAGCTCGGCGAACAACTCGGCCAGGATAGGCGGCTTGATATTGCTCTCCGAAAGGATGTCAGCGTTCTCGAAGACCTCAGCGGGAGTCCCCGAGAGCGCGATCCGGCCGCCGGGCGCGAGCACGTACGCGTAGTCGGCGAGTTCGGGGACCGAGTCGATGTCGTGGGTCGTCATCACCATCGTCACCCCTCGCTCGTCCGACACGCGCTGGAGCAGGCCGAGAAGGCTCTCACGCGACGCGGGATCGAGCCCCTCGAGCGGCTCGTCAAGCACCAGCAGCTCCGGCACTTGGAGATACTACCCGCTGCATCGCCTGTTGTGTCGCCTGCTTGAGGATCGGTAACGGACTGCCGACGTTCGGGGCGTTGCCCGTCACCGCGACACGTCCCTTCCGCACCGTTGACCTATCATCTGATCTAGGCTGACTCCGTCAGGAGCTGCCGGTTCCGCGCACATGTCCCGTTCGGAGCGAGGGGATCCTGAAGTGAACATCTCTCAGCTCACGGCGTTTCTGGCCGTTGTCGAGCACGGCTCGTTCTCCGAAGCGGCGCGCGCCATGGGCATCTCTCAACCCGCGGTGACCATGCAGGTCCAGGCCTTGGAGTCGGACATAGGCGCCATCCTGCTCGATCGCCGGTATCGCCGAGTGGATCTGACGGAAGCGGGACGAGCGCTTCTGCCGCACGCCCGTCGCGTGCTCGACGAGCTCGACAACGCAAGGACAGAGATCGAGAACATGAGCGAGCAGGTCACGGGTCGCTTGACCCTGGCGGCGAGCACCACGCCCGGGCAGTACGTGGTCCCGCGGATGCTCGGCGCTTTCCTGCGGTCCAATCCCGAGGTCGCCGCGAGCATCGTCATCGCCGATACCACCAAGGTTGTCGAGCTGGTCGATAGCGGGGAGGCGCAGCTCGGCATGGTCGGTGCGAAGGTCCGTGGCACTCGTGCGACCTTCGAAGAGGCCGGAGCCGACGAGCTTGTCGTGATCGCCGACCCGGCGAGCCCGCTCCTTGCTCGCGAGGATCTGCTGCTTCGAGACCTGCTGGAAGAGCCGTTCATCATGCGAGAGTCCGGGTCGGGCACACGTCAGGTGACGGAGTCGGTGCTTCGCGCCGAAGGGATCGACCCGGGCGATCTTCGGGTTGTCACCGAACTCGGCACGAGCGAGGCTATCGTGCGTGCCGTCGAGGGCGGTTTGGGCCTCGGCGTCGTGAGTCGATGGGTGGCTGAGAAGGCGCTCGAACTTAAGACCGTTGTCGAAGTGCCGGTCGGCGGCTTTCCGGTGACCCGCCCGTTCTACCTGGTCTTGCCGCGGAGCCCGATGACGCGTGCCGCGGATGCGTTCGCAGAGCATCTTCGTTCAGAGATGAGCTGACCGCACTCGCCGTGTCCGCTGCCAGTACCGTGCTCGCGCAGCCCCAGTCCGCCGGCGCAGCCGCTTGTACGCGGGTATATAGCCCGAGGATGGCACGCAACCGAAGGGAGTCCAGAGCGATGAAACTCAGCGCGCGCAACCAGCTGAAGGGCAAAGTCGTCGCGGTCAAAGAAGGTGCTGTCGAAGCGCAGGTCAAGATCGACGTGAGCGGGCAGCACATCACCGCTGTCATCACCGTTGACGCCGTGAAGGAACTTGGCATCGTCGTGGGTAGCGAGGTCACGGCGATCATCAAGGCCGACAGCGTCATGCTCGCGGTCGACTAGCTGCGAGATTCTCGATTCGCGCACACCCTCTGGGGTAGAGTTGTCTCGGTCTTCGGGGCGTGCGAGACTTGCTGCCTCTGCCCTGAAAGCTTCTCCGGCTCTACGGAGCCGGGTGCTGGTCGTATTCCCTAGAGGAGGACGCACACTGAACCCGCCCCCAGACACGGGACGTATTCCGGTGACTGCTGCTGTCCTGGCAGGGGGCCGTTCGGCGCGTATGGGTGTCGACAAGACACTCATTGCGGTTGACGGCGTACCCCTCATCAGTCGGGTGGTGCGCGCTGTAGTGGCGTGTGCCGCCCACGCGATCATCGTGACGAATCGGCCTGAAGCCCTCGTGGATGTGGACTTCCCGCCTGATGTTGCGATCCTGCAAGACGAGGTGGCGCACCTTGGGCCGCTCGGCGGGCTCGCAACGGCTCTCGCCGCGGCCGAGGACAAGTGGGTGCTGGCGGTTGCCGCGGACATGCCCTGGCTTTCCACCGAGATCGCGTGCGCCTTGTGGGACAGACGCGACGAAGCGGATGTCGTCATGCCGGTCACAGAGAAGGGCCCGGAGCCGCTGCTTGCCCTCTACCGCGTCGAGACATGCCTGCCTGCTGCTCGCGCGGCCATCGCGTCGGGCAGAAGGCGGATCGTGGCCATCTTCGGCTCACTGAGAGTGATCGAGGTGCCTGTCGACTCATTCCGGGACGTCGACCCGGAGCTTCGTAGCTTCGTGAACGTGAACACGCTGAACGATCTGGAGGAAGTCCGCGAGGCGGCCGAGGAGGTCCCAAGCGGTCAGGGCGTAGAACTCACCTTTGCGGGAGAACCGGATCGCGGGGGCTCCCGCCGGCATCACCATGAGGAGCCTCCTCCCCGGCTCTCCGTGATCGAGGTCGGCACGCGGCGCGCCAGAGGCATGCCGAGTGAGCGTCCCGTCACGCTTTATATGAACGATGTCGAGGTGGCGACCGTTCAGGCGACGCCGAGAGATCTAGAGGAGATGGGGGTCGGGTTCCTCGTGGCCGAGGGACTCATGACGGATCGGGAGGCCTTCCGGTCGGTCGATGCAGATCACAAGCGGGGCATGGTCTACATCACGACGGACGAGTCGGTCCCCGACGACATGGTGTACAAGACACGCTACGTGACCAGCGGCTGCGGCAAGGGCGTCACTTTCTCGAGTGTCGGGCACGCGCGCGGCTTGGATCACATCACGTCCTCCGTCCAGGTTGCGGCAGAAGACATCTACGGGCTCATGGGACAGATGTCCCGGCACGCCGAGCAGTACCGCGATACGGGTGGCACGCACGCATGCGGCCTTGTACGTGATGGCGGGCTGCTGCTGGTGCGTGAAGACGTTGGTCGCCACAACGCGCTCGACAAGTTGCTCGGCCGGGCATGGCTCGACCGCATCTCGACCGAAGACGCCGTTCTGCTGTCCACGGGCCGCATCTCCTATGAGATGGCCGTCAAGGCTGCGAAATCGCGCGTGCCCATCGTCGTGTCGCGCACGTCGGTGACCGACTTGGCCGCGGATATCGCCAACGACCTCGGAATCACACTCGTGGGCTACGCCCGCGGTGGCAAGCTCGTCGTCTTCACCCGCCCTGAGCGTATCATCCTGCCCCAGGAGGAGGCCTAGCGTGACCACTGCGGATCCAGCTTCCGAGACCGGCACGACAAAGGCGCCGCAGGGCTCCGCCGTCATGAGCGTCGAAGAGGCGCGCGAACTCGTCTTCGCGCGCGTCCTTCGCCTCGACGCCGAACGTGTGCCGACTCTGGAGGCGCTGGGTCGCGTGCTTGCCGAAGACCTTACCAGCGACATCGACGTCGCGCCGTTCGACAACTCCGCCATGGATGGCTACGCGGTGCGCGCCGAGGACACCGTCGGGGCAACCATGGACACGCCGGTCTCCATCGAGGTTGTACGACACGTGGCTGCCGGTGACTTCTGGGAGGGGACACTCGAGCCCGGGCAAGCGGCACGGATCATGACGGGCGCGCCGGTCCCTGCGGGAGCCGACGCCGTGGTGATGGTCGAGTTCACCGCCCCCCCACTCGTCGACGTTGGAGACCCGGTGTCCGTGATGCGCGAGGCTCCGGTCGGCCAGCATATCCGCAGACGCGGCGAAGAGGTGCACGCCGGGGACGTAGTGCTCGCCGCCGGCGAAGTGATCACGTCAGCAGCCGTTGGCTTGGCAGGGTCCACGGGGCACGCCACCGTTCCCGTCTACCGACGCCCGCGAGTCGCGATCATCTCGACGGGAAGCGAGCTGGTCGAGATCGACCAGACGCCCGGGCCGGGCAAGATCCGCAACTCGAACTCCTACTCGCTTGCGGCGCAGGTCATTGCGGCCGGTGGGATTCCCGTGCGCTTCGGCATCGTTCCCGACGATGAGGAAGCGACCCGTCAGGCATTCGAAGAGGCCGCCGAGGGTTCGGACTTCATCATCACGAGCGGAGGCGTCTCTGTCGGCGACTTCGACTACGTGAAGCCCGTGCTCGAGGAGATCGGCGAGCTGGCATTCTGCAAAGTCGCGATGCGCCCCGGCAACCCTCAGACGCTTGGCAGCATCCACGGCGTCCCGTTCTTCGGGCTGCCGGGAAACCCGACGAGCACGTACGTGGGCTTCGAAATCTTCGTGCGCCCTGCCCTCCGAGTGATGCAGGGCTACTCGGCGCTCGATCGACCCCACACGTTGGCGAGGCTGGCACACGATGTGAAGAAGAAGCAGGACCGCAGGTACTATCTGCGTGCGAGACTCGAGCGTGATCCGTCAGGCGAGTTCACAGTCGCCCTGTCGGGGAGCCAGTCGTCGGCACTGCTCACGGCGGCTCACAAAGGCAACTGCTTCATGGTGCTGCCCGGAGGCGAAGGCTTCTTCGCGAAGGGCACGGAGGTTGACTGTCTACGTCTGGACATCGAGGAAGGAACGCCCCTATGAGCTCTGACGCCCCCAAGATCATGGATCCACGCTGGACCGATCAGGTGACACCCGAGATGGTTGAAGTGCTCGCCGCCAAGGCCGTTGACGGCCGCGTGACCTGTCCCGTGCTACGCAAGTTCGCCGAGGACCAGGGCGTGCCGTACAAGGTCGCCGGTGCCGCAGCCGATCTCGCCGGCGTCCGCGTCAAGAACTGTGACCTCGGCTGCTTCTGACCGGCTTGACCATTTCGGGATCTGAGACACCCATCCCCGTCGTTTCCATCGTCGGGAAGAGCGACTCTGGGAAGACCACGTTCCTCGAGAAGCTCGTCCGCGCCCTCACCGCGCGGGGTTGGCGGGTGGGCACGGTCAAGCATCACGTGCACGGCTTCGACATCGACCTTCCCGGCAAGGACTCGTGGCGCCACGCGCGCGCAGGAGCGTTCATCACGATGATCTCGTCGCCAGTTCAGTTCGCATCCATCCAGCACGTTGAGCGCGAGCGAACGCTCGCAGAGCTTGCGGCTCTCGCCGCGGAGGCCGGTGCCGATGTCCTGGTCACCGAGGGGTACAAGTCGACCGCGACGGCGCGCATCGAGGTCTCGAGGCGCGGGCGGTCGGAGGAGCTCATCTCGACTGCCGACGAACTGATAGCGCTCGCAACAGACAACCCGGACCTGGCCTTGGAGGGCGTCCCGACCTTCGGGCTGGACGATGCCGAGGGAGTCGGAGCGCTCATCGAGCAACGCTTCCTGGAACCCAAGTCGGGTGACTCGCGTGGCCACTGACGCTTTCGGTCGTCGCATCGATTACCTGCGCATCGCTGTCACCGACCGGTGCAACCTGCGGTGTATCTACTGCATGCCCGCGGAAGGCGTCGCGTGGAAACCGCCGGAGAGCATCCTCTCCTTCGAGGAGATCGAGCGCTTCGCGCGCGTCGCGATGGACGAGGGCATCTCGAAGATCCGTCTCACCGGCGGAGAACCGCTCGTCCGTCTCGGTCTGGTCGATCACATTCGCCGCCTCAGGCAGTTCACGGGACTTGAGGCCGTTGCGCTCACCACCAATGGAACCTTGCTTCCGCGTTACGCCGAGCAACTCGCCGAGGCCGGCCTGTCGCGCGTGAACATCTCACTCGACACGCTCGACCCCGACGTCTACGCGCGGGTGACGCGCGGCGGACGCCTGCAGGATGCGCTTGCGGGCATCGACGCGGCTCTGGACGTAGGCATGTCGCCCGTGAAGATCAACGTCGTGGTCGTGCGGAGTCTCAAACAGGATCTACTCGGGTTCGCGCGGATGACGGCGGAACGGCCGCTGCACGTGCGCTTCATCGAGTACATGCCCGTCGGCGACGACGCCGAGATCGGCGAAGTCGGCGAGGGAGCGGCGTGCGCGGGCGATACTGAGGGCTTCCACTGGACGCTCGAAGACCACGTGCCGAGTTCTGAGACGCTGGAATCGCTCTCGGCGGAGGCCGAAGCGGCGGGTCTTGGACGCCCCGAACCAATTGCGCGCGATGCGGCTCCTGGCGGGTGGGGTCCGGCGCACTACTATCGGCTTCCCGGCGCGCAGGGCACGCTCGGCGTCATATCCCCGCTCTCGGCGCACTTCTGCGGGGAGTGCAACCGCCTGCGTCTGACCGCCGACGGCATGCTCCGCAACTGCTTGTTCAGCGACGAGGAGATCGACGTACGCACCGTGCTTCGCACGGGCACCGACGAAGACGTCCATCATCTCATTCAGCGGGCGCTTGAGAGCAAACCGGAGAACCACAACATGCGCATCGGCACCTTGCGGCGCATGTCGCAGATCGGAGGCTAGGTGTGGGCGAGGCAAACGAGTCCCCGAAGCAGCTCAGCCACGTGGACGAGTCCGGCGCCGCGCGGATGGTCGACGTGTCGGCAAAGGACATCACGCATCGCCGAGCGGTCGCGTTGGCGTTCCTGGAGGCCGCCGAGTCGACCGTGGCGATGGTGACGACCGGCGAGGCGCCCAAGGGCGATGTGCTCGCCGCCGCGCGCATCGCGGGCATCTCGGCGGCAAAGCGAACGAGCGAGCTGATCCCGTTGTGCCACCCACTCCCGATCACGCACGCCTCGGTCGAGATCGAGCCTGTCGCTTCCGGCCCTCGCACCGGGTTCGGTATTCGAGCCACCGTCGAGGTCGACGCCAAGACCGGGATCGAGATGGAAGCGCTCACGGCGGCCGCAATTGCCGGACTGACGCTCTACGACATGTGCAAGGCGGTCGACCGCGGCATGGTGCTCACCGACGTGATGCTGCTGAGCAAGGAAGGCGGCCGGTCGGGACGGTGGGCGAGAGAATCCGCGACCGACGAGGCCGCTCCGAACCCAACCGCCTAGGGCCACGCGCCGGACTTCGGCGCGCAACGAGAAGGACGTGAAGTGATGACGGAAGAGCCCCTGCCCGGCCCTGGCACGGTCGTGTCGGTGAACCTCTCGGCGAAGAAGACCGTGCGCAAGACGCCCGGCACGGCCGGCACGCTCGTCTTCGATCGAGGATTCGAGACCGATGCACACGCCGGTGACTGGCACCGCCAGGTGAGCCTCCTCGCGGAAGAGTCCATCGACACGATGGTCAAGAAGGGCCTGGATGTTGGGGCGGGCGATTTCGCAGAGAACATCACCACCCGCGGGATGGATCTCATGGCCCTACCGGTGGGCAGCGTGCTTGAGATCGGTGACGGTGTCGTCCTCGAAGTGAGCCAGATCGGGAAGGTCTGCCACACCAAGTGCGCCATCTACTACCAGGCCGGAGACTGCGTCATGCCGCGCGAAGGCATCTTCGCCGTCGTGCGTCAGGCGGGTGACGTGAACGTCGGCGATCCGGTCCGGACGGTCTCTCTCGGCGACGGTACGTGCGATCGCACGCCGGAGTCAGCGGTGCGCGAGTTCGAGGAGGAGCGGGCCAAGGAGGCCGCCTTGAAGGAACGCGCGAAGGAGCTTGGCTTCGACCGGGTGGCTGAGTCCTGATGCCGGCGCTTCGGATCGGGCTCCTCACGACCTCGGACACACGCACCCGCGAGCAAGACACCGCGGGGGCAGCGTTGCACCAGCTCTGCGAGGAGCGCGGGTGGGGGATCGTCGTCTACCACCTGGTTCCCGACGAGCGAGACCGGATCACCGAGATGCTCGTCGGCATGGCCGACGTCGACCGCTGCGACGTCGTGCTGACGGCTGGCGGGACGGGACTTGGTCCTCGTGACGTCACTCCCGAGGCAACGATCGAGGTCTCCGACAGACTCGTGCCGGGAATCGCCGAGGCGATCCGCGCTGAGAGTCTCACGATCACGAAGCGAGCCATGCTCTCGCGCGCGACGGCTGGGGCGCGCGGACGCACGCTGATCGTGAATCTGCCCGGCAGCGAGAAGGCCGTGCGAGAGGCGTTCGCAATCGTCGCCGATCAGCTAGAACACGCGGTCGAGATGATGGCCGGTGGCGGGCACTAGGCCGCATACTGGCGCCATGAGTACCTCGACGGCGCAAGGCACAGGGCCACGTGATGACCGCGGGCCTGCCGCCACCACGATCTACTTCGACCACGCAGCCACCTCGTGGCCGAAGCCAGCGGTCGTCGTCGATGCGGTTCATGACGCCCTCACGAGGTTCGGTGGCAATCCCGGTAGGGGTGCCTACGCCCTTGCCACTGCCACTGGGCGGATGATCTTCGATGCACGCCAGGCGTGTGCGGCGTTTCTCGGCGTGCCCGGCAGCAACGACCTGATCTTCAGTCCGGGCTGCACCGAAGCCCTCAACCTCGCACTCAAGGGGTTGATCACTCCCGGCGACCGCGTCGTCGCGTGTTCGACCGAGCACAACGCCGTCGCCCGGCCACTCACGTGGTTGGCTTCTCGCGGTGTGGTCGTCGACATCGTGGACGCAGACGTGAGCGGCGTCTTGGACGCCGACGCCGTCGAGCGCGCGGTCGGGAGCTCGCCGACGCGTGCGGTCGTCTGTCAGCACGCGAGTAACGTCACCGGCGCGATCCAGCCGATCGGCGATATCGTCGACATCGCGCACGATCACGGAGCCGTGACGATCGTCGACGGGGCCCAGGCGGGTGGGCATCTGGCCGTCGACATTCCGGCGATAGGCGCCGATGCCTACGCGCTCTCGGGTCACAAGGCATTGCTCGGTCCGCAGGGCATCGGACTGCTCTACCTCTCTCCGTCGATCGAGCCCGAAGAGCTCATCCAGGGTGGCACGGGCTCCGGGGCGTCAGAACTGCCGACGCAGCCGACGACGCGCCCGGACCGCTACGAGGCAGGCACGCCGAACACCCCGGGGATCGCCGGTCTGGGCGCCAGCGTGCGATTCCTCGGCGAGCACGGCGAGGCGTTCCGCGCCGAGGAAGGGCGTCTGACCCGTCGCCTCCACGAGGGAGTTCTCGCCATCGGCGGTTTCCGAGTCTTGGGACCGGCGGCAGACGAACCGCGCGTGCCACTGGTCTCGATCGCCCATGAACGTGAGGCTGCCGACCACTTGGCATTCATGTTGGACAAGCGGTACGGGATCGCGGTCCGCGCGGGGCTGCACTGTGCCCCCTGGGCGCATCGGACCGTCGGCACGCTCGATTGTGGGGCGTTGAGGCTGGGTCTCGGCTGGTCCACGACTGATGACGACGTTGACGCCGTCCTTCAGGCGCTGCGAGAGATCACGTGCTGAGCACCCCTCGCGAACAGCGGAAAGCGGTCACTCCTGGTCCCGGAGTCCGGGTCGACACGAACGAGGGCGCCGCTCGTTGACACCGTTCCTATGACACCCGTATTCTGTGTGTAACTAGAGTTACAAACTTGGGCCCGGCGCCGACCGGCATCGACGTTCGGGCGTTGTGCGTCTTCAGGGCCCATTGGCACGAGAAGCGCATGGACGGTGTGCACGGCGATCGCGTTGACCCTGAAGCGGCGTGTGTGGACCCAAAGCGCGACTCAAGTCACACCAGCGGGACATTTGAAACAGGGGGTGTCGGCGATAGGACTGGTTGAACTCAACGTCTGGCTTGACGCTGCCTTCCTCACGCTGTACGTGATCGTGCTGCTCGGCCTGGCCGCGCATTTCGTGGGAAACATCATCACCGGCCGCGCCAAGCGCCGGTTCCTCGAGTGGCAGTGGCCCGACTCCGAGGGTCCTCGGATTCCGACGCTACAGAAGTTCCTTCACTTCCAGCACGTCGCCTCCATGATCGTCTTGGCGGTCACCGGCCTCTACATCCGGTTCCCACTCTCCGATCGTGGCCTGACGGCCATGCGCTACATCCACTACGTTGCGATGATCATCGTGACGGTCAACCTCGTTTGGCGCCTCTGGTACGCGTTCGCATCGCGCACACGTGACTTCAGGGAGTTCGCGATCACCCGCCGCGACATCGTCACGGCCCCCCAAGTCATCCTCTACTACATCTTCGTCAAGAAATCCAAACCCCACCTGGGCAAGTACAACGTCATGCAGAAGGGCACTTACCTCTTGTTCGTGCCGCTGCTCATCCTGCAAGCATTCACGGGATTTGCCCTGCTGACGTTCACCGTCCCGTACACGAGCGTGTCTCCCAGAGATCTGCTGCTCGGGTGGTGGTTAGGCGTGATGCTGGGCTCGACCGATCTCGCGGGCTGGTGGGCGCGCACTGCGCACTACGTGATCAACTGGCTCTTCATCGTCCTGACTACCATCCATGTGTACTTGTCGCTGGTGGAGGACTTCCCGGCGCTCTTGGATTTCTTCGGCTTGGGCTTCCTAGACAGGGAACGCGCCCAGACCGGCGAAGGACAGGGAGGGGAGACCGATACGCGTGAACCTGTACCGGTGTTGTCGCAGGCGGACTGAGGTCCGCTCATTCAAAGGAGGACGTGTGCGTCGCGTCCACATGTTGTTGTTCGCAGCGGGTCTAGCGGTCACGTTGAGTGCACCGGGTGTCGCGTTGGCGCAAACCACCACCCAGCCGGGTAGCTCTGCGGCCACGCTCTACGTCTCGCCGGGGACGGGTTCCACGGCGGCGACCGCGACCTACGACCTCAACTTCACCTTGCCCACAGCTGGCAAGTCCGGCTGCATGGTCTGCCACGGCGATCGGAATCTCGTCCGGGTCCAGAACGGCATCACCGTGAGCATGTGGATCAGTCCGGCGATGCTGGCATCATCTGCCCACGCGAACACCCAGTGCACGGGATGCCATCTCGACTTCGCGTACACCGTTCCGCACCCTGCCTCAGCCAATGAAGCGTGGCGAGACGTTGCGAAGGCGGCCTGCAAGAACTGCCACCAAGCGGCCTACACGGCCTACACCAGTGGGGTGCACAGCCCGGCGCCCAGCACCGACGGCACCCGGCCCGTCGCCACCACGAGTGGCGTCACTCGCTTGCCTCTGTGCGGCGACTGCCACGGCTCTCACGATATCCAGAAGCTGAAAGGCAACCCCGCTGGGCAGGAAGCGCTCCACGCGAGCGGTAAGGAAGTATGTGGAAACTGCCACCAGGACTACTGGGACAACTACAACGACTACTACCACGGCGCGGCGTACAAGAATGGGGCCCCCGACGCGCCCGTCTGCTGGCAGTGCCACAAGGCACACGACGTTCTGCCCTCTTCTAACCGTCTCTCTTCGGTGAATCAAGCCAACCTCGTCGAGACATGCAGTCAGTGCCATCTGAATGAGCCGAATGAGGCCTACACCAGTTACTCCCAGGCCATTCATCACAAGAGCGAACTGGTGGCGGCGAATCCGCTCGTTGCGTTCTGGCGGCAGACGATGAATACCATCCGGTCGTGGTTCAAGTAGCGTCATAGGCACAGACACGAAGCTGGGGAAGGGGAGCGCAATGGCACGTCGGATTGGGGGGCGGTCCGGAAGGTTCGCTTCGCTCATTGTCGCTGCGCTCGTCTTCGCCGTCGCGTACGGGATCGCGACAGCGGCGATGGCAGCCGAGGTGCCGCTACAGCCGAAGGACACTCAGTTGACCGTGACCGTGGGCGGCACCGTGTTCGCCGAGAAGTGCGACCCGTGCCACGGCAACATCGCCACTACCAAGAACTTCTCATCGTCGATCATCTTCAAGCACGGCTACCACCAGCTCGTGCAGTGCTCGGCCTGCCACTCTCGGTTCCCGCACCGACCCGAGGGAACCGAGAAGCCGACCATGCAGTCGTGCTTCAACTGTCACGGACTTCGGCACGGCCCCATGGGCGTCATCGCTAAGGACCAGTGCAGCAAATGCCACGTCGAGCCGAGGTCGGCGAACACGAAACCGGCGTTCCACACGTCGAACTGGGCCGAGAAGCCGCACGTCGCGCCTGCAAGGGCCGAGCTGAACACCAAGTGCATGATGTGTCACGACGGCAAGTTCTGCGACGACTGCCACACTCAGAAGGCCATCAACTGGGCTCCCGCGACCGGCTACAGCTACGACTCCGGAAACGGGTGCCTGGCGTGCCATGGCAGCGACACGCTCATGAAGACCGCGGGCGGCGTGTCAAAATCGTTCCAGGTCACTGGCGTTACCTCTTCAGCTCACCAGGACATCACCTGCCAGCAGTGCCACATCGACTACGCCTACGAAGACAAGACCTTGCCTTCGAACCTCTGGAACATCAACGCCGGGTATGCGTGCTCGTCGTGCAAAGACCACAAGAAGCAAAACGCCGTGTACCAGAAGTCGATACACGCGGAACAGATCAACCAGGGCAACATGAAGTCGGCGACCTGTGCCTCGTGCCATGGCGGGCACTACATCCAGCGTCTCGACACCGAGGCGGCAAAGTCCTTGCTCCATGCCTCGGCATATCGCGTCTGCGCGCGGTGCCACAAGGAGCAGTACGTCACCTACAACGACTACTACCATGGCGCCGCCTACAAGCAGGGAGCTCCCGATGCCCCGGCATGCTGGCAGTGTCATGGATCCCATCTCGTCCTGCCTGCGGCCGACCCCGCCTCATCGGTCTACCCCAAGAACCTCGACAAGACATGCGGCCAAGATGGGTGCCATAGGCGTTCAGCCCCTGAGTTCTCGGCCGCAGCCAGCCGGCTTATCCATCAGAAGGTCCGGGCAGTCGAGCAGAATCCGCTCAGACGGCTCATCTCGACGGTGAGGGCGTGGTTCTACTAAGCAGACATCCAAAGAGCATCATCTGGGGGTTGGCGGTCACCGCTGTGGTGGCCGCCACCTTCCTGTTGTGGCTCATGCCCCAGATGGGACGTGGACAGGCCCCCGTCGTGCCTGTCATCGACACCGCTGCGCAGGTCGAGGCGAGCCAGTGCGTGCCCTGTCACGCGACTTTGGGCGCCACCACTCGGCCCGGACTGATCTTCAATCACGGTAACCATCTGGTCGTCTCGTGCTCCGGCTGCCACTACCAGATGCCTCACCAGGCGGGTGCGACGCAGCAGGTGCCGATGGAGGTTTGCTACACGTGCCACGGTGTCCAGCACGGTCCGCAGGGCGAGCTCGCAACGAGTGCCTGCGAGAAGTGCCACACGCCGTCTTTCAACCTCCGTCCGGCGAACCACACCAAGGACTTTGCTGCCAAGCCGCACGCGGACTATGCCAAGAAGAACGGCGTGAACGACTGCATGATGTGCCACAAGGGACCCAAGGACTGCGATGCCTGCCACGAGCAGCAGTCCGTCCCGGTGGGGAAGATGCCGGCGACCTACCAGTCGGTCATCCTCGCCAAGCCGAAGCCGGCGTCGGTCAAGATCTACCCCGACCGCGGCACCACGATGTCGCAGTGCGCCTACTGCCACCCGGATTTGGACAGTCCGGGCGCCTTCATGAAGGGCCGGCTCATCTTCGCCCACGGGGCGCATATCGAGCGCAGTTTCCAGTGCGATAC
Source organism: uncultured Actinomycetes bacterium (assembly GCA_963809535.1). GTDB lineage: Bacteria > Actinomycetota > Coriobacteriia > Anaerosomatales > CAVRZR01 > CAVRZR01. Next base: position 38,624 of record CAWEJW010000006.1, read on the forward strand.
CTGCCACTCGACCTTCACGCACGAGCCCGGCACGATCGCTCGCGCCGACATGCTCTCGTGCTACCGCTGCCACGGTCTCGTGCACGCCTCGCGGGGGCTCGTCGCGGGCCAGGAGTGCAAGAAGTGCCACCCGCCCGGGTTCGACCTCAAGCCGGCCGACCACACGACGGAGTTCGTGAAGACCACCCACAAGAAGGCGGCGACAAAGTCGCCTGAGTCTTGCGCCATGTGCCACCCCTCACAGTTCTGCGTTGACTGCCACACGGGCAAGAACGTCAAGACAGGCGGGCCTTCGACGCCTGTGATCCCGGTGGACCACAAGAAGACCGCATGGGTCTCGGGTCACGGCAAGCTCTACCTTGCGGGTGCGGGGGCGTGCGGCTCGTGCCACGACGACCCGTCGTGCAAGCGGTGCCACAAGACGGTCATGCCGCACCCGACGGACTGGCTGACGGGTCACGCTAAGGCAGGCAAGCTCGATTCGGCGGACTGCAACGTCTGCCACATTGACCGCTCGACGTGCCAGGAATGTCACCACGCAACTGTCAAACGCGCAGAGCTCATCGAGAAGAACTGCACTGGGCAGTGCCACCCCGAAATGGCGCAACAGCCGCCTACGGCGATCAAGAACAAAGGCTTCGCCGAGCACGCGGTCCACTTCAACGTGGCGAAGGAGAAGGGCGAACCGTACGTGTGCGACGACTGTCACGTGGGGTTCAGCACGGTATTCACGGCGGCGGCGCATACGGCCAGCCTCCAGCAGGTCGGGCATGACGTTCGCTTGTGCTACACGTGCCACGGCGCACTCGACTACCGCAACATACAGATCGCCAAGTACCCGGGTGCGCAGCTGTGTCTGCGATGTCACACCAACCTGAACATCTAGAGTCGCTCTGACTCAAACGAGACCACGAGGTGGTACGTACGTGATCGACCTGCGGCGGTTCAAGACGCTGGACATAGCGCTGTGGAGCGCTGCTGTCGCGGTCGTGGTTCTCGCTACCTTCCTCGGGTGGTCGGTCTGGTCGCACAACCGCGCGGTCGTCGCCGCGACTCCCGCGTCAAGGGCGATCGCCGCGATCGAGACCTCGATTCGGAAGAACCCGGGCAACCTCGGGTTGCGCATGCAGCTTGCGCAGGCGCTTGTCGTGGCCGGGCGAGAGAACGAGGCGATCGCGCAATATACCGCGATCTTGAAGGCGAGCAAGGACTACACTCCGGCGTTGTCTGGGCTTGGCTTCATAGCGGCGCAGAAGAAGGACTGGAAGACTTCGCAAGACTACTTCCAGAAGGTGGTGAGCCTTCTCGGCAACACCCAGAACGCGAGCCGCGACAGCGCGTTGGAGACCGCCTACTTCTATCTCGGCACGGCTCTCATGGAGCGGCATCAGTACGAGGACGCAGTCGCCAACTTCAAGGCGGCGCTGCGGATACGGCGTGATGCCTCCGATACGCACTACGCACTGGCGTACTGCTACAAGCAGCTCGACTCGATGAAGAAGTACCGTGAGGAGCTCGAGATCACCCTAGCGTTCGACCCGAAGATGCCCGAGGCCAACTACGATCTTGCGATGCTCATCTTGAAGGAGGACGTGGGCAGAGCGGCAGAGCTGCTCCGCACCTCGGTGGACGCAGCGCCGAATGTCGACAAGCCGCAACTTGCACTGGACGCACTCGGCCCGTTCTCAAAGCGGTTCCAGGCCGCCAAGGATCTCTCGGCGAAGAGTGCTCGAAAGGCGCTGGCCGAGGCTCGCGTGGCAGTCGCCCTCGAGCCAAAGAACGTCGACGCACTGAGACTCCTCGCCGCGCTTTGGGAGAAGAACAAGAGCCCCGAGGACGCGCTCGGAGTGTACGGACGAATCCTGCAGATTGCGCCGCAAGATGCGGCCGCGATGAAGGCCACTGAGAGGCTCTCGAATGCCCAGTGACGCGACTCCCACCACGATTCCCGGCGGCGACGGCACGCCTCCGTACTCGCAGGATCCATCGCGCCAGCGTATGGGATCGCGCGAGCGCCGTCGCAAGATCATCTGGCTTGCCCTACTCATCGCGCTTCTGGCCGCGCTTGCCTTCTTGGCGTACTACTTCGTCGTCAACAAACGGCTTCCCATCCCGGGCATCGCTCCGACGAGCGGCACGGGGATACAGCCGCCGGAGTACCTGTTCTCGATCACGGGCTCGGGTGCCAACGCCCTCAAGGGGCCCGTCGGCGTGGCGGTCGGCAAGGACCAGCGCGTCTATGTTGTCGACTTCAGCAGGCGCCGCATCTCGGTCTTCAACAAGAATGGTGGGTTCCTTTTCGCGTTCGACCAGGTTGCCGACGGGGCGAATACCCAACTCGGCAACCCCGTCCATATCGCCATGGCGCCCGATGGCAATCTGTGGGTAGCGGACCGCAGGAACAAGGCGGTCTACATCTTCTCTGCCGAGGGCGACTTCCTGCGCAAGTTCGTGCCCAACGGCAACGAGGACTTCGACTGGACACCACTGGCGATCGCGATCGCATCCGACGGATCCGTGCGCATCACCGACGTCGGCGACACCGCGAAGCACCGTCTCCTGTACTTCGATGCGGCCGGCAACCTCACGAAGCAAGTCGGTCGGACGGCGCAAGTTGTCAATCCCGAGGACAGTCCGGGCTACTTCTACTTTCCGAACGGCCTGGCGATCGCCGATGACGGCAGCGTCTACGTCGCGGACGGCGACAACCGCAGGGTCCAGGTATTCGACACGAACGGCACTTTCAAGCAGTTCGTGTCCACCTCGGGGGTTCCCCGTGGCGAAGCGATCGACAACACCAAGGACTACCTGTTCGTCGTCGACGCGCTCGCGCACCAGGTCGACATCTACAGCCTGAAGGGTGAGAACCTCGGCAAGTTCGGCGAGCGGGGGTTCGGTCCGGGCCAGTTCAACTATCCCAACGACATCGCGCTCATGGCCAACCGGATCTACATCACGGACCGCATGAACGACCAGGTCCAGGTTTGGGGATGGCCGACCGGCGGGCTGCCTCCCATCAAGGCGCCGAGCACCCCGCTCGGATGGCTCGCGTGCCTGTCGCCGCTGCTGCTCTTGCCGCTGCTGCTCCTTCTGCGCCGTCGCAGATTCGCGGTCACGGAGGACTTCGTGGGAGGCATGATCGCGACCGAATACACGCAGATGCTTGGCGAGCGCCGCTTCAGGTTCGTCGTGCCCGAGGCTGAGCATGCCCGGTATGAGGGGCGTGTGGTGGACGGCGTGGACTTGGGTCAGGTCATCAAGGGCGAGACCCATTCAGACTCCGACGCTCGCGCGATCCAGCAGCGTCTCGAGGTCGACGAGGCCACCGCCATCCTGTTGGCGATCGCGCAGCGCACGAAGGGACTGTGCACCGAAGACGAGAGACTCCGCAGGCTCGCTGTGCTGCTGGAGATCGACGTCTACGACGTAGCGGCGTTCCTCGCGCGATTCCGGAAGACGCAGGGCTCACCAGGTGCTCACGAGACGGGCTAGGCCGGGCGCGTGGAAGGGCGCACAGGGAGCAACCGCACCGCCCACCGTAGACGCTTGACAGTGCTGGTTAGCGAACCTAAAGTACACTTTGTAACTCGTGTTACAACATCGGCCTCGCAGTCCGGCAGTACTCGGCCGATGCTTGACATGCAATCGTCTCCGAGCGCTCTAGCCTACAGCGTTTGCCAGGGCTTTTGGGCCGACAGGGTGTCGCGGGAAACGGCGGCGCCTCCCCCTTGGAAAGGAGACACGAGCGCGTGCGGGCCCCCCGGTGTGTCGGGGCCTGTTCGTGGTGTCTCAGGGGTAAGGGATGACGAACTACCACATCGTGGCTCTTCGGACCGGTCGTTCGGCGGCAGCTTCAAGCTACGTCGTACGCCGGTCTTTGCTTTTTGTGTCCTCCCATCGCAATGCGGCCGCTATCGATTAGGAGGGACGTCACGGGGCCGGCGCCCGGGTTCGACCGGCGCGGCGGGAGCAAGGGTTTCCCGAACTGCAAGCACAGGAGAGGGAAGAGAATGGCTACTAAGGACAAGGAAGGCGAGGGCTTCATGAACGTCTCCAGACGAGACTTCGTGAAGTTCTCCGCCGCGGCGGCGGCGGTTGGGGGTGGCTGGGCCTACAACACCGCGTCCGCGCTCGCGTACGAGAACGACCCGACGGGCACGTACAAGATCACCAACACGACCTGCCCGTATTGCTCGGCAAGCTGCGGCCAGCGCGTTGTTGTCAACATCGCGACACAAGAGGTCGTCGACATCTACGGCGACTTCGAGTCGCCCATGAACGCGGGCGGTCTCTGCGCCAAGGGCTCCGGCGCGTTCCAGCTCGCCACGAACTCGCGCCGTATCGGCGCATGGGCCGGCGCGCATCCGGTGAATAGCGTGTTCGCCTACAATGCCACGGATCCGCTGGGCATCGATATCGCCTACAGGCGTATCGGCAACGGCGGCTGGGAGAAGACCACGCTCAACGCCGCGATGGCCGACATCGCCCAGCAGCTTGTCACCGCGCGCGGCGCGCTGACCGAGACGAACCAGTCGAAGGGCGTCGCGTTCCTCGGCTGTTCGCACATGAACAACGAGCCGAACTACCTGTACCGCAAAATCGTCGCGAACTTCGGTACTAGCAACGTCGAGCATCAGGCTCGTATATGACACTCGTCCACGGTCTCCGGTCTGGCGGCCGCATTCGGACGAGGTTCGATGACCAACCATTGGGCGGACATCGGGAACGCATCGAACGTTCTCGTGTGGGGCGCTAACCCCTCCGAGAATCACCCTGCCTGTATGGCCCACATCAACAAGGCTCGCGGCAATCAGAACGTCGTTTGGCCCGATGGCAAGAAGGGCGCGAAGCTCGTAGTGGTCGATCCTCGCAAGACGCGCACCGCGCTGCAGGCCGATCAGTACATCCGCATCCGTCCCGGCACCGACATCGCCCTGCTGAACGGTGTCGTCCGCGAGGTCATCTCGCAGATGGAAGGCACCACCGGTTCGGTCGATGCCGGCGTCAAGGCGAAATTCTTCGAGTTCCTGAACGAAACAAGTGCACAGACTGTCTACGATGACGCCAACGCCGCGCTTACGACGGTTGCCGGTGGCTCGAAGTACACGGACGCTCGCTTCCTTGTGCAGAACGACGCTTCTGACTACGTGCGCGCCACCGCAACGGCTGCTTCAACTGCAAGCGTTTCGAACTTCCCGAGCAGGGCAGCGACCGTCGACGCCGACGTGAACACGGTCTACAACCGGCTGAAGGCGCACGTGGATCCGTACACTCTGTCGGTGACGTCAGGCATCGTCGGCTGCACACAGCAGGAGATTCTCGACCTGGTCAAGTACTTCGTCGACAATGGCCGTTGTTCGAGTATCGGCCCGGCTGTTCCGGGAGCGGGCGTTACCGGCACGCAGGATCCGCGTGTTGCTGGCTACAGGGTGCTCACGATGCTCTATGCGATGGGCATCACGCAGCACACGGTCGGCAGCCAGAACGTCAAGGACTTTGCAGTCATCCAGACGCTTATGGGCAACATGGGTCGTGCTGGCGGCGGGATCAACGCGCTGCGCGGCATCCACAATGTCCAGGGTTCTACGGACATGGGCCTGCTCTACGGCAACATCCCGGCGTACTCGAGCAACCCGAGCGTTCTGCGGTCTGCAGATGCCAATGCGTTCGGCAAGTACATGGATGCCCTCTGGGGCAACCCGCTCTCCGGCACGGGGACACGCGTTACCAGGAACGGGTCCTATGACGACGCGTATGTCACGGGCGCCATGGGTCTTCAGCAGCGGGGATTCTTCAACATGACGTTGAAGTTCTTCGGAGGCTACGCCCAGGCAACCGCTGCAGGAGCGAATGTCCGCAACATCGCGGACAACATCTACGACCTGTGGCCCAAGGGCAACGGCGTCAACCACATGCAGATGTTCCGCGACATGATCTCGGGTACCACCAAGGCCTTGGTCTGCTGGGGTCAGAATCCTGCGGTCACCGAGCCCAATCAGGGCAAGATCCGCGCGGGCCTCAAGAATCTGGATCTGTTGGTTGTGACCGACATGTTCGAGACCGAGACCGCTACAGCAGATCGCAAGGACGGCTCGACCACCTACCTGCTCCCGGCCTGCTCTCACGTTGAGCATGCTGGAAGTGCAACGAACTCAGGCCGCACGCTGCAGTGGCGCTACCGGGCTGTGGCCCCCAAGGGCAACAGCAAGGATGATATCGAGCTGCTGCTTCGCCTCGCGCACGCGCTCGAGGGTGCCGGTGCGTTCTCGCACTTCGCGTCCAAGTGGGCTGCCGCCGGGGTCACTGGCGGCATCTACGCCAATCTGTACGGCACGCCGTACGGGTGGACGCCGGGCACCCCGTTCGAGGGCGCGAATGCCGGTTTGACGGATGTTGAGTTCGTCACTCTTCGCAAGACCGTCAACGGTCCCGGGTCGACGTACACGGCGACCACGGCCACCGGTGCCGAAGCTGTCGCCGAGGCGATCTACCGCGAGATGATGGCTCCAGTTGCCGCCGGCGGCACTCTGTGGATCTACACCGGCGCGTACAACGCGGGCGCGACCTGGACTACCGACAACAAGGGTGCGCAGCAGGCTCCCTGGGCGGCTCACAACCGCGCCAAGAGCCGCGACAACAGCGACAACGGCGGCTTCGGCACTCTCGCCTACCACGGTTGGGGATATGCGTGGCTCGTCAACCGTCGCGTGTTCTACAACAATGGCGACGTCCCGGGCGACGTTGCGGACTTCTTCATGGGTCCGGACTCATGCTCAAGACTGTTCGTCAGCACCTACGCCCCGATCGTCAACTACTCGCGCTGGTACCGCACGGTCCACAAGCTCGTGGACAAGCCGGACGTGGTGCTTCCTGCCACTCTCAATGCGGGCAGCCCGCACTTCGTGCCCAAACCCGGTGGCGGAACAATCACCTATGCAGGCCGCTTCCCGGCCCACTGCGAGCCGTACGAGACGCCGAAGGCGGACTTGGCGCTGGCGTGGGGTCGCAATACCAAGGGCGGCGGAGCGTATGACCTGACCTTCACCGATTCCCAAGTCGCAGGCAGGGACGTCCCCGCTACGGACTACCCGCTCATCCTCACCACGATCCGCTGCGTTGAGCACTTCCAGGGTGGCCCCATCACCCGGAACAACGCCTTGAACGTTGAGATCGAGCCGGAGCCGTGGATTGAGATCAACGCGGCCGACGCGGCCACATACAAGATTGCGGACGGCGACTGGGTCAACATCATCACCGCGCGTGGGAACAGCACGGCTGGCCAGGCTGCGATCAACAATCCGACGCCACCCTCCCCAAGTGGCGCACCGGCGATAACCGACGGCTTCGGCAAGGGCTTCCGGGCTCGTGTCGGTGTTGGCCTGAGCACCAACCAGCGGGTCGGACCCGGCGTGGTCGCTATCCCGTGGCACTGGGGTGAGCGTGGACTCTCGACGGGAGCTCGCGCCAACGACCTCTGCATCGATGCAGGGGATGCGAACTCCATGATTCCCGAGTCAAAGGTCTGTCTCTGCAGAATCCAGAAGGCGTAGGGGGGTGTGATCGATGACTGTAATGGCGATTCTCCAAGAAGTTGACAAATGTATGCGGTGCAACGGTTGTGTCGTTACCTGCAAGCGCGAATGGAAGATGAAGACGGAGACCATCGGCGTCATGAAGGTCGCTTATGACCAGCGTCTGGCCATCAAGAGCCAGAGGCGCGTTGATATGGGCCCGTTCGTTCGCTTCTCGTGCTGGCACTGTCCCGATCCGCCTTGCGCCCCGGCGTGCCCGTTCAAGGCCATCATCAAGAAGCCAAACGGCGCCGTCGACGTTGACTACACCTTGTGCAATCCGCCCGGGTGCATCAACTCGTTCGGTCAGTATCCCTGCAACGTCAACTGCCAGCGCGGCGGCTATCCCAAGATCGGCGTTGGGTGCGACCTTCCTGCAGCTGCTGGACTTCCGAAGGACAGCAAGTGCACGCTGTGCTCCGGCCGTGCGGGCGCCGATCCCGATGCCGACCCCGACGACCCCAACAATCTCTCCGCCGTGAATCTCAGCATCGCGCTGCAGACGACAGCGACAGAGGCCGAGATTGCTGCCGTGCCTGGCAAGAAGCATATGCCGGCATGTGTAGCGACCTGCCCGGCCAAGGCGATGAAGTGGGACACCCAGCAGAACATCGTCGACTACCTCAGGGCGAACTACATTCTGCCGAACGGAACGCAGGGCTGGATGGGCAACGGCAGCGTATACTGGGCGAGCAAGAAGGTCATGCTCGCTCCGCCCAAGGCAGACCCGTTCGTCGAAGATCACTTGGCTCCGGTGGCAAGCGGACTCTTCTCCAGCCCGCTTGCCAAGGCTGCGATCGTGCCCACGATCCTGGTCGGAGGTCTCATGGCTTTGAGCGCAAGGCGTGCTGCAAACGAAGAAGACCCGGCGACGGAAGGGGAGGTGGCATGATGACGAAGAGGCTTGCACTGCTGTTCGCACTCGCGGTACTCGCCGTCTTGCTGGTACCTGCCCTGGCGTTCGCCAACATGGGCCCGCACGGCAGCTACTTGATGGACACCGACGCGTGCGCCGGTTGCCATCGCGCTCATACCGCGGCCAGCACGATCACCTGGGCCGACAACGCCGGCACCAACCGCAGCGCGTTGGCCGTGACGACTGCGACGACCATGCTTGACTACTGCTACGCGTGCCACGACGCGACCAGCCAAGGCGCGGACACCAACGTGCAGCAGGGCATCTACGAGGGCACGCTGTACGGCACCACCGGTGGGATCCTGAACGGCGGCGGCTTTGAGTCGGTTGGGACAACCGCCCCGGTGACCTCGACGCACGTCGCCAACGGCTCGTCGTGGGGTGCCTACGGCGGTGGCTACAACGGCCAGGGCGCCATTGGTGCGGACGGCCAGTACACGGCCGCGTCCGATCCGATTGATGCGAACGTCGGCGAGTCCGTCCAGATCAAGATGGACTGCGACACCTGCCACGATCCTCACGGCAGCTCGAACTACCGCGCCCTCAAGGCGTACGCCAACGGCAACTATGTGGGTGGCTACATCCCAGTGCCGGGCAACCCGGAGAACCCGACTCCTGACCCGTTCGTCTGGTCGAACGAGGAGGGCTATCCGGCCGGTGGTTTTGCGCTACACACCCGCTACGACGGTACCGTCCCGAACGTCCCGGGATACGTGCCCAACTACACCGAACCGCTCTACGCCAAGGGCTACACGGGGACCGCACTGGGTACCCCGGTCGCGGCCAAGGGCATGAGCGGCTGGTGCGTGGGTTGCCACAGCACGTACATGGTCAACAACGACGGCACGCCGTGGAGTGGCGCCACGCAGCAGCTCACGAAGTCCGACGGCACGGTCTACAACGCCATGGCGTGGGTCTACAACGCCGGCGACGGTGGCGGCCTCGCGCTGCGCCACAAGCATCCGATCAACACGCCCATGTCCAACTACAATGGGCCTGACAAGGAGTCGCTGATCGTCACCGAGCAGGTCCTGCCGCTCGCCAAGGATTTCGATCCCACTGGCGTCGTCACGCCGGGTGGGCAGGACGACTGGGTCGAGTGTCTGACCTGTCACCGGGCGCACGGTACCTCGGCGATCATGACCGGGTTTGCCACGCTTGAAGGTAGCCAGAGCATCATCGACACCGGCACGGACGGACTGCCGCACAACGTGTTCCCGGCGTCTGAGGTTTCGGCGCTCCTGCGTCTCAACAACCGCGGCGTGTGCGAGACCTGTCACAACAAGTAGGTCGCGCCACACCTAGGTGCGCTACCTTGGAAGGGTCGGGGGCAACCCCGGCCCTTCCTTTGTGCGCCAGAGCCGCCTTGTCGAGGCTGCGTGAGGAGGTTCTTTGAGGTCACGCGTCTTCATGGTGCCGATCCTCGCCGTCATCTTCACGCTCGCTGCGCCGGTCTACTTCATCGTGCAGACGGTGCTCGCAGATCAGCTTGGCGCGGCACCGACGACCGCCGCTCTCGCTCTTGGCGTCTTCGTCCTGTCGACCCTGGTGACAGGCTTTCCTAAGAGAGACGAGCTCAGGAGCTTGGGGCGCGCGGACGCCCTCAAGGCCGCGCTCGCAGGAGTCCTCGGCATCTTCGTGAGCCAGTATCTGGTCCTTCTGAATCGCTACTCGGACGCTCCGCCGGGTACCGAAGTCATCTTCTTCACCACCGCGTGCTGGGGCGTGCTAGTTCTTGTGGCGGCATTGGCTGCGCGCCGGAAGCCGACTGCCGCGCAATTCGTCTCCGGGGCCATCGCCCTCTTTGGAGCCGCCGCGGTGCTCGCCAACTGGGAGCGACCGAGCTCGTTCTCGCCCTTCGTCCGCTATCCCGCCGAGCACGCGTGGATGCTCGTAGCGGGCGCGGCTTGGGCGGTATTCTCTATCCTCGTGTTTGACCTGAGCAGTCGGCACAGACTTCGGGCATTCCTTCCGCTGGGAACCGGTGCTGCCGCTGTCGTTTCTATCGTCGTGGCGCTCCTTGGGCCCGGTCGCGCCGAGCTGTTCGGGCCGCCGCCGGGCACATGGCTCCAGCTCTTTGTCGCTGCGATCGCCTTGTCCGCCATGGTCATCACGTGGTCGTGGCTGGTCTCGGCGGTCGACGTCGCCTCTTCGGCGTCGCTTCTGTTCCTGCCGGCAGTGACGTTGACCGTGCTCGGCATCTTCGAGCAGCGAGCCGGTTTCGCCGGACCCAGCCCTCTTCTTTGGAGGGCCGTCACATGGGGCTCGATCGCGACCGTTGCCGGCGCTGTTGGTGTCGCGCTACTGGTCCGTCTCAGCCGAGCGCCGGGCGAGCCGGACGTGGCCGAGACGCGCGCCCTTCCGCGCCGGGTACCGCTTCGGCGCGCGGGGACCAGCGCATGGTTGGCGTTCGCCTCGGTGGCGCTGTCATCGTTGGCGGTTGCGGGCGCGGTCGTGACGCTCTGGACGCCCGCTCTCTCGGCGAGTGTCGTGGGCGCGCGAACGACCGGCGAACGATACGCCGCGTCGTGGACGATCGCGGGCGCCGAGACCCCTGCCGCCTGGATCGCGTTCTTCGCCGGCCTGCTTGCCCTTCTTGCAGGCATCGGGCTGGCGTGGCGCGCATGGGCTCCGGTCAAGGCGGTCATCGCTGCTGTGTGCTCGGCGCTCGCGTTAGCCGCTGTTCCGGCACTCCTCAGCACGCCGCTGCGGACCTGGACCCGGTGGATACCCTCCGATGTCCAGCAAGACTACGGTACGGAATATGCAAGACTCACGCTCGCGCGCGTGCACGGCGCCTCGGCGATGCTGACGTTGGTTCTCGGAGGCGCGGCATCGGCCTTGCTGGTCTTTGGTGCGCTCGTCGCCCTGAGACGCCGCAGATCGCAGGCGGAGCCTTCTGACGATCAGCAGGACCCAGGCGACGGACAGTTGGCACAAACGGAGGGTGGCATGTGAACAGACGGCTCTCGCTCTGGGTGACAGCGCTCAGCCTCGTGGTCGCGCTTGGCACGACGAGCGCGGTGACTGGTTGCGCAAAGCGCATGGTGTCGGTCGAGACAGGGCAGCGAGTCGTGTGCACCTACGGCGAGATCGTGTCGTCGACCGTTCACACCGTTCGCGTACCCGCGCGCGAGGCCGGGAAGTACTCCGTCACCACGACGCGCATCACGTGCGCGAAGCACACCCAACTCGAGAAGCTCTACGCCGAGGCGCAGGCTGCGCTCGGTAAGAAGGATCTGACGACGGCGAAGGCCAAGCTCGCCGAGGTGGTAAAGATCGACGCCACCTACAAGTCCGCCTCTTCGCAGCTCAAGGCCATTCAGGCAGGAAACACGCCTACGGCGGACGGCAGTTCAGGACCCGGCTCCTCCGGCTCCACTGGTTCCACGAGCACCACACCGCCTGGGAGTGGGACGACGCCCGGGGGTACCAAGCCTGAAGGGCCCGTAGCGAGCCTGCTCGTCTACACCCCCGACTCGATCGATGGCTTCAAAGCGCGGCCTGTGGTCGCCGACGCATTCTCGATCAGCCGACAGTACCTGTCCCTGTCGAGCGCAGACGTCTCATCACTCGTCATCGTCGCTGAACAGTTCAGGTCTTCTTCGGCGGCGCAGAACTGGCTCAAGACCAACGTGCGCGGGCGCTACACGCGTTCGGCAGACAACGTGCAGATCGGCAAACGCACGGCCTACCTTGCCACCGACGGCCAGCGCTTCGCGATCATCGCGTGGACCGAAGGTCCCATAGCCGTAGCGATCGAGGCCGATGCCGGCAGCGGTCCCACGAGCGCGTTCACCCTGCTCAAGGCGGTGGCGAACGATATCGTGCACTGACGAAGAAGGCGGCAGACTAGGCTCATGACCCGGAAGCGCCGGCGTCTGCTGATCGCTATGGTTCTGCTCGCGATCGCGGTCGGGCTGCTGTCTGTTGCCTTCGTCAACTACCGCGCCACTCGCACGATCGGGTTCGCTCTGAACCTCGGCCCCCAGGGTGCGCTCGAGCAGCCCAAGTACCTGTACTCCTTTGGCACCGAGGGTTCCGATCGTCTTGAGCGCCCCATCGGAGTGCTCGTCTCGGACGGCCGAGTCTACGTGACGGACTCGAGGCGCGGAGAGGTGCTCGTCTACACGCTCGATGGCAAGCGCCTGAGTTCATTCGGCGAAGGCCATCTTGTCGTGCCGCTCTACGTGGCCAGGAATCCCAAGACCGGGCAGTTCTGGGTGACGGACCGGCGGTTGAAGAGCATCGAGGTCTTCGACGCGAGTGGGAAGTGGCTCCGCACGTTCGATCCAAACCTCCCCAAGTCCCAGCTGCCGAAGCCCGAGACGGGCGGCGTGCAGTGGGCTCCGCTCGCTCTCGACTTCGCCCCGGACGGAACGCTCTACGTGACCGAGACTCTCAACGAACACCGTTTGCTCGAGTTCGATCCGAGCGGCACGTTCGTCACATCGACGGGAACCATCGGCCTCGTTGGGGCGCCGGATCAGACACCCGACGCATTCCAGTTCCCCAACAGCATCAAGGTGCTGGGCGACGGGGTTTGGGTAGCAGACAGCAACAACCGTCGCCTCAAAGTCTACAAACGGGATCTCACCTTCGACCGGCTTCTGGTGACGGCGGGCCTTCCGCGTGGCTTCGTCTTCCTTGCGCCGAAGCGCGGCGAACCGCAGCGTCTGGTGGTTGTGGACACAACTGCGCACGACGCGACGGTCTGGGAGGCGAAGAGCGGCACGAAGGTCTTGACCTTCGGCGGCCAAGGCGCACGCGAAGGCCAGTTCAACTATCCCAACGACGTGTCGACCGACGGCGTGAACAGGATGTTCGTGGCCGACACCATCAACCGCCGCATCCAGGTCTGGGGATGGCCGTCTCAAGCCAACCCGATCCCGACCCCGCAGACTCCACTTCAGTGGCTCCTGGTTCTGTCCCCGCTCCTCTTCCTACTGGTGCTTCGCCGCAAGCGGTTCTTGGCCACAGCCGACTTCGTGCGGGCCTTCTACGGCGCTGACGAGATCTCTCTGCTGCCGGCGAGCCGGCGGCGCTGGCTCGTAACGCTGGAGGACTACGAGACGCTCAAGGACCTCACACAGGGCGATGTGAACCTGGGTGAGCTTCTGCACCCGGCCGAGTCCTCGGACTCGGATACCCGCGTGCTCATGGACCGCTTCGAGCTCGACCGTCCATCCGCGGCGATCCTTGCGATGGCTCAGAGGGCCAGGGTCTTCTGCACCGAGAACCCCGAGCTGAGGCAGCTTGCCCGTGTGCTGGAGATTGACGTGGTCAACCGCGTCGAGTTCCTCGATCGCTTCACGAACGAGGAGGCTGCGGAGCCGACGGGATCTGCCTTGTCAGACGACGAGAACTAGCGCCAGCCTGGCCGTGGAGCCGGGGCGGATGAAAGGCACCAGAAGTCCGGCGCCCTATCCGGAGCAGGGACTGTGACGATGGGCTGCTCAAGCCTATAATCTACAGGGTGTCTTGTGCTCTGGGGACGCAGGACAGTCCGAGGCCTTCCCCTTGTGAAAGAAACACGTCTTGCCCACGCACTCTCCAGATGGCGTCGAGCTCAGTGCCGAGCTGGCACAGAGCTGGCTTGATGGAACTACGCTGGCCGATCACGTGTCCATCCGGCTCGCCGATGCGCTGACACGCGGCGAGGACTAGAGGTATCGCGCTTGCGGACTCGCACAGATTCGAGTGGCCCGACAACTCGCGCCCGCGCGCGCTTGTTGGCCTGCCTGACGGCCCTCTTCTTCTTGCTGGGCGTCGGTGTGGCCTACGCGGCGCAAGCGGGCACGTCGGTCATGGCGCCCCATGTCGCGACGGGAGTGGACACCGATGTGTGCGCGATGTGTCACCGGGCACATACGTCCGCGTCTGGCACTACGTGGTCGAGCCAAGACGAGTCTCCTACTGAGCAAAGCGCCCTGCTGACCACAGCAGGCGACTACGACATCAGCTTGTGCTACGTCTGCCACGGCACCGACGCGCTCGGGTCGGGTTCCGACGTGCAGACGGCCCTCGAATCCGGTTCCGGTCACAGCCTGGCACCGACGGCGTCTGCCTACGGACCATCGCCGAAGGAGTGCAGCGACTGCCACGACTCCCACGGTTCGGCGCGCACGGCGAGCGGCACACCGTATCCCGCGCTCCTTCGTGCATCGGACGCGAGCAAGACCACCGTCTATCGCGCAGACGAGTACTGCGCGACCTGCCACCCTGTTCGCCCAGGTAGCACGTGGGATGGCCTTGCGGTCTGGCGCTCGACGGCGCACGCCACAATGCCGGGGCCCGCATCGGGGACCGGCATCATCTGCTCGGACTGTCACGACCCGCATGGATCGCCACTTGCCCCGACGATCTCGACGACTATCGTTCCGCCTGCGGCGCCAACCACGGTGACGATCAGTGCCAACGACCGCCAGCAGTGTCTCGCGTGCCACAGCGCGGCCTCCGCGACCTGGGTGGGTCAGGATGCGCACTCGACCGCGGCGCATGCGTCCTCAGTCGTCACGGTCGCTATCCCCGGCGAGTGGCCGTCCGCTGGTGCCTCTCGCCGGGTCGGCGAGTGCCAGGTCTGTCACAACCCGATGGGCGAGAATGATGGGACCGGACACGCCTTGCCGAAGCTGGTGAGGCTCGCCGGGTTTAGCCTCTGCTACTCGTGCCATGGCGCGTCGAAGGTCGCGACGGACATGGCGTCGCTCGCGTTTCCCGCGGCGGCTTCGGCAGACCAAGAGATGGCGGTCGTTTGGAGTCCTGGGGTACTCCCGCAAGCCTACGCGCGTGTGGCGGTCTACTCGCCGGACACCACGGGCGCGCCCCCTGTCGGCCTCATCGGACCGCGCGAATTCCCTCTTGGTGGACCGGGTGTGGACTCAGCTGCAGGAGATTACGACGGTGATGGGCACAACGAGATCTTGGTCGCCGACGGTTCCACAGCCCAGCTTCGGGAGTTTGCTCCGGACGCTCTCGCTGGGTTGCGTAGCGACTCACTATCGATAGCGGCCCCGGGTAGCCTCGTCGCCATCTCCGACGTGCTGCTGGACGGAACTGGACTGCCAGAAGTCGTGGTTGTGCACACGGATGCAGCCAACCCCAATCCGAGCACGCTCACCGTGTATCGGTCGTCCGCTTCAGGACTCTCGCTTGTCGCCGGCCCGATCTCTGTGGGCAACGGCGTGTCGAGCATCGCGTGCGGTGACGTGACCGGAACGCCCGCGCCCGATATCGCGCTGACGCGTCTGTCCGAGGACACAGTCAGCGTCTTCACGGAACGCGCCGGCAGTCCCGGCGTCCCGAGCCTCGCATGGACTTCGTCGACCGGAAAGGCTCCGACGGGTGCCAGTATCGGTGATGCGTGGGACAATCCGCCGGGCGCGAACGAGGTCGTTGTCGCGAACTCGGACGAATCAACCGCTCAGGTGTCGGTGTTCAGCGGCACGGGGGCGCTTCTGGCGACATTAGACCCCAACGCCACGAGTCCGACGGCCCGGCCTGGGGACACGCTGGTTGCCGATATTCTGCCGGGCGTGCCGGGACCTGAGATCTCGGTTGCGATGTCGGGGGTTGGCAACGGTCAGAGTGAGATCGCCGTGTTCGGGCAGCAGGCCGGCGGCGGGTATCAGCGGCAGAACTACTCGACCGGCGCCGGATACGACACGCGTTCCCTGGCGGCGGGGGACCTGAACAAGGACGGCAGGCTCGAACTCGTGGCCGGCAACGCCGGCCGCTTCACCCGGGACACCGCGGCCGTGCCTCCGTCGGTTCAGGTCTTCACGGTATCGCCGGACGGAACCTCGCTCACCATTCCGGCCGTCCAGTACTTTGGAGGGGGCGTTGAGCTCGCGGGAGTCGCACCGCTCGTCGCGTGTATTGACCTTGGCCCCTTCGGGAGGACTCGTCACCCGGTAGGTGCGATTGAAGGCGCGCACGTGTCCACGGAGACGGTCGGGTTTGTCCGGCACGTGGAGTGCGTAGACTGTCACAACGTGCACGAGTCTGACACGACGACTGCCAGTCCGCCGGCGGCATACGGCGCTCTCAAGGGGACCTGGGGTGTGTCGGTCGAGAACTCGCCCGCAGGATCGATCACCTACGCACTGAAGCGCGGGGTCGAGTACGAATACGAGCTCTGCCTGAAGTGTCACGACTCCTGGGCAACGACTGGTCGGACCCGCAATGTGGCCGAGGAATTCGATACGCGCAACGCGTCGTTCCATGCGGTCGAGTCGTCGTCCACGGTCTCTGAGGCAACCAGCGGCTCGTTCGTCCTAGGGAGCGGGTGGTCGAACGCTTCGACGATGTACTGCGTGGACTGCCACGGTGATTCCGTAGCCAGCGAGCCGAAGGGACCGCACGTCTCGGACGACTCGCCCCTGCTGACGCGCGCGTATCTCGGAGTCCTATCGGATACCGCGGATCTCCTCTGCTACCAGTGTCACAGAGACGATGTCTACGCCACCGGGACCGCCGACGGGATTCCGGCCTCCACAAGCCTGTTCTTCGACGCACAACTTGCGAACCCGGCCCTGCATTCGTATCACGTCAGCGGTCTTGGGATCGGGTGCGAATCGTGCCACGTCAGCCACGGGGGCGCCGATCCCCATCTCATTCGCCCCGAAGTCAACTACTCGCATTCGGCCAGCGGGGGTTCCTGCGCCAACCCGTGTCACACGACTGGCACTCCGGCGAGCACACACACGTACACGCGGCCATGATCGCCAGGCGGAGCGTCCCTGCGCAGAACGACGTCTGTTACGGCACCACGTAGACGGCGGTCCCGACCTCGACGAGGTCGTAGAGTTCCTCGACGTTGGCTCGCAGCATTCGTATACATCCGTGGCTCGCCGCGGTACCGATCGAGTTGACGTTCTCCGTGCCGTGGATGCGGATGCCGGAAGCACTGAGGTTGAGGGCGCGTGTGCCGAGCGGGTTGCCGGGTCCCGGAGGGATGTATGCCGGCATGCTCTTCGCCCAGTCACTCCCCGGGTTCGACCACGTCGGCCGATACCGTTTGAGGACGATCTCGAATTCACCAAGGGGTGTGGGGAAGCCTGGCATCCCGACCGCCACGCGATACGACTTCTCGGTCTTTGCACCGTTGTAGAGGTAGAGTCGACGCTCCGACTTGTCCACGACGATCGCCCTGCCGAAGGACGTCTCCGTAACCTTCGCCTTCACGGTCGTCACGGGTAGCGTGACCGCCTTCGGCGTTGTCTGCGCGGTAAGGATCGCGCGCGAGATCGCGTCAGCCGCAGCAGCCTGCTTGGCCTTCACGCCGCGTGCGGACTTGGAGATCACGATCCGGTTGCCGTCCACCCCGCGGGTAGAGTCAACCGCCCTCATGTCAACCTGCCGGGCCACGCGGGCCACCCAGGCGCGCGTGGCAGTCATGTCCACCGAGTACCGCGGCTGTACGTCCACCGTCGGAGCGGAGCCGGTCACGTTCTGGATCACGCGTCTGGCGAAGGCGGTGTTCTCTCGCATCCGAAAGGCATCAGCGAGTATGCCTTCTGTGTCCACTCTCACGAGTTTGGCCCCACGTACGTCCAGGGCGAAGGCGCGTCCGCCGTGCCGTACAGAGACGGGCTGCAGCACGGGGTCGGCGATGGCCGTCTCGATGCGCGCTTCGAGCTCCGAGCGCGTCAGTCCGCCGACTTCGATGGGCTCGCCTGCTGGCGACATGATTCTCACGCCAGCGGGAACGACGTCCCTGACCTTGTAGTCCTCGGCGACGGCCCAGGCCATCGTGGCTGACAGTGCCAGCAGCGCGAGAGCGAGCACGCCCACCAGCAGCCGTCTCGCAACGCTGGGTGCCTCCATCAGATCCTCCTGCCGATCCTGTGTACGCTCTTCAGTGCGTGTCGCCGGCATGAGGCGCGGTCCACCACGAGCGTTCGATGGGCGTATTCTACAATGGTTCCCACTCTCTTGTCGGTCGATCTGCCCCACACGCCCAGGAGCTCGTATGCCGAAGTCGATCCTCGTGGTGGATGATGCGGCCTTTATGCGCAGGCTGCTCCGCGACGTTCTCACTGCGGCCGGGTACCGGGTCCTGGAGGCGGTCAGCGGACGAGACGCCCTCGAGAAGTATGCCGAGGACAGGCCCGACCTCGTCACCATGGACGTCGGCATGCCCGATATGAGTGGGCTCGACGCAATCGAGCGCATCCGGGCCGAGGACGAACACGCGCGCATCGTCGTGGTCTCCGCAGCGGTTTCGGATGACGTCGTCGAACGCGCCATGGCTCTCGGGGCCGCCGCTTTTGTGCGCAAGCCGTTCCAGCCGGCGACTGTGGTGGACGTCGTGCGCAAGACACTCCTCGTGCCGCCTGCTTCCCGCTGCTAGACTGGTCGCACGACCTGCAACGTGCGCGAGAACGAGGGGGACATGGAGGCCGCCGAGTCTTCGGCGCGCCCGCCCGAGGGGGGCAGGGCTGCGACCAGGGTCGCGATCGTCGGCGGTAGTGCCCGCGCGGCTGCTGTGGCCCGCCTTCTGGGACGTCTCCCGCGTGTGTCCATCGTCGCGGTGTGTGCTCTCTCATCTGAGCCGGCGGGCCGGTTCGCCGAGCAGGCGGGCGTGCTCCTTGTCGCCGATCCTCTCGTGGTTCTCTCGTCCGAGACTCCGCCCGACGTCATTCTCGATCTCTCCGAGGACGTGGTCACACGCACGGCGCTCGAGAGTGCGCTTCCGCCCAACACGGAGCTTCTCGGCGGGGCTTCGGCAGACCTCATCTGGGATCTCCTTGGCGAGCCGCACGAACCCGCCGAGCGCGCGCCAGCCAACCCCCCTGCACGCCCTCAGGAGGGCGAATTGGCAGGCCGCGTGCGTCGGCTCGAGGCCTCCACCGAGGCGCTCGCGAGGGCGAACCAGGACCTTGAGACGCGCCTGGCCGAGGTCTACTTCATGCACGAGTTCGTGAAGGCGCTGGTCGCGTACCACCGCGTCGAAGACGTCTCGAGTGTGGTCGTCGATGCGTGCGCGGGAATCCTGGGTGCGGACGTCGCCGCCGTCTACCTTCTGGACCGCGACAGCTGGACTCTGCGCCTCGCCGGCAGCCAAGGTCGCCCGTTCGGAACCATCCCCGCCGACGTGGACCTTTCCGACGGGCATCTCGGCCGTGCCTTCTCGGAGGGATTTGCTCTGGAAGAGGACGCGATCCGCGCCTCTTCGCGGTCGAAGTGGCTCGCTGCGCCCGCGGTTCGGCTCGGGACCGGTGCGGCTGCGGCTCTGAACGCGGGGGGGGAGGCGATCGGGGTGCTCGCGCTCGGCTGGTCGTCTCGCCGGCATCTCGCAACACCCGAGGTCGAGCGGCTTCGCGTGATCGCCGATCAGTCCGCCCTCGCTCTTCAGAACGCGCTCCTCCACGCGGAACTCGAGCAACTCTCGGTGACGGACCGACTCACCGAGCTGTTCAATCACGGCTACCTCACGACGCGTCTCGACCAGGAGCTGGGACGAGCCGGACGCTTCGGGCACTCGCTGTCGGTGATCATGCTGGACATCGACGACTTCAAGGCGCTGAACGACCGCTACGGCCATCTCGTCGGTGACGAAGTCCTACGCGGAGTCAGCGCTCTCATTCGCGAGAGCCTTCGTGAGATGGACGTAGCGGCGCGGTACGGGGGCGAGGAGTTCGTCGTCGTAGTGCCGGAGACGGACGCCGCTGGCGCTCGCGCTGTCGCCGAGAGGATTCGGCAGAGCGTCGGCGCCCACTCGTTCCTTCGCGACGACGCGGGCACGGAGGTACGCGCGACCGTCTCGGTCGGAGTGTCGACATTCCCCGCTGACGGCCGTTCGGTGGAATCATTGATACGGGCCGCCGATGATGCGATGTATGGCGCGAAGCGTGCTGGCAAGGACCGAGTGGTCGTGTCGGGTTCGAATCGGGACTGAATCCGCCTGGGGGACCGCACGGTCAACCGGGCGTGTGGGAGCGGTGTGAGTCTCAAGAGCGCCATCAAGCTGATGCCAGATGACCGGGTTACCCGGACGGCAGCCGAAGGCGTCGTGAGGTATCTGCATACCCATAGGAGCATCCACGTCGACGCTCGGAGGGTGGCTTCGGCAACGGGACTTGACCTTGATCGCGTGGAACTCGTGTTGACCACGCTTGCCGCGGGCCGCGTGCTAGACTGCGTGGGCGACCCGCCGGGGTATCGATTTATCGACGACCGGGTTCTTCGGATCGAGACCGATCTGTTCCTGCGGCCGTCGCACAGTCACACGGGATCGCTGCAGTCGAACGTAGAACGCTACCGTCGGCTCTATGGCGGAAGGTAGCGCGATCTAGGAGAGACGCGATGAAGCCGATCATGGCCGGCGACCGCGGGTCCGCGGTCGAGGACGTGCAGCGGCGGCTACTGCTGCTCGGCTATGACCTGGGTCCGACAGGTGTGGACGGCGTGCTCCTAGGCGACACGATCGCCGCCATCTCGCAGTTCCAGGCCGACCGGGGTCTGCGCTCGGACGGCGTCGTCGGGGATACCACGTGGGCCGCGCTCGTCGACGCGACCTTCACGCTCGGCGACCGCACCCTGTACCTGCGCGTGCCCCACTTCCATGGCAGGGATGTGAAGGTGCTCCAGCAGGCACTCAGCGTTCTGGGCTTCTCAACCGCGCCCGATGGCATCTTCGGCGCGCGCACCGATCGGGCGCTTCGTGAGTTCCAGCTCAATGTGGCACTACCGGCCGACGGGATCCTCGGGCTCGACACGGTCGCCGCGCTGCAGAACCTCAAACACCTGTGGGAAGGCAAACACCCCCGCGCATTGATCGCCGAATCCCGCGGGGAGAGCGCGAATGCACGGATCCTGGAGCACGTGCATATCGATCTGCGACCTGACGACGCGCTTTCCGCGGAACTCGCGGCCAGGATCGCGAACCTGGCCTTCGCCCTCACTGAGAACGCGCAGCTCAGTCTTCTGGCTCGTGGGGAGAGAGCCGCGAAAGACGCATCGGTGCTGGTCCGACTTGTGGGCAATGGCACGGACCTCGCTCTGCCTGGCGTGCCGCTCGTGCTCGTCGGCGATGACCGGACGGATGCGCTCGCGTCAAGAATGCGGACCGCGCTTGTGGCATCGGAGGCCCAGCCGAGAGAAGTGCTCGTCGACGTGTCGACGGCGGTCGGCGGCGAAGAGAGAGAAGCGCAGAAGGCGGCAGTACTGCTCCTCGATGCGCTCTGCGCTGCTTTGGACTGAGTTCCTACCGCCGTGCTAGCCTAGGGCGGCTGACTGCAACCGGATGGCCAAGGAGGCCGTGTTCTGACAGCCCGTACCAGGACATACATCACACTCCTTCTGGCGCTGGCGCTGGCGCTGGCGTCTCTGCCGGCCTTCGCTGCACCTTCCGCGAGCAGCAAGCGCGCCCAGGCGGAGGCGGTCAAGGGACAGCTCGACCGTCTCGACACCAAGATCGAGCTCGCCACAGAAGACTACGACGCCGCGCGATGGAGCCTCGCCGGGATCCAGGCGGACATCCGCAAGACGGAGGCCCGGATTGCGAGGGCCACCAGGCGGGTCAACTCGCTGCAAGGCGACCTGAACTCGCGCGCGTCGAGCATGTATCGTACCGGGCCCATCACCTTCATCGAGGTGCTCTTGCAGGCCCAGGACTTCGCCGAGTTCGCCTCGACGTGGGACACCCTGAGGCAACTCAACGTGCGTGATGCCAAGGACGTGATCGCCCTCAACGCCGCGCGGGCCGAGGCTCGAGCTGCCGAGAAGGCCTTGGCCACCAAGGAGCGCTCGGCCGAGCGCCAAGTCAAGGTGATGGCCGACAACAAGGCGAGCATCGAGTCGCAGATCGCCCAGCGCAAGAGCATGCTTCGGGGCCTGGAGAGCGAGATCGCCGCGATCGAAGCGGCACAGGAAGCGCAACAGGCAGCTCGTGCGCGCGCCATAGCGGATGCAGCCGCACGGTCGCAGTTGATTCCGGTAGTCGAGCAATCCTTTCCGCCGCCAACGCGTGCCGCGCGCAGCGAAGTGGTCTCGGTTGCGATGCGCTACATCGGCGCCCCCTACAGCTGGGGTGCCGCAGGGCCGAACAGCTTCGACTGCAGTGGGTTCACGATGTTCGTCTACAGGCAGGTCGGCGTGTCTTTGCCGCACAGCTCGGGCGCCCAGTTCGGATCGGGCGAGCGGGTTTCGCGGGCTGATCTTCAGGCCGGCGACCTTGTCTTCTTCGGCTCCCCGATCCACCACGTGGGCATCTACGTTGGCGGTGGGTCCTACATCCACTCTCCGCACACGGGTGATGTGGTGAGGATCTCCCCGCTCGATCGCGGCGACTACGCGGGTGCCGTCCGACCGTAGCCTCGGCCCTCGCTGAGTCTCGGCGCACGCACCTCGCCGTTCCATTCGTCGGAACTCAGGTACGCCCGCCATCTTCTACCTCACTTGGGCTTCAGTAGCCTCTTTGAGCTGCCGACATACTCTGTGTGGGCATGACTGGCAGAGCGGGAGTGTGACGAATGGCGGATATCGCCACCCTGCTTCGGATGATGGTGGACTCAGGCAGCTCCGACCTTCACATCAAGGCCGGGAGTCCTCCTGCGATCCGGCTCAATGGCTCGCTCAGAGTGATGAAGAACCAGCCGCCCTTCTCCATGGAGGAGGCGCGCGCCCTCGCGTACAGCATGATGGACGAGAAGCAGCAGCTGCTGTTCGAGTCCAAACGCGA
This sequence comes from uncultured Actinomycetes bacterium, assembly GCA_963809535.1. Taxonomy (GTDB): domain Bacteria; phylum Actinomycetota; class Coriobacteriia; order Anaerosomatales; family CAVRZR01; genus CAVRZR01. Next base: position 61,797 of record CAWEJW010000006.1, read on the forward strand.
GCTCGACTTCGCCTACTCGCTCCAAGGCGCAGGCCGCTTCCGCGTCAACGTCTTCTACCAGCGCAGCAGTGTGGGCATCACGTTGCGTCGCGTCACCATGGAGCGTGCGACCCTCGAAGCGCTCGGGTTGCCCCCGATCATCCGCAAGCTTGCCGACGAGCCGCGTGGTCTCGTGCTCGTGACCGGCACGTCCGGGTCCGGAAAGACCACCACCCTCGCCTCGATGATCGAACACATCAACGGCTCCCGGGAGGGGCACATCGTCACGATCGAGGACCCCATCGAAGTGCTGCACCATGACAAGCGGTGCATGATCAGCCAGCGCGAGATCGGGATCGACACGGATAGCTACGCGGATGCACTTTGCCATGTCGTGCGTCAAGATCCCGACGTCATCCTCATCGGCGAGATGCGCGATCACGAAACGGTGTCGGCAGCGCTCTCAGCGGCCGAGATGGGCAATCTGGTGCTCTCAACGCTGCACACCATCGACGCCACGGAGACGATCAGCCGTATCATCGACTTCTACCCGCCCTACCAGCAGAAGCAGGTCCGGCTGATGCTCGCGGCGACGCTCAAGGGCATCGTCTCATTGAGGCTCATTCCCTCGATCGACGGTGGGCTTGTCCCGGCGGTCGAAGTCATGATCATGACTGGCACGATCCGTGAGTACGTCACGGATCCGGAACAGACGTACAAGATCCGTGACGCCATCGACGATGGCGGCTATTACGGGATGCAGACGTTCGACCAGAGCCTCATCAAGCTCTACCTCGACCAGCGCATCACGCTCGATGACGCGGTGGCCATGGCCGCGAATGCGCACGACTTCAAGATCAAGGTGCGCCAACTCGGCGTGACGGCGCACGCGGCCGCACAGAGCGGCGTCTACTGACGGCTGCGGCGTTCGCGGGCGCTACTCGCTGCGAGCGCCGCCCAAGCGACCGCCACCGCGCCAAGGAATGCTCCGAGCGTGTCGACCCCCCAGTCGGCGACGTCCGGCGTCCTCATGGGCACGAACGTCTGGTGAAGCTCGTCCGTGATGCCGTAGATCGATGCAGCGAGAAGTGCGAGCGCGATCGCGCGGTCCCTTCCTGTCATCCGCAGGAGTGGTAGTGCGAGGAGACCGCCGAGTACCGAGTACGCGATTAAGTGCCCCGGCGTGGCGTACCCTCCTGGTATCTCCGAACCGGGCAGCGACGACACCCAGAAGATCACGGCCATCCAGACGAGGGCCGGTACCCAGAGCGCTACCAGCTTCGCCCGGTCCGTCGTGCGATCGGCCACGTGTGTCGAAACCTTCCTTCCAGGGTCTCCCGCGGCGAGTCTAGCATCGGCGGTCGGTGCGGCGCTCGGGGACGGGGCCTGCTACGGTACGCTTGCGGCGCAGCCCGATGCGCGCCCACGTCCCGGTCACGTCATCGGCGGCGTGACGCAGCCAAGCGCCAGTCCCGTGCTGTGGACGACGTGGCAGCGGTGTAGGCGAAGGAGAGATCTGTGTCTCAGCGGTTCGTGGACTACTACCGCATCCTCCAGGTAAGGCGCGACGCAGACGGGGAAGTCATCGAGCGGGCGTACAAGGCGCTTTCCCTCAAGTACCACCCAGACGTCTCGACGCCAGGCCAGCGCCAGGCGGCGACCCGCAGGATGCAGCTCATCAACGAGGCGTACCGGACGCTCAAAGACCCCCTGAGCCGTCGGCGCTACGACGCCACGCTGCCGCCGGAGGGGATGCCAAGAGCGGCCTGGGACGAGTTCTGGGACAAGGGGCTAGTCGGTCTCTTCCTTGAGCGGTTCTATCCTCGCAGGTAGCCCGACGGACCGGCGGCGACCGGGTGGAGCCCGCCCTACGCCTCGACGGCCTCGAGTTTGTTCTGCACGGCCCGCATGATCGCCGGATAGGAAACTGCGCCATCATAGAGCGGTGCACCGTCGACGACGGTGACGGGGAAGAGCAGGCCCTGCGTCTCGATTGCTCCAAGCAGCTCGGCGTTTTCGGCACGTACGTCATCCCGAGTCGCGTCCAGATACTCTATGCGAACGGCCTCGCCGAACCGGCGCTCGAGCTCCGCGCCGACGATCGCGGTGATCTCCTCCGGAGACCAGGACGGGCCTCAACCACCGCTGACGCACGCCGTGCTGGTGGGCATGTCCAACACCTGGATAGTCACCCGTGGCTCAGTCATCAGGAGTCTCCTTCGTTGGGAGTGCTAGGAAGAGGATATCGCTCGGCCGGGGCACATTCGAACACAGATGCCGCACCCCGCGCAGAGCTCGTCGTGAACGGAATAGCCGTTGGCACCGGGATAGGGACCACCGGGGACGGGGACGATGGCGCGCCTCGGGCAGAAACGGCGGGCCGGACAGCCCGGGGACCTGTCGCACCACACCGTGTCGACACCCGCGATACTCATGGGAGGCGGTCTTCCTTCTCCAACTCGCCCGACATGCGCTGACGCGCCCGCTTTCTTCATGCTGCCAAGCATACCCCATGGGGTATACGTCATGCAAGCTGTTTGGCTGCTCAGACAGACACTGGCAGCCTGGTAGACTCGGCCAGTGATGATTGTCGCGGGGAACGCCGAGGGGAGACTTCCATGGGGCGTGCAGAGACGGTTGCCGAACGGCTCACGACTGCGGGGCTGGTCCTGCCACCCGCTCCGGCGGCGATCGGGCAGTACGTGCCCGCCGTGCGCGCCGGCGGCCTGGTCTTCACTTCGGGGCAACTCCCAACGCGTGACGGCATCCTCCTGACCTCTGGTTTGGTCGGAGCCGATGTTCCTGAGTCGGTGGCCTTCGAATGTGCGAAACAGGCGGCGCTCAATGCGTTGTCGGCGGCTTCGACGGTGTGCGATCTCGATGCGGTTTCGCGTGTCCTGAAGCTCGTTGGCTACGTGGCGTCAGCTAGTCGGTTCACGTCCCAGCCCGCTGTCGTGAACGGCGCGAGCGGGGTGCTCATGGTTGCGTTTGGAGATGCGGGGACTCACGCGCGTGAAGCGGTCGGTGTCGCCCGGCTACCCCTCGACGCGCCCGTCGAGGTATCTCTGGTGCTTGCCCTGGACGACTAGGCCTCCCAAGTCCGCTCTCTGGTCGCTCGCGCAACGCGCCGCTGAGCGACGAGTCGGTGCAGGGAAGCTTGCAGAGACGTCGAAACCTGATAGTGGTTCGGCCGACGCGGTCTGTTGAGCGCTGGAAGCTGTTCGGATATCGTTAGCCGCTGGAGTTGGGAAACGGGCGATCGCCCGTTCTTGTCGTGCTTGGGACGGCACCAGGGAGAGGACACATGGCCAAGATCTCCTTCGCGGGTTGGAAAGATCCGGTACGCAGGCCACGCTTCATCATCTGGACTGGCGTGGGCGTGCTGTTGATCGCTATCGTCATGATCCTCGCGCTGGGCGCGACGTCGACCTATTGGTTCTGCTCGAGCATCTGCCACAAGGTGCAGGACGACAGTATCATCGCCTACAACCGTTCGAGCCACAGTGAGATCTCGTGCATGTCTTGCCACGAGCCGGTGAATGCGGATCCCATCACGTTCATCTTGGCGAAAGCCGAGGCACTCGGAGAGCTCTATCTGACGGTCACGAACAAGTACGAGCTGCCCCTCAACCCCGAGAGTCACTACTCGCTCGAACTCACGTCTGAGCGATGCACGCAGTGTCACTCCGAGAACCGCATCGTGACCCCCACGGGTGGCATCATCATCGATCATGCCGTGCACGCCGAGAAGGAAGTCGAGTGTTCGTACTGCCACAACCGGATCGCGCACCGCGAGGACTTCGAGCTCACGCTCGAGAACCCGAACGGTGAGCCCAGCCACAAGCACGCGGACTTCATGACGATGACCGCGTGCTTCCGCTGCCACGAGCAGGCCGAGGACGACGTTGAGCGACCGCTGAAGGCCCCGGGAACGTGCAGCTCGTGCCACCCGCCCAACTTCCAGCTGAAACCAGCGAGCCATCTCGAGCCGACCTTCTATACGAAGGGACACTCCGATCTCGCCAACCAAGCACGCGAGGAGGCCGCAGCCGGCAAGGCGTTGGCCGAGGAGGGAAGCTCGGAGGCGACCGGAACCGAGGAAGAGGAACCTCTCGGCATGCAACTGCCCACGGTCGAAGAGATCAACGTGTGCTTCACCTGTCACGTCGAGAAGACGTTCTGCGACGTGTGCCACGCGGCGTTGGCGCCGTCTGCCTTGGGCAAGTAGCGGCTCGTCAAGAGCGCACACGGGAGCCCGGGTTCTCGCACCCGGGCTTCTTTCTGTTGCGGCGTATTGTGTGGCAGGCGCCGCTCTCGCCGATGCTCTGGTCGTCGCCTTTGCGCTGGTGTCACGAGCGTGTATGATACGGCGGCGTCGGGATGTGGCTCAGCTTGGTAGAGCGCTCGGTTCGGGACCGAGAGGTCGTGGGTTCAAATCCCGCCATCCCGACCAGCCCGAACCCTCTAACGGCAGGCCTTGGGGCCTGCCGTTTTCGCCCTAGGAGCGCGGGTGTACGCGGATCTGCTACGTCTGTTCGGCTTCGGCCTGTGCCATCAACTGGCGGACCGTTCGTTCTTCGGCGGGGGAGTGCAGGTGCCCGTCTGCGTGCGGGACACGGGCATCTACGTGGGCTTCATCGCCTCCCTGGCACTCGTCGCCCTTCTCCAGAAGCGCCCGACAGGGTTCCCGCCTCGGTGGGTCTCGGTAGTGCTCGCAGGATTCGTGTTGCTTATGGCCGTCGACGGCATCACGTCGTACGCAGGGATCCGTGAGACCTCGAACGCGGCGCGTCTGGCCACGGGGCTGCTTGCCGGCTACGCCATGGGCGCGCTTGCGGTGCCTCTGATCAACGACCAGCTCTGGCGGACGAGTTCGAGTGAGCGGGTTTTGGGCTCCACGCGAAGCTTCGTGCTTTGGCTCGCGTCGGTGCCGGTCGCGTTCGTTCTGCTCTGGTTCGGAGGGAGCATTCTCGGTGCGGCGTACCCGCTTGCAGTCGTGCTCGCGGTCCTGGCAACCCTCACCTCGGTGAACCTGATCATCGTCACCATGCTGCCCGTCTTCGAGCGTCGCGCCGACCGGCTGGCCCAGGCTTGGCAGCCGCTACTCATCGCGTTCGCTCTGGCTTGGGTGGAGGTTGCGGCCAGTGCCGCGGTGAAGCTTCTGCTCGCTGACCTCCTGACCTGAGTCCCTCGGCCCGCGGTCTGATCGCGTGTCAGAGCCGTCGCATAGACTTCCATCGAACATACGTTCGAAGGGAGTCAGAGACGATGAAGCCTACGGATCACGACTGGCTGTTGTGGCCATTCGTACATGCTCTCGGCCGAGAGGCGCTTGTGTCGCGCGGTCTGCCGCAGGAGGTGGTGACCGCCGCGAAAAGCGCCGTCGCGCGCCGATTCGCGGATCTTGCGGAGTCTCCGCTTGACACCGCCACGCGGCAACGTATCGCCGCCTACTTCTGGGGGACCATCAGGCGCCGGGCCTTACGGCACGCGCCGGGTTACGCACAGCGGATCGTGAGCGCCACCATCGCGGCCGATCTGGCCGAAGCCGGGTGGGATCCGTTTGCGATACGGACCGAATTGGATCGTGTGGGTCTATCGGCGTGAGCCGGATGAAGCCGAGTAGCGGATCTCCCCGCTTTCGGCATCGATGACCCAGAGGCGCTTTGCGGAGAGCCGACCGCGCGAGTCCCTCCACGCCTCAATGAGCACCAAGCTCTCTGCACCGTCGAACTCAGCGCGCTCGACATAGATAGGAACCGACGCGGTCGCCGCCGGGAAGGCCCTCGTGATGACGTCAGCCGCCCGCGACTGCGCCTTCCCCTGCGACCTGAGCTGCACGAGCGCGTCGTGACGGAGCTCGGTTGCTCTGTTTGCTGGCTCGTCGCCGGCGGAGCCGACGCTCGTCTGGTTGAGGAGAGCCTGCAGCTGCTGGGTGGTGTAGCGTGCGCCTGCGTCGACGTACGCGACCCTGGTTCGCGAGCACGCCGAGAGTGCCAGTGCCGCTACCAAGACCGTCACAGCCAAGCCTCTGCTGGCGCGTCTCACGCCTACTCCCTCCGACCATGGACTACCATATCAGGTGCACCAGCGGCGGTTGGCACGCCACGGCGGGCAACGAACGCCCCGGCGTGGCGCGTGACTTCGCACCATGGATTGCGGGGGCTCCGGATGCAGTCGATCATCGCGTTCATCTCGGACTTCGGCCTTGAGGACACGTGGGTGGGCGTCTGCCACGCCGTCATCTACAGCCGCTGCCCCGAGACACGCATCGTCGACCTGGCCCACCAGATCCGGCCCTTCGACATCTGGAAGGCTGCGGTCACCGCCGCTGCAGGGGTGTTTCAGCTTCCCGACGCGATCCATCTTGTCGTCGTAGACCCGGGCGTCGGGAACGGTCGAAGGGACCTGTGTCTGACAACTCGGCACGGCACGCGACTGGTCGGCCCAGACAACGGCGTTCTCATTCCGGCAGCCATGCGTTCCGGAGGCGTGGATGAAGCCTGGGCGCTGGACCCTCAGCCAGTGGTCGGCAACACTCTGCTCGCGACCTTCCACGCGCGAGACGTGCTGGCGCCGGCCGCCGCTGCGCTGGCATGCGGCGTCGCACCGTCTGAGCTCGGCGAGAGGGTCGACGTGGCCGCATTGTCGGCGGCTCCCTTCGGCCCCGCCCATCCCGAGGGAGACTACCTCGTCGGCCAAGTCCTCGAGTCCGACCGCTTCGGCTCGATTCGGACCTCCGTGACCGCCGAAGACGTCGAGGCCTACCAGCTCTCCGGACAGGCGCTCGAGATGAGCATCGGCCACGTGCGTCTTTCGGTGCCGTTCGGGCAGACCTTCTCGGACGTACCGGAGGGTGACCTCGTCGCGCTCGTCGACTCCTCTGGATGGCTCACGCTTGCCGAGAACACAGGGAGCGCCTTCGAGCGCTTGGGGGTCGAGCCGGGCACCCATGTGCGCTTGCGCGCGGTGCCCTGACTGTCAGACCACTGAGCTACCGTCGGATTGGAGATTGATTCGCCGACGGGAGGCACCTCGTGAAGTCACAGTACGTCGCAGAGCTCGCCGAGGGCTCAAAGGTCGATGCTCCGTTCGTCCTCAGAGCCAAGGAGATGCACGCCACGCGCTCAGGGGAAGCCTTCCTTGCGCTCGAGCTCGCGGATCGCACCGGCCAAGTCCCGGGCGTCTGGTTTCGTCCCGACTCATCCGTGGCAGCCGTTCCGGTGTCCGCTGTCGTGCACGTGACGGGCACCGTCACCCGCTTCCGCCAGCTCAAGCGCATATCCGTGGAGTCGTTGCGGCCCGAGGAGCGCTGGGACCCGGACGACTTTCTCGTGAGAGGACAGCGTGACGAGACTGAACTGCTCGACGCCCTGCGGGCGCTCGTCGGATCCGTATCGGATCCGGAGCTTTCCCGGTTGCTGCGGCGGATCTTCGGTGACAAGGTCTTCTTTGCGCGCTTCAAGACGTGCGCCGGAGCGCAGTCCTATCACCACGCCTATCTGGGCGGATTGCTCGAGCACACGGTCGCCGTGGCGTCGCTGTGCACGCGTCTGGCCGACGAGTACGCTGGGGTGGATCGGGACCTGCTCGTAGCCGCGGCGCTGCTCCATGACGTCGGCAAGGTGGACGAGCTGCGCTGCGAGACGTCCATCGAATTCACGGACGAGGGAAGGCTCATCGGGCACCTGACGCTCGGAGTGCGGCGCATCATGGACGCTGCGCGGCGCGCAGGCATCGATTCGGCTAGCGACGCCCTGATCCGACTGGAGCACGCCGTTCTCTCGCATCACGGCGAACTCGAGTGGGGCTCCCCCAAGCGTCCCTCAACGCTCGAGGCATTGCTGTTGCACCACGCCGACAACCTTGACGCCAAGGTCTCTGGTTTCAGCGCCCTCCTCTCTCGGGCCAGTCGGGCCGAGGAGGTGTGGACGGACGCGTCGAACCTCTTCCGCCGTCCGCTATACGCCCCGCGGCCCGCTGAGGACGACCGCCCACGGCCCGTGGTCGAGGAGGGGCAGCATCTTGGCATGACGGCGTGAGCTCGACTGGTCTGCCCCACGCTCAGAACGTGGCCGAGCGGGTATCCATTAGAATCTAGAGGTCCAGACGTCAAGGCGCGTCGTCACAAGGAGTGATCATGACCATACCGTCGGCTGAAGTGGGTGTGTTTGGCGGAAGCGGCTTCTATGAGCTTCTTGAGAACCCCGACGAGCACCGTATCAACACCCCCTTCGGCGCGCCGTCGGCGCCTGTCATGACGGGCACGATTGGCAGCAAGACCGTCGCTTTCATGCCCAGGCACGGTTCCAGCCATCAGTACCCTCCGCACATGATCAACTACCGGGCGAACGTCTGGGCGATGAAGGAACTTGGGGTCAGCAGGATCATCGGTCCGAACGCGTGCGGCTCTCTCCAACCCCACGTGAAGCCGGGGGACTTCGTGATCTGCGACCAGTTCGTGGACCGTACGTGGGGCCGCAAGGACACGTTCTACGACGGTCCCATCACAACACATGTGTCCGCCGCCGACCCCTATTGCCCCGTGATGCGGCAGGTCGCGATCGACTCGGCGATGGAGCTTGGGATTCCTGTCCACTCGACAGGGACTGTCGTCGTCATCCAGGGGCCACGCTTCTCCACCCGTTCCGAATCCCGCTGGTTCGCGTCGCACGGCTGGGAGGTCATCAACATGTGCCAGTACCCGGAGGCCTTCCTCGCGCGCGAGCTCGAGATCTGCTACATGAACATCTCGCTCATCACCGACTACGACGTGGGTACAGAGAACGTAGCGCCCGTCAGCAACGAAGAGGTGGTTCGCGTTGCTGCTGAGAACAATGAGAAGTTGAGGAACCTCCTCAACACGGTGATCCCGCGCTTGCCGGCCGAGAGGGCCTGCGTCTGCGCGTCGTCACTGACAGGAGCAGCGTTCTAGAGCGAGCGAGTGAACCCGCCGGGGCGCCCGAGAGCAAGGCATGGGCGCGACCCTCATTGAAGGAGCACCATGTTCGGTTGGCCATCCCTGCGCATCGGCACCTTCTTCGGCATACCGATCGAGCTGAATCCGACGTGGTTCATCATCTTCGTGCTCGTCGCGGCGTCGTTGGCCTTCGGCGTCTTTCCGGCCGAGTTCGCGGGATGGGGGACCCCCGGCTACATCATCGCCGGGATCATCACCGCCATTCTCTTCTTCGCTTCGATCGTGTTCCACGAACTCAGCCACTCTCTGGTCGCCCGCACGGGCGGTCTCAAGATCGAGCGGGTGACCCTGTTCATCTTCGGTGGAGTCGCCCAGATGGCCGAAGAGCCGAAGACTCCCGGTCGCGAGTTCGTCATGGCCATCGCCGGCCCGCTCGCGAGCATCGTGCTGGCGGTGGTCTTCTACCTGGCGGAGATCCTGACGCGCTCGGCCGGCGTTCCCTCGTGGATCTGGGGTCCGCTCGCGTACCTCGCGCAGATCAACTTCTTCGTTGGTGTGTTCAACCTTCTGCCCGGCTTCCCCCTCGATGGCGGCCGCGTATTCCGGTCGATCCTGTGGGGCCTGACAGGCGATCAACTCAAAGCGACACATTGGGCTGCGCGATCGGGCCAGGTCATCGGGTACTCGATGGTCGCTCTTGCCGTCTACGGCGTCTTCAGGGGCACGCTGAGCTTCATCTGGTTCGGGCTGATCGGGTGGTTCATCGCCATGCTTGCGGACGCTTCCTACCGCCAGGAGCTCGCAAAGACGAAGCTTCACGGGACGACCGTGTCCACGGCGATGTCGCCGTCCCCCGTGGTCGCGCCAGGCGAGATCACGCTCGAGCAACTTGCCCACGACTACTTCCTGGGTGGCCGCCACAGTCGCTACCCGGTACTGCTCGACGGGCAGATCGTTGGCCTCATATCGCTTGCGAAGGCAAAGACCCTGCCTCGAGAGGCTTGGGCGACGACCCGTGTCGCCGACGTGGCTGACCGGGATCTTGATGCTCTGACCATCCCTGCGGATGCGCCTCTGGACACGGCGCTTCCACGTCTGGCCCCCGATGTGCCAGGGGCACTGCTCGTGGTATCGCAGGGCCGGCTGGTCGGGATCCTCACGCGCGCCGATGTCATCTCGCGCCTTCGTAGGCCCGAGCCGTAGCCGCCGGGTGCGCGGGCGACCTAGGTCGCGGGGTCGGGCCCCGCGTCGGCCTGCCAATGTCGCTTTTCCAGTGCGTGCCAGGCCTTCACCGTTCTCTGGCCCGGGACCTTGTTCCGAGTTGTAGGGGAATGTAACTATTGTTACGATAACCGCAGTCGTGCGGCATGAAGGAACCAACCTTGGCGGACGCGAACACGCATCGAATCCCGGAAGGCGTGATCGAGCGTCTACCGACCTACCTGGGCGCGCTCATGCAGCTTCGGCAAGAAGGCCTGAGCACGGTCTCTTCGGCTCGCTTGGGCGAGCTCACGGAGGTCAATCCCGCTCAGATCCGCCGAGACCTGACGCATTTCGGGTCCTTCGGCAAGCGTGGCGTCGGCTACGACATCACCGTGCTGATCGACCGCATCCAGCACATCCTCGGTTCCGATCACACGCACCGGATCGTCCTGATCGGGGCCGGGAACCTCGGATCCGCGATCGCCGCGTACGATGGCCTTCGCGCACGGGGGTTCCGTATCGCGTCCATCTTCGACAACGACCCGCGCAAGGTCGGCCGGCGTATCGGCGACCTCATCGTTCAGGACATGTCCGAGCTCGACAAGACGATTCGGGTGCAGGGCATCCAGATCGGGGTGATCGCGGTCTCTCCTGAAGCCGCCCAGGCGGCGGCCGATGCGCTGTGTGGGGCCGGGGTGACCGTGATCCTGAACTACGCTCCGACGATCGTGCAGGTTCCACACGATGTCACGCTCCACAACACCGACCCCGTGAGGGAACTGCTCCACACGCTGTACTACCTGTCGCGCGCGGAGCCCGTAGCCAGCGCGTAGAGCATGGTGGTACGCTTCCTGCGGTATGCTATCCGGCCAACCAGGCCGGTCGTGGTCTTCGTGAAGTGATTCTGGAAAGGTGAGGCATCATGGCTCTGCTAGGCATCCCAGGCTTGGGAACCGGCGAACTCGTCATCATTCTGGTCATCGTGCTCGTTCTCTTCGGGCCCAAGAGGCTTCCTCAGCTTGGCAAGAGCCTCGGCAAGACGATGAAGTCGCTCCGTGACGGCATCGACGGCAAGGGCGAGGACGAAGAAGAGGAACCCGTCGTCAAGGCACAGGCGGACGTGGCCGAGAAACCGGCATCGACGTCTGGGGACGACGAGCCCAAAGAGGAGTAGGACCTCCGCGACAGGGCGTTCCACGCCCTGAGAGATCTCTGCCCGGCCGCTTGTGCTCCGGGGGAATTCGAGTATACTTTCCGCGACATTCTCGGGCTGCCCATCTACGTCGGGCAGCCCGTCCAATTGAGACGAGAGCGCGCGGTGGCGTGCGTCTTAGAACACGGGGGTCGCTGCATGCACAAGGAGATCGCGCTTACGCCGGAAGGGCAGGCGAGACTCGAGGAGGAACTCCAGCATCTCGAGACGGTACGCCGTCGCGAAGTCGGTGAGCGCATCAAGGAGGCCAAGGAATTCGGGGACATCTCCGAGAACTCCGAGTACGACGATGCCAAGAACGAACAGGCGTGGGTCGAGAGCCGAATCGCAGAGATCAACGTGATACTGGCGCACGCTACGATCATCAACAAGCCGAAGAAGAGCGACAAAGTCACCCTCGGTTCGAAGATCCAGCTTCGCGACACCGCCAGCGGAACCGTGTTCGCCTACCAGATCGTCGGCTCGGCTGAAGCTGACCCGGGCAACGACCGCATCTCGAACGAATCCCCTGTGGGCCAGGCGGTTGTCGGGAAGAAGAAGGGCGAGCTTGTCACGGTGACGACCCCGTCCGGCCGCGAGCTGAGCTACGAAGTCGTCTCGATAAGCTCCCGCTAGCTGATGGCTGACGATGAGAGCGCATCGCGTGCTCCCGAGTCGGCTGACGATCCCTTCGTTGCCCGCCGTGCGAAGGTCGAGGCCCTGAGGGCATCTGGCGTCGAGCCGTACCGCGATTCCTTCACCGTCACCCACCCAGCGTCCCAGCTCGCAGAGCAGTTCGCCTCCCTTGAGTCGGGTGAGGAGAGCGGCGTGGTCGTCTCCGTTGCCGGGCGTCTCGTCGCCAAGCGCGACCAAGGAGGACTCGCATTTCTCGTCATCCGGGATTCCTCCGGCGACCTGCAGCTCTTCTGTCGCCAGAACGTGCTCGGCGAAGAGGCGTTCGAAGCCGTTACGGGTCTCGACCTCGGTGACTGGGTCGGTGCCACGGGCGAGGTCGTTCGCACTCGACGCGGGGAGCTTTCCGTCTCGCCGACCTCCGTTGAGTTGTTGTCCAAGTCGCTCCGCCCACTCCCGGAGAAGTTCCACGGTTTGACGGACACTGAGACCCGCTACCGGCAGCGATACGTGGACCTCATCGTCAACCCTGACGTGCGGGACGTGTTCCTCGCGCGCTTCAAGATCATCTCGGCGATTCGGCGTTTCATGGAATCGCGCGGCTTTCTCGAAGTCGAGACTCCAATGCTGCATCCGATTCCCGGGGGAGCCGCTGCCAAGCCCTTCGTGACGCACCACAACGCGCTCGACATGGAGCTTTACCTGCGTATCGCGCCCGAGTTGTACCTGAAGCGCCTTCTCGTAGGGGGCTTCGAGCGCGTATACGAGATCAACCGCTCGTTCCGCAACGAGGGCATCTCGATCAAGCACAACCCGGAATTCACGATGCTCGAGGCCTACCAGGCCTTCACCGACATGGCAGGGATGATGGAGCTGACGCAGTCGCTCATCACGAGCGTCTGCGAGGAGGTTCTCGGACGTTCCTGCATCATCTACCAGGGCGCCGAGATCGATCTCGCGCCCCCGTGGCGTGTAGCGACCATGATCGAGCTGACGAGCGAAGCCGCAGGCGAGGACGTCTCTTTCGCACGGTCTCTTGAAGAACTGCGTGCGCTGTGCGGGCGGCACGAGATCCCGGTCGAGCCTGGGTGGGGGCGGGGCAAGCTCATCAACGAGCTGTTCGAGAAGCTCATCGAGGCGGATCTCGTCCAACCGACGTTCGTCACCGAGTATCCGCTCGAGACCTCGCCCCTGGCGCGAAAGAAGCCGGGCGAGCCGGACCTGACGGAGCGTTTCGAGCTGCTCATCGCAGGCCGCGAGATCGCGAACGCCTTCTCCGAGCTCATCGACCCCGTCGACCAGCGAGAGAGGTTCGCCGCCCAAGCAGCGGCAAAGGCCGGCGGGGACGAGGAAGCAATGGGATACGACGAGGACTACCTGCGGGCCCTGGAGTATGCGATGCCTCCCGCTGGAGGGCTCGGGATCGGCATCGACCGACTCGTCATGCTCCTCACAGACTCGGCATCGATACGCGACGTGCTGCTGTTCCCGCACATGCGGCCCGAGAGCTGAGCCGGACGCGTCATGCCCGCCCTCCTGCCAACGCCTCCGGAGACGCTAATCCCACGCGGAATCTGAGTCGATAAGACTCATATCTTACTGGCACCCCGCTTGCTCCCCATCCGGGTACCCGTCCGGTGTCGTCGAGGCGGGTATACTGGACTCGTATCTGCGACCCATGTCGGGTCGCGTGTCATCAGGAGGGAAACCCTAGTGTTCGAACGCTTCACGGAGAAGGCGCGCCGGGTGATCGTCTACGCCCAGGAGGAAGCGCGCATGCTCAATCAGAACTACATCGGCACGGAGCATCTGCTCCTCGGCCTCATCAGGGAGCAGGACGGCATCGCGGCAAAGGCGCTGGAGAGCCTCAACATCTCTCTCGAGGACGTGCACGCCCAGGTCGAGGAACTGATTGGCCGCGGCACGTTCGTGCCCACCGGTCACATCCCCTTCACCCCGCGCGCCAAGAAGGTGCTTGAGCTCTCGCTGCGCGAGGCACTGCAGCTCGGCCATAACTACATCGGCACGGAGCACATCCTGCTCGGTCTGATTCGTGAGGGCGAGGGTGTCGCCGCGCAAGTGCTGCTCAACCTCGGCGCCGATCTCGAGAAGGTCCGCTCGGCGGTCATCCAGCTCCTGTCCGGCCACTATGGCAAACCCACCGAGGGCGGCGAGGAGCGCCGCGGCGGCGGGTCGATGCTCGACGAATTCGGCCGCAACCTGACGCGGCAGGCCAAGGACGGCAAACTCGACCCCGTCATCGGACGCCTCACCGAGATCGAGCGCGTGATGCAGATCCTGTCGCGCCGGACGAAGAACAACCCCGTGCTCATCGGCGAGCCGGGTGTCGGCAAGACGGCCGTCGCCGAAGGACTTGCTCAGCGCATCGCTGCCGACGAAGTCCCGGAGACCATCAAGGACAAGCAGCTCTATACGCTGGATCTTGCGGCACTCGTCGCGGGCAGCAAGTATCGCGGCGAGTTCGAGGACCGGTTGAAGAAGGTCATGAAGGAGATCTTCGACCGCGGCGACATCATCCTGTTCGTGGACGAGATGCATACGCTCGTGGGCGCGGGTGCTGCTGAGGGCGCGATCGATGCCGCGAGCATCATCAAGCCGGCGCTCTCGCGTGGAGAGTTGCAGACCATCGGCGCGACGACGCTCGATGAGTACCGCAAGTACGTGGAGAAGGACCCGGCGCTCGAGCGCAGGTTCCAGCCCATCATGGTCGGTGAGCCCAGCGTCGAAGAGACCGTCCAGATCCTTCGCGGTCTTCGCGACCGCTACGAGGCGCACCACCGGGTCTCGATCACCGACGGCGCCATCGAGGCCGCCGCGACGCTCGCCGACCGCTACATCTCGGACCGGTTCCTCCCCGACAAGGCCATCGACCTCATCGACGAGGCCGGCTCGAAGATGCGCATCAAGATGATGACGGCGCCGCCCGACGTCCGAGAGGTCGAGGAGCGTCTGAAGCGTGTGCGCGCCGAGAAGGAAGCGGCGATCGAAGCCCAGGAGTTTGAGAAGGCCGCCGCGTTGCGCGACAAGGAGAAGCAGATCCTTGCCGAGAAGCGCGTGATCGAAGAAGAGTGGCTCAAGCCCGACAACCGGCGGCTGGTCGAAGTGACCGAGAAGGAGATCGCCGAGGTCACCTCCATGTGGACCGGCGTTCCCGTCACCGCTCTCACCGAAGAGGAGACCGCCAAGCTCCTGCGGATGGAGGCCTCAGTTCACGAGCGGATCGTGGGTCAAGACGAAGCGGTGATCGCCGTCTCCAAGGCGATCCGCCGCGCGCGCGCCGGCCTCAAGGATCCGCGCCGCCCGGCCGGGTCGTTCATCTTCCTCGGGCCATCCGGCGTGGGCAAGACCGAGCTCTCGAAGGCGCTTGCCGCGTTCCTCTTCGGCAGCGAGGACGCGCTCATCTCGCTCGACATGTCCGAGTACATGGAGAAGCACACCGTCTCGCGTCTGATCGGCTCGCCTCCCGGCTACGTCGGCTTCGACGAGGGCGGTCAGCTGACCGAGCTCGTGCGCCGCAAGCCTTACTCGGTGATCCTCTTTGACGAGATCGAGAAAGCCCACCCCGATGTCTTCAACGTCCTGTTGCAGATACTCGAAGAGGGCCGGCTCACCGACGCGCAAGGCCGCAAGGTCGACTTCAAGAACGCCATCGTCATCATGACGAGCAATCTCGGAGCGCGTGACATCGCCAAGAAGAAGACGCTTGGGTTCACCCTCTCGACCGGTGAGGGTCTGGCCTACGACGACCTCAAGGACCGTGTCACCGGCGAGCTCAAGAAGCTCTTCCGGCCGGAGTTCCTGAACCGTGTAGACGAGGTCATCGTGTTCCACGACCTTTCGTCCGAGGAGATCGAGCAGATCGTCGACCTGATGATGGACCGTCTTCGCGTCCAGCTCACCGCGCAGGCCATCGGCATCACCTTGACCGAAGGCGCCCGCTCGTTCCTTGCGAAGGCCGGATTCGATCCCGCACTGGGCGCACGGCCACTGCGCCGCGCCATCCAGCGCAACGTCGAGGACCCGCTGTCCGAGCAGATCCTCGCCGGCCAGTGGAAGTCCGGAGACGTGGTCGAGGTACACGTCGAGGACGACGCGATCACCTTCAGGAAGGGCGAGGGTCCCTTCGCAGTGCCGACGACGCCCGACCAAGGAAGCAGCGGCAAAGCCGACGGTGCCTGCGCGCAGCACGCGTCGCGCAGGCGGTCGCTCTGGCGGGCGCGCTTCCGGCGGCGCCGCAGGCGAGTAGCCGGGAGTGGCGCCCAGGCCTCGCACCGTATGGCGCTGCCAGCAGTGCGGCGCGACAGCGCCACGGTGGTTGGGTCGCTGTAGCGAGTGCGGCGAGTACGGATCGCTCGTAGAAGAGTTCGAACGGCCGGACGTGCCCGAAAGGGCCGCCGGTCGTTCTGCATCTCCGGTCACACTCGCCCAGCTCGCCTCCGAGAAGGATGCCGAGCGTCTCAGCACCGGTATCGCCGAATTTGACCGCGTTCTTGGAGGCGGCCTCGTGAAGGGCAGCCTCGTTCTGTTGGGCGGCGAGCCCGGCATCGGCAAGTCCACGCTGCTCCTTCAGGTCGCCGAGGCGCTTGCGGCCCGCGGCCTGCGGGTCCTCTACGTATCCGGCGAGGAGTCGCCTCAACAGATCGCTCTACGGGCCCGACGCATCGGCGCGTCAGCGGAATCGCTGTTCCTCCTGCCCGAGGTGGACATCGATGCGGTCGAGAACGTCGTATCCGAGACCCAGCCAGACCTCCTCGTTGTCGACTCGATACAGACCGCGACGGACGCCGAGCTCAGCGGTGCGGCGGGTAGCGTTGGCCAGGTGAGGGCCTGTACGGCGCGGCTCATGAGGATCGCCAAGGACAGGGGGGTCGCGACACTGATCATCGGGCATGTGACGAAGGAAGGCTCGATCGCGGGACCCCGGGTGCTCGAGCACATGGTCGACGCGGTTCTGTACTTCGAAGGTGACCAGGATCACGCGTTCCGGGTCGTTCGCGCGGTCAAGAACCGGTTCGGCTCAACGAGCGAGGTCGGCATCTTCGAGATGCTCGAACGTGGGCTCTGTCCGGTCGATGCCCCCTCCGCAGCACTGCTGGCCGATCACGCTGCGTCGGTGGCGGGTTCCGTCGTTCTGGCCACGGTCGAGGGATCACGCCCACTGCTCGTCGAGATCCAAGCGCTCGTCACCCCGAGCTACCTTCCGGCTCCCCGGCGTCTCGCGAACGGCGTGGACACGGGCAGGCTGCTGCAGGTCTTGGCCATTCTCGAGAGGCGTGCCGGGCTTTCCTTCGGCGGACAGGACGTCTACGTGAACGTGGCCGGCGGCCTGAGGGTCACCGAGCCTGCAGCCGACCTTCCCCTCGCTCTTGCGCTTGCCTCGGCGCTGCTCGACGTGCCGGTTGCCGAGAATGTAGCCGCATTCGGCGAGCTCGCGTTGACCGGGAGCGTGCGGCCGGTCGCTCACGTGGAGGCGCGGCTGAAAGAGTGCGCCCGCATGGGGCGCACCAAGGTGCTGGGATCGGCGCGCACACAGGGCCCCAGCGGCGGGGGACTGCGCGGCGTCGACACCCTTGCCGAAGCCCTGGGGGATCTGCGACTCTCGCGGACCTAGCTCTCGCGAAGGTCCGGGATCCGAGTGTCGCCGGTGTGCGAGGCTCAACGGCGCTCGGGCCGACGCACATGATGCCGGCGCGCCGCGTCTCGCCTTTGGCCCGCATATGGGACAATCCCGTTGGGAGCAGAAACAGCCTACTCGAGGAGCTTGGACACCGCGGACACAGGGAGCGCGACAGCATGGATGCGCAGACCGATGAGCTTCTGAAGTCCGAGCTCAGGAAGGTGGCGCCCGGCACGCGCCTGCGCGAGGCGCTCAAGGCGATCATCGCGGGTCGGACCGGGGCCCTCATCGTCATCGGCGACGTCGCGAAGGTCGAGACGATCAGCAACGGCGGGTTCGCAATCGACATCCCCTTCACGCCCCAGCGCCTGTTCGAACTTGCCAAGATGGACGGCGCCATCATCCTCGACGGTGAGTCCGACCGGATCTTGAGGGCCAACGTCCACCTGGTTCCCGATCCCTCGCTCCCCACATCGGAGACAGGGATGCGGCATCGTACCGCCGAACGCGTGAGTCGGCAGACACGTGCGCTCGTCATTTCGATATCGCAGAGGCGAGAGGTCGTGAGCCTGTACCTCGCTGGCCGTCGGGTCACGCTCGATGACATTGAAGTGGACCTTGCGAAGGCCAATCAGGCCCTGCAGACCCTGGAGCGCTATCGCTACCGACTGGACGCCGTCCTCTCGCGGCTGACATCTCTGGAGTACGAGGATCTCGTCACCATGCGTGACGTCACCGAAGCTGTCGGTCGCTTCGAACTCGTGCAGCGGGTGTCGCGAGAGGTCTATCGCTACATCGTCCTGCTGGGCACGGAAGGGCGACTCATACGTATGCAGGCGGAGGAGCTCACGGCCTCTGTCGATGACGACTACGTCCTGCTCCTTCGGGACTACGTGGCCGATCCGAGTCTGCGCAAGGTGGCGGTGGTGCGAGCCAAGTTGGCCGACGTGCCAACGGATCGACTCTTCGAGCCGGATGCGATTGCGCCGTTGCTGGGCGTTTCTGCGACCACGCTCGGGCCCGAGGACCACATTCGGTCGCGCGGCTATCGTGCCTTGGCCCGCATTCCGATGCTTCCTTCGACGGTCGTTCATCGCATCGTCGACCGTTTCGGGTCGCTGCCGGCCATCTTGGCCGCCAGCGTTGACGATCTCGACGATGTCGACGGTGTGGGCGCCCGCCGCGCGCGTTCGATTCTGAACGGGCTGGCACGCATACGCTCGCACGCGTCGGTCTAGCGGGTCCACGGGCGCCCGAGCAGCGAGAATCGGGCTCACGAGTGCTAGAATCGCGAGCATAGGTGGCCTGACCGCGAGGAAGCGGAAGGGGGTGGGTGTAGGGGCATAGGCGTGCCGCGCTGGCCCCAGTCCATGATCGGCTACGTAACCCGCTTCATATTCGTTGTCGCGGGTGCGATCGTCGGGTTTGCGGCGTCAGATGTCGTTGACTGGCCTTCGGAGACGGGCTATTCCCAAGATCTCGTCATCTTCATCTTCGTCATTCTTGGCTCGTCCATCGGTTACGTCATAGGTGGCATCGCCGGTCGCGAACTCTCGCGTCTGTGGTTGAAGGTCGAGGACCGCGTTCGCGACGTCGCGCCCACTGACCTGCTGCTTGGCACGGCCGGGCTTGTCGTCGGTCTCGTTGTGGCGCTGCTGGTCTCCGTGCCGCTGCGTCTGCTGCGGCCGTCCTGGATCGCGATCGCATCCTCCGTACTGCTGTTCGTCGTGCTCGCCTACGCAGGCGCTCGCATTGCCCTGGTGAAGCGCCGTGACTTCGCCCGGCTCTTCCCGCGGCTCGACGGGGGCGGCTCGACAGGCGCCACTGAAGGACGCTCACTCAAGCCCCTCGTTCTCGACACCAGTGCGATCATCGACGCTCGCTTCGTCGAGATCGGGCGTCTCGGGTTCATCCGGGGGTCGCTCCGGGTGCCGCGATTCGTCCTCGCCGAGCTCCAGACCCTCGCGGATTCCGCCGACGACACGAAGCGTGCCCGTGGACGGCGAGGTCTCGACCTTCTCGAAACGCTTCCGGCCGAGGGTCTGAACGCGGAGGTCTTCGAGACCGACTACCCGGACATCGCAGCAGTCGACACGAAACTGGTACGCCTGGCGTCTCAGCTCGACGCGATACTCGTGACAGTGGACTACAACCTCACCAAGGTGGCCCGCGTCCAAGGCGTCGAGGTGCTGAATGTCAACGAACTGGCCGCGGGACTGCGCCCCGCCTTCTTGCCCGGCGAAGCCCTCAGGGTGCGGATCGCCCGTGAGGGCAAAGAGGCCGACCAAGGGGTCGGCTATCTCGAGGACGGGACGATGGTGGTGGTCCAGCAAGGGCGTGCGTTCATCGGAGACGAGATCGACACCGAGGTCACGTCCGTGCTGCAGACGTCCGCCGGGCGCATGATCTTCGCGCGACTGAAGAACCAGCCTGCGGAGGTCGAGTCGTGAGCAGCAGCTCCTCCGTGCCGAAGCTCGGCGTCATTCTCGCCGCAGGCGGAACTGGCAGCCGGTTCGGCCGGGTAGGCGGCAAACAGCTTGCGCCACTACACGGGCGGTCGGTCATCGCCTGGGCGCTGGACGCATTCCTCGGACTTCCGTCGCTTGCGGCGGTGGTCGTCGTTGCGGACCCGGATCGACTCGGTGAGGTTGCCGGTCACATCGAATCCCTTGTCCCGGCGGGGGTCTCGCTCCAGGTAGTGAGCGGTGGCGAGCGACGCCAGGATTCGGTTGGCGCAGGACTCGCCGCCCTTCCGGCTGCTTGCGATCTTATCGCCGTGCACGACGGGGCCAGGCCGCTCGTGACCGGCGAACTCGCCTCGGCCGCTGTAGATGCGCTCTTGGCGGACGAAGACGCACAGGGCCTCGTCGTGGGACACCCTTGCGTCGACACGCTCAAGCACGTCGACCGCGGCATCGTCATCGCGACACCCGATCGAACCCTGTTCTGGTCGATTCAGACCCCGCAGATCTTCCGCGCCGCGGCTCTTCGGCGGGCGTACGAGCGGGCCGAAGCGGACGGATTTGTCGGAACCGACGACGCCTCGCTCGTCGAGAGGCTCGCAGGTCGTGTGATCGCCTTCCCGGGGTCACGCGACAACATCAAGGTCACGCACGCCGAGGACCTGCTGATCGCAGAAGCGATCCTCGCGACGCGCGACCAGGGAGCGTGAGCGACGTGATGCGCATCGGATTGGGCTACGACGTGCACGCGTTCGTGGCCGGTCGTCCTCTCGTACTCGGTGGAGTCGAGGTGCCGCACGAGCGCGGGCTCGAGGGTCACTCCGACGCCGACGTCGTTACCCACGCGCTGATGGACGCCGTTCTTGGTGCGATGCGGGCCGACGACATCGGCGCGCATTTCCCTGACACTGACCCGCAGTATGCGGGCGTACCGTCGGTCGCTCTCCTCGAACACGTGGGCGAGCTGATGCGTGGCGGGGGATGGCACCTCGTCGATGCCGATATCGTCGTGGCGCTCGAGCGGCCCCGGCTCTCGCCGTTCCGTCCGGAGATGCGTGAGCGCCTTGCTGTTGCGCTGGGCGTGCCTGTTGAATCGATCGGCCTCAAAGCGACCACTACCGAGGGGCTGGGCTTCACCGGCCGTCAAGAAGGTGTCGCTGCGTATGCAGTAGCGCTGCTGGAGCACGAATGACCTCGCAAGACAGGGGAGGCGGCTCCCTGAGCCGGACTCACGGCCGCGCCAGCGGTCTGCTTATTGGCTCGCTCATCGCCTTCCTCGGCGAGGAATGCGCTGCTGAACGCGCTCGACTCGCGTTGACACGGTTTGGAGGCTGAAGGGATAGTTAGCGCGTCTCATGGCCCCGACACTCGTCCAAGACATCGACCAGAGAACAAGTGATGTTCCAGCGAATCCGAGATGACATACGCGCCGTCAAGGAGCGCGATCCGGCAGCCACCTCGACGGCGAGCGTGCTGCTCAACTACCCGGGGGTCCACGCCATCTGGTGGCACCGCGTGGATCACTGGCTCTGGATCCACGGACGTCGTGGCATCGCCCGCTGGCTGTCTCAAGCCACGCGGTTCTTCACGGGCATCGAGATCCACCCCGGTGCTGCCATCGGCGAACGGTTCTTCATCGACCACGGTATGGGCGTCGTGATCGGGGAAACGTCGATCATCGGCAATGACGTGACCCTGTACCAGGGCGTGACGCTCGGTGGCACCGGGAAGGAGACCGGCAAGAGGCACCCGACGCTGGAGGACCTGGTCGTGATCGGCGTCGGCGCAGCCGTGCTCGGCGACATCACGATCGGGCGCGGGTCGCGCGTAGGCGGCGGTGCCGTCGTGATCGATGATGTGCCGCCCAACTCGACCGCCGTCGGCATCCCTGCGCGCGTGGTCGTGAGAGCGGGGGAGCGCGTCGACGTCATCGATCTGCACCACGAGGACCTTCCCGACCCCGTCGTAGAGATGTTCCGTTGCCTGACCCGCCGCCTCGAGCGCTTGGAGAAGCGGCTTTCAGCCGACGAAGGCAAGGGTGAGGAACTCGGAGAGGACGTGTTCGCGACTTCGGAGGAGCCCGAACCGGCGGCTGCCTTCGGTCAAGAGGGAGATCATGCGAGTCCATAACACGCTCAGTCGGCACAAGGAGGAGTTCGTCACGCGCGATCCCGGGCGCGTGACGATCTACACGTGCGGACCGACCGTCTACAACCACATCCATATCGGCAACGCGCGGACGTTCCTCTCATTCGACGTCATCAGGCGCTACCTCGTCTATCGGGGCTTCGACGTGGTCTTCGTACAGAACATCACTGACGTGGACGACAAGATCATCAATCGCGCTGCCGAGGAGGGTCGCTCGGCTGCCGAAGTCGCACGCGACTACACCGAGGCCTTCCTCGAAGCGATGGACGCGCTAGGCATCGAGCCGCCGACCGTGTGCCCGAAGGCCACCGAGATGATCCCGCAGATGATCGAGATGACGGAGTTGCTCATCAAAGGCGGGTACGCGTACGAGGTCGACGGCGACGTGTACTTCTCGGTCAGGAGTTTTCCTGGCTACGGCAGGTTGTCGGGCCGTGACATCGACGACCTGATGGTCGGAGCGCGGGTCGACGTCGATGAGCGCAAGCGCGACCCACTGGACTTCGCGTTGTGGAAGGCCGCCAAGCCTGGCGAGCCGCATTGGCCGAGCCCGTGGGGCGAAGGCCGGCCCGGATGGCATCTCGAGTGCTCCGTCATGTCGCACCAGGAACTCGGCCTCACGTTCGACATCCACGGTGGGGCGAGCGACCTCATCTTCCCGCACCACGAGAACGAGCGTGCTCAGTCAGAGGCGGCCTTCGGCGTGCCGTTCGTTCGCTACTGGCTGCATGGCGGCCTGCTCCAGGTGAATGCCGAGAAGATGAGCAAGTCCCTGGGCAACTTCATGCTCCTCAAGGACGTGCTCGCCGAGTACGACGCGGCCGTGATCAGACTGCTCATGCTGCAGACGCACTACCGCAGTCCACTCGAGTTCTCGACCGAGCGCCTTGATGAGGCGCGCGTGGCGTACGACAGACTGACGAACATGGTCAAGAACGTACGGTGGGCGAGGAGTGCTTCGACGTTCGGGGCTGGAGCCTCCGCCGAAGCTCGAGAGGGCCTGCTGGATTCCACTCAGGCTGCTCGTGCCAAGTTCGAGCAGGAGATGGACGACGATTTCAACACCGCGGGGGCGCTCGGGGCCGTCTTTGAACTCGCGAAGGTGGCCAACGCATTCCTGGCCGAGCACCAAGCCAACGTCTCGGCCGACGATCTCGCAGCTCTGGGAGAGGCGGAATCGATGGTCGTCGAGTTGCTCGGCCTGCTTGGCATGGCGATCGAGGAAGCGGAGCAGGCCGGATACCCGCCGGAGGTCACCCAGCTTGCTGCCGACCTCGCCGGCTATTCGGGATCGAATCCGGCCGAGGCCGTCGAGATCCTGTTGGCCGCGCGTGCAGCGGCGCGCGCCGAGAAGGAGTGGGCAGCCGCCGACGCCGTACGCTCGGGCCTTCTCGCGCTTGGCGTGACCATCGAGGACACGCCCCAGGGGGCGCGGGTCGAGTACTCGCCGGAAGGCTGACGTCGGTGGGAGTCCTCATCGAGGGACGCCACGCCGTCCTCGAAGCCCTGCGCTCGGGAATGCCCATCGAGCAGATCTACATCGCTCGCGGCACTCGCCTTGAAGATGTGGCCCCCGAGGTCGCCCAGCTCTCCAGTCAAGCGGGCGTGGGTGTCGAGAGCGTCTCGCGTCGCTGGCTCGACGAGCACAGCGAGCGCGGCGCACACCAAGGGTTGATGGCCTCCTCCGCCCCGTTTGCGTTCACACGGCTCGAGTCGATCGTTGCCTCAGCTCGGGACAAGACAAGCAGTCTCCTGGTTGCCCTCGACCACATCACGGATGCGGGCAACCTGGGCGCGATCGCAAGATCGGCGGAGGTCGCTGGCGCGGACGGTCTCATCACCGCGAAGCGCCGCTCGGCGCCGATAGGCGCGGGTGCCTACAAGACGTCGGCGGGCGCCCTTGCGTGGCTCCCGGTCGCGCAAGAGCCGAACCTTGTCCGCGCGATCGAGATCTGCAAGAAGTCCGGGTACTGGGTCGTTGGCGCCTCCGAGCACGCCGAGTCCGCGATCTGGGACCAATCCCTGGAGGGCAAGCTCCTCATTGTCCTTGGGTCCGAGGAGACTGGTGTGTCTCGACTCGTCGCCGAGGCCTGCGACTTCACCGCGTCATTGCCCGTTGTCGGGCACGTGGCATCGCTCAACGTCGCACAAACGGCCGCGGTCTTCATCTACGAATGGGTGCGACGCACTCGGACGCAGCCCTAGATGCGAACCCTCGTCGTTGACGGCTACAACGTGCTGGCCGCATCGCCGCGGTACCGGCGGCTTGCGGACAGCGACCTCGAGTCCGCCCGAGCTGCGCTCGTGCGAGACGTCGCGACCTTCGCCCAAGGCGGGTACCGGGCGGTCGTGGTCTTCGACGGGGCGAGCAATCCTCACTCCGACGGTGCCCCGCATCACGTGCCGGGAGCGGTCGTCATGTTCTCGGCGCACGGCGTGGATGCAGATACGGTGATCGAGGCGTTCGTGCACCGCCACCGGGAGCGCGGGGAAGGGGTCGTGGTGGTCACGTCTGACGCACAGACCCAGTGGACCGTTCTGGGCCCGGGTGTGTCTCGCATGTCCGCGGCCGAGTTCGTATCAGATCTTGAGCCCGAAGCCGGTGTCTGGCGAGATCACAACCCCTCCGGCAGCACACGTCAGACGCTCGATTCTCGCATCGATCCTGCCGTGAGAGCCGCTCTTTCCAAGTGGGCGAGAGGCAGAGAACCATAAGTCAAAGCGCATACCCACGTGCCGATTTTCACGTAAGTTAATGCAATGGTCATGTGATGTGCATTTTCAGGTAACGATTGGTTGACACTGACAGGGGATACGAATATCGTCGAAGCCGTCCCTTCGTCATGCCGGTGGCGATGCCCTCCCCCTGGGCGCTTCTGGGGGGTTCCTATGGGAGGGGTTTCAGTTTGTACGCACACAGTGGTGCCGCAACTTCCCCTGGAAGCTTGCGCGGCACGGAACTCGCGTTAGTCCTTGCGGCGCAGCAGGGTGACCAGCGCGCGAGCGGAGAGCTCGTGCGCAAGTACCGGAGCCTCGTGCGGTGTAAAGCGCGCTCGTACTATCTCGTGGGAGCGGATCGCGAGGACATCATCCAAGAGGGTCTGATCGGGCTCTTCAAGGCGATCCGCGACTACGATCCGACCCGACAGGCGAGCTTCCGCTCCTTCGCCGAGCTGTGCGTTACCCGGCAGATGATCACTGCTGTCAAGACGGCCACCCGCCACAAGCACACGCCGTTGAACGGCTACGTGTCGCTCAACCGGTCGACATCCGTGGACGAGGACGGCGAACGGCTGCTCTCCGACATCCTCGCCGCAAAGGAAATCTGCGACCCGGCCGAGATCGTGATATCAGCGTGGGAGACCGAGTTCATTCGCCACGGACTGGTCGAGTCGCTCTCTTCGTTCGAGTCCAAGGTGCTGAAGCTCTATATGGACGGGAGCTCCTACCAGGAGATCGCCGAGCGGCTCGGCCGACACGCGAAGTCGGTCGACAACGCCCTGCAGCGTGTGAAGCGCAAGACCGAAGCGCAGATCAGCCGGGCACGCTTCTGCTGATCGGACTCATTCCCCGCGCGCGACACATTCTCTGGCCGCCCGAAATTCTATGTGCGCGCCCCGGAGAGAGAGCCGTCCACCGCCGATGCCGGGGTCGCCCACGCTAGATGCCCACTGACACACCGCAGGCGCTCTGCGTAGAATGGAGCGCGCCTGCTGGCGTAGCTCAAGCGGTAGAGCAGCTGATTTGTAATCAGCAGGTTGCAGGTTCGATTCCTGTCGCCAGCTCCAAGGAATCTTCAGGCCCGGCAGACGTCGGGCCTGTTCATTGATCGCTGTTTGCCAGACGCGCGTCGGTGCTCGCCTCCGGCTTCGTCGCCGAGAAGGTGCGCGGGTCGCAAGGGGACTGACCCTCGCGCCAGAGCACTTCGAGCACCTCCACAGGTTGGACTATGTTCTTCAGTTCGAACTCGCCGTGCGAGACCATGACGACATCCGGCGCCTTCGTCTTGGAGGCGATGTCGCGGGTCACGAGCACCTGTCCGCCGTCACCCAGGCTCATCACGCGCGCCGCCACATTGAGTGCTGCACCGATGAATGGCCTGCCGCTCTTGTCAAGCACGACCTCGCCCTCAGCGACGCCCACCCGTATCAGGATCTCGCGCTCGTTGATATGGGCAGCGTTGTGGCGTTCGAGGGTCTGTTGCATCTCTCGCGCAGCGCAGACGGCCTCCTCGGCGGAATCGAATGAGGCCACTAAGCCGTCGCCGCCCGTCGACTTGCCTCTGCCTCCGTGGGACTCGATGACCGGCAGCAGCAGATCGCGATGGCGCTGCACCGCTTTCGCCGTCACGAAGCTGCCCTCTTCCTCGGTCATCCGACTGAACGACTTCATGTCAGTGATCATGACGACGCCTTGGGTCGTGTGTTGATTCGCGATCTTGTCCTCCGCGGTGGCGATGAGACGTAGGAGCTCGTCGACGTCCGCATCCTCAGCGCTCACGCCACGGGTTTCCGCCTGAGCGGCTGCCCCTTGAGACACGTCACGTCGGGTGATCTTGAACGCCCGGTCCCACACGACGGCTCCCAGTGCGGCGATGAGCACGGAGACGGCGGCCTGGAGAACAAGCATGCCGGAGGGCCGCTCAAGACGGAGGGACGTTAGGACCGCGAAACTGGTCAGCGCCGCGATCGACACTCCCGCGACCGATGCAACGAGGGACATAGGAAGCTGTCTGGGGTCTCCCGATGGACGGCGAAGCTTGCCCGCGACCGCCGCAGCAAGAGCCCACGCCACAGGTTGCAGGAGCAAGGCTCCGGTACCGCGTATCCCGTTGATGCCAGTCCAGAGGTCCCTGGCCCCGTGAGCCCCGATAGCCTTGAATGCCGGGGCGAACCAGGAGAACGCGAACAGGTTCTCGGGCACCTTGGAGATGTCGACCAGGCCGTGTGTACTTCCGCCGACGAAGACGACGCGCAACCAGTCGAACCCCAAGGTGATACCGGCGGCTTCGAGTACCGCACACGCGACGGCCGCGGCGAGGGCGCCGCGCGACGAGCCAAGGACGTAGCCGGCCAGCACGGGCACCGCCCAGACCGGCCCGAGTACGGCCATCGCGAAGGCAGCAGCGACGACAAGCAGCACGGGCACTTCGTCGCCGCCGAGGTACTGTGCCGCCGAGAGACCCACTACTAGGAAGATGAGCCCCGCGAGGGCATTGACCGCGAGCAGTGGGATCGAGGCGACGAGTACGAGCGCGACGGTCGCTATCTCCGTGGAGAACAGCCCGATCACTGCGACCGCTACGGACAGCCCTATGGTGGCCGACTTCGGTCGGAAATGGAGTGCCGACAGGGTGAAGTTGGTGGCGAGTCCGAAGGCGATCGCCATGAGCCAGCGCAGCACCGTCCTGTTCTTGCGCGTTCCGTGCGCGGACATACGACCCCTCCTCTCGCAGTCGGTTGCGCGTCAGCGGGAGAGTGCTCCCACGGCGATGATGAAGGAGTACGCGAGGCCGGACAACGCCACTCCCGGAGGGAGCTGGACGGCGCACCCTCCTACCTCATGGCGTGAGCTCCCAATACCGATACGAGTATCGGCAGGCGCGATCGCCTTTCTGAGCAGCGTCACGACCGAGGATCCGGAGGCATACTTGGAGCATGCAGAGTATCTCGCGCGCGTACCTTTGTTCACCGAGTGCCCGCGGGACCAGTTGTCACGCATCGCCAAGCTCATGCAGCCTGCCCACTACGCCGCCGGACAGCTCATCGTCACGCAGGGCGCCCCGGGCCAGGCGTTCTACATCATCTTGACGGGGAAGGTCGAGATCGAGCGCGACGGTCAGCGACTCGGATCGCTCGACGTGGGCGACTTCTTCGGCGAGATGTCCCTTCTTGACGACTCACCGAGGTCGGCGACGATCCGCGCTGTCGAGCCGACCGACTGCCTCATGCTGTCGAGCTGGGACTTCAAGACCATGCTCGACAGCTCACCCGAGATCGCAGGGCAACTCCTTCAGGCGCTCAGCCGTCGGCTGCGGTTCGCCGACGAACTCTCGGTACGCTAGAGGGGTGCGGCTGGCCGCCGGTAGCGTAGCGTCCCACGGCCGCCAAGGGCGTCGAGGCTCACTCAGCTGTAGTAGAAACCGCAGGTAGTCGTGCTGTTGCGGTAGGCACGCCCGGTGGCGTTGTCGTCGTTGACACCCTTAGGGGCGTGGAGTAGTATTCGTGTGCCTTTCCACCGGCATGCAACTTGAAAAGCGCACAGAGGGTCTATTTTTTTGTGGGGGGTGTGCCCGAGTGGCTAAAGGGGACGGGCTGTAAACCCGTTGGCTACGCCTACCTTGGTTCGAATCCAAGCGCCCCCACCACATGCCCACATAGCTCAGTCGGCAGAGCACTTCCTTGGTAAGGAAGAGGCCACCGGTTCAAGTCCGGTTGTGGGCTCCACGACTCACACCTGCCGACCGCGCGAGCGGTCGTGCGGAACGGCGGTGTAGCTCAGCGGCAAGAGCACACGGTTCATACCCGTGGAGTCACTGGTTCGAATCCAGTCACCGCTACCAGGGTGTCACGCGCCAAGCCCACGGGCGGCGCTGCATTATCACTATTGTGTTTCAATACGTTGTGATTCAGGAGCAGGCGGCACTCGACTCGAGGGTCGCTCCAGGCCAGAAGCGTGCCGGCTCCGGCGAGCGATCCTTTGAAGGAGGAGACTCATGGCGAAGAAGAAGTTCGAGCGCACCAAGCCCCATGTCAACGTCGGCACGATCGGTCACGTCGACCATGGCAAGACCACGCTGACGGCCGCGATCACGAAGCGACAGGCCTCGAAGGGCATGGCGGACTTCACGCCGTTCGATCAGATCGACAAGGCTCCGGAAGAGCGCGAGCGCGGCATCACCATCGCTATCGCGCACGTCGAGTACGAGACCGAGAAGCGTCACTACGCGCACGTCGACTGCCCGGGCCACGCGGACTACGTCAAGAACATGATCACCGGTGCCGCGCAGATGGACGGCGCCATCCTGGTCGTGTCCGCTGCCGACGGTCCCATGCCCCAGACGCGTGAGCACATCCTGCTTGCCCGCCAGGTCGGCGTCCCTTACATCATCGTGTACCTGAACAAGGTCGACATGGTGGACGACCCCGAGCTCCTCGAGCTCGTTGAGATGGAAGTCCGCGAGTTGCTGTCCGAGTACGAGTTCCCGGGCGATGACACTCCGATCATCAAGGGCTCTGCACTCAAGGCGCTCGAGGGCGACGAAGAGGCAATGGTCTCCGTCGACGAGCTCCTCGACGCGATCGACAGTTACATCCCGGAGCCCAAGCGTGACATCGACAAGCCGTTCCTCATGGCGATCGAGGACGTGTTCACGATCACCGGTCGCGGCACCGTTGCCACCGGTCGTGTCGAGCGCGGTGTGGTCAAGGTCAGCGACGAGGTAGAGATCGTGGGTATCCACGAGACCAAGAAGACCGTCGTCACCGGCGTTGAGATGTTCCGCAAGCTCCTGGATCAGGCGCAGGCGGGCGACAACATCGGAGTGCTGCTTCGGGGCATCGCGCGTACTGAGATCGAGCGCGGTCAGGTTCTGTGCAAGCCCGGTTCCGTCACGCCACACACCGACTTCATGGGTCAGGTCTACATCCTGACCAAGGACGAAGGTGGCCGTCACACGCCGTTCTTCGACGGATACCGCCCGCAGTTCTACTTCCGCACGACTGACGTGACCGGGGTTGCCCACCTCCCTGAGGGCACTGAGATGGTCATGCCCGGAGACAACGTCGAGATCCGTGGCGAGCTCATCAACCCGATCGCCATGGAAGATGGTCTTCGCTTCGCCATCCGTGAGGGTGGCCGCACGGTCGGCTCGGGCCGAGTGACCAAGATCCTCAAGTAGTCACTCTTTACAGAACGCATCCGACGCGGGGTCCGGAGCTCACCACGCCGGGCCCCGCTTCGACGCTCACGAAGCCCGTGAGCTGGTTTGACAGTGTGAAAAACGGGGTGCTAGAGTACCCTACCGCGCCCGAGCCCTTGCTTGGGGTCGGCTCAATGGAGGATCGATGAGAACGCTCGTCACGCTGGCCTGCACAGAGTGCAAGCGCCGCAACTACACCACGAACAAGAACAAGCAGAACAATCCCGAGCGGATAGAGTACAAGAAGTACTGCAAGTGGTGCCGCTGTCACACGGTTCACAAGGAGACCCGCTAGGTTCGCGTTGGCGACATGGGCGGGACACGCAGGCCAGTAGCTCCAATTGGTAGAGCGCCGGTCTCCAAAACCGGATGTTGGGGGTTCGAGCCCCTCCTGGCCTGCCAGCACAGTGCGCGCCGCGGCCCCTACCGCGGCAATGGAGATACGCAGTCGACCTCTCAGTAGGAGCAGGACGGAATACACATGGCGACGAAGGCAATGGCCGCGAGCAAGCCGAATGTGTTTCAGCGGCTCTCGAAGTACTTCCGCGACGTGCGCGCGGAGCTCAAGCGCGTCGTCTGGCCGACGCGACCCGAAGTCATCAACTCGAGCATCGTCGTGATCATCACACTGATCTTCTTCACTGTGTTCACCTTCGTCCTGGACCAGATCGTGCTGACCGTTGTCAGTGCGATCGCGGGGATGGGGGGATGGTTTGGCTAAGAAGT
This sequence comes from uncultured Actinomycetes bacterium, assembly GCA_963809535.1. Taxonomy (GTDB): domain Bacteria; phylum Actinomycetota; class Coriobacteriia; order Anaerosomatales; family CAVRZR01; genus CAVRZR01. Next base: position 92,619 of record CAWEJW010000006.1, read on the forward strand.
GGTACGTGATCCACACGTACTCGGGCTACGAGAACAAGGTCAAGGCCAATCTCGAGCACCGTATCGAGTCCATGAACATGGGACACAAGATCTTCGACGTGCTCATCCCGAAGGAGACCGTCACCGACCTCAAGGCCGGTGGCAAGCGCGTCACCAGCGAGAAGAAGGTCTTTCCTGGCTATATCCTCGTTCAGATGGAACTCGACGACGATTCGTGGTACGTCGTCCGCAACACCCCAGGTGTCACGGGCTTCGTGGGCTCTCAGGGCAAGCCCGTCCCGCTGAACCGGGACGAGTTCAATCGCATTGTGAAGCGTACTGAGCCTGGTGTCAGGGCAAAGACCTCCACCGATTTTGCCGAAGGAATGCCGGTGAAAGTGACGTCGGGGCCCTTCGTTGACTTCGACGGAACCATCTCCGAGGTCAACCTTGACCAGGCGAAGGTCAAGGTCATGGTCTCGATCTTTGGCCGCGAGACCCCCGTTGAGCTCGGATTCGATCAGGTGGCGAAACTCTAGGAACCTATTGCCGCCGTGCCGGCGCGGTGTGATGCGTTCGGCCGGGCTTCTCGCGGCGGTGTGATGAAGTGAAAAGAGATGTCGCCCCCGAAAGTGGCGGCAGCGAGAAAGCGACAAGAGAAGACAATGGCCAAGAAGATAGCGGGCTACATCAAGCTCCAGATCCCTGGTGGCCAGGCGAACCCGGCGCCCCCCGTCGGCCCGGCGCTCGGCCAGCATCAGGTGAACATCATGCAGTTCTGCCAGGCCTTCAACGCCGCGACGCAGGACAAGCTAGGGACCATCATCCCGGTGGAGATCACCGTCTATGAGGACCGCACCTACGACTTCATCCTCAAGACACCTCCGGCCGCGGTCCTGTTGAAGCAAGCCGCTGGGATCGAGAGCGGTTCGGGCGCGCCGAACAGGACCAAGGTCGCCTCGGTCACTCGCGATCAGCTGCGGCAGATCGCGGAAACCAAGATGCCCGACCTGAATGCGAACGATGTGGACGCAGCAATGAAGATCATCGCCGGCACGGCCCGCTCGATGGGTATCACTGTCGAGGGCTAGTGCGCGTCGGCGCCGCGCGGCTCGGGTCGGGCCGCGCATGTACCCGCGGCGGCAGACGTCGCGGAGTGGGAGGGCGCTCAAGCGTCCGCCAAGACCACAGGAGGACGAAATGAAGTTCGGCAAGAACCAGCGCGATGCTCGCGCACAGGTCGACCGCTCGACTCTCTACTCCCCGCTCGAAGCGGCGAGACTCGCCAAGCAGGTTGCCCACGCGCAGTTCGACGAGACCGTCGAGGCCCACTTCCGTCTCGGTATCGACACTCGCCAGGCCGACCAGCAGGTTCGCGGCTCTGTGTCGCTGCCCAACGGCACCGGCCGTGTCGTACGCGTAGCGGTCTTCGCTGAGGGCGAGAAGGCGCGCGAGGCCGAGGCCGCAGGCGCGGACGTGGTAGGCAGCGACGACTTGGTCGAGCGCATACAGGGCGGGTTCCTGGACTTCGACGCAACGGTCGCCACGCCGGACCAGATGTCGAAGGTCGGCCGTCTGGGAAAGATCCTCGGTACCCGCGGTCTCATGCCCAACCCGAAGCTCGGCACCGTCACGATGGACGTCGCGCGCGTCGTCGGCGAACTCAAGGCGGGCAAGGTCGAGTACCGTGCCGACAAGTTCGGCATCGCGCACGTCGGCATCGGCAAGGTGTCGTTCGACGCGGCGAAGATCGTCGAGAACTACGGCGCCGTCCTAGATGAGATCCTTCGAGCGAAGCCTGCATCCGCCAAAGGCCGCTACATCAAGTCGATAACCATGACGACGACGATGGGCCCGGGCATCAAGGTCGACCCGCTGAAGGTGCGCAATCTGCTCGAGGAGAGCGCATAAGGGAGCATCCCCGCTCTTGGCACGCCCTCGCTGGGCGGCGTCCTTGCGTCTCTGCGGCCGGGCGTGCATACTACTGCCTCGTTGACATCCAAACACCGTGTGCACTACCGCTGCCAAAGACAGCCGGTGCCCGCAGAGAAGCGGGCCTAAGGGGAGGCGACTCCCGCCTGCCGAGGTGGCCGCGCGGCGCTACTGCGTCGCAGTCAAGAGCATTTGCTCGCGGCCTCCGCTGTTACATCGGCGGGGGCCGTGTTTGTCTCGTGAGGAAGGCGATGGCGCGGCCCGCTCCAGTCGGGGCTTCATGTCGATATGGGGCTGCGCACGCGAAAGGAGGGAAGAGATGCCTACAGTTCAAAAAGAGTCGATCGTTGAGGAGATCAAGGAGCGGCTCACTGGGGCAGCTGGGATCATCATGGCCGACTACCGCGGACTCACGGTCAAGGAGATGCAGGAATTGCGCTCCAAGGTCCGGGGTTCCGGGGCCGACCTGAAGATCTACAAGAACCGTCTTACGCAGATCGCCCTTCGGGAACTCGCGATGCCTGACCTCGACGAGTACCTGATGGGACCGACCGCACTGGTGTTCGTTCTAGACGATCCCGTGGCGCCTGCCAAGGCGCTTCAGGAATTCGCGAAGGTACACCAGGCGCTGGAAGTGAAGGGCGGCCTCGTCCAGAACCAGGTCGTGGGCGCTTCGGCGATGAAGGACATTGCGTTGCTGCCCACCCGCGAGGAACTTGTCGCGAAGGTGATGGGGCTGCTGCTCAGCCCAATCCGCGGGTTCATGGGTATGGCCAATGCACCTGCCAGCGCGTTCGCGCGCACGATCCAGGCGGTGGCAGAACAGAAGGCAGCGGCGTAGGGCCGCACGAAGCTGAGAGACTGACGCTGCCCTCGAGGAAGTGGCAGTGCCGAGAAGTGAGAAGGAGAGCAAGACGATGGCGAACATCACGCGTGAGGAAGTACTCGAGTGGGTCAAGAGCGCTCCCGCTCTCGAGCTCTCTGAGCTCGTCAAGGAGATGGAGGACGTCTTCGGCGTCTCCGCCGCTGCGCCCGTGGCCGTCGCGGCTGCCGCGCCCGCTGCCGGCGAGGCCGCGGTCGCCGAGGAGAAGGACAGCTTCGACGTGGTCCTGACTGGCGCTGGCGAGAAGAAGATCCAGGTCATCAAGGTCGTCCGCGAGCTCACCAGCCTCGGTCTGAAGGAGGCCAAGGATCTCGTCGACGGTGCCCCGAAGCCCGTTCTCGAGGGCGTCAACAAGGAGAAGGCCGAAGAGGCCAAGGGCAAGCTCGAGGATGCCGGCGCGGCTGTCGAGCTCAAATAGTTCGTGCACTCACCGCGGGGCGCAGGACAGTCTCCTGCGTGTCGCGTGCGGACGGTCGGAGCCCCGAAACCGGGCTCCGGCCCATCGCGCCATCCGAGGAAATCAAGTATTGACCGATAGAGCCTCCTCGCATACTCTGATTGTTTGCGACTCTAGCTCCCTGCATCACACCTATAAGGAGGAATCGCCTGGTGCCCCGCGGAGATACTTCCCCCGTTGTAAGCGCCGGTCTTCGCCAGCGCCGCACCTTCGCCAAGATCCCCGAAATCCTTGAAGTCCCAAATCTGATCGCAATCCAGCGCGATAGTTTCCAGTGGTTCCTCGAAGAGGGACTGAAGGAGACCTTCCAAGATATCTCGCCCGTTGAAGACTTCACCGGCAACCTCGCGGTGGAGTTCGGCGAGCATTCTTTCGGGGACCCGAAGTACTCGGTCGAAGAGTGCAAAGAAAAGGACATGTCCTACCAGGCGCCGCTCTTCGTCGTCGTGCGGTTCATCAACCGCGAGACCGGCGAGATCAAGGAGCAGGACGTCTTCATGGGCGATTTCCCGCTCATGACCGACCGCGGCACCTTCGTCATCAACGGTACCGAGCGCGTCGTCGTGTCCCAGCTCGTCCGGTCTCCGGGTGTCTACTACTCCGAGGAACTGGACAAGACGACCGACAAAGCGATCTACACCGGCAAGGTGATCCCCGCTCGTGGCGCGTGGCTCGAGCTCGAGACGGATCGTCGCGACATCGTCTCTGTGCGCGTGGACCGCAAGCGGAAGCAACCCGCTACGGTGCTCCTCAAGGCGCTCGGCATCGCCGAGACCAAAGAGGAGATCCTCGAGATGTTCGGGGACTCGGAAGCCATCAAGCGCACGCTTGAGCGCGACTTCACTGAGACACGCGAGGAAGCGCTCATCGAGATCTACAAGCGCCTGCGCCCGGGCGAGCCACCGACGGTCGATTCGGCGCGTGCGCTTCTCGACGGCCTCTTCTTCAACCCTCAGCGCTACGACCTGGCCAAGGTCGGACGCTACAAGGTCAACAAGAAGCTCGGCCTCGATCTGCCCGACGACAAGAGCACGCTCACTCCCGAGGACATCAAGCAGGCGATCTACTACCTTGTGCGTCTCTGGGAGGGTACCGACGGCTACGACGTGGACGACATCGACCACTTCGGCAACCGCCGCATCCGCAGCGTGGGCGAGCTCATCCAGAACCAGTTCCGCATCGGTCTTGCTCGTATGGAGCGCGTCGTGCGCGAGCGCATGACCACGCAGGACGTTGACGAGATCACCCCGCAGTCGCTCATCAACATCCGGCCGATCGTCGCCTCCATCAAGGAGTTCTTCGGCTCGAGCCAGCTCTCGCAGTTCATGGACCAGACGAACCCGGTCGCCGGGCTCACGCACAAGCGGCGCCTCTCGGCGCTCGGCCCAGGCGGTCTGTCGCGCGAGCGCGCAGGCTTCGAGGTTCGTGACGTTCACCCCAGCCACTACGGGCGCATGTGCCCCATCGAGACGCCTGAAGGTCCGAACATCGGGCTCATCGGCTCGCTCGCGACCTTTGCGCGCATCAATCCGTACGGCTTCATCGAGACCCCGTATCGCAAGGTCGTCAAGGGCAAGGTCACCGGGGATATCGAGTATCTGACCGCCGACGTCGAGGAGCGCTACGTTATCGCGCAGGCGAACGAGCTCTTCGACGCGAAGACCGGCAAGTTCCTTCGGCCGCGCGTGCTCTGCCGCCTCAAGGGCGGGGAGCCGGAGGAGCGGCTGCCGGCCGACGTTCAGTACATGGACGTCTCGCCGCGCCAGATGGTGTCGGTCGCAACCGCGCTCATCCCCTTCCTCGAGCACGACGACGCGAACCGCGCGCTCATGGGTTCGAACATGCAGCGCCAGGCCGTGCCGCTCATGCGAGCGGCGGCGCCGCTCGTGGGCACCGGCATGGAGCACCGCGCAGCGGTGGACACGGGAGAGATCATCCTCGCGCGTCGCGCTGGCGTGGTTGAGCAGGTCGATTCCCGCACGGTCGTTGTCCGCGCCAAGGACGGATCGATCGACGAGTACCATCTGCCGAAGTTCATGCGCTCAAACCAGGGAACCTGCATCAACCACCGCCCGGTGGTCTCGGAGGGGACTGCGGTCGCCGAGGGCGATGTCCTGGCCGATGGGCCCTCCACAGAGCAGGGCGAGCTGGCGCTCGGCCAGAACCTTCTCGTCGCGTTCATGCCGTGGGAGGGCTACAACTACGAGGACGCGATCATCATCTCCGAGCGGGTCGTGAAAGAGGACCTGCTCACCTCGATCCACATCGAGGAGTACGAGGTCGAGGCTCGCGACACCAAGCTCGGACCTGAAGAGATCACCCGAGAGATCCCGAACGTCGGCGAAGACGTCCTGGCGAACCTCGACGAGGACGGCATCATCCGGATCGGCGCCGAGGTCTTCCCTGCCGACGTGCTCGTGGGCAAGGTGACTCCGAAGGGCGAGACGGAGCTCACCGCCGAGGAGCGTCTCCTGCGCGCCATCTTCGGCGAGAAGGCTCGAGAGGTGCGCGACACCTCGCTCAAGGTCCCGCACGGGGAAACCGGTCGCGTCATCGCCGTCCGGAAGTTCAGCCGTGAAGCAGGCGACGATCTCTCGCCGGGTGTCAACGAGCTCGTACGCGTGTACGTCGCTCAGAAGCGCAAGATCAACGAAGGCGACAAGCTTGCGGGCCGCCATGGCAACAAGGGTGTGATCTCCAAGATCCTGCCGATCGAGGACATGCCCTTCCTGGCAGACGGCACGGTGGTCGACGTCATCCTGAACCCGCTTGGGGTTCCTAGCCGAATGAACATCGGTCAGCTGCTCGAGACGCACCTCGGCTGGGCCGCGCTGACCGGCTGGAACGACGACGCCAAGGCCAAGACGCACGTCGACGGTCCCATCTACGTTGCGACGCCGGTGTTCGACGGCGCCCGCGAGGAGGAGATCTCGCAGAAGCTTCAGGCGGCCACGCGCAATATGCAGGTACGCCACGCCGAGCGCTACGGCAAGAAAGCCATTGACGAGTTCGTGCCAAAGATCAGCGCTACCGGCAAGACGAAGCTCTATGACGGCAGGACGGGCGAGCCGTTTCGCGATGAGATCACGGTGGGCAGCATCTACATCCTGAAGCTGCTCCACTTGGTCGACGACAAGATCCACGCTCGTTCGACCGGCCCGTACTCGCTCATCACACAGCAACCGCTCGGCGGCAAGGCCCAGTTCGGTGGCCAGCGCTTCGGCGAGATGGAAGTTTGGGCGCTGTACTCGTACGGCGCCGCGTACGTGCTGCAAGAGATCCTGACCATCAAGTCGGACGACGTCCTTGGTCGCGTGAAGGCCTATGAGGCCATCGTGAAGGGCGAGAACATCCCCGAGCCGGGTATCCCCGAGTCGTTCAAGGTCCTCGTCAAGGAGATGCAGTCCCTCTGCCTCGACGTCGAGATCATCAGCGAGTCTGGTGAGGAGATCGAACTCAAGGAAGAGGACGAGGACATCTTCAAGACCGCCGAGGAGCTCGGTCTCGACCTCGGTGGCCCTCAGGAAGCTGATCTCATGCAGAGTGCGGACATGCTCGAGGAGTTGCTTGAGAGCGATGTCTCCGCGCTCGACGACCTCGGTCAGGAACTCGGCGCGGAACAGGACGTGACAGTTTCGACGGACGAGGAGGAGTAACGTTGCTCGACGTCGACGTGAACAACTTCGATAGGCTACGTATCGGGCTTGCCTCATCCGAGCAGATCCGTCAGTGGTCGCGCGGTGAGGTAAAGAAGCCGGAAACGATCAACTACCGCACGCTCAAACCAGAGAAGGACGGGCTCTTCTGCGAGAAGATCTTCGGCCCGACGAAGGACTGGGAGTGCTACTGCGGCAAGTACAAGCGTGTCCGCTTCAAGGGCATCGTGTGCGAGCGCTGCGGCGTTGAGGTCACGCGGGCGAAGGTCCGCCGCGACCGCATGGGTCACATCGAACTCGCCGCTCCGGTGAGCCACATCTGGTACTTCAAGGGCGTGCCGAGCCGCTTGGGCTATCTCCTCGACATCGCCCCCAAGGACCTCGAGAAGGTGCTCTACTTCGCCTCGTCGATCATCACCTCGGTCAACGAAGCGGACCGCGAAGAGGACCTCGACGAGCTCAAGAAGAAGCTCAGCGACGATCTCTCGGAACTCGAGGCCGAGATGGCCGAGGAGATCGCCGAGGTCGAGGGCGAGCGTGACCGGCTGATCGCGGTGGCTCGTGGCGAGATCGAGCCGGAATCCGGCGACATCGTCGACGAGGACACGGCACCCGAGGAGCGCGTCAAGAAGTACACCAAGGAAACCGAGCGCGACGTCAAGGATATCCAAGAGGATTTCACGGACCGTCGTGCCCTTCTCCAAGAGGCGTTCGATAGGTTCCAGAAGCTCTCCGTGAAGGACCTCGTGAACGATGAGGCCCTCTACCGTGAGATGAAGAAGGAATACGGGATCTACTTCCGTGGCGGCATGGGCGCCGAGGCGGTCAAGGACCTGCTCGAACAGGTCGACCTCGACGAACTGGCGCTCGAGCTTCGCACGACGATCAAGGACGGCAAGGGCCAGAAGCGCCAGAAGGCCATCAAAAGACTAAAGGTCGTCGCGGCGTTCAAGACCTCGAAGAACAAGCCCCAGTGGATGATCCTCGACGCCATTCCCGTCATTCCGCCAGACCTGCGCCCGATGGTGCAGCTCGACGGCGGCCGTTTCGCGACGAGTGACCTCAACGATCTGTATCGCCGGGTCATCAACCGCAACAATCGCCTGAAGAGGCTGCTGGACTTGGGTGCGCCCGAGATCATCGTGAACAACGAGAAGCGCATGCTGCAGGAGGCTGTCGACGCGCTGTTCGACAACGGCCGCCGCGGCCGCCCCGTTACAGGTCCCGGCAACCGCCCCTTGAAGTCGCTCTCGGACATGCTCAAGGGCAAGCAGGGCCGCTTCCGACAGAACCTGCTCGGCAAGCGTGTCGACTACTCAGGACGCTCCGTCATCGTGGTCGGACCTGAGCTCAAGCTCCACCAGTGCGGCCTGCCGAAGGCGATGGCGCTCGAGCTGTTCAAGCCCTTCGTCATGAAGCGCCTCGTGGACATGGACGCGGCGCAGAACATCAAGAGCGCCAAGCGCATGGTCGACCGTCAGCGGCCGATCGTCTGGGACGTGCTCGAGGAGGTCATCTCCGACCATCCGGTCATGCTGAACCGCGCCCCGACGCTGCACCGCCTCGGCATCCAAGCTTTCGAGCCAGTTCTCGTCGAAGGCAAGGCCATCCGCATCCACCCGCTCGTCTGCACCGCGTTCAACGCTGACTTCGACGGCGACCAGATGGCCGTGCACCTGCCGCTCTCGGCAGAGGCGCAGGCCGAGGCGCGCATCCTCATGCTCTCGACCAACAATATCAAGTCGCCGGCGCACGGCAGGCCACTCACCACGCCGACACAGGACATGGTCATCGGCCTCTACTACCTCACGGCCGCGCGGCCGGGTATCGAGGGCGAAGGTCGTGCCTTCGCGAGCTTCGACGAGGCCCTGTTGGCCTACGACAGCCGCGCCTACCTGGATCTCCAGGCCATCATCACCGTGCGTCTGACTGAGGACATCGTGGAGCAGACCGCCTCGGGCGATCTCGTGGAGCACAAGGCAGGGGAGCGGATCGAGACCACCGTGGGCCGCATCACCTTGAACCGCTCGCTTCCCGCCGACTACCCCTACATCAATCACGAGATCGACAAGAAGGGCGTCGGGCGCATCGTCGAGGATTGCTCGGTGCGCTACTCCACGAACGAGATGGAACAGATCCTCGATGAGATCAAGCGCCTTGGCTTCCACTACGCGACGCGCGCCGGCGTGACCGTATCGGTCTACGACGCCCTCATCCCGGAGAACAAGGACGAGATCCTGGATGCCGCGGACGAACACGTCGAGAAGATCCAGAACCAGTACGACCTCGGCTTGATCACGCCGGACGAGCGCCACCGTCAGATCGTCGACGTCTGGACGCACGCGACCGACGAGGTCGGCAACGCCATGGCCGACAACTTCCGTGTGAACCATCCGTTCAACCCGATCTACATGATGGCGAACTCCGGGGCGCGAGGAAACATCAAGCAGGTCCGCCAGCTGGCTGGCATGCGAGGCCTCATGGCCAACCCGAAGGGCGACATCCTCGACCGTCCCATCAAGGCCAACTTCCGAGAGGGTCTCACTGTTCTCGAGTACTTCATCTCCACGCACGGCGCCCGCAAGGGGCTGGCCGACACCGCGCTTCGCACGGCCGACTCGGGCTATCTCACCCGCCGGCTCGTCGACGTGGCACAGGACGTTATCGTGCGCCAAGCGGACTGCGAAACGGACGAGGGCGTCGAGTTCCGTGTCGTGAAGGACGACGGGAACCTTGACCACAACCTGATCGGGCGCTGCTTGCTCAACGCCGTGGTCGTCCCCAAGAAGCGCGAGGTCCTCAAGGACGCGAATTCCTTCGTGGACACCGAAGCTGAGTTGCAGCGGATAGCCGACGCGGGCGTGGTCACCGTCGTCGCGCGCACCGTCATGACCTGCCACGCCAAGCACGGCGTCTGCCAGTCCTGCTACGGCTGGGACCTCGCGAGCGGCCGTCCGGTCGACATCGGCACGGCCGTGGGCATCATCGCGGCGCAGTCGATCGGTGAGCCGGGCACGCAGCTGACGATGCGCACGTTCCACACCGGAGGTGTCGCAGGCGAGGACATCACCCACGGCCTCCCGCGTGTCACCGAGCTCTTCGAGGCCCGCAAGCCGAAAGGACAGGCGATCCTGGCCGAGGTCGGCGGCACACTCCAGATCGAGGAAGGCGACAAGACCCGCAAGCTCACCATCGTGGATGCCGAGGGCCACGAGAAGTCACACACGGTGTCACGCCGCGCGCGTCTGCGTCCCGGAGCGGTGGACGGCGCTGCCGTCGAGGTCGGCCAGCAGCTGACCGGCGGATCGGTCAATCCGCACGACCTGCTGCATCTGCGCGGCCCGAACGACGTGCTGCGCTACATCGTCGAGCAAGTGCAGGATGTGTATCGCAGCCAGGGTGTCGACATAAACGACAAGCACATCGAGGTCATCGCCCGCCAGATGCTCAGGAAGGTCACCGTCCTCGAACCGGGCGACGGCGAGTTCCTTCCCGGCCAGCTCGCGGACCGCTATGTCTTTGAGGAGGATAACGAGCGCCTCATGAAGGAGGGTGGCGAACCCGCGCAGGGATCGCCCGTCCTGCTCGGTATCACCAAGGCCTCCCTCGCCACGGAGAGCTATCTCTCAGCGGCCTCCTTCCAGGAGACGACCCGCGTGCTCACCGACGCTGCGATCGCCGGCAAGGAAGACCAGCTGCTGGGCCTCAAGGAGAACGTCATCATCGGCAAGCTCATCCCTGCTGCGACCGGCATGCAGCGTTACCGCGGCGTCAAGCTCACCTACAAGGGGCAGAGCGCCGAGTGGAGCCGGGAGGCGGAGGGTCCCTTGCCCGATTTCGCTCCCGAGGAGCTCAAGGAGATCGAGGCACTGCTTCCCGGTCCGTCTGTCACGGAGCGTCTCATTCCCGAGGACGCCGGACTCTTCGGCGACTTCGATCTCGAAGAGGGCGAGGACCTCGACGCGTCCACGTTCCAAGGCGCCGTCTTCGACCCAACGGCTGACCTTGTCGCTGGCCGCAAGACGGGTGGCTGGGATGAGGAGGAAGACGCGTTCTCGCTTCCCACCGTGTCTCTTGAGGACGCCGAGGAGATGACGCTCACCGAGCTGGGCATCTCCACACGATGGGTCAATCTGTTCGCCGCGGCCGGCATCACATCCGTGGGCGACCTCAAAGGACGCACTGAGACCGATCTTCTGGCCATTCCCGGCATCGGCGAGAAGGCTGTCGAAGAAGTGAAGGCAAGGCTCGGTGAGACCGGATTGCCAGCCCTCACGTAGCCTCCTTGGAGTCATCCGGTGCCGCCCTCCCTCAAGTGGGGGCGGCACCGTCGCGTACCGATTCACTTGCTGGTTGTGAGCAGCGAAGACAGTAGCTTCGCGTGAATGGATACGCCCGGATGCGTGTGGTTTGACAGCGTGAGCGCGGCTTGCTAGAGTTCGACCTTGCGGCTTCAGACGGAGCCGCGCGCAAGCACGCTTCGCTCACAGCAATGCGCAGCGTGGGAGAAGGAGACCCAAACAGTGCCGACGATCAACCAACTGGTTCGCAAGGGCCGCAAGCAGGCGGTCGAGAAGAGCAAGACGCCCGCTCTGAAGGGCGATCCGCAGAAGCGCGGCGTGTGCACGCGTGTGTACACCACGACTCCGAAGAAGCCGAACTCAGCGCTTCGCAAGGTCGCCCGCGTGCGTCTGAGCAACACGATGGAGGTCACTGCCTACATCCCGGGCATCGGCCACAACCTTCAGGAGCACTCGATCGTGCTCGTCCGTGGCGGCCGTGTGAAGGACCTGCCTGGTGTCCGCTACAAGATCGTCCGGGGAACGCTGGACGCTGCGGCAGTGACCAACCGCGAGCAAGGGCGTTCGCACTACGGCGCCAAGAAAACCAAGTAGCCAGAAAGCCAGTAGGACGGCACTGCCGCTTCGGCAGTGCGAACCCGTTCGGAGGAGAGTCTCAATGCCCAGGCGTGCAGCTGCGGTTCGGCGCGAAGTCGTGCCTGACAGCGTCTACAACAATCGACTCGTCACTCAGCTCATCAACAAGGTGTTGTGGGCCGGCAAGCGCTCGACGGCCGAGCGCATCGTCTACGGGGCCTTCGACATCATCGAGCAACGGTCCGGGTCCGACCCGCTGGCCACGTTCAAGAAGGCCATGGACAACGTGCGCCCGACGCTCGAGGTGAAGCCGAAGCGTGTCGGTGGCGCCACGTATCAGGTGCCGGTCGAAGTGAACGCGCGTCGCTCCACGACGTTGGCGATCCGCTGGATCGTCGGGTTCTCACGGAAGCGTCGCGAGAAGACGATGGCCGAGCGCCTCGCGAACGAGATCCTGGACGCATCGAACAACACGGGCGCCTCCGTGAAGAGGCGAGAGGATCTCTACAAGATGGCCGAATCCAACCGGGCCTTCTCACACTATCGCTGGTAGACACGACACTGCGTCCGGCTAGCCGGCACGCTTGACGGTAGGGAACGAGGACAGAACAGCTCCATGGCAACGCAGGCATTCTCGCTCGCCAAGACCCGAAACATCGGGATCATGGCTCACATCGACGCCGGCAAGACCACGACGACCGAGCGCATCTTGTTCTATACAGGCAAGACGCACAAGATCGGCGAGGTCCACGACGGCGCTGCGACTATGGACTGGATGGTTCAGGAGCAGGAGCGCGGCATCACGATCACGTCTGCCGCGACGACGTGCTTCTGGAAGGACTTTCGTATCCAGATCATCGATACGCCCGGACACGTGGACTTCACCGTCGAGGTCGAGCGCAGCCTGCGCGTGCTCGACGGCGCCGTGGCCGTGTTCTGCGCCGTTGGCGGTGTCGAGCCGCAGTCCGAGACTGTCTGGCGCCAGGCGGACAGCTACGGCGTGCCCCGGCTCGCATACGTCAACAAGATGGACCGCACCGGCGCCGACTTCATGAACGTCGTTCAGATGATGAGAGACCGCCTCAGCACCAGGCCCGTCCTGCTACAGCTGCCGATCGGCGCCGAGGACAAGTTCATCGGCATCATCGACCTCATCGAGATGCACGCCGTCTTCTTCAACGAGGACGACAAGGGGATCAACCCGACGGTCGGAGAGATCCCTGCCGAGTTGGTCGACGGGGCCGAGCTCCATCGGCGCGAACTCGTCGAAGCGGCAGCCGAGTACGACGACGAGCTGCTTCATAAGTTCCTTGAGGACGAAGAGATCACGGTTCCCGAGCTGAGGGCCGCTCTACGCGCGGCGACCATCGACTGTGCGGTCACGCCGGTCACGTGTGGCGCGTCGTTCAAGAACAAGGGCGTGCAGCCGCTGCTCGACGCGATCCTGGACTACCTCCCCTCGCCACTGGACATCCCGGCCATCAATGGCCACGACAAGAAATCGGGCCAGGAAGTGACGCGTCCGGCCGATCCCAAGGCACCCTTCGCGGCTCTCGCGTTCAAGGTCATGACCGACCCGTACGTCGGCAAGTTGACCTACTTCCGAGTGTACTCAGGCACCATGAATGCGGGCTCGTACGTGCTGAACTCGACGAAGGGCCACAAGGAGCGCATCGGCAGGCTTCTGCAGATGCATGCGAATCATCGCGAGGACGTCGACACCGTCTACGCGGGCGACATCGTTGCGGCGGTTGGGCTGAAGAACACCACCACCGGCGACACGCTGTGCGCTGAGAACGCGCCGGTGTTGCTCGAGTCGATGGTTTTCCCTGACCCCGTCATCGACATCGCCATCGAGCCAAAGACCAAGGCCGAGCAGGACAAGCTCGGCGTGGCGCTCGCCAAGCTCGCCGAAGAAGACCCCACGTTCCGCGTACGCACGGACCAGGAAACAGGCCAGACGATCATCGCGGGGATGGGCGAGCTGCACCTCGAGGTCATCGTTGACCGACTCCTTCGCGAGTTCAAGGTCGAGGCGAACGTCGGCAAGCCGCAGGTCGCGTACCGCGAGACCGCTGGCAAGCCGGTTCCGAACGTCGACTTGAAGTTCGCGCGTCAGACCGGCGGTCGCGGCCAGTACGGCCACGTCATCATCAACGTCACGCCCCAGAAGCCGGGCGACGGCTACGTCTTCGAGAACAAGATCGTCGGCGGAGCCATCCCAAGGGAGTACATCCCGGCAGTCGACAAGGGCATTCAGGAAGCGCTCGATAGCGGCATCATGGCCGGCTATCCCGTGGTCGACATCAGGGTCGAGCTCGTCGACGGTTCGTATCACGAGGTCGACTCATCCGAGATGGCGTTCAAGATCGCCGGCTCGATGGCCATCAAGGAGGCGCTGCGCAAGTCGGGGCCCGTGCTCTTGGAGCCGGTCATGGCCGTCGAAGTCGTCACCCCAGAGGACTTCATGGGAGACGTGATGGGTGATCTCTCGTCGAGGCGGGGCCACATCGAGGGCATGGAGCCGCGCGGCAACGCGCAGGTCATCCGGGCGAAAGTCCCGCTGTCCGAGATGTTCGGGTACTCGACCGACCTTCGCAGTCGCACGCAGGGCCGCGCGGTCTACACCATGCAGTTCAAGGCGTACGAGCAGGTACCCAAGTCCATCGCCGACGAGATCATCAGGAAAGTCGGCGGAGAAGTAGCGGTCTGACGCGGCGACAGGCGCGCCGACGAGTGCGCTTGCAGCATCCAACGGAGGGTTGAGTGGTGGCGAACCAGAAGATCAGGATCAGGCTCAAGGGCTACGACCACGAGATCGTGGATCAGTCCACGAAGCTCATCGTCGACACGGCGCAGAAGACCGGGGCCAAGGTCTCCGGTCCCATTCCGCTGCCGACTGAGCGCAGCCTCTATTGCGTGATCCGCTCGCCGCATGTCAACAAGGACAGTCGCGAGCAGTTCGAGATGAAGACGCACAAACGGCTCATCGACATCCTCGAGCCGACGCCCAAGACAGTCGATTCGCTCATGCGACTCGATCTTCCGGCGGGCGTCGATATCGAGATCAAGCTCTAGCACGGAACGAACGCCGCGCCCGAACGGGGCGGCGTGAAGGACGCGGTCCGCTGGGAGATCCGCGCACGAGGCGCGGGCTTTTGCCCCAAGACCGCACGAGGAAGAGTGGACGCGATGGTTACGACGATACTCGGTAAGAAGCTGGGGATGACCCAGGTCTGGAGCGAGGACGACAGACTCGTTCCGGTCACCGTCATCCAGGCCGGTCCATGCATCGTGAGCCAGATCAAGACGAAGGCTCGCGACGGATACTCGGCCATCCAGATCGGTTTCGGAGACATCAAGCAGAAGAAGGTCTCCAAGCCGATGGCCGGCCACTTCGCCAAGGCGAAGATCGACCCGATGGCCACACTGGCCGAAGTGCGCCTCGACGAGGGCGACAGCGTGAAGCTCGGTGACGCGATCACGGTCGAGGCATTCGCCGACGCCAAGTCGGTGCACGTGAGCGGGACCAGCAAGGGCAAGGGTTTCGCCGGCGTCATGAAGCGCCACAACTTCAAGGGCGGTCCGGGCGGTCACGGCTCGCACGCGCATCGCGAGCCGGGCTCCATCGGACAGTGCGCCACCCCGTCGCGGGTGTATCGCGGCAAGCGCCTCCCTGGCCACATGGGTTCGGAGTCGGTGACCGTGCGCAATCTCGAGGTCGTGAAGGTCGACCCCGAGCAGAACCTGCTGATCGTGAAGGGCGCGGTGCCCGGTGGCAAGGGTGCGCTTCTGACCATTCGGATGGCTTAGGCGCACTAGCGCTTTCGAGGAGAGAGACAGATGGCAACGATCGAAGTAAAGGACACGACCGGCAAGAAGGTGGGCACAGCCGATCTCGCTGACGAGGTCTTCGGCATCCAGCCCAACACCTTTGCCATGCATCAGGTCGTTCGCAGCCAACTCGCCGCTCGCAGAGCGGGCACGCATTCAACGAAGACCCGTGGCCTGGTCTCGGGCGGCGGTGCCAAGCCATACCGCCAGAAGGGTACCGGCCGTGCCCGCGCGGGCTCGAGCCGTTCAGGCCTGTGGAAGGGCGGCGGCGTCATCTTCGGCCCGACTCCGCGGAGCCACGCTTTCAAGGTGCCGAACAAGGTCGTCAAGCTCGCGATGAGAAGCGCTCTCTCGGCCAAGCACTCGGAGGGCGTGCTCTACGTCATCGACGGCTTCGAGTTCGACAAGCCCTCGACAAAGCGTGCGGTCGAGGTGTTGGAGAGCTTGGGTATCGCAGGTCGCGTGACCGTGGTCGTTGCCAACGACGACGCGAACGCGCTCCTCTCGCTGCGGAACATCCCCGCCGCGCGCGCCATCACGGCGTCAGAGGCGAACACATACGACTTGGTCGACAACGCGGCCCTTCTCTTCACGAAGCCGGCTCTGACGTGGCTAGAGGGGGTGCTGTCGTAGATGAAGGACGCACGCGACATCATTCTGCGCCCGATCGTCTCCGAGAAGTCCTACGAGATGATCGAGCACAATCGGTACACGTTCGAGGTCGACAAGACCGCCACCAAGCCGCAGATCGCTCGTGCCATCGAGGAGATCTTCAACGTCACCGTGACGGGCGTGAACACCATGAACGTCTCGGGCAAGCCGCGGCGTGAGCGTTACGCCAAAGGCTTGTCGCGCTCGTGGAAGAAGGCGGTCGTCTCGCTGGAAGAAGGGGACTCGATCGAGTTCTTCCAGAACCGCTAGCCGCCGAGAGGCGCTACGTTACGCCGGTTCAGGCCCCGTAGTGGAGCCGCCCGGTACCGTGGTAGTCCGGCGTCGGAACCGTTCGAGCGGGCGATGAGCCCGCCGTCCCAGACGGTATCCGGCAATCGGACACGAAGGGAGTGCAATGGGACTGAAGAAGTACAAGCCGACATCACCGGGCCGCCGGTTCCAGACGGTCTCCGATTTCTCGGAGATCACCTCGACCGTGCCCGAGAAGTCGCTCTTGGAGCCGCTGCCGAAGAAAGGCGGTCGCAACAACAACGGCCGCATCACGACGCGGCACCAAGGTGGCGGCCACAAGCGGCGCTACCGCGTGATCGACTTCAAGCGCAACAAGGACGGCGTTCCGTCCAAGGTCGCGACCATCGAGTACGACCCGAACCGCTCGGCGCGGATCGCGCTCCTGCACTACGCCGACGGCGAGAAGCGCTACATACTCGCGCCCAAGGGTCTCGAGGTCGGGCAGACGATCACGGCGGGTCCGGGCTCGGACATCCGGCCGGGCAACGCCCTGCCGCTTTCGGACATCCCGACCGGCACCGTGGTCCATGCGGTGGAACTGCAGCCTGGGAAGGGTGCCGCCATCGCCCGCTCGGCGGGTACCTCGGTCCAGCTGGTGGGCAAGGAAGGCGACTACGCGATCCTGCGCATGCCATCCTCTGAGATGCGGCGCGTGCTGTTGACGTGCCGCGCGACGGTCGGCGAGGTCGGCAATGCCGAGCACGGCAACGTCTCGATCGGCAAGGCTGGCCGTGCACGTCACCTGGGCGTGCGCCCCACCGTGCGTGGTACCGCGATGAACCCGGTCGACCACCCGCACGGCGGTGGCGAGGGCAAGAACAAGACTGCCGGACGCCACCCCGTCACTCCTTGGGGCGTGCCCACGAAGGGCCATCGTACCCGGCTCAAGGGCAAGGTCACCGATCGTCTGATCATCCGTCGGCGCAAGAAGTAGCGCGAGTTAGGGAGCTGAGAGACACACGATGAGCAGAAGCCTGAAGAAGGGGCCGTTCGTCCAGACCCGTCTCATCGAGCGCATTCACACGATGAACGAGGCCGGCGAGAAGAAGGTCGTGAAGACGTGGTCGCGCGCTTCGACCATCTTCCCGGAGATGGTCGGTCACACGATCGCCGTTCACGACGGTCGCAAGCACGTTCCCATCTACGTGACTGAGTCCATGGTTGGACACAAGCTCGGCGAGTTCGCGCCCACCCGCACGTTCCGTGGGCACGCGGCCGACCGGAAGAAGGGCAAGAGGTAGCAGATGGAAGCGAGAGCAGTCGCACGCTACGTGCGGATGAGCCCGCGCAAGGCTCGCGATGTGGTCGACCTGATCCGCGGCAAGTCCGTTGCCGACGCTTCGGCGATCCTGAAGTTCACACCTCGAGCCGCAGCCGAGGTCGTGGAGAAGGTGCTCGACAGCGCTGTTGCCAACGCAGAGCGCAACCTCCACGTCAAGCGGGAGGACCTCTTCGTCGCTTCGACCTACGTGGACGAGGGTCCGACACTGAAGCGCATCAGGCCTCGCGCCATGGGTCGCGCATTCCGCATCAACAAGCGCACGAGTCATATCACCGTCATCGTCAAGCAGCGAGAGGGGGCGTAGGAACACCATGGGACAGAAAGTATCGCCCATCGGCTTTCGCCTCGGCATAACCGAGAACTGGCGTTCCCGCTGGTACGCAGGTAAGGACTATCCGGAGACGCTGGAGAGTGACTTCCGGATCCGTCAGTACCTCGACGCAAGGCTTCGCCGCGCTGCGATCTCCAAGATCGACATAGAGCGCAAGGGCGACAAGGTCATCATCGAGCTCTGGACCGCTCGCCCGGGCATCGTTATCGGCAAGAAGGGCGCCGAGGTCGACATCCTGCGCAAGGACCTCGAGAAGCTGACCGGCAAGATCGTCACGGTCAACATCGTCGAGATCAAGCGCCCCGAACTCGACGCCGTACTCATTGCGCAAAGCGTTGCCGAGCAGCTCGTCGGCCGCGTCGCTTTCCGCCGCGCCATGCGCAAGGCGGTCGCCTCGGCGATGAAGAGCGGCGCGCTGGGCATCAGGATCCAGTGTTCGGGTCGCCTCGGCGGCGCCGAGATGGGTCGTCGCGAGTGGTACCGCGAGGGTCGCGTTCCGCTCCACACGTTGCGCGCGAAGATCGACTACGGCACAGCTGCCGCCCGCACGACCATGGGCGCCGTCGGCGTGAAGGTCTGGGTCTATCGCGGCGAGGTGCTGCCGGGTCAGGCTGCTCCGCTGTCGCCCGCCGAGGACCGGCCGTCGCGTCCGCGCCGCTCCGATCGAGAGCGAGGCTAGAGATGCTTCTGCCTAAGCGAGTGAAGCACCGCAAGGTGCAGCGCGGCTCGAGGAAGGGCAGCGCGAAGGGCGGCACGCAGGTCCATTTCGGCGACTACGGGCTCAAGTCCATGGAGGCCGCGTGGATCACGAACCGCCAAATAGAGGCGGCCCGTATCGCGATGACCCGCTACATGAAGCGTGGCGGCAAGGTCTGGATCAACATCTTCCCGGACAAGCCCGTGACGCAGAAGCCGGCGGAGACGCGCATGGGTTCGGGCAAGGGCAACCCCGAGAAGTGGGTTGCGGTCGTCAAGCCCGGCCGCGTGATGTTCGAGGTGGCAGGCGTGTCGGAGGAAGTCGCCAAGGAGGCGATGAGGCTGGCCGCGCACAAGCTACCGATCAGGACGAAGTTCGTATCGAGGACCGACACGGGTGGTGAGTCATAGATGAAGCCCGCAGAGATCCGTGAGCTTTCTGACGAGGACTTGGGTCAGAAGATCAAGGACAGCAGAGCCGAGCTGTTCAACCTTCGCTTCCAGCTCGCGACCGGCCAGCTGGACAATACCGGCCGCATCGCGGCAGTGAAGAGGGACATCGCCCGGCTGCACACCGAGCTGCGCAGCCGCGAGCTCGCCGCCAGTCGTGACGCGGCTGCGTCCTAAGTGAGTTGTGAGGAGTAGGCATGGAAAGCGATCGTAACCGGCGCAAGATCCGCCAGGGTGTCGTTGTCTCGGCAGCCGGCGACAAGACGTGCGTCGTGCAGGTCTCGGAGCGCAAGCGTCACCGGATGTACGGAAAGATGATCACTCAGTCCGCCAAGTTCCACGCGCACGACGAGAACAACGAGTGTGGCGTGGGCGACGTGGTGACGATCATGGAGACGCGTCCGCTCTCGAAGCTGAAGCATTGGCGCCTCGTCGAGATCGTCGAGAAGGCAAAGTAGTACGTCGGTCGTGTACGTGCGTCGCACAGTAACGGACGCACCTCTCGGAAGGCCGATTCGTAACCGGAGGAAGAAATGATCCAGGCAGAGACACGGCTCAAGGTCGCCGACAACTCGGGCGCGCGGAAGGTCGCGTGCATCAAGGTGCTCGGCGGCTCGAAGCGCCGCTACGCCTACGTGGGCGATGTGATCGTCTGCGCCGTCAAAGAGGCCATCCCGAACGGCCAGATCAAGAAGGGCGAGGTCATTCGCGCTGTGGTCGTGCGAACCAAGAAAGAGATCCGCAGGTCTGACGGCAGCTATATCAAGTTCGACGAGAACGCCGCGGTCGTCATCGACAATCAGGGCAATCCCAGGGGCACGCGAATCTTCGGCCCAGTTGCGCGCGAGCTGCGCGATCGGCGCTACATGAAGATCGTCTCACTCGCTCCTGAGGTCATCTAAGGAGGCAGCGATGGCGAAGTCCCTCACCATCCGCAAGGACGACAAGGTCAGAGTGATCGCCGGTAAGGACAAGGGCAAGGAAGCCAAGGTCCTGAAGGTGCATCCCGAGAAGCAGCGTGCTGTGGTCGAGAGAGTGAACATGGTCAAGAAGGCGCAGCGCCCGACGCAGCGCAACCCCCAGGGCGGCCTTCTGGAGATCGAGGGCACGATCCATGTGAGCAACCTCATGCTCGTGTGCCCGAGCTGTTCGCAGCCGACGCGCGTGGGACGCAGGCGCGCTGAGGACGGGACGCGCGTGCGCGTCTGCAAGAAGTGCGGGAACGACATCGACAAGTAGCCCGGCGGGCTCAGTGACCCCGTCGGTCCAAGAGCGACGGGGGAGCGCCGGGTCGGCAATCCGGTGCACCACATGACGGAGGTAAGTAGCGTGGCTCCAAGACTCAAAGAGAAGTACCAGGCCGAAGTCGTTTCGGCGCTGAAGGAAGAGCTCGGGCTCGCGAACGTTAACGAAGTGCCTCGCCTGGAGAAGATCGTCGTCAACATGGGCGTGGGTGCTGCCGTTCAGGACGCGAAGCAGCTCGATGCTGCCGTCGAGGACCTGCGGGTCGTCACAGGGCAGCAGCCGACCATCACGCGCGCCAAGAAGTCGATCGCAGGGTTCAAGATCCGGCAGGGCATGCCCATCGGCGCGAAGGTGACGCTGCGCGGCGACCGTATGTGGGAGTTCTTCGACCGGCTCGTAACAGCGGCGATCCCGCGCATCAGGGATTTCCGCGGCATGCCGGCCGACAGCTTCGACGGTCGCGGCAACTACTCGATGGGCGTGACCGAGCAACTCATCTTTCCCGAGGTCGACTACGACAAGGTCGACCGGGTGCGCGGCATGGACATCACGTTCGTCACGACAGCGAAAACCGACGCGGCAGCCCGCGCGCTCATGGGCGCGTTCGGCTTCCCGTTCAGCCGATAGATCAGTCCAGGCGGACAAGAGAACCGCCAGCGGCAAGGAGGCATAGGTGGCCAAGAAATCGATGATCGCCAAGGCGAAGAGGACGCCGAAGTTCTCGACGCGCACGGTGCACCGCTGCAACCGCTGCGGTCGCCCGCGTGCGTACTATCGGCAGTTCGGCTTGTGCCGCATCTGCGTGCGCGAGTTGGCGGGCCGTGGCGAGCTTCCCGGCGTGCGCAAGGCGAGCTGGTAGGCCCGAGCACGTTCGGAGAGACCGCTCCGGAAGGCGCGCACGCCACGGGCGTGAGCGAACCGCCGCCAGCGGGTTCATCCCGGATCATAGGAGGAAGTAAGAGATGAGCATGACAGACCCCATCGCCGACATGTTGACCCGCGTACGCAACGCGAATTCGGCGTTCAAGCAGACGGTGAGCATGCCGTCGTCGCGCAAGCTCGTCGAGATAGCGCGCATCCTGAAGCAAGAGGGCTACGTTGGTGACTACCGTGTCATCCCGGGCGAGCCGCAGGCGACGCTCGAGATCACGCTCAAGTACGGCGCCCGCAAAGAGCGCACGCTGAACGGTTTGCGCCGTATCAGCAAGCCGGGCCTGCGCGTGTACGCGAAGAAGGACGAGATGCCGCGGGTGCTCGGCGGACTCGGCATCGCAGTCGTATCGACATCGAGTGGCGTCATGACCGACCGCGACGCGCGCAAGGCTGGCGTCGGCGGCGAAGTCATCGCCTACATCTGGTAGACGGACAGGACCCAGGAAAGGAGCGATAGCCTTGTCTCGAATCGGCAAGCAGCCCATCCCGGTCCCGTCCGGGGTCGAGGTGAAGATCGACGGATCGTCCGTCAGTGTGAAAGGGCCGAAGGGCGAGCTGAACGCGACGTTCAACGAGGACATGTCCATAGAGCTCGAGGACGGTCAGATCCTGGTGACGCGGCCCAGCGACGCGCGTCAGCACCGTTCGCTCCATGGTCTGACTCGCTCGCTGATCGCCAACATGGTCACGGGCGTCTCCGAGGGGTTCTCCAAGAACCTCGAGATCGTCGGGGTGGGCTACCGCGCTGCTCTCAAGGACAACAATCTTGAGATGCAGCTTGGGTTCAGCCACCCGGTCCTGATCGTTGCCGAGCCAGGGATCACGTTCGAGGTCCCGGCACCCACGAGGATCACCGTGCGGGGCATCGACAAGCAGCGGGTTGGCCAGGTGGCTGCTGAGATTCGCGGCTGGCGCCCTCCGGAGCCCTACAAGGGCAAGGGCGTGCGCTACCAAGGCGAGCACGTGCAGCGCAAGCTCGGCAAGGCCGCGAAGTAGTGATCTCTCGCCGGGCGACCGGCGTTCATGCGGGCGAGACCGCATCGATAAAGAGGAGAACGGTGGAGTCATGGACAAGCTGAAAGCGAAGAAGGCGGCACTCGAGCGGAGGCATCGCAGGGTCCGCGGCAAGGTGAGCGGTACCGCCACCAGGCCGCGCCTGTGTGTCAGCCGCACGAACGCCCACATCTACGCTCAGGTGATCGACGACGTGTCAGGTCGCACGATCGTGTCGGCGTCGAGCATCGAACCCGAACTCAAGAGCGCTCTGAAGACGGGTTCGACTGCGGATTCCGCTCGCGTCGTCGGCGAGGCCGTCGGACGCCGTGCGGTCGAAGCGGGTCTTACCGAGGTCGTGTTCGACCGCGGTGGGCGTCTGTATCACGGTCGCGTGAAAGCACTAGCCGAAGGCGCACGTAGCGCCGGTCTTACGTTCTAGGTAAAGGGAGGATTCGCGGATGGCACGCAACCAAGCCCCGGTCTCCGAGCTGCAGGAGAAGGTCGTCTACATCAACCGTGTCGCGAAGGTCGTCAAGGGTGGACGGCGCTTCTCACTCACCGCACTCGTTGTCGTGGGCGACGGTGACGGAAATGTCGGTGTCGGCATGGGCAAGTCCGCAGAAGTGCCCATCGCCATCAAGAAGGGCATCGAGGACGCCAAGAAGAACATGTTCAAGGTCCCTCTGGCCGAGAAGACGATCCCGCACGCCGTGCTGGGCCAGTTCGGTGCCGGGAAGGTCATGCTCAAGCCGGCCAGCCCCGGTACCGGTATCATCGCCGGCGGTCCCGTCCGTGCTCTGCTCGAGCTTGCCGGGATTCGCGACGTGCTGTCCAAGTCGCTCGGCAGCGACAACGCGCTCAACATGGTGAAGGCTGCTGCCGAGGGTCTGAAGTCCCTCGAGAGCCCGGCCGATGTCGCCCGCCGTCGCGGTCTGACCGTGGGCCAGGTCTACGGGTGGGAGGAGTAGCCGATGCCAGCCAAGAAACCCCAGGTCAAGAGCCTCAAGGTCAAGCAGGTGCGCAGTGTCGTCGGCAGGCCCCCCGGGCAGCGCGCAACCGTTCGCGCGCTCGGCCTCAAGCGTATCAACGACGTGGCCGAGCACGCCGACACCCCGGTCGTCCGAGGCATGATCTTCAAGGTGAAGCACCTTGTCGAGGTAGAAGAGCTCTGACCGTCTGCTTCTTCGCGTGAGCGAAGACGGGCGCCAGAGCACGAGTCAGCCGGCGGCGAGCGGCCGGCACCGGAGGAGGCCTCCGGCAGCGATTGAAGGAGAGTCGAACGGCATGCAGATCAACGATCTCTTCCCGGCACCCGGGTCGCGCAAGAAGCGCAAGCGGGTTGGCCGAGGCAACGCAAGCGGCCACGGCAGCACCGCCGGCCGCGGCGACAAAGGACAGCTATCCCGCGCGGGTGGCGGAAAGGGCCCGGGCTTTGAAGGCGGGCAGAATCCCCTGCACATGCGGATGCCCAAGCTGCCGGGCTTCACGAACCGGTTCCGGACCGAATACGCGATCGTCAACGTCTCGCGGCTCGAAGAGCTGTTCAACGCGGGCGACGTCGTCGATGTCGACGCCCTGTACGAGAAGCGCGTCGTCAAGTCGCTCACCGAGCCGGTCAAAGTGCTCGGTGACGGCGAGCTGACCAAGGCACTGACGGTGAGGGTGGACAAGCTGTCCGCGCCGGCCAAGGCGAAGATCGAAGCAGCGGGAGGGACGGTAGAGGCGCTGTGATCACCGCAATAGCCAACGCGTTCCGAGTACCGGAGCTTCGTCGCAAGATCCTCTTCACGCTAGCCATGATCGGCTTGTACAGGGTCGGCGCGCACATACCCGTACCTGGCGTGAACGTGAACGCTATCGCCGAACAGGTGGCCAATACTGCCGCCCTCGGACTGCTGAACCTGTTCTCAGGAGGAGCGCTCGCGAAGTTCGCGGTGTTCTCGCTGGGCATCATGCCCTACATCACGTCGTCCATCATCATGCAGCTCTTGCAGGGCGTCATACCCAAGCTCGAGGCATGGTCGAAGGAAGGCGAGTCCGGCCAGCGTAAGATCACGCAGATCACCCGGTACATGACGCTGGGTATCGCCCTGCTCCAGTCACTCGGCTTCCTGTCGATCTTCAGGACGACGTTGAACATGAACCTAACGGCCGTCTACGGATTCGTCATTGTGATCACGCTCATCGCGGGAACGGCGCTCATCATGTGGATGGGCGAGCTCATCACCCAGCGGGGTATCGGCAACGGTATGTCCCTGCTCATCTTCGCGAGCATTGTGGCGCGCTTTCCTGAGACCGCGATCTCGTCAGTCCAGTTGGGCAACCCCGTGCTGGTCGTTCTCCTGCTCCTGATCACCGTCCTCGTGGTGGCGGCCATTGTCACGATGGAGCGGGGCCAGCGGCGGGTGCCGGTGCAGTATGCGAAGCGTGTGGTCGGTCGCAAGGTCTACGGCGGTGCCGGAACCTACATCCCCTTTAAGCTCAACGCAGCCAACGTCGTCCCGATCATCTTCGCCTCGGCGATCCTGTTCTTCCCGTCGCAGGTGCTGGCACTCTGGCCGGGGGCTCCGCAAGGCGTGAGAACTGCGGGCGACATGCTCGCCTCCGGCTGGCTGCACAACGTGCTCTATTTCGCACTCATCATCTTCTTCACGTACTTCTACACGGCGTTGATCTTCAACCCGATCGATCTTGCGGACAACCTGCGCAAGAACGGCGGGTTCATCCCAGGAGTCCGTCCGGGTTCGGCGACCGTGCGCTACATCGAGAACGTTATCAACCGTCTCACGCTGCCCGGCGCGGTATTCCTCGCGACTATCGCGATCGGCCCCACCATTCTCTTTGGAGCCACGGAAGTCCCTCTGCTGCAGGCGTTCGGGGGCACGTCGATCCTCATCATGGTGGGTGTCGCGCTGGAGACGATGACCCAGCTCGAGAGCCAGCTGAAGATGCGTCACTACGAAGGCTTCTTCAAGTAGAGCTTCGGGGAGGAGTGGCCTCATGAATCTCGTCCTTCTTGGCGCGCCTGGTGCCGGCAAAGGCACGCAGGCCGAGCGCATCATCGAGACGTACGGGGCGGCGCACATCTCGACCGGTGACATCCTGCGCAAGGCAGTCGCTGACGGCACACCGCTTGGTCTCGAGGCGAAGCGCTTCATGGACGCCGGGGAGCTCGTACCCGACGAGGTCGTCATCGGGCTGGTGAAGGAACGCCTGCAGCAGCCCGACACGGAGAGGGGATTCATCCTCGACGGCTTCCCGCGGACGGTCGTGCAAGCGAGGGCATTGGACGAGGCGCTCGCGTCGCTCGGCAAGAAGATCGATGCTGCGATCGCTATCGTGGTCGACCCTGAGGTGATCGTGCAGCGGCTCACGTCCCGTCGCACGTGCCGCGAGTGCGGCAAGATCGCGAGCACGTCGGCGCTGGCAGGTGGAGTGTGTCCCGCGTGCGGCGGCGAGGTCTACCAGCGGGATGATGACAACGAGGCGACGGTGCGCAACCGCCTCGAGGTCTACGAGCGGTCGACCGCACCACTCGTCGACTACTACCGTTCTGCTGGGGTGCTGTCCGAGATCGACGGCGATCGACCGGTCGACGTCGTGTTCGGTGACGTCAAAGCTGCTCTGGAGGGCTAGTCAACGCATCGTGATCGTCCAGAAATCGGCTGCAGAGATAGAGATCATGAGAGAGGCCGGGCGAATCACCGCCCGAGCTCTCCGCATTGTTGGAGAAGTGATGCGTGTCGGCGCGCGCACGCGGGAGCTCGACGAGGTCGCCGAGGCAGCGATCCGCCAGGAAGGCGCCGTGCCGGCCTTCCTCGGCTATCAAGGCTTCCCTGCGAGCATCTGCTCGTCTCTGAACGAGCAGGTTGTACATGGCATCCCCGGAGACGTGAAGCTCCACGACGGCGACATCATCTCCATCGACATCGGCGCCATCATCGACGGGTACTACGGCGATTCGGCCAGGACGTTCGGCATCGGGCGAGTGAGCGATGAGGCGATCCGTCTCATGCAGGTGACGGAGGAATCGCTCGAGGCCGGCATAGAACAGTGCCTTCCCGGTCACCGGCTGTACGACATATCGCATGCCGTGCAGACCGTCGCGGAGGCTGCGGGATTCTCGATCGTGCGGGAGTACGTCGGACACGGGATCGGGCGCGCCATGCACGAGGAGCCGCAAATCCCCAACTACGGCCCCGCAGGCAAGGGCCCCGAGCTCAAAGAGGGCATGGTCTTCGCAATCGAGCCCATGATCAACGCCGGCGGTGCAACGGTGCGGTCGTTGGCCGACGGGTGGACCGTGGTGACCGCAGACAGCTCTCTGTCCGCGCATTTCGAGCACACGGTCGCGATCACGGCGTCGGGGCCCCTCGTGCTCACCAAGGAGTAGAGGCGCCGGGCGACCCTCCTCGGCGGAACGAGGGCACGAAAGGGAGAAATGCCTGGACGGTTGGGAGAGAGCTGGTCTATACTACCCCCTTGCGACTTCGTACGATCAGGGAGACGACTGTTTGAGTACGCGCGAAGACTCCATCGAGATGGAAGGCACGGTTGTCGAGCCGTTGCCGAACGCCATGTTCCGCGTCGAGCTGGACAATGGCCACAAAGTCCTCGCGCACATCTCGGGCAAGATGAGGATGCACTACATCCGCATCCTGCCAGGCGACAAGGTCGTCGTGGAGCTCTCTCCCTACGATCTCACTCGGGGTCGTATCACGTACCGCTACAAGTAGGGTGCGTTTATTCGAGGGGTAGGACACACCCGGCTCCGTGTGAGTACCGTGAAGGACAGAATGCGCCTGCGGCTGGGCGACAAGATAGAGCTCGATCAGCACCGAAAGGGAAATCGATGAAAGTACGGCCATCGGTCAAGAGAATGTGCGACAAGTGCAAGGTCGTCCGCCGCCACGGCAAGGTTTTCGTGATCTGCGACAACCCCCGCCACAAGCAGCGGCAGGGCTAGGCAGGAGGACAAGCATTGGCCCGTATCACTGGCGTCGACCTCCCGCGTGAGAAGCGCGTTGAGATCGGCTTGACCTACATCTTCGGCATCGGCCTCACCACGAGCCAGCAGATCCTGCGCGAGACCGGAATCAGTCCGGACACGCGTGTACGCGACCTCACGGAAGAAGAGGTCGTCCGGCTGCGCGAGTACATCGACCGGAACCTCAAGGTCGAGGGCGACTTGCGCCGTGAAGTGAGCCAGAACATCAAGCGCCTGATGGAGATCGGCTGCTATCGTGGCCTTCGCCACCGCCGCGGACTTCCCGTTCGCGGTCAGCGCACGCATACGAACGCGCGCACCCGTAAGGGTCCGCGCCGCCAGATCGGCGCGAAGAAGAAGGGCAAGTAGGCGATGGCTGCCAAGAAGAAGACCGCTCGTACCCGCGTGAAGCGTAGCGAGCGCAAGAACATCACCGTAGGTCAGGCCCACATCAAGAGCACGTTCAACAACACGATCGTGACCATCACCGATACGGCTGGCAACGTGATCTCCTGGCAGTCGGCTGGCACCGTGGGCTTCAAGGGCTCACGCAAGTCGACTCCCTTCGCCGCCCAGATGGCCGCAGAGGCCGCGGCGAAGATGGCGCAGGAGCACGGGGTGCGGAAGGTGTCCGTGTTCGTGAAGGGGCCTGGTTCAGGCCGGGAGACTGCGATCCGCTCACTTCAGGCCGCGGGCCTTGAGATCGCGAGCATCCAGGACTGCACTCCGATCCCTCACAACGGTTGCCGGCCGCGCAAGCGCCGCCGCGTGTAGATACTTGGAGGAATTCGAATAATGGCTCGATATACCGGGGCGGACTGTCGACTGTGCCGCCGCGAAGGAATCAAGCTGTTCTTGAAGGGCGACCGCTGCTACACCGACAAGTGTGCTGTGGAGCGCCGGCCCTATCCGCCAGGACAGGCCGGCAAGAAGCGCCCTCGAGACAGCGAGTACCGCGTTCAGCTTCGTGAGAAGCAGAAGGCGAAGCGTGTCTACGGGCTGCTCGAGAAGCAGTTCCGGACGTACTACAGTCTCGCGAGCCGCCAGACAGGCATCACTGGCGAGAACCTGCTGAGGCTGCTCGAGAGTCGTCTCGACAACGTGGTCTACCGTCTCGGTTTCGCGAAGTCGCGGGACGAGGCGCGCCAGGTGGTCCGTCACGGTCACATCACCGTGAACGACCGCCGAGTGAACATCCCGTCCTACCGCGTGCGCCCCGGCGATACCGTCGCTGTCGGCGCTGACTCGACGGACCTCTTGGTCATCAAGACGTCGATCGTGGCGTCGGAGAAGATCGAGGTTCCCGGGTGGCTGGAAGTCGACATCGAGAAGCTCTCCGGCAAAGTGCTGTCACTTCCGGAGCGCGAGCAGATCGACGCACCGGTCAGAGAACAGCTCATCGTCGAGCTGTACTCCAAGTAGGACCGCGCCGAGAACAGCCAAGGAGGCTTCCTATATGACAGAGTTCATGCGCCCCCAGGTCACGGTCGACCGTATCGACGACCGGGTCGCACGCTATATCGTCGAGCCGCTCGAACGCGGCTTCGGCTACACGCTGGGCAACTCGATGCGCCGGGTCTTGCTGTCGTCACTGCAGGGTGCGGCTGCGACCTCGATACGCGTCGAGGGTGTCCAGCACGAGTTCACCGCCATAGAGGGCGTGCGCGAGGACGTCACTGATGTCGTTCTTAACGTCAAGGGCCTCGTCTTCCGCGAGAGTGGGATCGGCGCCGAAGACGCCGTCGCGACGCTTTCGGTCACGGGCCCGGCCGTTGTCACGGGCGCGGACCTTCGCGTTCCCGCCGAGTTCGAGCTCGTGAACCCGGAGCACGTCATTGCGACCTTGAACAAGGGTGCGAAGCTTGAACTGAGCATCCGCGTAGGCGTCGGTCGCGGCTACGTGTCTGCGGACCGTAACAAGCGCGCCGAAGACCCGATCGGCGTGATCACCGTCGACTCGCTCTTCAGCCCGGTCATGCGCTGCACCTACATGGTGGAGAACACCCGTGTTGGTCAGCGCACCGACTACGACAAGCTCACGCTGGAGGTCGAGACCAACGGCGCGATAGAGCCGGGCGATGCTGTAGCGCGCGCCGGACGCATCGTCGACGAGCACGTCATGCTCTTCGTGGAGCAGGCCGTCTCGCAGATGCCAGAGGAAGGCATCTTCTCGGCGGCCGTGGATGAGGTCGACAGTCTCATGGAGACGCCGATCGAGGAGCTGGACCTCTCGGTCCGCTCGTACAACTGCCTCAAGCGGCAGGGCGTCAACACGATCGGTCAGCTCACCGAGTGCTCGGAAGCCGACCTCATGAACATCCGCAACTTCGGCGCGAAGTCCATCGAGGAAGTCAAGGACAAGCTCCAGGGCATGGGCCTCAGCCTCAAGCAGTAACGGGAGACCGCTCAAGATGAGACACCTGAAGAAAGGGCGCAAGCTCGGCAGCGACGCAAGCCACACTACGGCGATGCTTCGCAGCCTGGCGAGAGCGCTGTTCACTAGTGAGCGCATCAAGACGACCGAGGCGCGCGCCAAGGAAGTGCGCCCTCTGGTGGACAAGATCATCACGTGGGGCAAGAGGGGCGATGTTCACTCGCGCCGCCTCGCGATGGCCGAGCTGGGCGACAAGGAACTCGTTCACAAGATCTTCGCCGACATCGCGCCTCGCTTCGCCGAGCGCGAGGGCGGATACACGCGCATCCTCAAGCTCGGCCCGCGAAAGGGCGATGCGGCCCCCATGGTCATCATGGAACTGGTCGACTAGCTCGTGTTTCCTCGCGCCGACGGCGCGGCTACTGATGCGTGAGCGTAGTATGAGAGAGCCCCGATTCGTCGGGGCTCCTCTTGTATCCAGCGACGTCGACGCAGGCCCGAAGGGTGTTGGACGGCCCGCGGAGGTGCCGGTGCTACGAGTCTCGAGAGCTCGATGATCCTGTTCGACGACGTGGGTTTCGAGTACGCGGCTCCCGGGGGCAGCGTTCCAGCCCTTCGAGGAGTGTCGTTCGCGCTAGCACGCGGCGAGACGCTGGCCGTCGTCGGAGCGAACGGGTCGGGGAAGTCGACGCTCGCGCGCCTGTCGAACGGCCTGCTCGCTCCGCGAAGCGGTCGCGTCGAGGTCGATGGGATCGACACCCGAGATGAGCGAACCATCTGGGAAGCGCGGCGTCGCATCGGCATCGTGTTCCAGAATCCCGACAACCAGATCGTTGGGACGGTCGTCGAAGAAGACGTCGCGTTCGGGCCGGAGAACCTCGGCATCGACCCCGAGGAGATCGGCACGCGCGTCACTGAGGCTCTCTTGGCGGTCGGCCTCGAAGGGCTCGAGCGACGCGAGCCACACCTGCTGTCGGGGGGGCAGAAGCAGCGACTCGCGATTGCGGGAGCGCTGGCCATGCGGCCCGACTATCTGGTGTTGGACGAACCGACGTCCATGCTCGATCCGCAGGGCAGGGACGACGTGCTTGGCGTACTCGCGAGCCTTCGGGCGCGTTCGCACGGTGTGCTCCACATCACGCATGACTTGTCGGATGCGGCGCGCGCCGACCGCGTGCTCGTGCTCGCCGACGGAGAGCCTGTCTTCCTCGGGTGCCCCGATGATCTGTTGGCCGAGCCGGACCGCCTGAAGGCGTGGGGCCTTGCACCGCCGACCCTCGGGGAGCTCGGTCGCGAGCTTGCTGGCCTCGGCGTCAAGATTCCCCCGACCGCTCTGGATGTCGACAGCGTGGTGAGCGCACTGTGCCGCTCGAGCTGAACAAGGTCTCCTACGCGTACGGCGCGGGCCGGTCGTGGGAGCAGCAGGCGCTCGCTGACGTGGCCCTCAGCGTCGAGCCGGGCGAACTCGTGCTGGTTGTGGGCCCAACTGGGTCGGGCAAGTCCACGCTTCTTCGCCTCGCCGCCGGGCTGCTCGAGCCGGATGCGGGGTCCGTGTCCCTTGACGGACAGCCGATCTCCTCGGCTGCCCGCGGAGCGCGAGTCGGGATCGTCTTCCAGAACCCGGAGTCCCAGCTCTTCTCCGAGACGGTGCTCGACGACGTCGCATTTGGGCCCATGAACCTCGGCCGACCCAAGCCCGAAGCCCTCGACGTATCTCGCGACGCACTGAGAGAAGTGGGTCTCGATCCGCAGGGTTTCGCCGACCGGTCGCCTTTCGGCCTTTCCGGCGGCGAGGCGCGCAGGGCCGCTCTCGCCGGCGTGCTGTCGATGCGTCCCGACTACCTGCTCGCCGACGAACCCACGGCGGGTCTCGATGCCGCCGGCCGCGCGGCCGTGAAGGCGATCTTCGCCAAGCTCCGCACGCGTGCCGGCGTCGTCGTGGTCACGCACGATGCCGAGGAGTTCCTCGACGCAGCCGACCGGGTGCTCGTCCTTCTGGGGGGTCGTAGCGCGTTCTACGGATCGGTTGGCCAACTGCTGGAGGCACCCGAGGTCTTCCGTCAGCCCGGCTTGCGGCCGCCGCCACTCCTCGAGGTGCAGCTTCGTCTCTGCGCTGCAGGGCTGCGTCTGCCAGGCCTTTCTTTCGATCCGACCGAAGTCGCGCGCGGCGTGGCCGACGCGCTTGCGTCTGGGCAGGGATGCCGATGAGCATCCCCGTCCCATTCGGCCAGTACGTGCCCATCGACTCGCCCGTCCACGGGTTGGAGGCCCGCGCCAAGCTCGCACTCGCGGCCGTCTACACGGTGATGCTCTTCTCGGTCAGTGGCTTCGTGGGTCTCGGGCTGGCCGCGGTCATGGCAGCCGTCGCGATCGCTGTGTCGCGCGTACCGGTGCGGATCGTCGTCCGCGGTCTCAAGGCCGTCACGTTCCTGCTCGTCTTCACCGTGCTTGTTCACGCTTTGAAGTGGAATCCCGCAACGGTCTCGCTGTTTCGGGTCGGCTCACTCGCCATCGACGGTCCCGGCTTGCTTGAAGGTCTTTTCTTCGCTCTGCGCGTGCTGCTGCTGGTGCTCGGGACGTCGCTCATCACGCTCACGACCTCGCCTGTTGCGCTCACCGACGGGCTCGAGCGGGTCATGAAACCGCTCGAGCGCCTGCGTTTCCCGGCTGGCGACGTGGCGATGATGTTGACGATCGCGCTGAGGTTCATCCCGACCACTGCCGAGGAAGCCGAGAAGATCATCGTTGCGCAGAGCGCGCGTGGCGCTCGCTTCGACGCCCGGGGTCCCATCATGCGAGCCAAAGCGTACGTTCCGGTCCTCGTGCCGCTGTTCGTCTCGCTCTTCCGGCGGGCGGACGACCTGGCGATCGCCATGGAGTCTCGGTGCTATCGTGGCGGCGTGGGCCGCACGAAGTACAAGCAGAGCTACTTTGTAGTCACGGACTGGGTGGTGCTTCTGGTGGGCGTAGCGGCCATGACCGCGGTTGCGGTGCTGGCGTAAACACTTCACCCAACGTGGCGCCTCATTCGGAGAGAAGCATGGAAGACGCACCTCACGTCATCGCGCTCACCGTCGCCTACGCGGGTGGCCCTTTCGCCGGTTTCGCGCGTCACGAGGGCCCTCAGACGGTCCAAGGCAGGTTGGAGGGCGCTCTCCATGTCCTTGTCGGTCGCGACGTGAAGACGGTGGGTGCCGGCAGGACCGACGCGGGAGTGCATGCTCTGGGCCAGGTAGTGAGCTTCGAGGCCGCCGACGGTGAGGTCGACCCGGTGTCGCTCGGGCGTTCCCTGACGGCGCTGGCTGGTCCCGGGATCGTAGTCCGCGAGGTCCGACACGCGCGACGTGGTTTCAGCGCTCGCTTCGACGCGACCGCCAGAGAGTATCGGTACCGGATCGTGCAGGGCAGCGTTGCGCCGCTCTTTCTCGCGGATCTCTCGTGGTGGGTGAAGAAGGACCTCTATCTGGAGGCCATGTGCGAAGGTGCGAGACTGCTGGTCGGCGAGCACGATTTCAGGTCGTTCTGCGTCACCGAGAGCGCCGAAGGAAAGCGCACTGTCCGGTGTGTCGACCAGATCGAGATCTTCGAGGAGACACAGCTTGGCGAGGCATGCGTCGTCGTGCGGGTAGTGGGCAACGCATTCCTCCACTCAATGGTGCGCGTCATTGTTGGAACGCTGGCGGAGGTCGGGCTGGGACGTCGTGCCCCCTCGTGGGTAGGCGAGGCCCTCGAGGCTCGCACTCGTGCCGCCGCAGGCCGGACGGCTCCTGCTCAGGGGCTCACGTTCTGGTCTGTCACGTATCCTGACGACGTGTGGCTCTAGCGCGATTCCGGTGCTCCGGGCATGGACACGCCCGGCACCGTTTGTTTGTTGACGCTCCCCAATCTCGCCGCTAAAGTATAGAGGTTCGCGCCAAGGCCCCGTGAAACCGTGGAACGAACACCACCCAGTACGTACGACCGGAGGGTCGCAGTGAAGACCTACTATGCAAAGGCCGCCGACGTTGAGCACGAGTGGCTCGTCGTCGACGCGACCGACATGGTTCTCGGCCGTCTCGCGAGCGAGATCGCCAAGATCCTGAGGGGCAAGAACAAGCCGACGTACACTCCGCACGTCGACACCGGCGATTTCGTCATCGTCGTCAACGCCGACAAGATCCGCCTCACCGGGAACAAGGCCACGCAGAAGAACTACTACAGCCACAGTGGCTACCCCGGCGGGCTGAAGGAAGTCCCGTACGCGCGCATGCTGGCGAAGGACCCTCGGCGTATCGTCGAGAAGGCCGTCAAGGGCATGCTCCCCAAGAACACGCTCGGCCGGAAGATGGGCATGAAGCTCAAGGTCTACGCCGGTCCGGAGCATCCGCATCAGGCACAGAAACCGCGTCAGATCACTCTGGAGGCATAGCGCATGGCTGAGACCAAAGCTGTCTACTGGGGCACCGGACGCCGTAAGACCTCTGTTGCGCGCGTGCGCCTGACTCCGGGCGAAGGCACGTACACTATCAACGGGCGTCCCGCCGCAGACTACTTCGGCCGCGAAGCCCTCGTGACGTTCATCGAGCAGCCGCTTCGTGCGACCGAGACGCTCGGTCGTTTCGACGTCGTCGCCAAGATCCACGGCGGCGGAGTGTCTGGTCAAGCCGGCGCTCTTCGGCACGGCATCGCGCGAGCGCTCCTCGAGGCCAGCGACGAGTACCGGGGCGAACTCAAGAAGGCCGGTCTGCTGCGTCGAGACCCGCGTATGGTCGAGCGCAAGAAGTACGGACTCAAGAAGGCCCGCAAGCGGCCGCAGTTCTCCAAGCGCTAGGCACGCGAGACCACATACGCAACCCCTGGGGCTCGCCGAATGCGGCGGGCCCCGTCTTGTACACGGAGGCGAAGACCATATGAGCCACGCACGTATCCCGTTCGAGAATGGCTCGCTCTCGCCACTCGAGCTCTCAGCCGCGTTCTCGGCACTGCCCGCCGACATCACCTTCGTGGACGCCGAGGGGATCGTGCGCTACTACTCCGCCTACCGCATCTTCTCGCGACCGCCGGCATGTCTCGATCGGGACGTACTCGAGTGCCATAGCGAGAGCTCGCGGTTAGGGATATCCCGGATGCTGTCGGAGTTCGCAAGCGGGACACGAGACGAGGCGGTGATGGTTTCGCACAAGGACGGCCGCGGCGTCGACGTGCGCTATGCGGCTCTTCGTGACGGCGAGGGTTCCTACCTGGGCTGTCTCGAGATCGCCCAGTGGGCGAACGAAGCCAGTGACCTGGCGGCTAGGTCCTAGAGCACGGTCACGCTCTTGGCAAGGTTGCGCGGCTTGTCGATGTCGCAGCCGCGTGCAACGGCGATGTGATAGGCGAAGAGCTGCAGCGGCACGCTGGCGAGGATCGGATTCAGCTCCTCCCGCGTCTTCGGAATGTAGATCACGTCGTCGGCCACCTTCTCGATCTGCTCGTCGCCTTCCGTGGCCAAGGCGATGATCGGGCCCTTGCGAGCACGGATCATAGCGAGGTTGGCCATCGTCTTGTCGTACATCGAGTCCTGCGGGACGACGATCACGGTGGGCGTCTTCTCGTCGATCAGGGCGATCGGTCCGTGCTTCATCTCGGCCGCCGAGTAGCCCTCCGCGTGGATGTAGGAGATCTCCTTGAGCTTGAGCGCACCCTCAAGTGCAGCCGGGTACGTATAGCCACGACCGAGGAAGAAGAAGTCCTCGGCCGATGCGTACTTGAGCGCGATCCGCTTGATCGCGTCGCTGCGCGCCAGCAGGGCTTCGATCTGCTCGGGGAGCGCTTCGAGCCCCTTGAGGATCTCCTGCGCCCGTCCGGCCGACAACATGCGCATTCGTCCCAGGTGCACGCCCAGCAGGGTCAGGATCGCGAGCGTGGAGACGAATGCCTTGGTCGAGGCGACCCCGATCTCCGGACCGGCGTGCATGTAGATGCCGCCGTCCGACTCGCGGGCGATCGTACTGCCGACGACGTTGACGATGGCGAGCGCCTTGTGCCCGCGGCGTTTGGCCTCCCGCAATGCCATGAGCGTGTCCGCCGTCTCGCCAGACTGCGAGATGACCAACACCAGGGTGTCTCTTCGGACGGGAGCCATGCGATAGCAGAACTCATGGGCGAACTCGACTTCCACGGGCACGTGCGCTAGTCCCTCGATGAGATACTCTCCGACTAGTGCTGCATGCCAGCTCGTGCCGCTGGCGGCGATGATGATGCGTTGGATGTTCCGCAACTCCGCAGGCGTCATGTTGAGACCCCCGAAGACGGCGGTGGCGCCTTCGTGATCCACCCTCCCTCGCAGCGCATTCTCGACGGTTCGCGGCTGCTCGTAGATCTCCTTGAGCATGAAATGCTCGTAGTCGCCCCGCTGCGAATCCTCGGCCTCGAACTCCAGCTTGCTTATCTGCACGGTGGCCGTGTCCGTGCCGAGGTTCGACACCTCGAAGCTGTTGGCCGTGACGGTTGCCACGTCGTAGTCGTTGAGGAACACGACTTGATGCGTGTGTGCAACGATCGCGTTGGCATCGCTGGCGAGGAAATTCTCTTCGTCGCCGATGCCGATGATGAGCGGCGAACCGCGGCGGGCGCCGACGATGACGCCGGGCTGCTCTGTGCAGATCGCCGCCAGGCCGTACGTGCCGATGACCTCGCGCAGTGCAGCGGACACAGCTTGGGTCAGCGGATTCGCATCGCTGTCTTCGCCGCCGCGCTGCTCGTACTGCACGCCGATGAGATGGGCGAGTACTTCCGTGTCCGTGCTGGAATGGAAGGTGTGGCCCGCCTTGAGGAGATGTTCCTTGATCTGTTCGTAGTTCTCGATGACCCCGTTGTGCACGATGGCGATTCTGCCGGATTGGTCCAGGTGGGGATGCGAGTTCTTGTCGGAGGGCGTACCGTGCGTTGCCCAACGGGTGTGGGCGATGCCGATCTCACCAGCTAGCGGATTGGCGATGAGTTCGCGCGCGATGCCTTCCTCGACAGTGCCCTTCTTCTTCCGGACGAGTAGTTCGCCGTCGTGCAAGACGGCAATCCCAGCGCTGTCGTATCCGCGATACTCGAGGCGACGCAGTCCCTCGAGCAGGACGGGCACGGCCGGCTTTGTGCCCACATATCCGATGATTCCGCACATGGTCCACCTGTCTCTGAGTCAAGAACCCATCCGCCGCTGTCGGCACGTAGTCGAGACTTCGCACCGGGCGAGTTCCCATGAGTGTCTGGATTCCGCCTTGGACTATAGAGCGTGCGGACCAGACTACACGCGCGTGCGCGGGCATTCCAGCGCCACCGAGGTCCATCGGCCTGTCACCGATCCGGGAGCTGTGGGCAAGCCTCATACCGCGCGCGTCCCAAGCATATCTCTAGAACTCGGGTCTCGCCGTCTCCACCGCACCATGGTGAAGCAACGCGTCCTGGCTGTCGTGACAGTCTCGGTTGTGATTACGATTCCGTTCTCGTGCAGTAGTTGTGCCGCAACCTGCGGGTCCGATAGTCGTTGTTGTGGGACATAGCACGAGCTATCAAGGCAGCCGAAGGAGGCGGGGCATGGACCGGGCTAGTCTGGGAATCGCGGGAGTCACACTGACCGCGTGCGCCCTCCTTGGCTCACCGGGGGCAACGCAGCCCGCTCTAGCTGCTCCAACCAGCCGCATCGCGTCAATCACGGCCTCTGCGGCGACCCATCCCGCACTCCCTGTTGGGCCCAGGAGCCGAACCCCCAAGAACGGTGGCTCGCGTCCGGTCTTCACAGTCGACGAGTCTGCGCAGCATGCAGTATCCAATCGGCTGCACCAGGCAGCCAGTCTTGCTGGGTACGCGAGTGCTTCAGACGGCATCGCAGCCTCCGGAGTCATTGCGTGGGTGGATACTCCCGCCCAGCTTGCTGGCGCGATTCAGAGCCGACGCGCGCGTGCGCCGCCGACGACAAGACTCGCCGAGTGTCTGCGTGCGAATAGCGATCCCGGATGGGACGGCCCCAAAGCCGTCCCATCGGCTTCTGTTGGAGGGCGTCTTCCAGACGGATCTCCCGCTCGAGCTCCAGTTCGGCTGATACAATCACCGCAGGCCGCGCGGAACAAGTCACACCAAGCGCGGCGGCGCTTCGATCCTCCGGGAGAGTCTGTTTGCAGCGAGCCTTCGTGCGTCATGGCACTGCGAGAGTACGCGGGCCTCGCGAGCGGGGCCGCTATGAGGGGATCTCGATGGATCTGCAGCCCAGGGGCCACGACAAAGTCGTCCAGCTGATCGACAAAGGGGTGTCCATATCGAATCCCCTGAGCCTGGACATTGGCGACGACGTCGATGTGAGCCGCATCTCCGGCGACGGGGTGGTCCTCTCGCCGGGGTGCCGGATCCACGGGCCCAAGACGGTCATCTCAGCTGGCTGCAAGCTGGGCGCGGAGGGTCCCGTCAGTCTGGTTGACTGCCAGCTGGGTCCTAGCGTGGAGCTCAAGGGTGGTTACTTCAGGCGATCGGTCTTTCTTGAGAAGGCGCGCATGGGCCTGGGAGCCCAAGTTCGGGAGGCGTGCCTGCTGGAAGAGGACGCCACTGCGGCTCACTGTGTGGGGCTCAAGCAGACCATCCTGTTTCCGTTCGTCACCCTGGGGAGCCTCATCAACTTCTGCGATTGCCTGATGGGTGGAGGTACCAGTCGACGCGACCACAGCGAAGTGGGCAGCTCCTACGTCCACTTCAACTACACCCCGGACGGCGACAAGACCACCGCCTCGCTCTTTGGAGACGTGCCCCGTGGGGTCATGCTTGATCAGCCCCCCATATTCCTGGGCGGGCAGGGGGGCGCAGTGGGCCCTATCCGATTGGGCTACGGGACGGTCGTCGCTGCAGGCTCGATCCTGCTGGATGATGTCCTTGAGGACGGCAAGCTCGTCGCCGCCGTTCGGTCGCGCAGTCTTGTGCGAGACCGCCGTCCACGCACCTACAAGAACCTGACGCGCGTGGTCCGCAACAACGTGATCTACCTCGCCAATCTGGTGGCTCTGGAACTCTGGTACAGGGAGGTCAGACGGCCCTTCTTTGCCAAGCAGGAGTTGGGTGACCTCGTGTACGCGGGTGCACTCGAGGTCCTGTCGTTGGCGAAAGCGGAGCGCGTCAGGCGCCTCGGGGGTATGGCCGAGAAGGTCCCACGGTCCACCCCGACGGGGCAGGAGTTCCGGGATCGCGCCGACGCGGCGTGCTCCATATTCGAATCCGACCTGGAAGTGCCGGATAGTGGGGAGTTCATTGATGCGTTTCGCCCAGCCGCCGCCGGTGTCAGTGACTACATTGGAACGGTTCAGGCGATCGCACCTGAAGTACGAGCCATGGGCACACAATGGCTCCAGGCGATAGTCGACGCCTACTGCGCTGAGGCTGACGCACTCCTGCGACCCATGGACCTGTTCGACAGACGAGGCTAGATCAGTCTCGAAGGAGTCACACATGGGCAAGTTGTTCGGAACCGACGGAATAAGGGGCGAGGCAAACCGCCATCCGATGGACGCAATGACGGCCTTCGCCGTGGGTCAGGCCGTGACCCGGGTCCTCAGGAAGTCGCATCACACCACCCGGGTGATCATTGGCAAGGACACCCGTCTTTCGGGCTACATGTTGGAGAGCGCCCTCGAGTCGGGGGTCACGTCCATGGGCGGCGTGCCCTACCTGGTGGGGGTGTTGCCGACGCCGGGAATCGCGTTCATCACCGAGAGCATGCGGGCGGATGCGGGCGTGGTCATCTCTGCCTCACATAATCCGTATCAGGACAACGGCATCAAGATCTTCTCCGGAGCTGGCTTCAAGCTCTCCGACGAGCAAGAGCAGACAATCGAGGAACTGATCCTCGGCGGCAAGCTGCCCGAGATGGTGCCCGCGCCACGCGACATGGGTCGCGCCTACCGGCTGGCCGATGCCGCCGGCCGCTACATCGTGTTCCTGAAGAACGCCTTCCCCCGAACGTTGTCCTTGGAAGGCTTGAAGATCGCCCTGGATACAGCGAACGGAGCCACATACCGAGTGGCTCCAGCAGCCTTCACCGAGTTGGGGGCCGACGTCTCAGTGATCCACGACACGCCTGACGGCCTCAACATCAATGAGAACTCCGGTTCCCAACACACGGACGACCTCAAGAAGGCAGTGGCGCAGAGTGGGGCGGCGATCGGCCTGGCGTTCGACGGCGACGGCGACCGCCTCATCGCGGTGGACGAGAAGGGCAACGAGATCAGCGGAGACCAGATCCTGATCATCTGCGCCAACATGCTGAAGCAAGAGGGCAGGCTCAAGAACGATCTGGTGGTGTCGACCATCATGAGCAACATGGGCTTGGGCGTTGCGTGCAAGAGGTACGGCTTCAAGAACCACATGTCGAGGGTCGGCGACCGCTACGTGTTGGAAGACATGCGACGCCTAGGCGCGGTCCTCGGAGGCGAGCAATCAGGCCACGTGATCTTCCTGGAGTACCACACCGCCGGCGATGGCATCCTGACAGCCATGCAGCTTCTGGCGGCTATGCTCAAGGCCGGGAAGCCCCTTTCCGAGCTTGCCAAGCTCATGGACGTCTTCCCGCAGAAGCTCATCAGCGTGGACGTGAAGAGCAAGCCCGACATCCAGTCGGTGCCCGAGATCGTCGAGGCGAT
The DNA here is from genome assembly GCA_963809535.1 of uncultured Actinomycetes bacterium. Classification (GTDB taxonomy): domain Bacteria; phylum Actinomycetota; class Coriobacteriia; order Anaerosomatales; family CAVRZR01; genus CAVRZR01. The sequence goes on from CAWEJW010000006.1 coordinate 133,125, forward strand.
ACGACAGGTGGAAGCCGAGCTCAAGGACGAGGGACGCGTGCTCGTGAGGTACTCGGGCACGCAGGAGATGTGCCGAGTCATGGTGGAGGCGCCCACTAGGGAGCTGACCGAGGAGTACGCTCGCCAGCTGGCCGAGGTTGTCAAAGCCGCTATCGGATAGGAGACCGAGCTGCATCGGTGACGGCCGAGCAGGACACACCGACATGATCACCGGACTTGGCGTCGACATCGTCGAAATAGAACGCATGCGCGTCGCGCTCGGGCGGCACCCCGGAATGAGGGAGCGGCTGTTCTCGGCCGAAGAACGCGCGTATTGCGAGAAGCGCAACCGGCCGGAGATTCACTATGCACTTCGGTTTGCAGCCAAGGAAGCCGTTCTCAAAGCGCTCGGCTCCGGCTTCTCCGGTATGCATTTCACAGATGTCGAGGTCGCGCGGGACTCGTCGGGCCGTCCTATTCCCGTGCTGAAGGGGCGTGCGGCCGAGCTGGCCGAAGAGTACGGTATTCTCGAGATGCATCTGTCGCTGTCGTTCACACACACGACGGCGGTTGCATCGGCGGTCGCCATCACCGAGGGGGCACGTCCGAAGCCGAAGGCGACGCCGACCGATCCGAAAGCGGAACTGGCTGCCGCATTCAAGGACGCACGGGGCATGCTAGACGGATTGGTCTCTGAAGACCGTGACTCACCGCAGCGGGACACGGAGCGGACGACGTTGGAGGGGTCGCTGGCGCAGCGTGTCGACGGGCCCGAAACCCCCGACACGTCCGGTGCGGCTGGCATCGCCGGGAGGGATGGTCGGCAGGAGGGTCAATGATCTACGCGCTGACCGCAGCACAGCTGCGACAAGCGGAGGAACGGGCGGTTGCGGGAGGAGGCGTGACGCTGGGCGATCTCATGGATCGCGCGGGCGCGGCGCTCGCGCGTGTGTGCGCCGAACGGGTGCCCGAGGGTCGCGTAGCGGTGCTCAGCGGGGTTGGGAACAACGGTGGCGACGGCTGGGTCGCTGCTCGTGCGCTTCACGAGATAGGCCGAGACGTGCACGTCTTCGGCGTGCTTGGGCCGGATCGACTCACCGGCGCGGCGGCTGAAGCGGCGCGAGGGGCCATAGAGAGCGGAGTCGTCTGGGGCTCGGCGCTGCCGGGGGGACCATCACCTGCGGAGCTTGCACGCTACTCCGTAGTGGTGGACGCCCTGCTCGGCATCGGCTTGTCCGGGCCGGTACGCGAAGAGCTCGTGCCGTGGATCGAGACCTGCAACGGTGTCGGGGCGTTCGTCGTCTCTGCCGATGTGCCAAGCGGCGTGGACTCTGACACGGGCAAGGTCGAAGGCGTGGCAATCGAGGCCGACGTCACGGTCACGTTCAGCGCGCCGAAGGTCGGTCTGGTGCAGTATCCGGGCGCCGGATACGCAGGGGAGATCATTGTCGAGGACGTCGGCGTTCCGGGGACTCTCCTCCTTCCGGCAGACGCCCCCGAGATCTGGTCGCCAGCCGAGTACCGGGCGCTGCTGCCGCTGCCGGCTCCTGACGACCACAAGAACCTGCGAGGCCGTGTGCTCGTGGTCGCCGGTTCTGGCGCATACCCCGGCGCTGCAGTCATGGCGGTCCAGGGCGCTCAGCGGATGGGCGCCGGCTACGTCACGCTGGCTGTTCCGGAGTCGGCGGTCTCGGCGGCGCGAGCGCACCTGACGTCCGCCGTCGTGGTAAGCATGCCCGAGAACCCTTCGCACACGTTCGCATCGAAGGATGCAGACCCGCTACTGGACCTCGCGCGCGACTACGACGCGGTCGTGCTCGGTCCGGGACTGACGGTCTCACGCGGCGCGGCCGTGATCGCGCGGACACTGGTCGCACAGCTGCCCATTCCGCTCGTCGTCGACGCGGACGCGCTGAACGCTCTGGTGGATGCGACCTCCATTCTTGCGGGGCGCGACGCGCCCACAGTGATCACGCCACATCCCGGCGAGGCCGGGCGGATGCTCGGCGTGTCAACCGAGGAGATCCAGGCGAACCGATTGTCCAGCGTGAAAGCACTGGCTCAAGGACGCACGGCGTGCGTGCTCAAAGGCGCCGGCACGCTCATCTCGGGATCGGGTCGTATCGTCGTCAACACTTCGGGAAGCGCTGCGCTCGCCAAGGCGGGGACCGGCGACGTGCTTGCAGGGATGATCGGCACGTTGCTGGCGCAGGGGCTCGCGCCCCTCGAAGCGGGCGTGCTAGGTGCCTACCTGCACGGTCGGGCGGGAGAAGCGGCTGCGGAAGAGCTGACACCGATCTGCGTGCGTGCGGAGGACGTGTGCGACCACCTGCCCGATGCCGTTGCCGAGATGCTCGGCGACTGGTGAGAGAGCCATCGACAGCGCGATGAACTCGGCCCAGCATCGGCATCGAACGGAGGGACCGACGTGACATCGGAGGAAGCCGCGATCGAGAGCACCGGGCCGGGCAAGACGGCGAGCGACATCATGACGCCGAATCCCGTCACTATCGCGCCCGACAGCACGGTGACAGAGGCCGCCCGCCTCATGGTCGACCATCGCGTCGGAGCGCTGCCTGTTCTCGACGGCGGGAATCTCGTCGGTATCGTGACCGAGGGCGACCTCATCATGCAGGACGTCAAACTCGAGTTCCCGACATACATCCACCTGCTCGATGGCATCATCATGTACCCTCCCGCGACCGCGCGGTTCGAGGATGAGCTACGCAAAGCCGTCGCCGCTTCTGTTGGCGACGTCATGACGCGCGACGTGATCACTGTCCAGACCAACACCTCGGTCGAGGACGTCGCTACGCTGTTCGTCGAGCGCCACGTCAGCCGAATCCCTGTTCTCGACCAGGACGTGCTCGTTGGGATCGTCAGCAAGTCCGATGTCGTCCGTTCCCTTGTCGAGGGGTGAGCCGGTGACGACGACGCGCTGGGCATGGACCGAGATCAGGCTCGGGGCCATCGAGCGAAACGTCCGTACGCTCAAGGCTCTGACGCCGTCGAAGACGCTATTCATGGCGGTCGTCAAGGCCGACGGATACGGTCACGGCGCTGTGCAGGTCGCGCGCGCCGCACTCACCGGTGGCGCCGACCGGCTCGGCGTTGCGACTGTGGACGAGGCCCTGCAGCTCAGGGAGGCAGGGATCGACGAGCCACTCCAGCTGCTTTCGGAGCCTCCCGCAGCCGCGGTCGACCTTCTGCTCGACCACGACATCGTCCCGGCAGTGACGACGCGTGAGTTCGCGCTGGCTCTCGGCAAGGCGGCCAGCGAGCGGCTGATGACCGCCCGCTACCACCTCAAAGTCGACACAGGCATGAACCGTATCGGAGTGTGCGCCAAGGACGCGCCCCGTTTCGCGGCTGGTCTAAATGGCGTGCCGGGGCTTGCGGTGGAAGGGACGTTCACGCACTTCGCGACCGCCGACGTCCCGGGCGATTGGGACTTCGACCGGCAATTGGATGCATTCGCGGGCGCTGTGGACGCGATGCGTACTGAGGGCGTCGATCCCGGCATTGTCCACGCGGCCAACAGTCCGGCCACCATCCTCCACCCCGAGAGCCACTTCGACATGGTCCGCTGCGGTATCGCGATATACGGGCTGCACCCGTCGGATGCCACCTATCCGGTGGTGGACCTCGAGCCGGCGATGTCGGTGAAGGTGCGCGCGGTGCTTGTCAAATCGATAGGGATGGGGGAGGGCGTCAGCTACGGCCTGACCTACCGCGCCGCCGCACCGGCGGTCATCGCCACCCTCCCACTCGGATACGCCGACGGCGTTCACCGCGTTCTGTCCAACCAGATGGAGACGCTCGTCGACGGCAAACGCGCTCAACAAGTGGGCCGCATCTGCATGGACCAACTCATGGTGGAGGCCCCGCGTGGCGCCGTCGTCCGCGCGGGCGATGAGTTCGTCATCGTCGGCACTCAGGGCCAAGAACGGATCAGCATGGACGAGGTTGCCTCATGGGCCGGGACGATCAACTACGAGGTCGCGTGTGCGTTCGGTATGCGGCTGCCGCGCGTCTATGTGTGAACGGCACGGCGGAGTGACAATTGCGCAGGAGGCGCGGGTGATTTCCGCAGCAGTTCCTAGCAGGAGCTGACTGTGCCAAGTAGAAATGAGCGGTACGGGACTGAGCGGCCTGCGCTTAGTGGCGCACGGTCGGGGGTGCCAGGACGGAGGGTTTAGTGGACGAGAAAGTTCTTGAGGAACTCCAGTTCCACCAGGACACCATCGAAGCGGACGCGCATTCGCCGCTCCATCTCATTCGTGAGAAGGAGATGGAGATCTCGGGCCGTGTACTCGCTGCCAAGCGTGAGGCTGAGGAGATCGTCTCGGCGGCCCGCAAGAAAGCCGTTGACGTCGTGGCGAAAGCCGAGGAACAGTCCCAAGTGCTTGCGCGCGAGCGCGAGCAGCAGGTTCTCGAAGAGGTCGACCGTGAGATCGTGCAGATCAAGGCAGACGCAGAGGTCGAAGCAGCAAACCTCGAGCGCCTTCTTGCAGAACGGACCGACGCAGCGGCCGACTTCATCGTCGACACGGTGCTGTCTGTCTGACGACAAGGCCGCTCACGCGGTCGGACGGGGGGTGTGACAGGTGCTAGTCCCAATGGCGAGAGTGGAGATCATCGGGCCGAAGACCCACTTCTTCGACGTGGTCAGCCTGATCCACGACCTGGGGACGCTCCATATCGAGGACTTGACGAAGAAGATCCAATCAGGCGAGATGCCGCTCGAGACGATGGAGGTCTACGACCGCCAGCGTCGCGATGGGGAGCGGATGGAAGACCAGCTGATCCGCGTGCGTGCCATATTGCGGGCGCTGCACAACGAGAAGGCGGTCATAGATCCGGCCGCCCGCAAGAAGGAATACGAACGTCTCTACGCGATGGACGGCGATCAGCTCGCTGTCGAGGTCACGGAGGTCATCGACGAAGTCGAGGACCGCACGGCCACGCTCGCTTCCAGTCACACCTCGCTCGAGGCCGAGCTTGCCTTGTTGGGGCGCTACGAGCCGATCCTGCACAAGATACAGCCACTCGCGAAGCAGATCGTGACGACTGGCGCCTACGAGTCGGTGGCCCTGCTCGTCGAGCGCAGGTACAAAGGCGCGCTGGAGCAGCTGAAGGCCGAGCTCGACAAACTCACGCACCGTCAGTGCGAGATCGTCTCGACGGATGTCGACGAAGAGACCACGGCTGTCATCGTGGTGTTCAACCGACAGTACTCGGAGCCCGTCCACAAGTTCCTCGCCATGGAGAACGTGAACCAGATCCGGCTCCCCAGCGAGTTCAAGGACGTGCCGTTCGACGTAGCGTACGACCAGATCAAAGAGCGTCGGCAATCGCTTCCGTCGGACCTGAAGGAAGTGACCACGGAGCTCGAGGACATGTCGAACACGTGGCAGCTCAAGCTGACCACGGTGCGCGACGTGCTGCAGGACAAGATCGACGAGATCAGCGCGATCCCGAAGTTCGGACGCACTGAGTACGCATTCGTGATCACGGGTTGGGTGCCCGCCTCTGAGGTGAAGACGGTCCGCAAGGCCATTGCCTCGGAGTGGGGCGACGAGATCATCGTCGAGCAGACCGAGATCGAGGAGAAGGACTTCGGCGATACGCCCGTCGCGCTGTCGAACCCCAAGGCCGTGTCGCCGTTCCAGAACATTCTCTCGGTCTACGGCGTGCCGCGCTACGGAACGCTCGATCCGACCATGATGCTGTTCATCTTCTTCCCCCTGTTCATGGGCATGATCGTCGGCGATATCGGCTACGGGTCGGTCCTGCTCGGGATCACCATTTGGCTCAGGTTGAAGTTCAAGAAGAACGACATGGTGCAGATCGCCACGGCCATCCTCGGACCTGCCGCGACGATGATCGTGGTATTCGGATTCATCTACGGCGAGTTCTTCGGCAACATCCTGCACGGTCCGATCTCGCAGTTCATGGGCTCGATCAGCGGTGGCTTGCTGCCATTCGTCCGAACGCAGGCAGACATGATCAAGATCTTCATGTACCTGGCAATCGGTGTCGGCGTCATCCAGATCCTGATCGGGCTCATCATGGGCATCATCAATGCCGTTCGCACGAAGAGCAGAAAGCACCTGTTCGAGAAGGGCGGTATCCTGGTCTTCGTCGTGGGCATCTTCCTCGTCGTGATCATGTCCGTCTTCGCGCAGAACTTCGGAAGTTGGGGGATCGGTCTGCAGATCCTCTTCGCGCTCCTTGCCCTGGCCGGCTTCTTCTACGCCGTTCGCGGAGGAGGCGTCATGGGCGTGATCGAAACGCTCGAGACCTTCACCGGCATGGCGAGCTACATCCGTATCATGGCCGTCGGCCTGGCGGGCGCGATCTTCGCCGAGGCGATCAACAAGATCGTGTCGGAGATGGCGCAGAATACCGCGATGCTCGTCTTCGCGGTCCTCATCGGAATCGTGCTGCACACGCTGAACTTCATCATCGCGTGTTTCAGCCCGTTCATCCATGCAATGCGTCTCAACTTGCTCGAGTTCTTCGGCAAGTTCTATGAGACCGGCAATCAGATGTACAGCCCGTTCGTCAAAACCGGAGGTGAAAAGCGCGCATGAAGAATCGGCTCGCACGGTGGTTGTTCGGCAGTACGTTCGTAGCGGCTTTCCTGGTTCCTGCACTCGCGTTGGCCCAGGAAACCACCACTGCGACCGTTGCGGTCGCCTGGCAGGCGACGGCAGCAAAGGCCATGGCTGCTGGTCTTGCAATGGGTCTCTCCGCTATCGGCGCAGGCTATGCACAGGCGAAGATCGGTTCGGCCGGTGCAGGCACCCTCGCCGAGCGCCCTGAGGTATCGATCTGGATCATCACGCTCCAGGCGCTGCCGGAAGTCATCGTCCTGCTGGGCTTCGTTTCCGCAATCCTCATCAGCGGCTAGCAGCTACATCGCGAACGAGGTGGGAGGAGCCTGATCCATGGCCCTTGAGGACATCTTCAAAGCGCTCGATCAGCAGGCTGACGACGAAGTCGAGGAGCTACTTCAGGAGGCGCGCGATCACGCGGATGTGATCGCAGCCGATGCTGAGGAGCAGGCTGAGTCGATCCGGGTCGCGCACGTCAACGAGGTGGAGCGCGTTACCCGCGCCCGCGCGTTACAAAAGGCGAACGCCTCTCGGCTGGAGGCGCGCAAGCGCATTTCAGCGGTCAAGCAGGCCGCGATCGAACAGGCCTTCGATCGCGCCAGTGCGAAGCTGCACGAGGCGCGCACCAGGGGAAACTACCCTGAGGTCTTCCATGCGCTGCTCAAGGAAGCGCTGGAGGGCGTGGACGGCGACTTCACCATAGAGGTCGACCCGGCCGACGCCGACCTCGCGCGTTTGGTTCTGGCCGAGGTGGGAACCGGCGGAAGCGTCAAGCCCGACCTGTCGACGGCCGGAGGGCTCGCGGTTGACACGAGCGGCGGTCGGATCATCAGGCGCAACACGCTCGAGGATCGGCTGCAGCGGGTTCGTGAGATCGATCAAGCGGCGGTTGCGGAGCGCATCTTCTCATGAGCCCAAGACCTCGAGAGGCCGCGCGGGCAACCGGCAAGGACTACGGCTACGCGAACGCGCGTATTCGCGGTATGAAGTCGCACCTGCTGTCTCGCGCCTTCCTCGACGAGCTCATCGCGGCTCAGGACATGGGGCAGCTCATCCAACCTCTCATGGACACTGAGTATGCGACGGATCTCGACGAGACGCTGATCCGCGGTCGGGACGCAGCGACGGTGGGCGAGGCGCTCAAGAACAACATGGTGCGGACGTACCAGAAGGTCCTCGGTTTCTTGAACGAGGAGGCATCCTTCATCATCACGACGCTTCTCGGCCGGTGGGACGTCTTCAACCTGAAGACGATCCTGCGCGGCAAGCAGATGCACCTCGTGCAGGGGGAGATCGAAGAGGGACTCCTACCGGCTGGGCAGCTGACGAGTGTCGACCTGACGGCTCTGGCCAGGGCCGAGGACATCAAGCACTTCGTGGACCTCGCGAGCACCTGGGGTCTGCCCTTCGCGCACGCGTTGCGGCAGGGATACGCCCAGTTCGCCGCGAGCGGGGACCTGGCCCAGCTCGAACTCGCTCTCGACCGCTACTACGCCGATTGGGCTCGCGAGCGGCTTTCGCGGTCGAAGGCCAACATCGCAATGGCTCGCAAGATCCTCGGGATCCAAGTAGACACGATGAACCTCGTCACCGTGCTGCGCTTTCAGAAGGCGGACACCGAGTCGTTCAAGCCGGAGCAGTACTTCTTGGAGGGTGGCCAGGCGATAGGCTTTCCGCTCTACCTTGAGCTGACCCAGCTATCCGACGTCGACCAGGTGCTCGACCGGCTGCGCGGTACCCCCTACGGCAAGCTACTCGACGAGGTTGCCGTCAAGTTCATCGAGGAGAACTCGATCTCGGTGTTCGAGCGTGCGCTGGAGGACTTCCTGATGCGCCGCGCGCTCGCAATGGGCACCGGAGACCCTCTGGGCATCGGGGTTGCCATCACGTACCTGTGGGCGAAGCAGAACGAGGTAACCAATCTGCGGATCATCGTGAAGGGCAAGTCAGTCGGTATGCCGATCGACCGGGTGAGGGGGGAGATGATCCTTGTATAAGGTCATCGTGCTCACAGACCCCGACACTGCGGACGGCTTCCGGCTCGCTGGTGTGGACGTGCAAGTCGTTGAATCCAACGAGATGGTTCGCAAGCAGCTCAACGACCTGCTCGACGACGACTCGAGCGGCATCATCGCCGTGAACGAGAAGATGTTTGCCGCCATCGACGAAAGAACACAGAAGAAGATCGATTCGATCTACCGGCCCATCGTGATCTCGCTGCCCATCAAGGAGCAGCTGGAGATGGGCGAAGACCACCGGGCGTACCTATCGCGCCTGATCAGACGCGCGATAGGCTTCGACATCACGCTGAGGCGAGGCTAAATGATTGTCGGGACGATAACGAAGATCACCGGTCCGGTCGTCGTAGCGGATGGCATGACGGGCGCGAAGATGTACGACATCGTTCGCGTCGGTGCCGAGGGCCTCATGGGCGAGGTCATCCGCCTCGAGGGCGACACCGCGACCATCCAGGTCTACGAGGACACCTCGGGTCTGAAGTTCGGCGACCCGGTGGAGTCGACCGAGGGACCGCTCACCGTCGAGCTCGGCCCGGGACTGCTCTCGTCGATCTACGACGGCGTGCAGCGCCCGCTCCCGCTCATCGCGGAGCAGAGCGGCGACTACATCGAGCGAGGTACTGTCGCGTCCGCTCTCGACCGTGAACGTCTCTGGGAGTTCACGCCGGTCGTATCCGTGGGCGATGACGTCGTCGGCGGAACAGTGCTTGCGACAGTTCCGGAGGGACAGACCATCGTGCACAAGGTGATGGTCCCGCCGGAGATCAAGGGTCGCATCAAGTCGATCTCGCCCACGGGCGAGTACAACATCGACCACGTGATCGCGACTCTGGAGGACGGTACCGAGCTGACCATGACGCAGAGGTGGCCGGTCCGACAGGGCCGTCCCTATATGCGCAAGCTCGATCCGACCACGCCGTTCACGACGGGCATGCGCATCCTGGACACGTTCTTCCCGATCGCCCTGGGCGGCAACGCGATCATCCCGGGCGGTTTCGGCACGGGCAAGACGGTCACGCAGCAGTCTCTCGCCAAGTGGGCCGACGTCGACATCATCTGCTACATCGGCTGTGGTGAACGTGGCAACGAGATGACCGAGGTGCTGACCGAGTTCCCTGAACTCGAGGATCCGAGGAGCGGCGCGCCCCTCATGGACCGCACCATTCTCGTGGCCAACACCTCCAACATGCCGGTGGCAGCGCGCGAGGCCTCCATCTACGTGGGGGTCACGCTCGCCGAGTACTACCGGGACATGGGCTACCAGGTGGCGATGATGGCCGACTCGACGTCCCGCTGGGGCGAGGCCCTGCGTGAGGTCTCGGGTCGACTCGAGGAGATGCCGGGCGAGGAAGGGTATCCGGCGTACCTGGCGACCCGTCTCGCCGCGTTCTACGAGCGCTCGGGGCGCGTCCAGCCGCTCGGCGGCGACGATCGCGTCGGCTCGGTCACGATGGTAGGCGCGGTCTCCCCGGCAGGTGGCGACATGTCGGAGCCGATGACGCAGAACTCTCTGCGAGTCACGGGTGCGTTCTGGGCGCTCGACACCTCGCTTGCTCACCGCCGTCACTTCCCGGCGATCTCCTGGACGAAGAGCTACACGCTGTTCCTCAGCCAGGTGCGCGGCTGGTACGAGCAGAATGTCGCGCCCGATTGGCTCGACTACCGCGACCGCGCTATGTCTGTGCTGCAGAAGGAAACGGAGCTGCAGGAGATCGTGCAGCTCGTCGGTCCTGACGCCCTCCCTGAATCCGAGAAGATCATCCTGGAAGTCGCGCGTATGCTCCGTGAGGACTTCCTCCAGCAGTTCGCATTCGACGAGGTGGACGCGTACTGTCCGCCAAAGAAGGCCTACTGGATGCTCAAGGTCATCATGGCCTTCTACGACAACGCGGTCGGTGCCCTTAATCGTGGGGCCTCGCTCCGCCAGATCCTCGAGCTGCCGATCAAGGACGATATCGCGATGATGAAGACGACTCCGCACGAAGAGGCACTCGCGATGATGCCTGAGTTCGCGGCGAGGATCTCCGACCAGGTCGCCGGAATCGAGGTGTACTGATGGCAGAGAGGACCGCCACGCCTGAAGCGCCGGCGCGCTCACTGGTCTCGACCGACTATCGGACGATCAGCTACGTCACCGGACCGCTGCTCTTCGTCAACAACGTTCACGACGTGGCCTACAACGAGATGGTCGCCATCCACATGCCGGACGGCTCTCGCCGTTCCGGGCAGGTACTCGAGGTTTCGGGCGACATCGCCGTCATCCAGGTCTTCGAGGGCACACGCGGCATCGACGTCGACGTCACCGAGATCCGCTTCCTCGAAGAGGTCGCCAAGATCGACGTGTCCCCCGAACTGCTCGGCAGGACGCTCAATGGAACGGGCAAGCCGATCGACGGTGGCTCGCCCATCATCCCGGAGAAGCGCCTTGACATCACCGGATCGCCGATCAACCCGTATATGCGCGAAAAGCCGGCTGAGTTCATCGAGACCGGTATCTCGACGATCGATGGTCTGAACACGCTTGTACGAGGGCAGAAGCTGCCGATCTTCTCTGGATCCGGCCTGCCGGCGAACGAGCTGGCGGCGCAGATCGTCCGCCAGGCGCGTGTCAGATCCGGCGAGGAGTTCGCTGTCGTCTTCGGCGCGATGGGCATCACGCACCGCGAGGCGAGCTACTTCCAGCAGCAGTTCGAGACGACGGGCGCGCTCGAGCGAGTCGTGTTCTTCCTGAACCTTGCCGACGACCCGACGGTCGAGCGACTGCTCACGCCGAAGTGTGCCCTGACCGTGGCCGAATACCTCGCGTTCGAGAAGGACTTGCAGGTCCTCGTCGTGCTCTCCGACATGACGAACTACTGCGAGGCCCTGCGCGAGGTCTCGACGGCACGCGAAGAGGTCCCGGGACGCCGAGGCTATCCCGGCTACATGTACACCGACCTCTCGACCATCTACGAGCGCGCGGGACGCATCAAGGGCCGCAAGGGCTCCGTGACCCAGCTCCCGATCCTGTCGATGCCCGACGACGACATCACGCACCCGATCCCCGACCTCACCGGATACATCACCGAGGGCCAGATCGTTCTGTCGCGCCAGCTGCATCGTCGAGCGGTGTATCCGCCGATCGACGCACTGCCCTGCCTGTCCCGCCTTATGAACCTGGGTATCGGTGAGGGCAAGACACGCGACGACCACCGCGCCGTTGCGAACCAGCTCTACGCCGCGTACGCCCAGGGCCGAGACCTTCGCAAACTCGTCGCCATCGTCGGCGAGGAAGCTCTCTCCGACGTCGACCGGTCATATCTGCGGTTCGCCGACGAGTTCGAGAACCGCTTCGTCGGCCAGGGCGAGGAAGGCCGATCGATCGAGGAGACGCTCTCGATCGGCTGGGAGATGATGGCGGGTCTGCCGATGAGCGAGCTCAAGCGTGTCCGCGACTTCGTGCAGAAATACCACCCGCAGTACTTGGCCGCGGCTGCTTCCCAGACCGCCTCGGCTGAAGCCGAGCCCGAAGAGAGCGCGTAAGGGGACGGTGAATGGAAGAGGTACGCCCAACTCGGGCTGAGCTCCTCGAACGGCGCTCCCAGATCACGCTCGCGCAGCAGGGCATGGACCTGCTGAAGCAGAAGCGGGACGCGCTGCTCATCGAGTTCATGTCGGTCATGGACGAGACTCTCCGCCTGTCCGGCTCGCTACAAAAGAACGTGTCCGAGGCGCAGTACGCCCTGGCCGTCGCGAAAGCGGTGGACGGCACCGTTGCGCTGCGCTCGGCGGGTATGGCGACCAAGGGCGAGATCGTCGTGGATATGTCCGGTACGCGCATCATGGGCGTGTCGGTACCCGTTGTGACCAAGGGCGAGAGCCCCATCAGGTCGTCTTTCACTCGCGGATACGCCGTCACTGGCGTCTCGTCACGAGTCGACGAGACCGCCGACAAGTTCGAGCGCATCCTCGATGTCATCATTGAGTACGCCGGCATCGAAACGCGCCTCAAGCGACTCGGCGAGGAGATCAACAAGACGAACCGCCGGGTGAACGCCCTCGAGCAGATCACGATCCCATCTCTGCACGAGCAGGTCACCTACATTCGGCAGACGCTCGACGAGCGCGCTCGGGAGGACCTGTTCCGTCTGAAGAAGGTCAAGCGCAAGATCGAGAAGAAGAAGGCCGCGCAGAGGGCTTAGGCGGCAGAATCGCGACGCACCGCGCAGCGCCGAAGGGCCCGCGCGAGAGTCGACAGGGGCGACGTCAGCCACCGGGGGGTCGTGGACGTCGCCCCTCGGTTTGTCCGGAGTCCTCCATCTGACGCGAAAGAACAAGCGCCGCCTTTGGGCGGCGCTTCGTGTCTCACGCTAGACGCCGGTTAGAGAAGGCGTCATGAGTCGGTCAGTCGCGGGCCTTCACGATCGCGACCGCGTCCTGCAGGATCGCCACGGTGTCGCGGCTGCGTGTCCGCAACTGTGTGGCAAGGCCCAGGATCTTGATCACGTCATGGCTCGTGAGCTTGCCGAAGTGCAGGTCGTCCCACTCACCCCGGGAGACATAGGCCCACATCTCGCCTATGAACCACTCGAGCTCCTCGATCTCGCGCGGGGTGTAGGATGCCCAATCGGCGCCCAGCCCATGGCGGAGACGCTCGATCGCTCGTTCGGCCGAGCGGGCCTTTCGAATCTGAAAGGTCCTTCTGCCGGTGTCCTCGTCGTTGACGTCCGGTCGCTGAGTACTCATTCGGCATACCACCCCCTGCTCCTCATGTTCTCCACACTGCGTCCGTTCCCTGCACGCGGGGTAGTTCATCCTTGTTCTAGAATGGCCGAGTACCCCCAGGCCAGTGACGGAGTGACGCATGGAATTCTCGGACGTGCTCGCAAAGCGGCGCAGTGTACGGCACTTTGACACCAAACGGGACGTCTCGGATGCCGACGTGCTTGTCCTGCTCGAGGCGGCTGTCACCGCCCCGACGGCGGGCAACATCCAGCCATGGCGGTTCACGGTGCTGCGATCAGCCGAGGCACGCGAGCGGCTCGCATCGGTGATGCATCAACGGTGGGCGGCCGCAGCACCCGTCATCATCGTCGTGTCTGCGGACCCGCGTCCCTGCTACGCACGCTACTCCGACCGCGGCGAGAACCTCTATGCGATCCAGGACACCGCCGCGGCCGTCGAGAACATCCTGCTCACGGCGGTCGATCGCGGCCTCGCGTCGTGTTGGGTCGGAGCGTTCAATGAGGTCGCGGTGGGTGACGCGCTCGGCGTGAAGCCGCCCATCACCCCTGTCGCGGTCCTCCCGATCGGCTACAGCGCCGAGTCCAGGGGACGACCCGCTCGACGCCCCCTCGAGGAGATCACCACTTGGCTGTGAGCGAGCCCCTGCCCGCATTCCACGAACTCGCCGAGCTCGAGGCCTATATGGGCGAGTGCCGGCGCTGCGCTCTTGGCGACACGCGCACGCGCCTCGTGTTCGGCGACGGCAACCCGCACGCGGACGTGATGTTCATCGGCGAGGCGCCCGGACGGAACGAGGATCTGCAGGGTAAGCCGTTCGTGGGTGCGGCGGGCAAGTTACTCGAGGAGCTTCTGGCTTCGATAGGTCTGTCCCGCCCGGACGTCTACATAGCCAACGTCTTGAAGAGCCGTCCGCCGAACAACCGCGATCCCCTGCCCGAGGAGATCGAGGAGTGCACGCCGTTCTTGCGGGAGCAGATACGGCTCATCGATCCCCGCGTCATCGTCACGCTCGGCAAGTTCGCCACGCAGTTCATGCTGCGGACGAACCGCGGGATCACGCAGCTCAGGGGTAGGCGGCACGAAGTGGACGGGCACGCCGTGCTGCCCATCTTCCATCCAGCTGCCGCGCTCTACGATCAGACCAAGCGCGACGTCCTGCTCGACGATTTCAAGCGCCTGGCGGTCCTGCTCAAGCAGGAGCTTGCTCTTGCGGAGAGTTGCGCCGAGCCCGCGGCCGGCGCAGCGGCACCTCCAACAGATGACGCGTCCAACGGGGCGACCCACTCTGATGCCGAGACCGCCAGGCCTCAGCAAGGCACGCTGTTCTAGTCACGCCGGGCGACGTGCCAATGGGGGAGATCGACTTGTTCCGACTCGTCATACAGACCGACTCCGCCGAGGGCACGCGCCGCGTGGGCGAAGCCATCGGCACCCTGGCGAGGTCGGGCGACGTCGTGCTTCTGTCGGGGGACTTGGGAGCTGGCAAGACACAACTCGTGAAGGGCATCGCACAGGCTTTGGGTGTTCCCGAGCCCGTGACGAGTCCAACCTTCAACATCATGCTCGTCCACGAGGGTCGGATCCCCCTCTACCACGTTGACCTCTATCGTCTCGAGCATGCCGACGAACTCGATGACATCGACTATTTCGGCACGCTCGAAGCGGATGGCGTCGTGGCCGTCGAATGGGGCGACCGCTTTCCAGAAGCAGCGCCGCCGGATCATCTCCTTGTCGAACTACACATCTGCGGGGATGCCGAGCGGGAGATCAAGGTCGTCGCCCTTGGTGAAAAGGCGGCTCGCCTCATGGCGGGACTGGAGTCCGCTGTGCGAGGTCTTGCTGGGGCCTGGATCCTTGGGGAGTCGGCGTGATACAGACCGACGTCGTTCTGGCCTTCGACACCGCGACAGAGACGATAGCGATCGGCGTGGGCGCCAGGCATGCGAAAGCGGTATCAGCGATCGGGTCTGTCGATTTCGAGGCACCCCGGGCCGCCATGAGCGGCTTGCTCCCTGCCGTCGCGGACCTTCTCCAGAGACTGCGTCTCAGCTCCAGGGACGTCTCGTGCGTGGTCGTCGGCAGAGGCCCGGGTTCGTTCACGGGCGTGCGGATAGGGGTGGCGACCGCCAAGGGGATCGCACACGGCCTCGGCGCGCCGCTCTTTGGCGTGGGTACGCTGGACGCTATCGCCTGGGGCGTGCCTGACGGCTTCGCGGGTACCCTAGGCGTCGTTGGCGATGCCATGCGCGGAGAGGTATACCCGGCGCTCTTCGATATCTCAGAGGGAGCCGACGGGCGCCTCGTCCACCGTCGCGCTCCGGACTACGTCGCTCGTCCGGAGGACGCCGCTCGGGACTGGGCCACCTTGGGCGAACCAGTGCTGCTCGCGGGCAATGGGCTTGTCAAGTACGCGGAGCTCTTCACAGAAGCGATCGGTTCCAGGGCGAGCATCGCTCCGGAGGAGTGGTGGACGCCAACGGGCGTCGGACTCCTGCGAGCCTTCGCGTCGTCCCTCGACGAGGGAAGCCAAGTCGGCGGAGCACCGGGAGAAGTCCTGCCGATCTACACGCGGCTCTCGGACGCCGAGGAAACCGAGCAGGTACGCTCGGGCCGCGCCCCGGGTGCACCTCCCCATACCGGCGTGAGCGGACCACCTGACCCGCCGAGCGCTTCGTCCTCCGACGATCTCCCGCCTTCGGGAGCGGCCTCATGACTGAGGCATACGCGCTGCGCCCCATGGTGTCCGCCGACTTGCCCGCGGTGCTCGAGATCGAGCAGGTGTCATTCCCCACGCCGTGGACGAGCGGCATGTTCAACGCCGAGCTCAACGCGCACGAGAACAGAATCTGGCTCGTGGCGGAGAGCACGGACCAGATCGTGGCGTACGGCGGGGTCATGATCGTAGGGGAGGACGCGCACCTCATGAACCTGGCGGTGCGCGAGCAGGACCGCCGGCACGGTCTGGGCCGCGCACTTTTCGAGGAGCTGCGGGGGAGAGCCTCATCGAGGGGTGCTCGATGGTTGACCCTCGAGGTACGGCCGTCGAACGTGGAGGCCCGTCGGCTCTATGAATCCGAGGGCCTCACTGAGGCTGGGCGGAGGCCGGGCTACTACGTCGACACTGACGAGCCTGCGGTGATCATGTGGGGGACGATCGAGCCTCCTGGCTGGGCGCTCCGCCCCCTGGACGAACGCGACCCCGAATCGCTTGTCGTGCTGGCGATCGAAACGTCGTGCGACGAGACCGCGGCGGCCGTGATGCGCGGGAGTCGCGACGTCCTGTCGAGCGTCGTGGCCAGCCAGGTCGACTTCCACGCCCGCTTCGGCGGCGTCGTTCCCGAGATCGCCAGCCGAAAGCACACCGAGGCTATCGTGGCGGTCGTCGACGAGACCCTTGCTCGCGCGGCCGAGACCCTCGGCACATCGGAGTTCGGCTTCGGTGATCTCGACGCGCTTGCGGTCACTCAGGGGCCGGGACTGGTCGGCGCACTGGTGGTCGGGCTCGCGTACGCGAAGGGTCTCTCGTTCGCGACGGGGCTGCCGCTCGTCGGCGTCAATCACCTCGAGGGCCACATCTTCGCGAACATCCTCTCCGACCCAGGTGTCGCACCACCTCTGGTCGCGCTCGTCGTCTCCGGGGGTCACACATCGCTGGTCTACATGCCCGACTGGGGCGAGTACAGCACGCTCGGCGAGACTCTGGACGATGCGACGGGGGAGGCGTTCGACAAGGTCGCGAAGGTGCTTGGGCTCGGCTACCCCGGGGGCCCGGTCCTGTCGAACCTTGCCGAAAGCGGCGACCCGCACGCGATCGATTTCCCGCGGGCGATGATGCGGTCCGGCGACTATGCGTTCTCCTTGTCGGGACTCAAGACCGCGGTCATCAACTACATCCGACACGAGGTTCAGGCAGGCCGCGAGGTCGACGTGCCGAACCTGGCCGCTTCCTTCCAGCAGGCGATCATCGACGTGCAGGTCGCCAAGACCGTACGGGCAGTCGAGGAGTACGGCGTGGAGATGTTCTGCCTTGCGGGTGGAGTGGCTGCGAACCAGGCGCTGAGGCAAGCACTCTCGACAGCACTGGAAACGCGGGGCGTGCACGTCTCTGTACCCCCGCTCACCTGGTGTACGGACAACGCCGCCATGATCGCAGCCGCTGCGCACTACCGACTACTGCGAGGAGAGGTGCTCGGCCTCGACGCCGATGCCGTCCCGGGCCTTCGCCTTGACACCTGAGGACGCTGCCCAGGCGCCGCATTCGCGCGGACTCCGCAAAATCTAAGCGTGCTCGTATCAACCCCGTTCGAGAAATACCTGCTCGTAGCTATTGAATCGTCTCTGCATCTTCCGCTAGAATCTGAACCTGTTGGCACTCGGAGGCTGCGAGTGCCAGCGCTCGAGGTGCTCCAGTGCGCGTTGTGTCCTGCAATGGGTACATGTCTGGAGTGGACCTCGTTCGCGGGCGCTCCGAGCGTCTCGCGGAAAGTGATAGAAGTCCGTTATCGGACGTTGGAATGTCGGATGGAAACAGGAGGGCAGTCGATGAATCTCAGGCCGTTGGAGGACCGCGTCATCGTGAAGCCGGCGAAAGCCGAGGAAGTCACGAAGAGCGGGATCGTGCTCCCGGACACCGCGCAGGAGAAGCCGCAGCGCGGCACGGTCGTCGCGGTAGGACCGGGCAAGGTGAAGGACGACGGTACGCGCGCACCGATGGACATCAAGATCGACGACGTCGTCATCTACAGCAAGTACGGCGGCACGGACGTCAAGATCGAGGGCGAGGAATACAAGATCCTGCGCATCGATCCGGACATCTACGCCGTAGTCGAGGGCTAGGCTGGAAGGAGACCAGAGGAAACATGGCTAAGGACATTCTGTTCGACGAAGCGGCGCGACGTGGCCTCGAGGCGGGCGTCAACAAGCTCGCCAACGCTGTCAAGGTGACGCTCGGCCCCCGGGGACGCTACGTCGTTCTCGAGAAGAAGTTCGGCGCGCCCACCATCACGAACGACGGCGTGACCATCGCCAAGGAGATCGAGCTCGACGACGCGCTGGAGAACATGGGCGCGCAACTAGTGAAGGAAGTCGCCACCAAGACGAACGACGTCGCAGGCGACGGTACGACCACGGCAACCCTGCTTGCGCAGGTCATCGTGCGCGAGGGTCTGCGCAACGTAGCGGCCGGCGCGAACCCGCTCGCTATCAAGCGCGGCATCGAGAAGGCTGTGGAAGCAGTCGTCGAGGCGATCAAGGGCCACGCCAAGGAGATCGAGGACAAGGAAGAGATCGCTCACGTTGGCGCCATCTCCGCTGCGGACGACGCTATCGGCGACAAGATCGCCGAAGCTATGGAGGTCGTCGGCAAGGACGGTGTCATCACCGTCGAGGAGAGCCAGACGTTCGGCATCGACATCGAGACCGTCGAGGGCCTGCAGTTCGACAAGGGCTACCTCTCTATGTACATGGTCACCGACGCGGACCGCATGGAGGCCGTGCTCACCGACCCGGTCATCCTCATCGCGAACCAGAAGATCGGCAACGTACAGGACCTGCTGCCCGTGCTCGAGAAGGTCATGCAGGGCGGCAAGTCGCTCCTCATCATCGCCGAGGACGTCGAGGGCGAGGCTCTTGCCACGCTCATCGTTAACAAGCTGCGCGGCACCTTCACGTGCGTCGCCGTCAAGGCACCGGGCTTCGGCGACCGCCGCAAGCGCATGCTCGAGGACATCGCGATCGTTACGGGCGGCCAGGTCGTTTCCGAGGAGCTCGGCTATAAGCTGGAGAACGTCGGGCTCGACATGCTCGGGCGTGCGGAGAAGGTCAAGATCACCAAGGAGAACACGACGATCATCGACGGCAAGGGCGATGAGGAGGCCATCAAGGCCCGCATCAACCAGATCAAGACCGAGATCGAGCAGTCGGACTCCGACTTCGACAAGGAGAAGCTCCAGGAGCGTCTCGCGAAACTCGCTGGCGGCGTGGCGGTCATCAAGGTCGGCGCGGCCACCGAGGTCGAGCTCAAGGAGAAGAAGCACCGCATCGAGGACGCCCTGCAGGCGACTCGCGCCGCGGTCGAGGAAGGCATCGTCGCCGGCGGTGGCGTCGCGCTCATCGATGCTGCCAAGGCGATCGACAAGCTCAAGCTCCCTGAGGACGAAGCCATCGGTGCCCGCATCATCAAGAAGGCGCTCGACGAGCCCCTGAAGATGATCGCCGAGAACGCCGGCTTCGAAGGCTCTGTCGTGGTCGAGAAGGTAAAGCACGAGAACAAGGTCGGCTACGGTCTGAACGCCTTGACAGGCGAGTATGGCGACCTGCAGAAGATGGGCGTCATCGACCCGGTCAAGGTCACGCGTTCGGCGCTTCAGAACGCTGCCTCGATCGGTGCGCTCATCCTGATCACCGAGACCACCGTTGCCGACATCCCCGAGAAGGACAACGCTGCTGCGGCCATGGCCGGCATGGGCGGCATGGGCGGGATGATGTAGGCAACGCGCCTCCGCGCACCGCACGCGTCACAGCACGGAAGATGGGGCCCCGACCGACTCGGTCGGGGCCCCACTTGTATTCGCGCCAGACAGTAGCTCGCCTAGCTCGCCTCCGCTTGAGCCTGCCCTTCGCGGTCGAACAGGTAGCACGAGACGAAGTGGTCGGGCGAGACCTCCACGAGCTCCGGCATCACCGTTTCACAAGCGCAGCCTGTGCACCCGCTCCTGGCGTAGCAGCGGCTGGCGAACCGGCAGCCCGGCGGTGGATCGATGGGGCTGGAGACCGTTCCCTCGAGCAGGATGCGTTCTTTGCGACGCGCAGGATTCGTCACGGGGATCGCAGAGAGCAGCGCCTTGGTGTATGGGTGAAGCGGGTTCCTGTAGAGCTCCCGCTTCGGCGCCACCTCCACCAGCCGGCCCAGATACATGACTCCCACCCGGTCGCTGACGTGCTTGACCACGTTCAGACCGTGAGCGATGAACAGGTACGTCAGGCCGAACTCGTCGCACAGGTCCGAGAGCAGGTTGAGCACCTGCGCCTGGATGGAGACGTCGAGCGCGGAGACCGGCTCGTCGCAGACGATGAGCTTGGGCTCCATGGCCAGCGCACGGGCGATACCGACGCGCTGACGCTGCCCGCCTGAGAACTCGTGCGGGAAACGGTTCCGGCAGTTCGCTGAGAGCCCCACGGCGTTCAGCAGGTAGCTCACGCGGTCATCCACCTGGTTGGAGGGCACCAGCTTGTTGACGCGGATCGGCTCGGAAATGATGTCGCCGACAGCCATGCGCGGATCAAGCGACGAGTAGGGGTCTTGGAAGATGAGCTGTATGTCCCGGTGGTACGCGCGCCGCGCTTTTGGCGAGAGCTTCGCGAAGTCCTGGCCGTCGTACCAGATCTCCCCCGCGGTTGGCGTGTAGAGGCTCACCAGCATCTTGCCGACGGTCGTCTTTCCACAACCCGACTCTCCTACGAGTCCGAAGGTCTCGCCGGGGAAGATGTCCAGCGAGAAGTCATCGACGGCCTTGAGTATCGAGGTGGTCCGACCGAGCAGGCTCGTGTCGACCGAGAAGAACTTCGAGAGGTGCCTCATGCTGACGAGGGGCTCGCTCACGAAGGCACCTCTTCGACAGCACGTTGGGCCTCGAGAACGTCGGGGGCGAACAGGAAGCAGCGTAGCTGGTGCCCCTCGGCTTCATAGAGGTCGGGAACTTCGATCGCACACCGGTCCATGCGGCGGTTGCAGCGGGCGGCGAACGCACAGCCTTTCGGCATGTTGAGCGGGTTGGGAACCATGCCGGGGATCATGTAGAGTCGCTCGTCCTCGTCGGTGTCGTCCATGGACGGGATCGACTCGAGCAGGCCCAGGGTGTACGGGTGCAACGGTCGCTCGAAGAGCTGCTCAGCGGTCGCCTGCTCGACGATTCGCCCGCAGTACATGACCACGACCCGGTCGGCCGTCTCGGCGACCACGCCGAGGTCGTGCGTGATGAGCAGCACCGCCATGCCGAGCTTCTCTCTCAGGTCGGCGATGAGCGCGAGGATCTGCGCTTGGATGGTCACGTCGAGAGCCGTCGTCGGTTCGTCGGCGATCAGCAGCTGAGGGTGGCACGAGAGCGCCATCGCGGTCATCACTCGCTGTCGCATACCACCCGACATCTGGTGCGGGTAGTCCTTGAGGCGTTTCTCCGGCGAGGGGATGCCCACGAGGCTCAGCATGTCGATCGCCCGTTCGACGGCGGCTTTGTGGTCGAGCTTCATGTGCGTTCGGATGCTCTCGACCAGCTGGTTCTCGATCGTGAACACAGGGTTCAGGCTCGTCATAGGCTCTTGGAAGATCATCGAGATCTGATCGCCGCGAATGCTGCGCATCTCGTGCTTGGAGAGCGCGAGCAGGTCCCGTCCCCCGTAGAGGACCCGACCGCCCACGACACGACCGGGCGGCTGCAGAAGCCCCATGATCGACAGCGCCGTGACGCTCTTCCCCGACCCGGACTCGCCGACGATGGCGAGTACCTCGCCATCGTGCACGGAGAAGGTCACGTCGATGACGGCATTGACCGTCCCCTGCTTCATCTCGAAGTCGGTGCTCAACCTCTCGACCTCGAGAAGCGTAGAGGTGTTGGGGCGCGCCGCGGCGGTGCTCTGGTTGATGTGTGTGTCGGCCATCTTCGGTTGACTCCTACTTGACGCGTGACTTGGGGTCGAGGGCGTCGCGCAAGCCGTCTCCGAGGAGGTTGAATGCCAGAACCGTCAGGGTGATCGCCATGCCCGGGAAGAGCAGCGTATAGGGAGCTTGGAAGATGAAGCCCCGGGCACGGCCGAGCATGTCTCCCCACTCGGCTTGGGGAGGTTGGACGCCCATGCCGAGGAACCCGAGCGCCGCCGTGTCGAGCACTGCGGCCGATATGCCGAGCGTCGCGCGCACGATGATCACAGAGAGCGCAGCGGGCAGGACGTGCCGAAAGACGATCCTGAAGTCGTTGTTGCCCGTAAGGTGCGCCGCCGCAATGTAGTCGTTCTCCTTGATCGACAGGATGTTGCCGCGGACGAGCCGGGCGTACTCGGGGATCGAGACCAGGCCGATCGCTATGACCGCCTTGTCGATGCCCTTACCGAGCGCGGCCATGAGCGTGATGGCCAGCAGGATCGACGGGATTGCGAGCATCATGTCCATTACCCGCATGATGACGGTATCGGTCTTGCCTCCCCGGTAGCCGGCGATCGATCCGAGGACGAGCCCGATCGTGAGCGCGATCGACACGGCCAGCAGGCCGACCGTAAGCGAGACGCGCGCGCCGACGATCACTCGGCTGAAGATGTCCATGCCCAGCTGGTCGGTCCCGAACCAATGCTCGGCGTTCGGGGGCTGAAGCGCGTTGGACATGTCGGTCTCGATAGGGTTGTACGGAACCAAGCGTGGACCGAACAGGGCGACGAACACCAAAAAGACGATGAAGAAGAGGCCGATCATCGCGGCCTTGTTCGCGATCAGGCTCCGCCACATCTCGAGCCATCGGTTCTCGGGTTTCTCGAAGTAGGTCTCGTCCGTCATCTCGTTCGCGATGAGGGCCTCGGCACTCGGGAGTCTCTCGCCGAGCGCCATGGTCTCGTCGGCGACCACGCTCGTTGACGGCGGATCCTGCGATGGCTGCGAAGCGGCGGGCTCGAACTCGCTCACGTCGCTACACGTCCTTCTTCGCCGCGTACTTGATGCGCGGGTCGAGGTAGGCGTACGTCAGGTCCGCAGCAAGGTTCACGGCCACGAACACGACGGCAACGAGCAGCACGATCCCCTGCACCACCGGGAAGTCGGATTTCAAGATCGAGTCGACGGTGTACTTGCCGATGCCCGGCCAGGCGAACACGCTCTCGGTCAGCAGCGCGCCGCCGAGCAGCGCGCCGAATTGCAGTCCGATGACCGTGACGACGGGGATCATCGAGTTCCGCAGCGCGTGCTTGCCGATGACCTTCCCCTCCGCGAGGCCTTTGGCGCGTGCCGTTCGTATGTAGTCCTGGTTGAGTGTCTCGAGCATGGTCGAGCGAGTCATGCGGGTGATGATCGCCATCGAGTACATCCCGAGCGTGAGTGCAGGGAGGATGAGGTGAAGGAACGCGTCCTGGAATGCTTCCCGGTCGCCGGCGATGATCGAATCGATCATGTAGAAGCCGGTGACATGTGCGGGCTCGAGCAGGACGTTGATGCGTCCGCCTGAGGGCAACAGGTGCAGATAGCCGCTGAAGAACATGATGAACAGAATGCCCAGCCAGAAGATGGGTATCGAGACCCCGACCAGGGCGAACAGCGTGCTTCCCGCATCGATGACGGAGTTCTTCTTCACCGCCGCCAGGACGCCGAGAAAGATCCCGACGATGGACGCGAACATGATCGCCGCGATAGCGAGCTCGATCGTCGCCGGGAAGCGTGCTCCGATCTCCTCGGCCACCGGCGTCTTGGTGTAGTACGAGACGCCAAGGTCTCCCTGGAGCGCACCCTTCAGGTAGGTCAGGTATTGCTTGACAATCGGCTCTTCGAGCCCGTTCGCTTGCCGCCAGGCGCTGATCGACTCAACGGTCGCATGCTGGCCGAGAACGATCGGAGCAGGGTCGGGGGAGAAGACTCTCATCAGGGAGAAGACGATGATGGACACCCCGAACAGCACCGGAATGACCATCAGCACCCTCTTGAGCACGTACTTGAGCATGCGGTAGGTCTCTCTCGCGCGTGACCAGTACCTTAGCAAAAGTGCAGCCGGAAACCACCGTGTGTGGCTTCCGGCTGCAGCTAGCCGTTCGTTTGGTGACGAGCTACTTCTTTACTGCGTTCCAGAGCCAGACGTTGCCGGTCACGTGGTAGAGGAAGCCAGAGGCGTTGGGTCCATAGCCGGCGAGCGTCTTGGCGTGCGACAAAGGCAGCCAGATCGCGCGCTCGGCAGCGTACTTCTCCATCGTGCCGTACGCCGCGTCGCGCTCTGCGCCATTCGGCATGGACAAGGCTGCCTTGATGTCGGCTATGTAGATGGGATCCTGCCACCTGGCGACGTTCATGGTCGGATCCTTGTCGGCCAGCAGGTTCAGGAAGTTGTCTGGGTCGCCGTTGTCGCCTATCCAGCCGTAGAAGCAGATGTCGTAGTCGCCTGCCTTGACCTTCTCCTTGTAGGTGGTCCAGTCAAAGGTGTCGATCGTGGACTGCACGCCGACCTTCTGCAGGTAACCCTGGATGGCGGCCGCGAGCGCCGCGCCGGTGGCCGCGTTGTACGGGCGCGGATTCGAGTAGGCGATCATGTGGACGGACGTGATGCCGGCCTTTGCGAGACCCGCCTTGGCGGCCGTCGGATCGTAGGCCACCTGCTGAACGGTGGCGTCGTAGCCGGGCACGAACGTCGGCAGGATCGTGTTCGCCTTCTCCGAGTAGCCCTGATACAGGCTCTGCACGAGTTCCTCGACGTTGATGGCCTGGGACACGGCCTTGCGAGCCTCCACCGTCTTGAACTTATCCGTGGTCGTGTTGTAGGCCATGTAGTTGACGTTCATCCCGGCCGCCTCGAAGAGCTTGTCGCCGCCCTGCGTGATCTTGTCGACGACGGTGGCATCGATGCCGTCGATCATGTCGACTTCACCGTTGTTCAGCGCAAGAACACGAGCGGAGTTGTCCGGGATGATGCGGAAGATCACGTTCTTGGTCTTGGCCTTCTCGCCCCAGTACTCGTCGTTGCGGATGAGCACGACGTTCTCGGCCTTGTTCCACTTGACGAACTTGTAGGGCCCGGTGCCGACGGGGTTCTCCATGACGCTGTTGTTGCCGTCGGTGAGTGCCTTCGGGCTCACGATCGGGGCCGCAAGGCTCATGGCCAGGTTTGCGAGGAATGCGGTGTTCTTCTGTGTGAGGTTGATCGTCACTGTGGAGGGATCGTTGACCACGACGTCCTTGACTGAGCCGTAGACGAACGGACCGTATGACATGTCCGCGGTCGCCTTGGGCGGGATCTGTCGGTCGATGTTGAACTTGACTGCGTCCGCGTTGAAGTCGGTGCCGTCGTGGAACTTGACGCCCTGCCTGAGCTTGAACGTGTAGCTCAAGCCGTCCGGGCTGATCTCCCATGACTCGGCGAGGGACGGCTCGACCTTGGTCGAGTCGTCAGCGTACTTGAGAAGACCCTCATAGATGTTCGAGATGACCTTCGAAGACTCACCGTCGTCTACGAGCGCCGGGTCCAGACCACGAGGATCAGCACCCTGTGCGTAGGTGAAGGTGTCGTTCGCGGTGCTGGTCGTGCCGTCTGTCGTGCTCTTCTTGCATCCCACGAGCGCGAGCGCGGCGCACAGGGCAATAGCCAGCACGACCGAAATCGGACGGGCGTACTTCTTCATATCCCCACCTCTTCTTCCCTCAGTGCCTGTTGACGTCTTGCCGAACGGTAGATTCGCTGCTTGCGGAGTAGTGTGGAGAGTGTATCCCACCGGCGCGCCGCGTGCGTAGTGCGAGCCAAGGCCGACTCACCTGGAGCGGTGCGGCTCCCAGCCGAAATCGCGCTACAGCGCGCCGATCACGAAGGTCGCACCCAGGTAGATCAGGAAGCACGCGAGCAGCGCCATGATCCAGCGATAGACGCCGTCGGACAGCAGGTGGCGCCCCGCTGCTACCGCGAAGATGACAGCGGAGTACCACACGATATCGGCCAGCTCGTGACCGACGAAGAACGCGAGCACGCCTATCGGTCCGAACTCGAGTCCCTTGATGGCCAGCGTGATGCCGATCGTTGCCCACCACAGCGTCCAGTAGGGGTTAGAGAGCGAGACGATCGCGCCGTGGGCGACAGGTCCAACGCGCGAGGGGTTCTCGGAAGCCTTGAGGTCGGCGACCACAGTGCCGCGCCACGCACCCCAGAGCAGGCTTCCACCCATCCACAGCAGCACGAGCCCGCCCACGATGCTCATGACCGTAGCGACCGACGGCAGCTTGAGAACGGACGCGAGCCCGAACGCGAAGCCGATGATCAGCACCGCTTCGAGCAGGGCGTGCCCGACGAGCATCAGCAGGGCTGCGACACGACCTTCTCTAAGCGTCCGCGCGATGGTGACGGTGAGGTAGGGTCCCGGCGACATCGCTCCGGACAGGCCGATGACGAAGGCCGCGATCAAGAGCTGGAGCGGCGAGTTGATGAGGCTCCCACTCATGAACGCGCGCGCGAGTAGGCCGCGATGACCTGCTCGTACTGATCGAGCAATCGAGCGCCGGTGACGCTGATGTCGTAGTCGGCGGCAGCGGCGCGCGCGCCCTCGGCGAGCCGGTCTCGAAACGCTCGATCTTGCGCGATGGTCTGCAGGTTGACGGCGAACCCGGCTTCGTTCTCGGCCGAGAGCAGACCGGACACACCATGTTCGACAGTGTCGGACACGCCTGGCGAACGTACGCCCACGACCGGGAGGCCGGCTGCCATGGCCTCGATCACCGTCAGCGGATGGACTTCGGTGACGGAGGCGGTTGTGAAGGCATCGCACGCCGCGAGGTAGTCTGGGACTTCCGGGTAGGGAACAAGGCCGGCGAAGCGCACGCGACCGTCGAGTCCGGCCTCGTGGATGCGCGCCTCGGCGTCCCCTCGCGCGGGACCGTCACCTATCACGAGCAGCGCGATATTCGTCGTCGCGGCCGCGTCGATGAACGCGCTCACGAGCAGGGGGATGTTCTTCTCCTCGCCGATGCGGCCCAGGTAGCAGAACACGGTCGCATCCTCGGGCAACCCGAGTTCCGCGCGTGTGCGCGGGTTCGCCGTGTGCGCGAACGGGGCGGTGTCGACGCCATTGGACAGAACGACCGCGTCGTCGGTGATCCCGAACTCCGCCAGCCATTCGGCGATGCTTGCCGAAGGAGCGATCACCTCGTCGATCCGTCGCACGAATCGGTGGAGGTAGCTGCGCAGGTATGCCATCCGCAGCTCGCGTGGCACGAACCAGGCGTACGTGTCCGAGTACAGGTCGTAGCGCGTGTGGCTTGTGAACACGACCGGGATGCCGTGCGTGCGGGAGTGGGCCAGCGCGACGCGTCCGGACAGGAATGGGTGCTGCACGTGTGCGATGTCGAGTGTGGCCATGAGAATGCGCGCCTCGGCCGACGGCCTGAGCCCCAGCTGCCATCCCGTGTCGCCCCAGGCGACGGCGGGGGAGCGCACGACGTTCGGCTCGTCGTCCTCGAAATCGCGGTTGCCGAACGTGAACACGTACACCGTGTGCCCGAGAGACTCGAAGTAGCGTTTGTTGACCGAGGCGTAGTTCGTCACGCCGCTGGTGTAGGGCTTGTACATGTCGAGGAACATGCCGATGCGCACGGGCTGCTCCTGGGCGAAAGACCGCGGTCCCGCGGTCTTCGTGGTCGGCGCTAGGGGCATCGAGTACAGTACCAGAGTCTGTTGTTCGAGCACGTCGTGTGGCGGCGGGCGAGCGACTTGCGAGGGGCGTGTCCATCGAGTTGGGATGGACACTCCACGAGCACTGGAGCGAGCTGTCGGCGCGCGACGTGGGCGGTGGACGAGGAGCGTCTGTGGGTCTCTCGATCGGCATCGTCGGCCTCCCCAACGTGGGCAAGTCGACGCTCTTCACGGCGCTCACGCGCAAAAGCGTGGGCGCGTCGAACTACCCCTTCTGCACGATCGAGCCGAACCTAGGCGTCGTCCCGCTTCCCGATCCGCGCCTCGACCGCATCGCCGCAATCGATCGTCCCGAGAAGGTCACGCCGGCGACCGTGGAGTTCGTCGACATCGCGGGCCTTGTCAAGGGCGCGAACGAGGGCGAGGGACTCGGCAACCAGTTCCTCTCGCACATCCGCGAGGTCGACGCGATCTGTGAGGTCGTGCGCTTCTTCGCCGACGAGAACGTCGTTCATGTGGGCGGTGTCGTGAACCCCGCGAGCGACGTCGAGACGATCCGCACCGAGCTGGTGCTCGCCGACCTCGACACCGCCGAACGCGTGGCAGCGCGTCTCGACAAGGAAGCGAAGAAGGACAAGACGCTCGAGCCCAAGCTCGAGATCGTCAAGCGCGTCGAGGCGTGGATGGAGCAAGGTCATCGAGCAAGACGATTGGAGATGACCGCCGAGGAGCGCGCCCTGTTGCGTGACCTGCATCTGCTCACGATGAAGCCGATGCTCTACGTCGCCAACGTCGATGAGGCTGACATCGGGCATGCGTATCCGGAGATCGATGGCCAGGTCCCCATCCCGATCTGCGCCAAGATCGAGGCCGAACTCGCCGAGCTCGACCCGTCGGAACTTGCCGAGTATCTCGAGGCAGAGGGTCTGGAGGAGCCTGGCCTGAACGTGCTGATCCGCCGGGCGTTCTCGCTCCTCGGCCTGGAGTCGTTCTTCACGGGTGGGCCGAAGGAAGTCCGTGCGTGGACGATCTCCAAGGGTTCGACCGCCGTTGAGGCGGCGGGTGAGATCCACACCGACTTCGCGCGCGGGTTCATAAAGGCCGAGGTCATCTCGTTCGAGGACCTCGACCGGTTCGGTAGCGAGGCGGCTGCGCGCGCTCAGGGTCGCCTGAGGATCGAGGGCAAGGACTACATCGTTGCCGACGGCGACGTCCTGCACTTCCGGTTCAATGTCTAGGTCCCAAGCATGACCGCGGTTCTCGCAACCCTGTCGGCCGCGCTCTTCGGCACCGCCGACTTCCTCGGCGGGCTGGCCAGCAGGCGTCACCGTGCCCTGATCGTGACGGTACGATCGCAGGTCGTCGGCTTCGCGATCCTGCTCGTCTCGGCCATCCTCGTTCCTGCCGCGGCGGTGGGCACGCGCGACATCCGGCTCGGCGTGGTGGCCGGAGTCTCGGGCGGCATCGGCGTCGTCGCGCTGTACGCGGGGCTCGCGACCGGCCGGATGGGTGTGGTCGCACCGATCACCGCCGCGCTCTCGGGAACGCTTCCCGCGGTGTACGACATCATCCGAGGCACCCACGTTCGCCCCCTGGGCGTCGTAGGGATCGCGCTGGCGCTGACCGCCGTCGTCATCGTGAGCCTGACCGGCCATCAGCCGGGGGAGAGCGACTCGCCCGGCCGGGCCCTGATCTTCGCGGTAGTGGCGGGCGTCGGCTTCTCCGGCTCGATCATCAGCTACGCCAGCACTGCACACACGAGTGGCTTCTGGCCGCTGGTGGCAGCTCGGGCGACCACCATCGTCATGCTCGGGACCATAGCGATCGTGTGGCTGCGCACCCTGAAGCTCGATGCGACGGCGCTCAAGCCTGCGATGTGGGCGGGCGTCTTCGACGGCTTCGCCAATATCGCCATCATCCTCGCGCTGAGAAGCGGTCCGCTAGCGATCGCCTCGGTCCTCGCGGCCCTCTATCCGGTCGCTACGGTGCTGCTCGCTCGCTTCGTCCTCGAAGAGCGTCTTCACGTGTGGCAGCAGGTCGGAGTCGCCCTTGCGCTCGTCGCTGTCGTGCTTTCGGCGCTCGCCTGAGGTCGATTCGCTGCGCGCGGTTCACGAATGACGCCCACTCCACTAGAATTGCGGCACCGGGGCGCAGTTCGACGCCCGCACGCGATGCGCGGGCACTGACATCGCAGCACTCAGTCGGACCAGGCAGCTCGTTTCTGATTCCTCGGCTGCCTGGTTTCGTCGTATCTGCAGAGCGAATGCTCGGGCGTCGAACGCCTCCCGCCGAGAGGACCTGCCGAAGTCAAACCGCTGGACAGGCGTGAGCACGAGGAGGCGCTGAGCACCTATGGAGATCGAGATCGGACGGGGCAAGACCGCACGGCGCGCGTACGGATTCGACGACGTCGCGATCGTGCCTTCTCGGCGGACGCGCGACCCTCGCGACGTCGACATCACCTGGACGTTCTCGTTCAAGGATCGGGACTACTTCTTCCCGCTGCCGGTGCTCGCCTCGGCGATGGACGGCGTCGTCGACCCCGCGTTCGCCATCACGATGGGCAAGCTCGGCGGTCTAGCGGTTTTGAACCTCGACGGTATCCAGACACGCTACGAAAACCCCTCGCCGCACCTCGATGCGATCGCCTCGTTCGACAAGGCAGTCGCGACGGCCAAGATGCAGGAGATCTACAAGGAGCCGATCAAGGCCGAGCTCATCACGCAGCGCGTGAAGGAGATCAAGGACGGCGGCGTGCTGGCCGCCGCGTCGCTCACGCCGCAGAACGTCGAGCGCTACATCGGGTTCGCCTTGGCCGGCGGGCTCGACATCCTCGTCATCCAGGGCACGGTGCTCTCCGCCGAGCACGTGTCCAGCTACGACAAGCCCCTCGACCTCAACGCCTTCGTACGTGACCTCGAGATCCCCTCGATCCTCGGCGGGTGTTGCAGCTACCAGGGCGCGTTGCACCTCATGCGCGCGGGAGCGGTCGGCGTGCTCGTGGGCGTGGGTCCGGGCCACGCATGCACGTCGCGGCGCGTGCTGGGCATCGGCGTTCCGCAGGCCACAGCGATCGCGGACGCTGCCGCAGCCCGCATGAGGCATCTCGAGGAGACCGGCACCTACGCGCACGTCATCGCCGACGGCGGGATGCGCACTGGGGGCGACATCGCCAAGGCCGTGGCTGTTGGTGCTGACGCTGTCATGATCGGTTCGCCGCTCGCGAGCGCCTCCGAGGCGCCCGGCCGTGGGTATCACTGGGGCATGGCGACGTTCCACCCAGATCTCCCGCGCGGCACGCGCGTGCGCGCAGGCGTCAAGGGCACGCTCGAGGACATCCTTCTCGGCCCGGCGCACGAGAACGATGGCACGCTGAACCTGCTCGGCGGTCTGAGGACCTCCATGTCCACGTGCGGCTACGAGAACCTCAAACAGTTCCAGAAGGCCGAGGTCATGATCGCGCCAGCACTGCAGACGGAGGGCAAGATCCTCCAGCAGTCGCAGGGCGTCGGCATGGGTCGCTAGCGGGCTCGACGCATGCTGGACCGCGCCGAACACGCCTCGTCAATCGATGACGGGCAGCCGACCGTCTTCGTGGTCGACTTCGGCGCGCAATACGCGCAGCTCATCGCGAGGCGCGTGCGTGAGTGTCGCGTCTACAGCGAGATCGTCCCGTACAGCATCGCGCTGGAGGAGATCCAGGAGCGCAGGCCGGCGGCGCTGATACTCTCGGGAGGGCCGGCGAGTGTCTACGCCGAGGACGCCCCGACGATGGACCCGCGCATCTACGACGCCGGGGTGCCGATCCTCGGGCTGTGTTACGGCATGCAGCTCATGGCGCTCGACCTCGGCGGAGAGGTGCCGCGCACGGACGTCGGCGAGTATGGTTTCGCGCAGCTCACCATCACGGACCCGACGTGCGCGCTGTTCGCAGCGCTCGAGCCCGAGCAGCAGGTCTGGATGAGCCACCGGGACAGCGTTGGGACGGCTCCCGCAGGGTTCTCCGTCGCAGCGCGCACGCCGACGACAGCCGTGGCGGCGATGGCCGACTCCGGGCGTCGCCTCTACGCGACCCAGTTCCACCCTGAGGTCGCGCACACCCCCGCGGGACTCGAGATGCTCAAGCGCTTCCTTTACGACGTGGCCGGTCTGGCGCCGACGTGGACGATGCTCAACATCATCGATGATGCGGTCGAGCGTATCCGCGCGCAGGTCGGCGATGCGCGCGTGATCTGCGGCTTGTCGGGCGGCGTCGATTCGAGCGTGGTTGCGGCGCTGGTCTACCGAGCCGTGGGCGAGCAGCTCACGTGCGTGTTCGTCGACCACGGCATGCTGCGCCTGAACGAGGCCGAGGAGGTCGTGCACGTCTTCCGCGACCAGTTCCACGTACCGTTGGTCCACGTTCGCGCCGAGGAACGCTACCTGTCGCTCCTCGCCGGCGTCGCCGATCCGGAGCGCAAGCGCCACATCATCGGCGAGGAGTTCTGGAAGGTCTTCTTCGACGAAGCAGTGAAGCTCGAGGGCGTGCGGTTCCTCGCGCAGGGGACGCTCTACCCCGACGTCATCGAGTCGGGTCCGGGCAAGGCAGCCAAGATCAAGAGCCACCACAACCTCATCCCATTCCCGGATGGTGTGCACTTCGAACTGATCGAGCCGCTGCGCAACCTCTTCAAAGATGAAGTCAGAGAGGTGGGCGCAGAGCTCGGCCTGCCTGATGAGATCGTGCATCGCCAGCCATTCCCCGGCCCTGGTCTGGCGGTGCGCATCATCGGAGACATCTCGCACGACAAGCTTGAGATGCTTCGGCATGCCGACGCGATCGTTCGCGAAGAGATCTCGGCGTGGGACGAGGATCGAAGCGTCTGGCAGTACTTCGCGGTGCTGCCCGACATCCGAAGCGTCGGCGTCATGGGCGACGAGCGCACGTACGCCCACCCCATCATCATTCGCGCGGTGGCCTCTGCCGACGCGATGACCGCCGACTGGGCCCGACTGCCCCATGATCTGCTCGCGACGATGAGCAACCGCATCATCAACGAAGTCGCCGGCATCAATCGGGTTGCGTACGACATCACGAGTAAGCCTCCGGGCACGATCGAGTGGGAATAGCGGCTTCTCCGGGACAACAGAGCGTCGCAACTGGCGCCGAGTGAGCGGATGGTGAGAGATGAACGGCAACGCAGGGGACGCGCGCGAGAGGATCCTCGAACTGCGGGGGCGCATCGACGAGATCGACTGCGCGATCGTGCGTCTGCTCAACGAGCGCGCGGGCATGTCGCTCGCGATCCGCAGCAACAAGCCCGAGGCGAACCTATCCCTCTACGACCCCAAACGTGAGGAAGAGATCTTCTCGAACCTTGCTGCGTGCAACGAGGGACCTCTCTACGCCGACAACCTTCGCGAGATCTACTCGACGATCCTTCACGTGATGAAGGAGCTCTGATCGGCGTGACCGATCAGGCGCGAGCCGTCGGGGCGGTCGAGCGAGACGGCAACATCACGCTGATCGCAGGGCCCTGCTCCGTGGAGAGTCGTGAGCAGATGCGGGAGGTCGCGGCCGCGTGCGCCGAGCTTGGCGTGCGGATCATGCGTGGTGGGGCGTACAAGCCCAGGACCAGCCCGTATTCGTTCCAAGGTCTCGAGGAGGAGGGACTCAAGCTCCTGCGCGAGGCTGCGGACGAGTACGGGTTGCTCACGGTGACGGAGGTCGTGGATTCCGCGCACGCGGAGATCGTCGACTCCTACGCCGACATCCTGCAGGTCGGGACGCGCAACATGGCCAACTACTCCCTGCTCAAGAAGCTGGGTCAGGTGACCGCCGAGAGCCGAAAGCCGGTGCTCTTCAAGCGCGGCATGTCGGCGACGATCGAGGAATGGCTCGCGGCGAGCGAGTACATCACGCAGCAGGGCAACCCGAACGTCATCCTCTGCGAGCGGGGCATTCGCACCTTCGAGACCGCGACCCGGTTCACGCTGGACATCAGCGCGGTGCCGGTCGTCAAGAAGCTCTCGCTACTCCCGATCATCGTGGACGTCTCGCATCCGACCGGTCAGGCCGACCTCGTCCCGGCTGTGAGCCGCGCCGCCGTCGCCGTGGGCGCCGACGGTGTCATGGTCGAAGTCCATCCCGACCCGCGACGTGCACTGTGCGATGGGCCACAATCGCTGGATATTGCAGGACTGCGCGCCCTGACCGTCGAACTGCAACGGGTGGCGGCAGCCGTCGACCGCGTGCTCGCGTAGCGCGTCGTTCCGCACCAGGAGCGGTGGCAATGCTGTGCGCCGCACTGACGGCGTCGGAAGGGGCGGTTCGTGGCAGAGGGTTCCCCACTAAGCCGTCTGTGCCCCCACTGCGGGGCCACGAACTCTATCCGGTTCGGCGAGTGCAACGTGTGCGCCGGAACGGTGTGTGAGAAGTGTGGGAACGTCCAGTACATCAAGGGTGAACGGAAGGTCGTTCACGACGAGTGCCTCGACAAGACCGCCGATTCGTTTTCGATGATCAAGTTCGTCAAGTAGATCCACTCCGGTCGAAGCGCGCAAGCGCGACGACCGGTAGGGTCAGGACGGGACGGGGGACCCCAGCCTCCGTCCCGTTCCCTGTCTGGTGCTGATGCAAATCGCGAGCCGCGGCACGGCGAACCCCTGGCGCCAACTGGTGTACGCTGCATCGGGCCCCGCTGCAACCGCCGGCATCCGGCGGCAGCCACCCGGCGGCAGCCAGTTGTCGCGCAATCCAGAGGTAGGAATGTCGGTCGATCTCTCATCCCTGAATGATGCCCAGCGCGAGGCGGTTCTCGCGACGGAGGGCCCGCTACTCGTGCTGGCCGGAGCGGGTTCTGGGAAGACGCGCGTGCTCACCTACCGTATCGCGCACATCGTCGGCGACCTGAGGGTCTCGCCCGCCGAGATCCTCGCGATCACCTTCACGAACAAGGCCGCCGAAGAGATGCGAGGCCGCCTTGGCGAGCTCGTCGGTCCGGTCGCCCGCGCGATGTGGGTGATGACCTTCCACGCCATGTGTGTGCGCATACTCAGGCTCGACGCCGAGAAGGTCGGGTTCAACCGGCACTTCACCATCTACGACGACGACGATCGCAAGCGGATGATCACTCGCGTGATGGGCGAGCTCGGGATGGACGACAAGCGCTATCCGCCGAACGCGATCGGCGCGCGCCTTTCGTCGGCGAAGAGCGAGTTGGTCGCGCCCGACGAGTTCGCTGCTCGCGCCTCATCACCGCTCGACAAGACGGCTGCGAAGGTCTTTCCACGCCTGCAACAGCGCATGCGCGAGGCGAACGCCATGGACTTCGACGACCTTCTCGTGGAGGCGCACCGGCTGCTGGCCGACAACTCGGATGTGCTCAGGGCGTACCGCGATCGTTTCCGCTACATCCACGTCGACGAGTACCAGGACACGAATCACGCTCAGTACCGCTTGGTGAACCTCCTGGCCGGCGGCCACCGCAACCTGATGGTGGTGGGCGACGACGACCAGTCCATCTACTCGTGGCGAGGCGCGGACATCCGAAACATCCTCGAGTTCGAGCGCGACTACCCGGATGCGACCGTTGTGAAGCTCGAGCAGAACTACCGCTCGAGCGCGCGCATCCTCTCGGCGGCCAACGCTGTCGTGGCCAACAACGAGGCGCGCACACCCAAGACCCTCTACACCGCCAACGCCGAGGGCGAGAAGATCGCCAGCTACTTGGCAAGCGACGAGCGCGATGAGGCCCGCTTCGTCGCCGCGGAGATCGAGCGGCTCAAACGCGAGGAACGCAGGGGATACGCAGACTTCGCGGTCTTCTACCGCACGAACGCGCAATCGCGCGCGATCGAGGACGCCTTCATGCGGGCCGGAGTGCCATATCGCATCGTCGGCGGCACGCGTTTCTTCGACCGCGCCGAGATCCGCGACGTGACCGCCTACCTGAAGGTCGTCGTGAACCCGGCCGACGAGATCTCCCTTCGGCGCATCGTCAACCGGCCGAAGCGCGGCATCGGCGACACCACGCTCGAGAAGGTCGACTTCGAGGCGCGCATGCGTGGCATCGGCTTTGAAGCTGCGCTGCGTGCGGCCGCCGAGGAGGACTGGCTGGGAGGCGGGCCGAGAACGCGGATCATCGGATTCCTGTACCTGCTCGACGAGCTGCGTGCCGAGGCCGCACGCGGCGGGACCTTGCGCGATCTCGTCGAGGCCATCGTCGCGCGCAGCGGGCTCATCAGCGCGCTGGAAGCCGAGCGCACCGACGAGGCGCTCGGGCGCGCCGACAACATCCGCGAGTTCTTCGGCGTCGCCGAGGAGTACTCGCAAACGCATGAGGACGTCGACCTGGGCAGCTTCATGGAGTGGCTTGCGCTCAGGACCGACCTCGACAGTCTCGTGGAGGGCGAGAGCGCGGTCACGCTCATGACGGTGCACACCGCCAAGGGACTCGAGTATCCCGTCGTGTTCATGGCCGGCATGGAGGACTCGATCTTCCCGCACCAGAACTCGATGTTCGATCCCGAGGGACTAGAGGAGGAGCGTCGCCTCGCGTACGTGGGCATCACGCGTGCTCGCGAGCGCCTGTACCTCACGCATGCGCACACGCGAAGCCTCTACGGAACCACACAGTACAATCCGCCGAGCCGCTTCCTGGGCGAGATCCCGGAGGAGCACGTTGCCGCAGCCGGCGTGGGGTCCCTCGGCATCGGCGGGACGGGATGGGGCAGGAGAGGCGAGGGACGGCGCGGGTCGTACGTACCCGGGTCGGCCGGCGACATGAGCGGCACGCGCGGAGCCCCCGGAGCAGGCGCGGGTCCTGGTGGCAGAGTGTTCGGCTCCGGCGCTCCCCGCTCCGCGCCCCGGGAGAAGCAGCACGTCGAGACGTTCGAGGTCGGCGCTCGCGTCGACCACAAGGTCTTCGGCCTCGGGACCGTCACCGCCGTTGAGGGCGACAAGCTCACGGTGGCATTCGATACAGCCGGAACCAAGACGCTGCTCGCGGGTTACGCGCCCCTGCGCAACGTGAGAGACTGAGTCACCAAAGGACGTTCACGTCGTGCTTGCAGCGACCGCCGTGAGCTGGCGGTTCTCAGTGCGATCGAGGAGGCGGGAATGGGTCCCGTTCTGGTGTTCGGCCACCGCAACCCGGACAACGATTCGGTCTGCTCGGCCGTCGCCTACGCGCACCTGAAGAACCTCACCGACCCGGACAGCGTCTACGTCCCGGTGCGACTTGGCGCTGCCCCGCGCGAGACCGAGTGGGTATTCTCGCGCTTCGGGCTCGAGCTCCCCGAGGAGATCAGGCACGTCCACACGCGCGTACAGGACGTCATGACCACCGAGGTCGCGACGATCGATGCCTCCGAGACGCTGCTCTCGGCGGGGCGCCTCATGCGCGAGCGAAACGTGAGAGCGCTGCCCGTGATCTCGGAGGGCATTGCCCGCGGGCTGGTGAACGTGGACACGCTTGCGGCGCGCTACATCCATGAGATCGGGCTTGAGGGCTTCGCGGTCAATCCGGTGGAGTTGGGGCCGGTGGCGAGCGTGCTCGACGCCGAGATCCTCGTCGGCGACCCTTCGACGCAGCTCCGCGGCGACGTGCTCATCGGCGCGATGGAGCCAGACACGATGATGGGCTACCTCAAGAAGGGTGACACACTCATCGTGGGTGACAGGATGCGAACCCAGCCCATGGCCCTCGAGGCCGGTGTGGCCTGTCTCATCGTGACCGGGCGCAGCCGACCGACCGACGATGTCCTGGCTCTTGCGAAGGAGAAGGGCGCTGCCGTCCTCACGACCGGGTATGACACGTTCTCCGCAGCGCGCCTGGTTGGCTTGTCGTACCGCGTCGGAGACCTCATGGACACGAAGGCGCTGTTCGTGGGACCCGACACGCTACTTTCGGAGGCGACCGAAGATCTTCTCGCGTCGCCGAGTCGCGACGCCATCGTCGCCGATGACGCGGGACACCCCGTGGGCATCCTGACACGCACGAATGTCGCCCGGGGACTGCGTCGGCGCGTCATCCTGGTGGACCACAACGAGGCTGCTCAGTCTGCTGCCGGCATCGAAGAGGCATCGGTCATCGAGATCGTCGATCACCACCGCGTCGGGGACATCGAGACGAGCGCGCCCATCCTGTTCCTGAACCTCCCCGTCGGTTCGACGGCCACCATCGTGGCGAGGCGCTACGAGGCCTTGGGCATTCCCGTGCCGCCGGCGATAGCGGGGTTGCTCCTGTCTGCGATCCTGACTGACACGGTTCTGCTCAAATCGCCGACTACCACAGAGACGGACTGCGACGTGGTAGCCCGTCTCGCGGCGATCGTGGAGCTCGACCCGATGGAGTTCGGTATGGAGGTCTTCCGCTCTCGCTCGGCGGGCGAGGTCTTCTCGGCGGAGCGCGTCGTCACGGCCGACGTGAAGGAGTACCGGCTGGGCGATGTCGTCGTGGCGATCTCGCAGTTCGAGACCGTCTCGCTGGCGGAAGTCATGGACCACGCCGAGGAGATCCGAGGTGCGATGGAGGCGCTCTGCCAGAGACATGGCTATGACCTGGTCCTCATGCTCCTGACCGATATCGTCCGAGAGGGAAGCGAGGTCCTCGCCGTCGGCAAGGTCAGGCTCGCCGAGCGTGCGCTGGGCATCTCGCTGGCAGGCGGCTCGACGTGGATGGACGGAGTGCTGTCACGCAAGAAGCAGGTGGCGGCCCTGCTCGCTGAGACTGCGGGCACCTAGATGGCTCGCAACGTGCCAGGAATGCGTCAAGAGTCGTGGCGGCGTGACATGCGTCCGCGGGCGTTCGCGATCGTATTCTCCCTGGCAGTTGTCCTGCTCATTGTGTTGCTCTTCGGCATCATCATGTCGCCTGCCCTGGGGCGGATCGATGCTCAGATGTCGGCCGCAATCCGCTCGCTGCGCACGCCGGTCCTCACCACGATCGCGGTATGGATCACGAGCATCGCCAACACGTTGACGATGGTGGTCCTGGTTCCCCTGACGGCGCTCTTCCTCTGGCTCCTCGGACGCCGGTCCGGAGCCATCGTGCTTCTGGTCACCGTTGCGGGTGGTCGGCTCATCGGCACGGTGATCCAGGAACTCGTGCACAGGGCCAGGCCGGTCGACGTCGCCCTCATCGCGCTGCCGACGACGTACAGCTTCCCCTCGGGACACGCTCTTACGGCGACTCTGTACTTCGGCACCTTGGCGTTCATCGCCCTTGGTGAGGTGCGGAACCCCGCGTTGCGATACACGCTCGTCTCGATCTTCTCAGTTCTCGCCGTGGCCATAGGCCTGTCGCGCGTCTACCTGGGCGTGCACTACCTGGGCGATGTGGTGGCGGGCTGGCTGCTCGGCTCGGCAGTCGTCGTGGTCGCCATCCTCGGCTATTTCGCACTGTCGCAGCCACACGAGCAGTGATCCTCGTCGGAATAAACCAGGACGCGCCGTTGGGGGGTCGGCGCGTCCTGCAAACTTGAGGGGCGGTCCCCGCCCGTAAGGGGGAGGAGTAGGCGGGTCGCCCTGCTCTCGAGAGACAAAGAGCAACGCGTGTGCCAGCCGCCAAGGGCCCCGTGACGCACTCGCGCGTGTTCACCTGGACTTCATATTGGCCTGCGCGGAAGGTGCTTGCCCGGGGCCGGTTGTCGCGCAACAGTGGTCGTTGAGCAGGCGCACGAAGGCGCGAAGAGGCGCAGACCAGGTTGGGAGTATGGGATGTCGGACCTCCTCATACGCACGGCCGAACAGCAGGACGTTCAGCGCATCGCGGAGATCTACAACCACTACGTGTTGCACTCGACCGTCACCTTCGACACCGAGCCGAAGAGCGTCGAGGACCGGCTCGAGTGGCTCGCCGAGCACGACGAGTCGCATCCCGTGCTTGTCTGCGAGATCTCAGGAGACGTGGTCGCGTGGGGGTCGCTGTCCAAGTGGGGGAAGAGAGCGGCCTACGAGCACAGCGTCGAGGTCTCCGTGTACGTGGACGAGAAGGCCCGCGGGCGGGGGATCGGCGCGGCTTTGACGCGTGCGCTCATCGATGAAGCGACTCGCGTGGGGCACCACGCACTCATCAACCAGATCGTGGCCGACAACGAGGTGAGCCTGCGACTTTCTGAGCAACTCGGATTCGAGCGCGTCGGCGTATTCCGTGAAGTGGGTCGCAAGTTTGACCGTTGGCTCGATGTGGTGCTCATGGAGCAGCTGCTCCCGCCCTCGGATTCACGCGGCGGTCGCGAGGATGAAGCCTCTGGGGCCGAGTCAGAGCCGGAGCCGGAGCTTCAGTCGCAGCCGGAGTCCTGACGCGCTGCCCCGGTCGCCTAGTCCACCGTGCCCATCCACGTCGCGTACCCATGGGCCGTGATCGCGGAATTGAGCTGGTCACAGAGTTGTCTGCGAGTGAATCGTCCCGGTGGGAGCAGGGCGACGATGTCGCGCACGGCATCGGGCATGTCGAGCGACTCGGCCCGCACGACAGCGTCGAGCCTACTGGCGACTCTGCGGCCGTCGAAGAGGTTGTTCACCAAGCGCTGGATGTCCGAAGGCTCGTCCACGCAGTCCCCTTGCCACTGTCGCGCCGCCCGAGCGGTTGTGTGAGGATACCGCTGCTCGATACGCGGTGACAGCTCGCGTGCCGTCGGGGATGTACACGACGAGGCCGCAGCGCTGACTCGTGCGGGCAAATGTGCGCAACGGCGGCAGAGGTACACATCTCGAGAGGATGAGAGCGGTGTCGAGCAGAGTAGCGCTCATCGCGTCGAGGGTCGTGGCCGTTCTCGCAGGCCTGCTGTGGGGGTTCTTCGTCGCGTTCAACGCTGTCTTCAGTGACGTGTTCGGCCTCAAGGACATGCTCGCGGCAATCGTCTACGTGCTCGTCGCGTACTTCGGCCTCGGCCTGATGTTCGGTGTCCTGGGTCCGCGAACGTCGTGGCGGTGGACATGGTGGCTCGCGCCTCCCGGCGTCGTGTTAGCTGTAGTGATGATCGGCGACTCGCCTGGGCGCATCGTCTATGTGGTCGGCGTGGCGGCGAGCGTCGTCGTGGCAACGCTCGCAGGATCGTGGCTCGGAGCACTGGCGCGCGTTCGGGCGGCACGTACCGCTCCGCCCAGCGATCCGAACACTCCTTCTGGACCCACGGTGGAGGACTGATGGCGCACCTGAAGTTCGACGTCAACAAGCTGGAGAGGCTCAACGATCCCGGGCGGTTCGAGACGCTCGATCCCGCAGTCATGTGGGCGGCGCTCGGCTCGCCCGATCCCGCGAGTCATCGTCGATGTCGGCGCGGGGACAGGCCTGTTCGCCGCTCGATTCACCGAGCTCGCGCCGAACGCGACTGTGTACGCCGTCGATACCGAGGACGTCATGCTCGCCTGGATGCGCGAGAACCGGCCTGAGGTGGCCGAGGGGAAGATCGTGCTCGTGAAGGGCGAGGAGACGAAGATCCCCCTGCCCGACGACTTCGCGGGTCTCGTCGCCATGATCAACCTGCACCACGAGCTCGCCGACAAGGACGCGACATACGCAGAGGTCTTCAGACTCACGAAGCCGGGTGGGCAGCTGCTCGTCGTTGACTGGCGGCCCGGCGATTCGCCGAAGGGGCCTCCGCAGGAGCTGCGGGCAACCGCCGACGAGCTGGAGGCCCACCTCCAGCGAGCGGGCTTCGTTCGAGTCCGCTCCCACGTCGGGCTGCCGTGGGCGAACCTGATCACCGCGGAGCGAGAGGACTAGCTGTCGAGCCAGCTCAGAACGGCGCCCTCGATGCCCTCCGGGGCCGCATCCGTAATCGTGGAAAACCGGACGTCCTGCTCTTCGAGCTCGGCGAGCGCCCGGGGAACGCAGGCGCCGGAGGGCGCGAGCTCCTGCACGCGAGCGAGCAGCTCCACGCCGGACAGGGCTGCGACGTCGGCGGGCAGCGGTTCGGCGTAGGGCAGACTCTTCAGCGCCTTGAAGACGTCGGCGCCGAACTTCGCCCAGTGCGCGGTCGCCACGACGAGCACCGGGTTGTCGGCCCGCAAGCGCTCGGCGACCTCCCATGCGACAGCGGTGTGCGGGTCGAGCAGATAGCCGGCCTGTTCCCATACCCGCCTGATCGTCGCGAGCGACTCGTCGTTGGTGCAGTAGTCCGCGACGTAGAGAGATCGCATCTTGGCGAACGTCTCCCGGTCGACGTGGAAGCGGCCCGCCTCGCGCAGCTGGCGCATCCACTCCCGGACCTTGAGAGGAGAGCGGTCGAGCTCGTAGAGCTGCCGCTCGAGGTTGCTGGAGACGAGGATGTCCATCGACGGAGAGGGCGTCGTCACAAACGTGCGCTCAGATATGTCGTAGACGCCCGTGTTGATGAAGTCCGTGAGCACGTTGTTCTCGTTGCTCGCACACAGTAGACGCTCGATGGGGACGCCGATGCGCCGTGCATAGTACGCGCCGAGGATATTGCCGAAGTTGCCCGTGGGGACGCAGACGTCGATAGGCTCGCCGCTGCGCACGCCGCCGGAGGCCACCATGTCGGCGTACGCGCTCGCGTAGTACACGACCTGTGGGAGCAGGCGGCCCCAGTTGATCGAATTGGCGCTGGAGAGCCGAAGGCCGTGCTTGGCATGCAGCTCGAGGGCGAAGGACTTCGTCGCTGAACGCCGCTTTCACGGCGTTCTGGCAGTCGTCGAAGTTGCCTCTGACGCCGACGACTCCGACGTTCTGGCCTCGCTGAGTCACCATCTGCAAGCGCTGTATGTCCGAGACGCCATCGGCCGGATAGAAGACCATGATCGACGCGTGGGGCCTGTCGGCGAACCCCTCGAGCGCGGCTTTGCCGGTATCACCGCTCGTGGCGACGAGGATCAGGTAGTCGTCCTGTTCCAAGCCACGGTCTCGGCGCACCCCGACGGCCTCCGAGAAGAAGCGGGGCATGCACTGCAGGGCCATGTCCTTGAACGCCTGCGTCGGCCCGTGCCAGAGCTCCAGGACGTGGGCGTCAGCGGAGACTTCGACCACCGGGGCGATCCGGTCGTCGTCCCACTGCGCGCCATACGCGCTCTGCATGAGCTCGGAGATCCGTTCGGACGGCACATCGACATCGAATCGCCCGAAGATGGTTGCGGCGCGCCGCCAGTACGGCATCTGCGACAGCGCGAGCACCTCGTCCAGCTCGAGGGAGGGGAGCGACTCGGGCACGTACAAACCGCCGCCGGGCGCTATGCCCCTCAGCACGACATCGGTGAACGTCGGACTCGACGAATCGAGTCCCCGCGTGTCGAGATATGCGCCGCCGGTGCTCATGCTGGGCATGGTAGCAGAGCGCATTCACCCCTCCCGGCTGCGTAGTGTCGCTGCATCCGAGTGCTGGTACGCTGTGGCCTGACGTGCGATGGAGGAGGTCGCAGGCGTGAAGTACGTCGTAGTCATCCTTGACGGCGCAGCGGGATGGCCGCTCGAGGAGCTCGGCGGCCGGACGACGCTCGAGGCTGCGCGCACGCCCAACCTGGATGCCATGGCGCGCTGCGGTCTGCTCGGCATGGCGCGCACGGTTCCGGCCGGCAGCGAACCATCGTCTTCGGCGGCGTGCACCTCCATCCTCGGATACGACCCCGTCGCGGACTACGTGGGTCGTGCCGCCATTGAAGCTGCCAGCATGGGAGTCCCCCTCGAAGAAGGCAGTATCGCTCTTCGCTGCAACCTCGTGACGATCCTCGACGGCCGGATGGCGAGCTACGCGTCAGGTCACATCACGACCGAGGAATCGCACGCCATCGTGGCGGAACTCGCGACGGTCCTCGACGATGCGACCTTCCGCATCCATCCGGGCGTCGCATACCGACACCTGCTCGTCGTCCGGGGACATCTCGAGCTTCTGGACGTCGCGTACACGCCGCCGCACGACATCCCGGATCGCGAAGTCGCGGAGTACCTGCCACGTGGAGAGGGCGCTCAGCTTCTGCTCGACTACGTGGAGCGGGCGCGCACGGTCCTGGCGCACAGCCCGGTCAACAGCCGACGACTCGCTGAGGGCAAGCTTCCGGCCACAGACGTCTGGCTCTTCTGGCCCGGAGTGACCCCTGCAGGCATGGTTCCGTTCGCCGAGCGGCGCGGCGTGTCCGCGGCCATGACGAGTGGCGTGGACCTACTGAACGGGCTTGCGGTGCTCTTCGGCATCGACCGTCTCGCGATCGCAGGCATCACCGACGGGCCCGACAACGACTACGCTGCGCAGGCCGAAGGTGCGCTGGCCGCGCTCGCGGACCATGACCTCGTGGTCGTGCACGTCGAGTCGCCGGACGAGGCGGGACACGCCGGTGACGTCGCCGCGAAGATCGCGGGGATAGAGGCCATCGACCGCGAGGTGCTAACGCGCGTCCTCGCGAGCGAGAGCGACGTGCGGGTGCTCGCGATGCCGGACCATCCCACGCCCATCGCGCTCAAGACCCACGTCGGCGAGCCCGTTCCCTTCGTCGTCTCGGGCCCGGGAATCGAGTCGAGCGGCGGGTCCGCCTTCACAGAATCAGATGCCGAGAAGACCGGTCTCGTGGTCGATCCGGGCCGAGAGGTCATGGACCTTCTGCTCGGCTGAAGCCAGGCCCGGGCCTGCCCAACAGCTGCGTCTACAGGATCTGCAGGTAGGCGTCCCGCTCCCACTCGGTGACACGGGTCCGGTAGTCGTGCCACTCCATGCGCTTGTTGCGGATGAACCACTCGAACACCTGGTCGCCGAGCGTGTCGCGCATGAGGTCGCTCCGCTCCATCTCGTTGATGGCCTCGTTCAAGCTCTCCGGAAGCGACGTGATACCGCACTGGGCACGTTCCTCGTCGGTCATCTCGTAGATGTTGTCCGTCACGTCGTCGGGGAGCGTGAGCCCTCGCTCGATCCCGTCGAGACCTGCCGCAAGCATGACCGCAAAGGCGAGGTAGGGGTTGCAGGCGGGATCCGGTGAGCGGAGTTCGACCCGGGTTGCGCTCTCTTTGCCCGGCTTGTACATGGGCACGCGGACGAGCGCGCTTCTGTTCCGGTGCGCCCAGCAGATGTAGACGGGAGCTTCGAAGCCGGAGACAAGGCGCTTGTAGGAGTTCACCCACTGGTTCGTGACCGCGCAGAACGATCTGGCGTGGTGGAGGAGCCCGGCGACGTATGCCTTGGCCACCGCTGAGAGGTGATGT
Organism: uncultured Actinomycetes bacterium; assembly: GCA_963809535.1. Classification (GTDB taxonomy): domain Bacteria; phylum Actinomycetota; class Coriobacteriia; order Anaerosomatales; family CAVRZR01; genus CAVRZR01. The sequence continues at coordinate 177,947 of CAWEJW010000006.1, forward strand.
TCGTCCTCCGCGTCGTAGAACGCGTTGCGCCCGTCCTTGAACAGCGACTGGTGAACGTGCATGCCGCTGCCTGCCTCGCCGTACATGGGCTTGGGCATGAAGGTCGCGTACACGTCGTTGAGCTGAGCGACCTCTTTGACGACGAGCCGATACGTCATGACGTTGTCGGCCATCTTGAGCGCTTCGTCGTAGCGCAGGTCGATCTCGTGCTGGCTCGGCCCGACCTCGTGGTGGCTGTACTCCACCTGGATGCCGAAGTTCTTCAGCGTGCGCACGGTCTGCTTGCGGAGGTCCACGGCGAGGTCGCGGGTCGTCATGTCGAAGTAGGTCCCGCGGTCGAGCACTTCGGTTTCTTCGTCGCTCGTGAAGTAGTAGTACTCGAGCTCAGGCCCGATGTTGAACGTGAAGCCGAGGGCCCTGGCGCGGTCGAGCATACGCCTGAGCACGTACCGAGGATCGCCCGGGTAGGGAGTCCCGTCGGGGCGCGTGATATCGCAGAACATCATGGCGACGAGCATCCCCTGGTCCCGCCACGGCAGGATCTGCAAGGTGGTCGGATCGGGCATCGCGATCATGTCCGATTCCTGGATGCGCGCGAAGCCCTGGATCGACGAGCCGTCAAAGCCCATGCCCTCGTTCATCGCCGTGTCGAGTTCGTCGGCGGTGATGACGAACGTCTTCAGGAAGCCGAGGACGTCGGTGAACCACAAATGGATGAACTCGACTTCGTTCTTGCGGATCGTCTCGATGGCTCTGGCGCGCGCATCGTCAACCATGAGGCCTCCCGGGCTTCGGATATTTCCGCCATATTTCCCAAATGTTTCGTGCATGTTTCCCGCTCTCGCTACAATAGCCGAAACCAAGCCCGCCACGAACGGCGCACAGGGAGCAAGGGGGTCTCAGAGAAGATGGGAACACTGCAACGACCGAACGCGAACGAGGCGACGAAGACGTCGAATCGCTCCAGGGACGTGGCACCGGCCTCAGGCATCTGTACGAGGTGCCTCGATGACTGCCGCGGCAACTGTGAGGTGTTCAAGTCCTCGTTCCGCGGCCGCGAGGTCATCTATCCCGGCCCGTTCGGCGCGGTCACCGCTGGGGGCGACAAGGATTACCCTGTCGACTACTCGCACCTCAACATCATGGGCTACGCGCTGGGCGCCAAGGGTCTGCCCGACGGCATGGAGGGCACGCCGGACAACACGCTCTTCCCGATGGTCGATACCGAGACCGAGTTCGGCCACACCAACAAGGTGAAGATGCGCGCGCCGGTGTTTACCGGCGCACTGGGCTCGACCGAGATTGCGCGCAAGAACTGGGAGCACTTCGCGGTCGGCGCTGCTATCTCGGGCATCTCGCTCGTGTGCGGCGAGAACGTGTGCGGTATCGACCCGGGGCTCGAGACGGACGCCAACGGCAAGGTCACCAAGTCGCCCGACATGGAGCGCCGCATCGAGCAGTACCGTCGCTACCACGAGGGCTACGGCGACATCCTCGTGCAGATCAACGTCGAGGACACTCGCCTCGGCGTCGCCGAGTACGTCGTCGGCAAGCTCGGCGTCGAGACGGTCGAGCTCAAGTGGGGTCAGGGCGCCAAGTGCATCGGCGGTGAGATCAAGGTCGATTCGCTGGATCGAGCGCTTGAGCTTCAGAGGCGCGGCTATCTGGTGACGCCCGATCCCTCCGACCCGGCGACCCAAGCGGCGTTCCACGAGAAGGGAATCAAGTCGTTCGAACGCCACTCTCGCCTCGGCTTCGTCGACGAGGAGTCGTTCTACGCCGAGGTGCAGCGCCTGCGCGATCTCGGCGCCAAGCGTGTGACGCTGAAGACCGGGGCCTATCCTATGCGCGAGCTGGCAATGGCCATCAAGTGGGCATCCAACGCCAAGATCGACCTCCTGACGATCGACGGCGCGCCGGGCGGCACCGGCATGAGCCCGTGGCGGATGATGGAAGAGTGGGGGGTTCCGACCTTCTACCTGCAGTCGATGACGAACGAACTCGTCGGACGCCTGCGCGCCAAGGGTGCCTACATCCCCGACATCGCCATCGCCGGCGGCTTCTCGCTGCGAAGACCACATCTTCAAGGTCCTCGCGATGGGCGCCCCCCACACGAAGGCCGTGTGCATGGGCCGTGCGCTCATGATCCCCGGTTTCGTCGGCAAGAACATCGAGCGCTGGATGGAAGACTCCGACCTTCCCAGGACGATATCCGAGTTCGGCACGACGACGGAAGAGATCTTCGTCACCTACGAGACACTCAAGGCCAAGTACGGCGACGAGGTCGAGAAGTTCCCGCTCGGTGCGATCGCCGTCTACACGTACGTGGATCGGCTCAAGGTGGGACTGCAGCAGCTCATGTGCGGCAGCCGCAACATGAAATTGAGCACGATCAGCCGAGACGACCTGATGGCTCTCACCGAAGAAGCCTCGAAGGTCTCAGGCATTCCGTACGTCATGGATGCCTATCGCGACGAGGCTCTGGCGATCATCGACGCGTAGGCAACTCGCGCTGGCCGGCAAACGTCTCCTGAACGTGAAACGAGGCCCTGCGGGGCCTCGTTTCACGAGAAGAAGAGGCTGGCTGCCTCGGTCCTCAGCTGATAAGCGCGATCAGACGCCTGTAGTCTTCGCGGCTGATCTCACCATGGCGCAGACGCTCGGTGAGCGACTGCACAACGCGCTCGCGTCCCGCAGTGTACGTGGCCGGTCTGCGGCTGGATTCCAGTCGGTAGGCGAACCAGCAAGCGGAGCCAGAACAGCGAACGGAAGAAGCAGATGCACTCCCGTCATTGTGACCTCCTCACGCACTCGTCCGGTCGGGGAACCGCCTTCCCCGCGTGTGCCTGACATCAGTCTGGGCGTCTCGCAAGGAATGAGCATGGAGACAATGTGGAGACTCGATGGAGGGCCTAGACCTCGCTCGGTTCCGGTTCGACGAGGGGCTCCGATGCGCGCTGCTCGTCGGCGGGCCCGATCGGCGGTCTTCGTGGAGGAAGCGTCGGCGCAGCGGTCGTGAGCGCGACGCCGCCCACGATCACGACCATGCCGAGGAGCATCGAGAGCGGTGACGGGCTCGGGAGGGACGATGCCGAGCTGCCCGGCGAACCATCCCACGAAGACGGCGATCACCGGATTGACGTAGGCGTACGTCATGACCTTGCTCGCGGGCAGATGCGACAGCGCGTAGATGAATGCGGTGAACGCAACGCAACTTCCGACGACCGAGAGGTAGGCGATCGCCGCCATGCCCTTCGGCACGAGGGTGAACGAACTCCACTCTCCGAGCGCGGTGCCGATGACGAGAGTCACCGCTCCCGCCACGAGCATCTCGTACGCGGTGACGACGAAGCCGTCCACCTTGACGGGGTTGCGCTTGCTGTAGACACTTCCGGCCGTCCAGAGCCAGGTGGCAAGAATCTGAATGCCGATGCCGAGCAACTCGCTTGTGCCGGCCGACAGGCCCACCAGGCGAGGCCAGAGCAGGATGCCGAGTCCCGAGAAGCCGACCAGTAGGCCGAGCCATCCCAGCCTGCTCGGTCGCTGCATGTCAGGGAGCGCCGACTCGACGAGCGCGATCCACAAAGGCACGAGTGCGACCACGAGTGCCGAGAGCCCTGAGGGCACGTACTGCTCGGCGAGCATCGTCCCGTACTGTCCGCCGACGAGCAGGAGAAGACCGACGATACAGATGATGCGCAAGGTCGCTCGGTCTTGACGCGCAGACGCGCCCCGCGCATGCGGGCGAAGACGAACATGATGGCTGCCGCGGACAGGAGCCTCAGCGCCGAGAAGAGCGCCGGCGGCAGTCCGGCGTCGAGGCCGACCTTGATGGCCAGGTACGTCGTTCCCCAGACGACGTAGAGCGTGAGCATCGCGGCGATCGGTCTTGGCGCGTTGCGACGAAGCGGGCACGGGTGCCTTTCGTGAGCTGGTGGACGAGCCGGTGAGCGGGTCGATGGCCGAACCTTGGACGGAGTCGTGCGGCGGACGCCTCGGCAGGAGCCGCGTCCGGAAAGTGTAGCGCGTGGCTGGGCCGGCCTGAAGCGCGACTGCCCGCCCCATCTCGTGCGGGACACGAGCAGGTACACTTGCGTCATGCCTGTCTACGAATACCCTCGTCCGGCGTTGACCGTCGACATCGTCGTCTTTGCCGGACAACCCAACGCGCGGCGAGTCCTGCTGATACGCAGGGCCGAAGAACCATTCATCGGGCGCTGGGCCCTACCCGGCGGCTTCGTCGACGAGGACGAGCCGCTCGAGCGCGCCGCCCGCCGGGAGCTGGAAGAGGAAACGGGCCTCGCCGTCGACACCCCGTTCGTGCAGGTGGGAACCTTCGGCGATCCCGGAAGGGACCCGCGCGGGTGGACGGTGAGCGTGGTGTTCGGCGTGGTCCTGACCGGCGAGCCGCCCGCCGTCGTCGGCGGCGACGACGCGCACGAGGCCGCGTGGCACCCGCTCGACGAGCTGCCGCCACTCGCCTTCGACCACGACGTCGTGCTCGAGACGGCACGCGCGCGCCTGGGCGTGTGAGCGGGCGCGCCGCGTTTGACGACCTCGGCGATACGGGGCTACTATCCTCGGCAATCTCATAGAACAGCCTTTGATGGGGATGAGTACGCGGTACGGTAGGACCCCAGAGAGCCGGAAGAAGCTGAGAACCGGCGTCCGAGAACCCGCGGAACATGGCCCCGGAGGCACCCGGAGGAAACGCGCAGCATGAGGCTTGTGAGCCGGACGCGGAGTAATGCCGGGCGGACGCCCCCGTTACCGCAGGTTGAGAGCATCGGGCTCGCTCGCGACAAGCGCTCCCCGCGTCGCGACCAGACCGACTGTGAAGCCCCGTGCTCGAAGAGGCCGGCAGCCGAGAGGCTCCGGCGAAGTCGGGTGGTACCGCGAGACGCGCATACGCGCTGCTCGCCCTGACAGCGTATTGTCGGGCGGGGAGCGCGTTTTTCGTTGTGCGGGCCAAATGCGCTCGCAGGGAGGTGGCCCTTGTGGCTAAGTCGTGGGAAGAGATCAATGCCCGAATAGCATCGGGCGAGGCGGTGGTGTTCACTGCCGAGGAGTTCGCCGCGCTGGCGGCCGAAGAGGGTCTCGCGAAGGCGGCGAAGCGCGTCGACGTCGTGACGACCGGCACCTTCGGACCGATGTGCTCGAGCGGCGCGTTCTTCAACTTCGGGCACTCTGATCCGCCCATCAAGATGGGCACCATCACGCTGAACGACGTGCCCGCGAGCGGAGGTCTCGCTGCGGTCGACACGTACCTCGGCGTGACCGAACCCTCGCTCACCAAGGGCATCGAGTACGGCGGCGCTCACGTCATCGAGGACCTGCTGCGCGGCAAGGCGGTGCGGCTGAAGGCCACCGGGCCCGGGCACCGACTGCTATCCCAGGACCGAGATCGACACGTGGATAACGCTCGACGACCTCAACCAGGCGTATTTCTTCAATCCGCGCAACGCCTACCAGAACTACGCGGTGGCGGTGAACTCGAGCGATCAGGCCCTCTACACGTACCTCGGCACGCTCCTACCGAGATTCGGCAATGCGACCTTCTGCTCGGCCGGCGCGCTCTCGCCGCTCCTGAACGACCCCACCTACCGCACCATCGGTGTGGGAACGAGGGCCTTTGTGGCGGGCGCGGCCGGGTACGTCGCCTGGCAGGGCACGCAGCACAACCCCAACCAGACGCGCGACGAACACGGGGTGCCGGTGGCGCCGAGCGGCACGATCGCGGTGATCGCCGATCTTGAAGAAGGCCTCGCCGGAGTTCTTCTCGGCGGCGACGTTCACGAAGTACGGTGTCTCGAGCTTCGTCGGCGTCGGCATCGCCATCCCGGTGCTCGATGAGGACCTCGCGCAGACGCTTGCCCTGAGCGACGCCGACATCGAAGCGACGATCTTCGACTACGGGGTGCAGCGGCGGAGCCGACCCGCGCTCGGGCGCGTGAACTACGCGCAGCTGCGCACGGGCGAGATCGAGGTCGAAGGCAAGAAGGTGCCGACCGGCCCGATCTCCTCGCTCAACGTCGCACGGCGTATCGCCGCGGAACTCAAGCGATGGGTCGCCGAGGAGCGCTTCACGCTCGTCGAGCCACTCGAGCAGCTTCCGCAGCCGGGAACGCAGGGCTTCAAACCGCTCGAGATCAGAGTCGGGGAGGCGATCTAGATGGCGCGCAAACGGCTCGATCTCACGTTCCCGCCCCGTCAGGCCACGAAGGCGATCACGTACCACCTGGTGAAAGACTTTGACATCACCCCCAACATCCTCCGCGCGCAGATCCAGCCGGGACAGGAGGGGCGCATGCTCCTGGAGGTCACCGGTCGCAAGGAAGACCTCGACCACGGCATCGCGTTCCTGGAGAAGGAGGGACTGACGGTCCGAGAGGCGGCCGCCGACATCGAGCTGGATGAGGACCGCTGCGTCGTCTGCGGGCTCTGCACTGCCGTGTGCAAACCGGGCGCCTTCCAGCTGGATGCGTCGAAGGCCACACTCGTGTTCGACAAGGACAAGTGCGTCTACTGCGAGGCGTGCGTCGTGGCGTGTCCTCGGCGGGCGATCGCGTTGCGGTTCTAGGTGACAGAGGCTCCGACGAGGGGTTCGACGTGATCGAGTTCGGATTCATCAGAGTGATCTTCGTGGCCGGCGTCGTCGCGATTCTGGTCCAGTGCGCGGTCTATCCGGTGCGACACTGGTTCGGCATGGCTGTCGCGCGTCGGATGCTCGACGCCTCGCTCTACGGATTCCTCGCAGTGACAGCCGTCTGCCTTGTGTGGGGCGGCATCAATGGCCAGCTGGCCCAGGGCCTCGCGGCCGGAGGTTGGAGGACGCTGGCCGACATGGCCATGTTCTTCGGCTTCGGCATGTTCATCTCGTACTTCATGGGTGCTCGCTACCTCTCCGACGAGCTCGAGCGTGCGAGGGCCGACGCCGGCCAGGCCGGCGAAGGGACCGCATCAGACGACCGGGACGGTGAGAACTAGCATGCCCGGGATCATGGATCGCCTCGGCAGAGAGGTGCTCGTCTGCGACGGGGCCATGGGCACCATGCTCCAGCGCGCGGGCATGCCCGCCGACGCATCGCCCGAGCAGCTCAACGTGCTCGAGCCGGAGACGGTCGCCGGGGTGCACCGCCTGTACCTGCTTGCCGGATCCCAGTGCTCGATCACGAACTCGCTCGGAGGCACCCGTGCCAAGCTGGCCGAGTGGGGCCTCGAGGACCAGGTGGAGTCGCTGAACCGGGCCGCGGTCCGCGTCGCGCGCGCGGCGGGTGCCATTCACATCCTCGCCGACGTCGGACCGACGGGCCTTGTGCTCGAACCGCTCGGGACGGCGACGTTCGAAGAGGTGTTCGAGCTCTTCGCCGAGCAGGTGCGGGCCCTCGCCGCCGAGTCGCCCGATGCCATCCTGCTGGAGACGTTCACGGACATCGCCGAGGTGAGGTGCGCCTTGCTCGCCGCGAAGTCGGTCACGGACATCCCCGTCTTCGCGAGCGTGACCTTCGGCGCGCAGGGCCGGATGGACCTCTCGGGGACGGACCCCGCGACCGCGGCGGTGATCCTCGAGGCTGCCGGTGCGGACGCGGTCGGCATGAACTGCGGGCTGGGGCCCGAGCAGATGGTCCCGCTCGTCGAAGCCATGGCGGGAGCCACGACGCTGCCCCTTATCGTGCAGCCCAACGCGGGGATGCCGCGGCTCGAAGACGGCGTGACGGTGTTTCCGGGCACGCCGGACGAGATGGGAGCGGCCGCCGCGCGATTCGTCGAGCTCGGCGCGTCCATCGTTGGCTCATGCTGCGGTTCGACGCCCGCCTTCACGGGAGCCATCGTCGACTTCACGTCGGGACGAGCCATTGGCGAGCGACCCGAGCCGCCGAGAGGCGTCGTGCTGGCCGGCCCCCGGAAGACGGTGCGGTTGGGCCAGGGTGCGCCGATAGCGGTCGTCGGGAGAACGCATCAACCCGACCGGCAAGCGTGCTCTCGCCGACTCGCTCAGGCAGGGCTCCATGTCGCTCGTGCGCACGTACGCCGCCGAGCAGACCGAAGCGGGCGCCGATCTTCTGGACGTGAACGTGGGTGCGGCCGGCATCGACGAGCCAGCGGTGCTTCGGCAGGCGGTGCTCGCTCTCGTCGGGAGCTCCGACGCGCCGCTCGTCATCGACACGACTGACGCGGCCGCGCTCGAGGGTGCGCTTCGCGCGTACCCGGGACGGGCGCTGGTGAACAGCGTCAGCGGAGATCCCGACTCCATGGCGCAGGTTCTACCGCTCGCCGCTCGCTACGGGGCCGCCGTCGTGGTGCTCGCTCTCGACGAGAACGGCATCCCAGCGACCGCCGAGGGTCGGCTGGCGGTCGTCGAGAAGGTGCGTTCGGCTGCCCGACGCGCAGGCCTGGGCGACGAAGACCTCGTCGTGGACACGCTCGTCATGACCGCTGCGACGGACGAGAATGCCCCGCGTGTGACGCTGGACGCTCTGCAGGGCGTCCGAGACTCGGGGCTCGCGAGCGTGCTCGGCGTGAGCAACGTGAGCCACGGTCTTCCCGACCGCGCGCTGCTCAACGCCGCGTTCGTGACGGCCGCCGCTGCCGCGGGCCTTGATGCTGCGATCGCCAACCCGAACGACCACGTCGTGATGGAGGCCGTCCGCTTGGCGAACCAGGCCCGGTCGGCCGGTGTCGATCTCGACGCTCATCACGATGTCTGGAAGGCCTGGGAGGCGGCGTACGACACGGCATTGCGCACCGCCTCGGTAGGACCGGCTGCCGCGGAGGCAGCCGCCTCGGAGGCAGCCGGCGCAGAGACGGCCGATCCGCGAGCCGCGCTCGAGGCGGCTGTGCTGCGAGGCGATTCAGATGCTGCCCCGGCGCTCGTTCGGGCGGTGATCGAAGCCGGGACTCCCGCCGAAGCCGTCATCGGCGCTGTCCTCACGCCGGCCATACAGCGTCTCGGCGACGCATACGGTCGCGGGGAGGTCTTCCTTCCGCAGCTGATGGTGGCTGCCGAAGCGATGAAGGAGGCGGTCGCCGCGGTCAAGACATTCCTGCCCGAGGGCGCCTCCGCGCATCGCGGCAGAATCGCGTTCGCGACCGTGAAGGGCGACATCCACTCGATCGGCAAGGACATCTGCGCCTCGCTCCTGGAGAGCGCAGGCTTCGAGGTGGCAGACCTGGGCGTCGACGTTCCGAAGGACAGGATCCTCGACGCCACTCGAGACGCCGACGCCGTCTGCCTCTCAGCGCTCATGACGACGACCCTGCGCGAGATGAGCGCAACGGTTGCGGCCATTCGCGATACGTCGCCTGCCACGCCCGTCCTCGTCGGCGGCGCGGTCGTGACCGCCGAGTGGGCAGCATCGGTAGGCGCGGGCTATGCAGCGGATGCACCGGGGTGCGTGCGCGAGGTCGAAGCAGCCGTTGCGGCGAAGGCCACGACGGCTACCACGCCCGCTGGAGGAGCCGCATGATCATCACCAAGCCACGGGACTGGGAGCGCATCAAGCGCAACCTGGAGGAGATCGGCGCCAGGAAGGTCTTCATCGTCGGCTGCGGCCAGTGCGCCACCGTCGCGCAGACGGGCGGGGAGCCCGAGGTCCTCAAGACGAAGGCCGCCCTCGAGCAGGCCGGGTACGAGGTCACCGGATGGGAGGTCGGCGAGGTCACCTGCCACCTCGGTGCGACGAAGCTCGAGGCGCGCAAGCACTTCGGCGACATCGACGCCGCCGACGCCGTGCTCGTGCTCTCGTGCGGCGCGGGCGTCCAGACGGTGGCCGATGCAGTGAAGAAGCCGGTGTTCCCGGGGCTCAACTCGATGTTCCTCGGCAACGTCATCCGGCACGGGGTCTACGAGGAGCGCTGCCAGATGTGCGGCGACTGCGTGCTGGACGTGACCGCAGGCATCTGCCCGGTGACGACCTGCCCCAAGGGGCTGCTCAACGGGCCGTGCGGTGGCATGTGGAACGGCATGTGCGAAGTCCTGAAAGACCGCGAGTGCACCCACGTCCGGATCCAGAGGCGCCTCGCCGAGCAGGGCCGAAGCGGGCCCAAGACATCTCTACCGCCGAAGGACTACAGCGCGAGGCACAAGCCTGGCAGCATCAACGTCCGGGAAGGTCGTTCGTGAGCCGCCTTCGCGACGCGCTCGAGCGCGGCGAGTTCGTCATCACCGGCGAGATCGCGCCACCGCTCGGGACCGACTTGAGTGCGATGCTGCGCTCAGCTCGCGAGATGGCGCCCTACTGCCACGCGCTCAACGTCACCGACAACCAGGGGGCCGCGCTGCACCTCTCGAGCCTCGGCGGGGCGCATGCCCTGCTCGAGGCGGGCATCGAGCCCGTCTGGCAGCAGACCTGTCGCGACCGAAACCGGCTCGCGCTCGAGTCCGACCTCCTGACCGCGTGGACGCTCGGCGTCCGAAACGTGCTCATCGTGACCGGCGACGACCCGCGCATGGGCGATCATCCGCAGGCCCGCGGCGTGTTCGATCTCGACTCCACGCAGTTGCTCGAAGTCGCCACCGGCATGAACGACGGGCACGACATGCTCGGCCGCGAGCTCAGCGGGGGCACCGGGTTCTTCATCGGCGCGGCGTTCTTCCCGGAGGCGGAACCCTGGGACATCCAGCGAACTCGGGCGGAGCGCAAGGTCGCCGCGGGCGCGCGGTTCTTCCAGACGCAGGCCGTCATGAACGTCGATGCGTTCGCACGCGCAGCGGATGCTCTCAGACCGACGGGCGTGAAGATCATCGCCGGCGTGCTGCTTCTCAAGAGCGCGCGCGTCGTCAAGTTCATCAACGAACGGCTGGCGGGTCTCGAGGTGCCCGACGACATCGCCGAGCGAATCGAACGTGCGAGCGACCCGATGCGCGAGGCGGTCGCGCTCGCGACCGAGCAGGTGCGCGCGCTGCGCGAGATCGCCGACGGGGTGCACATCATGCCGCTCGGCGCGGACGCCGCGTTCGGCGAGATCGTCAAAGGCGCAGGGCTCGCGTAGGGGTGCTCTCGCGTAGGAGTGCTAGAAGTGGCCGTGCACGCTGCAGGTGAGCCGGCCGCTTCCCGCGTCGTAGCTGTACGTGCCGCCTGACGGGCAGCTCGGAACGGAGCGAAGGACCCCGGCGGTTACCATCGCCTGGACGCTGGTCGGAGGCTGCGTTCCGGGGTTCTGCGCGGTCCAGGCCGAAGCCTGAGTCTCGACGGTGCGCTCGTTCACGAAGCAGGCTTCGCGCTTCGCCGGATCCGCGATTGCGGGACCCGGTGCAGCTTGACCTCCGGCGGGGCGGGGCCAGAAGCGGTCGCTGGCCCGCTGTCTGCTGCTCGCGAACCGCAACCCGCGAGCGGCGCGGCGAGCACCGCGACGCACAAGACGACGCCCAGGAGCGTGGATGGCGTTCGTGTGTCGACGCTTCATCCTGCGCCCTTTCGTCGCCCAGCTTCCGCGTGTCTGCCCGTGCTAGAATCTTCGGACATTCGGCCCGGTTCCATGAGGTCTCGGGAGGCAGTCTGATGCGGATCGCGGTGCTTGGCGGAGGCCCTGGCGGCTACTCGGCGGCATTCGAGGCGGCTCAGCTGGGTGCCGAGGTCACGCTCATCGAACGCGACCGACTCGGCGGGACCTGCCTGAACTGGGGCTGCATCCCGACGAAGACCATCCTTCGTTCCGCACACGTTGTCGCCGACACGCGTCACGCCGAGAGCCTCGGGCTGAAGGCGATGGTGCCGAGCGTCGACGTCGAGCGGCTTCGCGCCCGCAAGGAAGGCGTCGTCGACGAGCTCGTGAGCCAGGTGGAGGCGCAAGCGAAGCGGCTCAAAGTCGACGTCCTCTACGGCGAGGGTCGTCTCACGGCGCCCAAGACGATCGAGGTGCGCCTTGACCGACGGCGGAACCGTCGCCATCGACGCCGACGCCGTCATCCTCGCGACGGGCTCGGTCGTCTTCAAGCTGCCCAACATCGATCACGACCTCGAAGGCGTGTGGACGAGCGACGACGCCGTCGCGGTTCGCGAGATCCCGAGCGAGATCCTCATCATCGGCGGCGGGGCGATAGGACTCGAGTTCGCCTGCGCCTATGCCGCATTCGGCAGCACCGTCACGGTCGTCGAGCTCATGGAGCAGGTGCTGCCCGGCAACGACAAGCGGGTCGTGCGCCTTGCGCAGCAGAAGCTCGAGGAGATGGGCGTCACCTTCCATCTGGCCGATGCGGTCGAAACCGTGGAACGGGTCGACGGGCGCATGCGGTCGACGCTTCGCAGCGGCACGACCATCGAGAGCGACGTGGTCATGAGCGCGGTCGGGCGCGTGCCGAACTCGGCGGGATTCGGTTTCGAGGAGGCGGGGCTCGAGTTCGACCGTCGCGCCGTCAAAGTCGACGAGCACTTCCGCACGAACATCCCCGGTGTCTACGCCATCGGCGATCTGAACGGCGGCATGATGCTGGCGCACGTCGCCGAGGACGAGGGCCGAGTGGCCGTGCGCAACGCCATCGCCGAGTTCGAGGGCAGAACCGGCGCAGACGAGCTCGAGACGGTTTGTCTCGATTGCGTGCCCGCGTGCGTCTACACGTTCCCCGAGGTCGCCGTCGTGGGCATGACGAAGGATGCCGCCAAGGAACGCGGCCTGGACGCCGTGCAGGTTGTCGCGAAATTCGCCGCCAATGCGAAGGCGCTCGCTGAGGGCGAAGCCGACGGGTTCGTCCAGCTCATCGCCGAGAAGGGCAGCGGGGCCATCCTCGGCTGCCAGATCGTCGGCCCGCACGCGGTCGAGATCATCCACGAAGTCGCGGTCTGCATGAAGAACGGCCTGTCGGTGCGCGAACTCGCGGGCGTCATGCACGCGCACCCGACGGTCTCCGAGACGATCAAGCACGCTGCGCTCGACGCGGCGGCCAAGGTCTAGCGGGTCGCGTGTCCGAGTCCGACGTCCACGACGAGCAGGGCGCGAGCCCGACCCGCTGCCGGCTACGCCCATGGCGAGGGCGAGAGCGCACGTCTTCCCGAATGGCTCCGCCGACCGCTCGGCGCCACGGGCCGGACGACCGAGGTCGAAGGACTCCTCGGCGAGCTGAAGCTCAACACGGTGTGTCGCTCGGCGAAGTGCCCGAACAGGGGAGAGTGCTACTCGTCGGGAACCGCGACGTTCCTCATCGCGGGCGACGCCTGCACGCGGGGCTGCCGCTTCTGCGCCGTCGAGACGCGCGCACCGGAACCGCTCGACCCCGACGAGCCCGCTCGCGTCGCGAGCGCGGCTGCGCGCATGGGACTCAGCCACGTCGTCATCACGATGGTGACGCGCGACGACGTCGCCGACGGCGGGGCCGCGCACGTTGCCGCGACGATCGAAGCCGTGCGCGACCTCCTGCCAGACGCGAGCATCGAGGTCCTCACCAGCGACTTCGGCGGTCGGCTGGCGAGCGTCGACGTCGTCGCTGCCGCCCGGCCGGACGTCTTCAACCACAACCTCGAGACGGTGCCGCGGCTCTACGAGTCGGTGCGCCCCGGCGCCGACTACGCGCGGAGTCTTGGGGTCCTGAGGCGCGCGCGGTCGCTCGGGCTCACGACCAAGTCCGGGCTCATGCTGGGCCTCGGCGAGACTCGCGATGAAGTCGTCGACGTCATGCGTGACCTGCGCGCAGCGGGCGTTTCGATGCTCACGCTCGGGCAGTACCTCCGCCCGAGCCCGCAGCACCTGCCGGTCGCCGAGTTCGTCCCGCCGAGGGTCTTCGCCGAGCTAGGACGCCAGGCCCGTGAACTCGGTTTCGCCGCGGTCGCGTCCGCGCCGTTCGCGCGTTCCAGCTACCACGCGCGCGAACTGGCATGGGAGATGACGGGCGAACTTGCGGCGGAGAGCGTGAAGCACGCCTAGCGGCGTGCTCCCTAGTAGGCGATCGGCTCGCCCGCGCGGTTCTTGCCCTCGGCCTTGGCCGCGTACAGACTGCGGTCCGCGGCCGCGAGCAGCCGGTCCATCGAGATCCCGCCGCGATGTTCCTTCGTCCTAGGCTTGCCCGGCGTCTTGGGACGCGCCTTCTCGTCTGCCACCTTGCGTCTCGAGCCGCCGCCACCCGTTCGGCGGTCCGCCCCTACGTCGCCGGCCTGCCACCCGTCGCCGGTGACGACCGCGGCTCCCACACTCACACGAAGTCGCATCGCAGTGCCGTCTTCGGCAAGTGCGGAGGCCTCACAGCATGCCTTCACGATGCGCTGCATGAGTTTGCGCAGCTCTTCGTCCTCGGTCTCGGGAGCGATGATCGCGAACTCGTCCCCGCCGTAGCGCGCCACGATGTCGGAGCCGCGCACCGAACGCCTCAGGCAGCGAGCCACCTCCTTGAGCGCGCGGTCACCAGACGCATGGCCGAACCTGTCGTTGACGGTCTTGAAGTCGTCGACGTCGAGCAGAAGCACGGCTAGGGGGCGCCCGTATCGGTCGGACCACGCGAGCCAGTGGCGCAGATGAACACCCATGCCGCGACGGTTGTAGAGCGCCGTGAGCGGGTCGCGCATCGCGAACATGGAAAGCGTCACGTTGTCGCTCCACGTGCGCCGAAGGACGCGTGCGAGGAAACGAGCGAGGTCACTCTCCTCGTGCGCCTGTTCGATCGCGCCCACGAGGCGCTCGATGTGGCGGCCGTAGGACTCCCGGTGGGAGCGTGCCGCACCTGGGTCGGTAAGCTCGATGAGTTCGGCGAACGCCGGGTCGAGCATGTAGAACTCGATATGAGCCGCCGCTTCCAGCATGCGCGTCGTGCTCACGCCCTCGAACGATTCAGGAAGGGTCTGCGTCAGTTCCTCGGCGATGCTGCGCAGGTTCTGAACGAGTGATTCCGTGTCGCTGACGACGTCTGGGATGAGCCCCTTGTCCCAGGCATCGCGCAACTCCTTCCACCAGGTGACGTGCGCACGCTCTTCCTCCGCCATCTGCTGGAAGACGCGAGCGATGGCGGGGTCGGAACAGGCTTTCGCCATGTCCCGGTACGTCGAGTACGCGAGAGAGTCCAGTTGAATGCATAGCTCGAGCACTTCGGGCATCGCCATGCCGAGATCCTCTCCAACGCCTGCCATCATTCTAGAGTAGGAAGCAGTCCAGGACACGTTGTCCGACTCATCAGCGGGCGCGGCGAGTCGTCCGCACGCTTCCTTGCCTTGCACTGTGGCGGCAGGGAAGATGGCTCCATGAGCTATGAGCCCCGCATCTATCGCCGCGCAGTGGATCCTGCCGGCCTCACCTGCGTCGAGATCGTGGTCAAAGAGACCGACGTCCTCGTCTGCGCGGAGCGCGACGTCAAGGAGCTGGCCGACGACCTCGTTCGCCGTGTCCGTTGGGACCTCGAGTCCTACATCGCGACTCACCCGAGGTTCGCCGAGAGCTACGTTCCGGTCCAGGTCGAGACCGACGCGCCGGCGATCGTCCAACAGATGGCCCGCGCCGCATGGCGAGCCAACGTCGGGCCCATGGCCGCGGTCGCGGGGGCCGTCGCCGAGTACGTGGCCCGCGGGCTTTCCGAACACTCGCCCAACGTCATCGTCGAGAATGGCGGCGACGTCTACATCATGGGCGACCACGAGAGGACGATCGCCTTGTGGGCGGGTCGGCCGGGCGTCGACCTCATCGGTCTCCAGATTCCGCCGGGGCTGCAGCCAGTGGCGGTATGCACGTCTTCGGCGACCGTCGGGCCCTCGGTCTCGTTCGGCTCCGCCGAGGCGGTCACGGCTCTCGCGCACGACGGCGCGCTCGCCGATGCTGTCGTCACCGCTCTCGCGAACACCGTGCATGACGAAGAGGACATCCCCAAGGCGATAGAAGCCGCCAAGCTCGTCCCCGGAGTCTTCGGCGTGCTCGTGACGGTGAATGGGCATGTAGGAGCGTG
The DNA here is from genome assembly GCA_963809535.1 of uncultured Actinomycetes bacterium. Taxonomy (GTDB): domain Bacteria; phylum Actinomycetota; class Coriobacteriia; order Anaerosomatales; family CAVRZR01; genus CAVRZR01. The sequence continues at coordinate 193,803 of CAWEJW010000006.1, forward strand.
GGGAAGCATCCATCTGGTGCCGCTCG
>CAWEJW010000007.1:0-194388 GCA_963809535.1 uncultured Actinomycetes bacterium
TGGGCGGCGAGCAGCATGATCACCTCTGCAGGCTGACAGTGAAGAAGAAGCGGGCGCTACTGCATCGTAGCGCCCGCCTGTCGAGTCGGGAATGTGGGGCGTTCGGGCCGGCTGCGGCGCGAGCGCTTCTACTTGACCGTGATGTAGCGCCACGAACTGTAGGAGGCGTAGTGCACGCCGCCGGCGTTGTCGCGGTGGTAGGCGCGGATGCGCCACGCTCCGGCAGACGGCAGACGGATCGAACCGACGTAGCGCGAGTAGGTCGAGTAGTTGGAGGCCTGGGCGGAGAAGGTGGCGCGGAGCGTCCAGGCGCCGCCTATCTTCTGGTAGGCGTAGATCTTGACCGGGGAGCCGGAGTGGCGCGGCTTCAGGTAGCCGCTCACGCCATAGGTCCGGCTGCGCGAGAAGGTGCTCGGCGCAACAGGCGCGGTCATCCAGGCCTTGGGACCTGCGTTGAGCGTGCGGCCGAGCGAGCTTCCGTACTGAGGGGTCCCCCCGAACCTTAGCCGGTACCAGGTCCGCCGTGTGCACAGGACGCGAATCGAATAGACGCCCGGGGAGACCTCGCTCACCTTGGACGTGCTCTTCGTGTAGTTCGACCCGTCGAAAGAGGTCCACAGGTCGACCGTCTGGCCCGTCACCCGGACCGAGGTGCCCGCCTGAACCAGGACCCCCTGCACCGTGAGGTACGGGGAGGTGCCATAGGGGATGCCGTAGCTCGAGGCCGTCGTCTCGGCGAAGCGAACCGAGAGGTACGTCTCAGTCTTGTCAGAGGGTACCGTGAACGAAACAGGTGACCAGTGTGCGCCGCCGTCGGTAGTCTTCAGCAGCACGTCGCTCCCGCCCACGTACCAGACGTTCGAATCCACCATGTCGACAGTGTCGAGGTTGCTGAGAGTCGGCTGGAAGTACGTGTTGCCCGGCGCGGCGCCGAGCCAGGTGACTCCGCCGTCATTTGTTAGCGATACTCGGCCGTAGTCGCCGACCACGACGGCAGTCTGGCCATCCAGCGCGTCGATCGCGAATCTCGCGGACGCCTGGAGACTGCCAAAGGGAGCCCAACGCGGCCCCACCCAGGATGCTCCGCCATTGGTCGTCACGTAGACGGCACCATTTGCGCAGCCGATCCACGCCGTACTTGCGTTGACGACCTTGAGAGATGTCGCCGGCTGGGTGGCTCCCGGAACCGTTTGTGTTGTCCAGTCTGAGCCCCCGCTGGATGTCTTGTAGACAAGGACCTGCTTGAAGACCCTGTTCGGAGATCCCTCCGTGGGCGTCCACTCGGTTCCCACCGACCAGCCAACCTGCCCGTCAACTGCGAAACCCGCCGCCACGAGTCCAGCGATGGTCGAGGGCGGCTCCGTTTCCGGGTCAGGACGAGGCTGCACCGGACCGTCAAGTCGCTTGGACCACGTGCCGCCGCCGTTGGCGGAGCGCCAAATCGTTGCGAGATCTCCCTCCGGCGCACCCATGTGCTGGCCGACAGCCACGAGCACGTTGCCTGGCAGGCGCGCGATGTCCGACATGTTCAGCGCCCCGACGCCCGGCACCATGGCGCCGGTTGTTGGAAGCCACGTCGAACCCGAGTCACTCGTTGAGTAGGCCACATTGGCGAATGACCCGATGATCGAGGCCGTCGAAGCGTCCACAACACTGGCGTTCTGGATCCACTGCGAGAACGTTGTCGGATGCCAGGTCGTGCCGCCATCGGCGGTGTAGGAGGCGAAACCACCAAAGGACCGGCCGCCGACGATGAAGCCGTGATTCGCATCCGTGAAGGATACGTCCGTCACCCGGAGCGTCTCGACCGCAGACGCGGGCGCCGGCAAGAGGGCCGCCGTGAGGGCAACGGCGGTGAGGACGAGGAGGAACCCCCGAAATCGGCGCATAACAATCGCTCCTTACCCGCAGAACGCTGAGCTTCTTGCTGTGCCGGGGGCAAAGCCGGCTTGCGTCGCCGGCCGCACACCCGGCCGTACCCTAGCATCGTCCGTGCCTAGCCGTGGCATCCTGCATCTCCTGACGCCGCCCGAGACGCGCGGGCCGAGGCGACCTTCCGCAACACGACGGCCGCCGAGAAGTCGCTGGAAGAGATTCTCGGCGGCATCGCAAAGCGCGGCGAGGAGAACGCCCGGATGGAGGAGCAGAACAACGAGATCCTCAAGCGGTTGGAGCAGCGCGCCTGACCGAGCCGGCGACCCAGCGTGGCATCTAGTCCCGCGTCACGACCATGGTCCCGAGCGGAACCTGCGGCCAGAGCTCGAGGATGTCGTGGTTGTATAGCCTGATGCACCCGTGCGAGGCCATCGTCCCGATGACCCAGGGTTGATTCGTTCCGTGAATCCCGTAGGCCGTGTAGACGTACGTGTAGCCGTGACTCGTCCTGACGCGCCTGAACAGGCGCATCTTCCTCGGTCCGTAGACGCTGAGCGGATCGGTCCTGTACTTCATGAGGACCTTCCACGTCGCGACGGGAGTCCATCCCCATTGACGTCCGATGGCAATGGGGTAGCTCTTGACGAGCCATCGATCCTTCACCCAGTAGAGGCGGAACGATGACTTGTCCACAACGATGTAGCTGCTCCAGGGGTATCCGAAAGTCGCGCGCTGGAGCACTCGGCTGAATCTGCCGTCCGTCGCGAATGCATCAGCACTGATGGAGCCGGTCCCCGACGCATTGGCTGATCCCAGCGCGCGTAGCGTGACTTGGTGGTGGCCCCATCTAAGGCCCGCGACTCGCCACAACGTGACGTGATCTGCCTTCGGGCCGAGCTTGGCCAGGTCAAGGACGCCCTTGTACACGCCGTCCACCCGAATCTGCGCCTTGCCGGCACCGGGCCCTCGGCGGCCGATCCATGTGAGGGAGGAGCCGTCAAAGCCGACGGTGACCACGGCGCCGGTAGTGACCGACGACCTGATCGCGCCTCCCAGAGCACGCGTGCTCGTCGTCGAGACCCACTTTCCAGACCAACTGAGCAGCCGGTAGTTCTCCTGCGCGACAGCCCATGCGTGGGCCCGGACCGGATTGAACGTGACGAAAGCCGCGCACAACACCACGAGTGCTAACAGCGCGAACAGAGGCGTGGTGCCCTGCGATCTGGAGCGTGCGCACGTCACTTGCATTCCCTCCCTCGGCAGCACCACGCGACGTCCACCAAGTTCATTCCCCGAGCAGCGCCAAAGTGACAGATGGTGGAAGGAGCGGGGCAGTTCGTCCATATGGGTGATGTGCTATTTGTCGGCGCGCAGTCCGGTCTCCATTACGTGACACGAATCACCGTCACATCGGGGGGTGTCCTCCCGAGGGCCGACGGCAGGGCCGATACAGCGATACGACGTGCAACGCGCCGAACATGGAGGTGCGCCATCGTGAAGAAGCCGCTCGCTCTGCTCATCAGCGTGCTGCTCGTTCTCACGCTGACTTTTCCTGCCACCGTGCTCGCCTCAGGCAAGGGTGGCGGAGGACACGACCAGGGGAAGCATGCCAGGGCCGCGAACGCCCCGACCGTGACCTCCAACGGGCATACTGCGCCTGGCCAGGCGAAGAAGGCACTCAAGCTCGCCGCGAAGGATGCCCGCAAGGCCGCGCGACTCGAGACTAAGACCCTTCGGAAGGGCCCGCAGCACTCGATGGAGAGCTCGGCGACCAGCCCGACAGTCAAGGCCTCCGTCGTCGAGGGCACGAAGAGCGTGGGCCCGGGCGTCGCCAACGCGCTCGGACACATCGTCGCGAACCTGACGCGCAAGTTCGCCAAGTTCGGCGACGCACTCCCTCAGGGTCTCGTGAACGTCTGGTTCAAGTTCTCGACGTGGCTCGGCATCAGCACTGAGGCGAGGCCGTGGGAGCCAGTCACGATCGCACCGGTCGACGCCGCCCCGACGCCCTCTGAGATCACGACCCCTCCGCCGTCGGAGGTACCCAGCCAGTAGAGCGACGGCAGTCCGCACGAGTCTCTCGGAGCCCGCCGCATCGGCGGGCTCCGTGCGTTTCCGGGACCCTCAGTCCATCTGCTTCAGCTCGTGCTGGTGGAACTCGTGGTGACCGAGGGCGCGCCTGAGGTCGTCTGCGAGATCTGCGTTCTTCGCCTCACCAATCTTCGCCGAGTAGAACTCGGCTGCCACGCCCTCGAGGCCCTCGGCAGCCTCGCGCGCCTCAGCGGTGGAGCCGACGGATCGCACGCGCTCGGACGGAACCTCGGGCGCCGTCGGCGCGCCGAGGCCGGGAATGTACGTCCCGACCCACGACAGGTGGCGCATGTCGTCCACCGCGAACTCGAAGTACCGCTCGCCCTGGTCGCAGTCGCCACAGCCGTACTTGTTCCACAGGTACTGGAGCACGCTCAAGTACTCGACTCCGACGGTCGGGCCGACCACGGCCATATCTTCCGGGCCCATGATCGGATGAGCAGCGTACGCCTGCTCTCCGCCGGCTCGCACCTCGGCGGCCAGACGTTCGAACTTGGCACGGTGATGGCGCTCGTCGTCGACGATCCGTTCGATCAGGGCGGTGAGCTCCGGATCCGAATCGCCGATGAGCGCGAGCGTGTGGGCGTAGTGCGAAAGTGCCCGCCCCTCCGCGCCGACGTCCTCGACCATGCTGTCCGCCATTGACGCGGGGAGGAAGACCTCGGCGCGGTCGAGGGCCAGCTCGCTGCCCCGGTCGCGTATCGCCTCGGCCAGCCACTCGAAGTGCCACATCTCCTCGCGCGCGATCTTGCGGACCGGGTCGGTCATGCCGACGTCCCGCAGTAGAATGCCATGGATGACGTACTGGATGATTGCGGCGTGTTCGAGCGCCTGATCCTCTTTGAGCGAGGCGATGACCTCGGGGGAAGCAGCCATGACGGCCTCCCTTGTCGATGTGTCGATGTCGGCTATATACCCGTGGCCCTCAGGACTTCAGCCTGGAAGCCCGGCGAGTCGAGGCCCGGAACGCGTGAATCCCTCGAACTTGGGCAGGGGCTCGATCACCGCGCTCTGAAGGGGCGGTAGTCCTTCCCCGTCTGGGCCGCGTGTCGGGCGTCAGTTGCTGGCCGGCAGCGCTCCCGGATTGCAGATGAGGCCGTCGCAGAACGCCGCCGCGGCTTCCCGCAGATCCATGTCCTCGACGGTCCAACCGAGCAGCGGCCGGCCGCGCCACCTTTGGATCCTGGTGCCGAGCGAGGGGAGCGCTTGCAGGTCGTAGGCGATGAAGTCGGGCTTGCTCGTCCAGTTCATCAGCAGATTCCGGAGCAGGAAGACCTGATAGAAGGGGAGTTCCTCGCCGCGGAAGGCGCTCGAGAGCTGCCCGCGCTGAATCTGCGGCGCAGCTGCGGCGACACGAGACAGCGAGTAGGGATTGAACGACATGACCGCGGCGTCACCGTCGTACGCTGCGACCTCCCGCGCCACCTCATCTTCGAGCGCGCCCACAGAGCCGCGGTTCTTGATCTCGACGAACGCCGGGACGCGTCCGCCGATGACGACGAGAGCTTCGCTGAGAGTCGGGATTCCCTGTTCACCCCCGAGGAGGCGAACAGTCCGTAGCTCGGCCAGCGACATCTCGCTCACGGTGCCGCTCTCACCTGTCATGCGCTCGAGGTCATCGTCGTGGAAGACCACGACCTTGCCGTCTGCGGTGAGCTGGACATCCAGCTCGACCGCGTTTCCGTTGCGTGCCGCCTCGTCGAACGCGGCGAGCGAGTTCTCGGGCCGCGCCGAGCCCTCGGCCCACTGACCTCTGTGTGCTATCAGTTGCGCGGTCAGCCAGGCAGCAGGATTTCGATTTGGGATTCCTCCCGTTGCGAACCAGTACCCCAGGAGACTTAGGAGTGCAATGGCCCCGAGCACGACCAAGAGCCATTTCCAGATAGGCACGAAACCCCCTCGCCAGCCGGTGCGACGCGCGACAGACTCTACTTCCGAGCCCGCCTGACGATGCTGACCGCGTACAAGACCAACGCGACAACCACAAGCACCAGGCCGACCCAGAATATCCACATCATGTCGAGCAACCTGGCGATGATGTACGCCCCAACGACCGTGACGGGCGCCGCCGCCAGAACGCCACAGTAGCCCCCAGGCGTCGGCTCCTCAGAGATCTTCGGTGCAGCCGGCGCGGCTGGCGGCTCGATTGGCGCCGGTTGTTCCGCAGACCGACCGTCCATGAGCGAGGATGCAGGATGGCCGCCGCGCTCACACGACCCGTCGGCGGCAACCGCCGTCCACTGCCCGCACTCGGTACACCACTTGATTGGCTGATCGTCGTCAGACACCGCGCCCCCTATCCTCCGCGCATCCCGACGCTCGGGATGCCCCTCACAGCTAGCACGCCCTTATCACCTGGTCCTTGATCCGCCGGATGTGCCCCCGGCCAAGACCCTTCACCTCGCAGCCGAGTTCGAAGTACCGGCGGATCTTCGCGTCGTCGAGGATACCGAAGCAGTCGATGACGGCAATGGGCTGGCCAGCCCTCGCGACGATCGCGTCGGGATCAAGGTCGAGATACTGCTCATGGCGGACGGCGAGCACGAGGGCTTGAATGCCTTCGAGCGCCTCATCGAGATCCTTGAGGACCAGCAGGTCCTTGAGCCTCTCCTGGTTCCTGAAGAAGACGGCCTTGCTCTTCGAGGGGTAGTCGTCCTGGCGCTCCAACTCCCACCAGCGGTCGACGTAGGGGTCGTGGACCCTGATCTCCACACCCATCTCGGTCAGCCTGCGGGCCATGATCTCGGAGCCGCTGTTGCGCGTGTCGCCCACGTCCTCACGGTAGGAGGCGCCGAGAAGGAGAACCCGCGCGCTCGCGACGGGGACGTTCATGTTGCGCAGCGCGTCGCGGACGAGCTGCGCGGCATGCAGGGAGCGGGTGTCGTTGATGTCGATGGCCAGCGGGGTGATCTTGAAGGTCTCATCGTCGAAGCCGAGTATGTGCTTGCTGCCCCAGATGCCCAAGCCGCCGTCCTTCGGCAGGCAGTAGCCGCCGATGCCGGGGCCGGGAAACATGATGTTGCTGTGGGTCGGCCGCATCTTGATCGCCTTGATCACCTTCGTGATGTCGACACCGTTCCTCTCCGCGAAGAGGCTCCACTCGTCGAGGAAGGCGAGGATGGTCGCCCGGTAGCTGTTCTCCATCACCTTTGCCGTCTCGGACTCGATCGGCCTGTCGAGGCAGGTGAGGGGGAACTCGTTCGTGTTGAGAACCTCGTTGAGGAACGTGACGACCCTGGTCTTCGCCTCTTCGTTGACACCCGAGCAGACACGCCAGAAGTCCCGGATGGAGGCCACGTAGTCGCGGCCGGGCATGACCCTCTCGTAGCTGTGGGCGAGGAGCGGCTCGCTTGTGATCCCTCTCTGACGGAAGATCTTCCGCATCGCCGGCAGGGCGACCTGCTCTGTCGTGCCGGGGGCGACCGTCGTCTCGATGAGGACCAGGCAGTCCGGTTTGATGCGGTGGGCGATGACGTCGAAGGACTCCTCGAGGGCGCTCATCTCCACCGAGCCGTTCCTCACGTTGCCGAGCTCGTTCTTCGCGTAGTCGAGCTGGACATCGACGATCACGCAATCGGCGAAACCGAGGACGTCGTAGACGTAGGTGGCGACGAGGGTCTTCTTCTCAAGGACGCACCGGGCGATCATGGGATCGACCTCGGGATCCTCGGCCTTCACCGGCGAAATACCCTTGTTGAGCAGGGGGATCTTCCAGTAGCTTCGCTTGCTCGGACGCTGCATGCCGATGACGAACTTGGACGGCCTTCCGTCCTCGTCCGTCGTGTCTGCCACGATGGCGGCCATGACGGCCCCGACGAAACCGAGGCCCATGACGACCACGATTTCCTGGCCCTTGCCTTTCGCCTGCTCGACGAGTCGCTCGATCCGGGCCAACTCCGCCTGGTACTCCTCTTCCTTCGGCAGAGGGTAGACCGTCCCGTCAGGACTGACCGATGTGCGTGTGTCCACTTGAGTACCTCTCGGCAGTGGTCTTGACTCATCAGGGTCTGAGACCAGGAGCATCGGCGCTCTGGTCGTGGATATCCCCCGAAGCCTAGGATATCTCTCCATCAGCAACGGACGCCGTTTTCGGGAAGTACCGCTATACGGCGGCAGGAGACGAACCGCCATGAGCAAGCGAATCCGCGTTCTGTGTCTTGTGGTGTCCCTATGCCTGCTGGTTGCGCTGTTGACTGGTTGCGTTGGATGGGTACCCCGGCACGCAACGTTCGTGAGATACGACATGAGAGATGAGCAGAAGACTGGCTGGGCTTGGGTCAGACTCAGCAGCGGCAAGCAAGAGCTCGCTGAGTGCCCCTTCCCGGACCTGAAAGAGGGGGACACGGTGACCGTCCGAGTGATCTACACCCAGGACTGGGTCGTCTTGAATGTGGACAAGTAGCGGAGGACGGGTCGGCGCGCGACCGCAGGCACCCCGCCGCCTATCCGCAGCTGAACCAACTGAATCATGTCATCTGCGCCAGCGCTCATACATAACAAGAAAGGCTAGCCTTGTGGCTAGCCCGTCCCATCATTCAGTTATCGGCAGCATCGGCGAGGGACTTTAGCGATTTCTCGAAACTTCTTCGCGAGCTGATCGACGGCCCCCTGCCGTTTCGGCCGGCGGACGTTTCACACCTGCAGTCTCCCTGCTTGCAGATCCTCTGCACACCGCCCCGAAACGCAGGTGACCCAGCTTCACGCCCTAGTTACAGCGGGACCGCTCTCACGGATTCCCGCAGGCAGAAGCGTCTGGCGGAGGGGTGTGGGGTGGAATAGACTTCCTCTGTGGGGATAGTACTGACCGGTAGGCCGGTGCGTCGTGCGACTGCGGGGGCGGGAGTATCACGCGAAGACCGAGCAACGCTCGGTCGAACAACACATGGGGGGGATTGCCGTGTTCTTGCGAAAGACCGCACGGGTAGGGCTTGTGCTCGCAACTGCAACGGTCTTGATCCTGTCGGCTCCTCTGTCGGCGTTCGCTTTCGGGGGAGGGGTGCATCTACATCTTGCCGAAGAGGCAATCAACCTGATGGGCGTCTACGACCCCCATGCAATCAGTGGGACGGACTCGCTTGGAACCGCCCGCATCGCCGCCGGGGGTCAGATCTTCCCATGGCTGAAGTACCCCACGGTCGATATGTTTCTGAATCAGACCGACAACGGCTACATGCTGTCATGGTGGGCAGACAACTACGATGGGTACGTCGGCGATTTTGGGACGCGAAGCCACTTCTGGGAGGCCGATGACGGCCTGCACGAGCTGCCTGAAGGCGTAGCAGGACTCGACAACGCGTGGGAGAAGGCACACCAGCATTGGGAGGACGCCGTCTATGCGTACTGGCGGGGAGATCCCTTCGGCCTGTGGTTGAATCTGGGCGCCGTCCTGCACCTCGTCGCCGACATGAGCCAGCCGGCGCACGTGAACAGCGACCTACACCCGGCAGAGGATTCCCTCGAGGAGTGGGGCGGCTACTGGAGCGCCGATGCACTGTTGTCGTGGACGGACCCGACCAAGTCCAAGCCTCCGAAAGTTTATGCAGTCCCAACGAACCAGCAAATCATCACGAAGGTGCTGGCGGCTTCAGGATGGCAGCCGGGACGGACCGAGTACGTTGCCGATGCCCCGCTCATGGATCCCAACAATGCGTTCAATGAGCCGCAGCTCTTCTACATCATGTATCGAACGAGCCAAAGCGCGAACTACTTCGCATCCGACGGAGAGGGCGGGAACCTGCAAGAGCGGATCGGCTGGTTGGACTACACGAAGGGATTCCCGACCCAGCTTCACAACGCAGCCGGTGCACACGTGCCCCCTTGGGACGAGACCGCTCTGGACGACAATGAGGCGGACTGCGTGCACGGCAACCCCGCATGTCCGGATGGTCAGTGCGACTGCGACAAAGATCTGACGACGATCGCGTACTACTGCTACGGCTTTGGGATGCAGGGCGATATGGCCATCCTCGACCTATTCCGCCGGACGGTGGACAACATTCTGCCCGTGACCACCGTCAACAACGTGCGCGCTGACGGCAAGCCCTACAGCGCTGGAGGTTGGAACGGCAGTCCCGTGACGGTGAACTTGGTCAGCACCTTCCACGCGGCCCGACCTGACGGCTACAACTACCCGCCGGTCTGGTCTCTGTGGGGCACGATCGACGGGCAGCCCATGAGCTCATCGACCACTCCGATAACGACGCCACCACTCTCGAAGATCGTCTCGACGAGCGGAAGACACAACGTGGCGGTTCGCACCACGGACTGGATGGGCGGTATCGAACAGCAAGACTACGTTGTGCGCATTGACGTGACAGCCCCGACGGTGACGTTCCCCGGATGGCGCTCTTCGTACTTCAAGTGTGAATCTCAGAAGGCGACCTGGACTGCCACGGACAGCCACTCCGGTGTGCAATCGGTGACTGCGAAGCTCGGCGGCACTCGCGTCCTCCTCAACAGTACGATCTACATGTACAACCTGAGCTATGGCAGGCACATCGTTTCGACAACCGCATACGACAAGGTAGGAAACCGCCGCCTCGCAAACCGCGTATTCAGCGTTCTCGGCGAGGTCGGGCTGTCGGTCGGGACGCCTTCGGCAACCCGGATCTCCAGACTCGCGTACTCGTTTACCGGAACCCTGCGTCCGACGCACTACGCAGGGACCAAACCGGTGACTCTGGTCCTGCAGCGCAAGCAGAACGGCTCCTGGGTGACCAGGTACAGGATCCGGGCGGCTGCCCTCTCGAGTGGGAAGTACTTCGCGAGGACTACGCTACTTGCGGGTTCCTGGCGCGTGCGAGCGGAACACTACCACCCGACCAAGGTGAGTCTCTACCGGTACTTCACGGCCTACTGATCTCAAGAGAACCGAGAGAGGGAGTCCGGCAGGCTCCTTGTCCTGAACTCGAACGTACGAGACCGAATGCTCTGGGAGCAACACGGCATCATTGGTCTCACGCCGAGTCCCGCGCCCGCTCCAGCCCATCGAGGATGATCTCGAGCCCGAAGTCGAACTCGGCCTTCTCGTCGAGCCCGTGGGCGAATGCGTGCTCGACCATCTCGGTCAGATAGGGATACTCGTCGGGGGGAAGCGCCTGCCGGAACGCTTCGGCCATCTCCTCGGGACTGGCGCCGCCGACCGAGAGGTTGAGCTGCTGGCGCCCGAACCCATAGACGTAGCTGTCGATGGCGGAGAGCGCGCTCGTGGTCAGCTCGAGGGAGAAGTCCGCTCGCCGAAGCGTCCCTACCATCCACTCGAAGTACTGCAGCCTGGCCGGGCCGCTGGACTCGCGCGAGTCGTTGAGGGCGCTCGCCCAGGGATGACGCGAGAAGACGCCGTGGGCGGAGAAGGCCCTCCCGCGCACGGCCTCGCGCCAGTCCTCTGCGTCTGGAAGCTCGATCTCGCCAACGACCACATCGAGCATGCCGTCGAGAAGGTCGTCCTTGTTGCCCACGTGGTTGTACAGCGACATCGCTTGGACGCCCAGGCGGTCCGCCAGGGCGCGCATCGTGAGCGACTCGACGCCGTCTTCGTCCGCGAGGTCGATAGCGGCGAGCAACACCCGCTCACGGTTCAACGGGGTCCGTTCGGGATCGGACTGCCGACGCTCGGCCATCTGTCTTCTTCTCCGTTCTCGGACCGGATCCGTCCGTCTGCCGCGGGGGCTTGACAGACTTACATTGTAAGTAACATACTTACTTAGTAAGTCTACACCGGAGACGCGGGCGGTACAAGAACACCGCTCGTCCCAAGAAGGAGGAGAGTCAGATGAGCGAACTCGATCGGAACACTGCGACTCAACAGAAGGCAGGAGGCTTCGCCGCACTCTACTTGGCGGCGGCCTTCCTCATCGCGATGCCGTACTTCCTTGTCGTGGTCAACAGCGTCGGGGTGACCGACCCTGCCCAGAAGGTCGCGCTCCTCGCAGCCAATCGAGGCAGCATGTACGGCATGTACCTCATCACCTACGTGATCTTCGGCATCGTCCTTGCCGTCCTCGCGCTTGCACTGCACTCGCGCCTTCGGGATGAGGCACCCGTGACCATGCAAGTCGCGACCGTGGTCGGTCTCATCTGGGCCTTCGTGCTCGTTGCGAGCGGCATGGTTTTCAACCACGGCATGTGGACCGTCACTACCCTCTACGGCACCGATCGGGTCGCGGCCGTATCTGCGTGGCAGGCAATCGAGCCGATAGCGCAGGGCCTGGGTGGCGCAAGTGGCGAACTGCTCGGCGGGCTGTGGGTCCTGCTCGTGAGCGCCGTGGTTCTGCGTTCCGGCGCCCTGCCAAAGGCACTCGGGTGGCTTGGCCTCGGGATCGGCGTCCTCGGCGTCGCATCGGTCGTGCCGGTCCTGAACGACGCCGCGATCGCCTTTGGACTGCTGGAGATCGTGTGGTTCGCCTGGGTGGGCGTCGTGCTCGTGCGGGGTGCCCGCAGGTCCGTTTCCACCCAGCGCGTCGCGACGTCCGCGGCCCTGGGACGGGAAGCGGTGGTCTAGATGTCCGCGCCAACGCAACAGGTGCTGCTCCTCGGCGGAACCGGACGCACCGGCGGGCGCGTGTTGCAGCAGCTCCTCGATCGGGGCGTCAGCGTCCGGGCGATAGTCCGCTCGCCTCACAAGTTCCCGACGGCGACAGCCCAACACCCCTTGCTGACGGTGATCGAATCCTCCGTGCTGGAGTTGCCCGACGAGGATCTCGCGCGCTACATCGACGGCTGCGACGCCGTCATCTCGTGCCTCGGCCACACGACGAACCTCTCGGGGATCTTCGGCAAACCACGCGACCTCGTCGCCGAAGCAACGGCGAGAGTGTGCCGCGCTATCGAGACGCTGCAGCCCGAGCGTCTGGTCAAGTTCGTCTTGATGAGCAGCGTCTCGGTCAACCGACCGAATCGCCTCGACGCGCGTCGGGGCGGGCTGGAGCGAGCCGCTCTATGGACGATGCGCGGTGTCGTGCCGCCGGCGCAAGACAACCAGCACGCGGCCGACTTCCTGTGCGGGCGCATCGGCATGAAGCATCGCTGTGTGCAGTGGGTGGCCGTCCGGCCGGACACACTGTGCGAGGGCGACGTCTGCGAGTACGAGCTGCACGAAGGGCTCGTCGACGGGATCTTCCGGCCGGGCAAGACGAACATGGCCAACGTGGCCAACTTCATGTGCGAACTTGTCACGAGTCCCACGACATGGACCAGCTGGAGAGGGAAGCTCCCGGTCATCGTCAACGCTACCTAGAAGCATCTGGCGGAGGCGTGTGGGAATCGAACCCACCCAGGACGCTCTTCACGCCCCACAACGGTTTTGAAGACCGCGGAGCCCACCAGGACCCATTCGCCTCCAGCAGCGGATTCTATGCGCCGCCCCGCGTTTGCGCCAATCAAGGACGTGGAAAAGTCGTGTAGACGTCGTGGCCGAGTACCCGATGGTCAGGCGTTTGCGACAGCGGCCGAGGCCGGCCCGTGCGTGAAGCCAACTGGACTCTCGGAACAGGAGCAGCCACATCGATGAGCGCCCCTGAGGGCTCCGCCTCTGATGGCTCCCAACGACGCGGCCGCGCGCGCCTGTGGCTTTGGGCTGCGGCAGCTCTGATCGTTGGCCTTGCGGCCTTCGTCGGCGTGGCTCGAGTGACGGACGCGTCTTGGTTCTGCAACACGTGTCACGAGATGCAGCCCTTCTACGCGGCATGGTCCGCCGGCACGCATGGCCATGAGGGCGTTCAATGCATCGACTGCCACGTGCAGGTCGGCTTCTTCCCGCGTCTGAGTCACAAGTTCGTGGCTCTCGGCGAGATGTGGAGCCACTTCTTCGGCAATCGGAGCTTCCCCCTCGAGGTGCCGCCGCAGATACCCAATTCGTGGTGCGTCCGATGCCATCCGAAGGTGATAACGAACCTGAAGAACTTCGTGCACGAGGTGCACGCGTCGAAGGGGAGCTGCCGAGACTGCCATCCCACGACCGGCCACGACGTGACGGCGCAGGCGCTGAAGGATGCAGGCATCTTCAATCCGAGCGTTAGGGTGACGCCGTTCTCGCGGAAGACAGCGATCGTCAACGGTGGCCGAGCGAACGTGTCCGGTCACGTCATGGTGGTCTGCTCACGCTGCCACGACATGAAGGCCACTGGCTGCCGACCGTGCCATGCGCCCCCCAATACAAAGGCGCATCAGGTCTCATCCGACTGCACGCTGTGCCACAAGCCGGGACGTGTATTCTCCTTCAGCCACCCCGGCGCAGGCGTCGACTGTACCCCGTGCCACAAGCCGCCAACCACACATCCCGCTCAAGCGAAGGGCAAGACCTGCTCGACGTGCCACCAGCCGGGCGCGAGCTGGACGTTCCGTCATCCTGGCGCGAGCGCGCAATGCCTCGACTGCCACACGGTGCCGAGCAGACACCCGTCCGGCGCCGTCGGGAAAGCGTGCACGGCGTGCCATCGCCAACCCGGTCGCTCCTGGGCGTTCGCCCATCCGACAACGGGCAACTGCTCCGCTTGCCATACCGCGCCGGCGAACCACTTCGGGAGCAACTGCGCTTCGTGCCACCACCGCCCGGGCGTGTCGTGGACCTTCTCACATCCGTCGGCGGGCGAGCACTCTTGGCGCAGCTTCGCCTGCTCGAAGTGTCACTCACGCGGCTACACGACCGCGTACTGCAGCTGCCACGGCGGCAACCCGCCAAACGACTGATAACGTGCGAGCTACATTATTCGTCCCGACCTCGTGAAATGTGCAGCGAGGGTACATACTGCGTGACGAACTAACGTGACGAATCGAAGGCGATTGCGATGAAGCGATCCACGCGCGTTGCGTTGTCAGTAGTGGTCGTGCTTGTGATGGGGCTCGTGCCCGGCTGCGCGAAGAGGCAGACGCCGACACCGACTCCGACTCCGGTCACGCCCACGCCCACTGAGTCCGTCACCCCGACGAAGTCGGTGACGTCGAAGGAACCCGTCACGCCGACGGAACCCGTTCTGCCAATCCTGAAGACCACTCAAGTGCGGCTCTACTTCATCCGTGGTGAGTACTTGGGCGTCGCTGGACGCAAGGTCCAAGTGGGTGTGCCGGCCGGCGGTGCGAGCCCAACGGTTCAGTCGCGCGCGAAGGCTGCGATGACAGCCCTGCTCGCAGGACCCACAGCCCAGGACAAGGGGTTCGGTCTTGGAACCACGATCCCCGCGGGCACGAAACTGAACGGCGTGAAGCTCTCCGGGCATACCGCCACCGTCGACATGTCGAGCAAGTTCGAGTCGGGCGGCGGGTCGCTCTCCATGTTGCTGCGCGTGTCGCAGGTCGTCTACACGCTGACGCAGTTCGAAGGCATCGACAGAGTCGCATTCAAGCTGGATGGCAAGTCCGTGAGCTCCATCGGCGGAGAGGGCATCATCGTGTCGCCGCCGGTGACACGTGCTGACTTCGAGGGGCAGGCTCCCCCGATCCTCGTCGAGAGCCCAGTGCCGGGACAGAGTGTGAAGAGCCCGATCATCGTGAGCGGCAGCGCAAATGTCTTCGAGGCGCAGTTCAACCTCGAGGTGAAGGATCCGACCGGCGCCGTCGTCACTTCGCGGTCGATCAAGGCGACCAGCGGGACGGGCACGCGAGGAACGTTCAAGGCGAAGGTCGTGTTCGAGAGCTCGAAGACGGGAACTGGGACGTTCGTCTTCTTCGACCTTTCCGAGAAGGACGGCTCGCGGATCGACGTCATCAAGATCCCGGTTGAGATGACGAAGTAGGCGCGCGCCGAGCAAGTTCTCGCGCCGGATCTGACGCCAGACTCGGGTAGGAGTCCTATCCCCTGGCCCTCAGCACCCGCAGGTCGCCTTCGCGCTTGGTGAGCCCTTGCGAGTCGAAGTACTCGAGCAGCGGGATCGCGTACTTGCGTGAGACGCCGAGCGCATCGCGCAGCTCGGCAGCGGTCATGCCCTCAGGGTGCGCCTCAAACGCAGCGACAAGAGCGTCGCGAGCGCGAGCGATCGCGACGGCGTCGAAGTGAAGTTCCGGACTCAGCCGGACGACCTTGCCTTCGGCCGCAAGTCGGGTCAGCGCCTTGCGCGCCACCGCGGCATCGGAAACTCCCGCTGCTGCGGCGAGTTCGTTCACGGTCGCGGGGGCGAGTCCCTGCGACGCCAGCAGCGGACCGAGCGCGGCCGCCGCCGCTTCTTCCTCGGCGAGCGCGGAGACCGCGGCCATCGGATGCCTCACGGTCCCCTTCTCGAGCACCGCCAATCCACGCTCGGCGGCGACCTCGAGCAGTGCGTCGAAGACCTTGGGCGCAAGCCGTCGGTCGACCCGATCACGAAGCGCGAGTGACGCGATACCGGTTGCCTTGGGCTGCTCGATGTGGAACGCGAGCAGTTCCCGCTCGATCGCCCCGAGGGTCGCTTCGAGGGCTCCCCGCGTCACGAAGTACGTCTCCCCCGCCACCTTGAGCCGCTCGAGGGAGGCCCGATTGAGCTCGTCGGCGACCTGCGCCCGCGGCACGCCCAGAGCGGCGGCGACTTCGGCAGACGACATCGGCAACGCGCGGGCGGTGAGCAGCCCGGTCGATGCCGAGGACAAGTCGTGGGCGACGAGCGCCTCGAGCAACTCACGTTCATGCTCGCGCAGGGTCGTTCGGCGAGGCGGCAACGCGTCGAGCACGAGACCGCCGCCGATCGTGTATACGGGCGAGTAGCTGCGGATGATGAAGTGGTCGCCATACCGCGGCGCGAGGGGCTCCTCCAGACGGAGCTGCGCGAATCCTGACTGGCCCGGCGCGAGCGATGACGTGTCCATGAGTAGGACTCTGCCGAGCACCTCTCGGGTGCCGTGATCGACGTGCACGCGCGTACCCGTCTCGAAGGGTTTGTCTTCGCCGGGCTTGCCCAGGTACGTGAATCGCGCATCGAAGCGGTCGGTGACGGCGAGCGTGCCCGGCTCGGCGACGATGTCGCCGCGCTCGATCTCGTCCTTGTCGAGGCCCGTGATGTTGAGCGCGACCCGCTGACCCGCCTGCGCGCGCTCGACGGTTGCGCTGTGCACCTGCACACCTCGGATCCGCCCGTGCTTGCCGCTGGGGTACAGCTCGATGGCGTCGTCCCGCTTGGCATTGCCCGACCACATCGTGCCCGTGACGACCGTGCCTGCACCCGCGATGGTGAACACGCGGTCGACGGGTAGCCGCATGGGGAGATTGGCTTGACGCGACGGTGCTTCATCCGCGATGGCGTCGAGCGCTTGCAGCAGCTCGGGCAGCCCTGCACCCGTGCGGGCCGAGACGGCGACGATGGGCGCGCCCTCGATCGAGGTGCCTTCGAGCAGTGCTCGCACGTCCTCGCGCACGAGCTCCACCCAGTCGGCATCGACCAGATCGGACTTCGTGATCGCGACGACGCCGCGCTGAATGCCGAGCAGGTCGATGATCGCGAGGTGCTCGCGAGTCTGTGGCATGACGCCGTCGTCGGCGGCAACTACGAGGAGCACGACATCGATGCCGGTCGCGCCGGCGACCATCTGCCGGACGAACTTCTCGTGCCCGGGGACGTCGACCACACCCATCGTGCGCCCGCTCGGCAGCTCCAGGCGCGCGAAGCCAAGCTCGATGGTGATGCCGCGTTCCTTCTCCTCGGCGAGGCGGTCCGGGTCGGTGCCCGTGAGCGCTTTGACCAGCGCCGACTTGCCGTGGTCGATGTGCCCGGCGGTGCCGAGGACGAGCGAGGGGGCTGCCGCGGCGGTCATAGGCGCATCAACGCCGCGTCACTCCTCGATCACCGTCAACCGGAACACAACCGGATTCGCGGCGTCGGGACAGCACGCCGAGATCTCGGGTTGTCCGCTCCACGGCATGGCGCCGCCAGCGCGAAGCCCGAAGACGTACTGCTGGATCGACGCCCACGCCGATGCGCACATGCCCTCAGGGAGCATCCCGTCGCGGATCTCCCACGTCTGGCCCGGCGTCAATCCAACCGGGCAGCTGCCGCCCAAGAGGATGTCCGTGACCTCGACTAGGACGGGCTGACCTACTGGAGATGCCACGAGAGCTCCTTAGGACGAGGCGGGGAACGAGGCTATGCGGAGGCTGAGGTCGCGGCGGCGGTCGTGCCCAATGCCTCGGCGATCCGAGCGACGACGACCTCGTCCTGGCTGTTCCGCATCGTGCGTGGATCGAGCAACAGGCGACCCTCGTGGATGCGAGCGATGATCGCAGGGTCAGAAGAGCAGCGGAGGTACGTCTCGAGTGCATCGACGCTCGGCCCACCTACCGATGGCGTGATCGCGACCACTACCGTGGGGATGTCGGCAAGCGGAAGTGCACCGCCTCCGGCGCGCGATACGTCCTCGGTGGTCTCGACGAGGGCGGCATCGCCCACGGCCTTGCGCAGTCTCGTCGCGATCTCGGCGGCGCATTGCCCGATGTCGGCCTGCGATGCCGTGAGCATCAGAAGCGTCGGAATCTCGCGAAACGCACGCTCCGTGTCCAGGTAGGCGCGCAGCGTGGTCTCGAGCGCGGCGAGCGTCATCTTGTCGAGACGCACTGCGCGCGCCATCGGGTGCTTCTTGAGGCGCTGGATGATGTCCCTTGTGCCGACGAGTATTCCCGCCTGCGGTCCGCCGAGGAGCTTGTCTCCCGAGCACGACACGAGCTGCGCGCCCTGCTTGATGGCCTCGCCGATGGTCGGTTCGTAGGGCAACCCATATGTCCGCAGGTCGATGAGTACACCCGAGCCCTGGTCCTCGAAGACCGGCACGCCATGCTTCGCGCCCAGCTCTACCAGCTGGGCGACCGAGACCTCCTCGGTGAAACCGACGACCCGGTAGTTGCTCGAATGCACCTTGAGCAAGAGTCCCGTGCGCTCGGTGATGGCGTTCTCGTAGTCGGCGAGGTGTGTCTTGTTGGTGGTTCCGACTTCGACCATCGTCGCGCCAGACTCGCGCATGATGTCGGGAATGCGGAACGACCCGCCGATCTCGACGAGCTGCCCGCGCGAGACAACCGCCTCCTTTCCGCGGGCGAGGGCGGCGATTCCCAGCATGACCGCGGCGGCGTTGTTGTTGACCGCCATGGCGGCCTCGGCCCCGGTCAAGCGCGTCAACAGGGACTCGACGTGCACGTGCCGGCTTCCCCGCTCCCCGCTCTCGACGTCATATTCGAGCGTCGAATAGGACGTCGCCACGTCGTGCACCGCCTGCGCTGCGGCTTTGGAGAGCAGGCTTCGGCCGAGATTCGTGTGCACGATGATGCCGGTCGCGTTGATCACCGGCCGAAGCGATGGCCGAGCTGCCAGCTCCGCCCGCACGACAGCATCACGCGCGATCGACTCCTCGGAAGGTTCGATCTGCTGCCCACCGAGGATACGTGCCCGGACGTCCTCAACAGCGTCACGCACGGCGTCGACCACGAGCGCGCGCGGGATGCGCTCCAGCTCGGCAGCAACTTCGGGACGGGCGAGGACCTCGTCGGTCTTGGGCAGCGCTCGCAGGCGCGACTGGATATCGGAGTCAGCCGTCATAGCTGCGATTCTACCCGACACACGCGTGCTACCGTGTCGCTGGAGGTAGCTCATGGGACCTGTGACGATCGAGACGGCGCGTCTGCGCCTGCGCGAGTGGACCGCCGACGACGTCGACGACATGCTCGATACTCCAGTCGGATTCGGAGGTGATGCGCTTCCTCGGCCCCACGCCGACAGATCCGGCGGTCCTTCGCGCGGAGACAGGGGAATGGATCGGCCGCCAGATGCGCATACAGGCCGGTTGGGGCTGGTGCCGATGGGCCGTCGAGCTACGCGAACCCCCGGAGAGAAGCTTGCGCGGCGTCGTCGGATTCTCGGGCCCGGGCTGTGGCTTCCCGCCCGATGTCGAGATCGGCTGGACGCTCCGGCGAGAGCTCTGGGGAAAGGGCTTGGCCACCGAGGTCGCACGGGCAGTCATCGACTACTGCTTCTCGGTGATCGGGTTCGAGCGGGTCATCAGTTGCATAGATCCGGGAAATGCTGCCTCTCTCCGGGTCGCAGCCAAGATGGGCTTCGCGCCGCTCGACGAGGTCGAGCACGACGGCGACACACTTATCAGGCACGTGCTCTTCAACCCACTACGTGACCCGCCGAGGGACCCGCGCTTCCGGCGCGATTGCGTCGGCGCGCCGCAACGACCCACTCCGACCGATTGACGGTTCGCCCGGGGGTACACTCCCCCCATGTTCACTTCCGACCGCATGCTGGTGCTCGACGCCCGCGACAAGCCGTCGCGAGCGCTGGCGAAGGCAGATCCCGTGCTCGGCGCCCTCATCGACCGCGTCGGCCACTTCGAACGCGGCCCTGCCGCAAACGGCTTTCCCGTCATCATTCGTTCGGTTGTCGGCCAACAGCTCTCGGAGAAGGTCGCGCCGATCATCTGGGGCCGCGTCGCCGAGAGGATCGGAACGACGCCCGACGCCATCACCCGGGCCACGCCTGACGACCTCCGCGGCGCTGGCCTTTCAGCACGCAAAACCGAGTACCTACAGGGCATCGCGCGGGCGACGCTCGCAGGCGAGATCGACTGGGACTCGCTCGAGTCGCTGCCCGACGAAGAAGTGATCGCCGAGCTCACCAAACTGCGCGGCGTCGGGCGCTGGACTGCCGAGATGTACCTCATCTTCTCTCTCGGCCGCCCCGACGTGCTCGCGCTCGACGACTTGGGAGTGCGCGCGAGTGCGGGCAGGATGCTCGACCTCGGGCGCACGGCGACGCGCGAAGAGGTCGCTGGGCGAGGAGAGCTGTGGCGGCCGTACCGCTCGACTGCGAGTTTGTGGCTCTGGGCAAGCCAGGGGCTGCCGGCGTAGCCAGCCGCCGGCGCCGACGATCCTCCACCGAAACCCCACGTTTGACGGCGCATGACGGCACCACAGTTGCGAATCGTGCCCATACCACGTCGGCCCCGCCCCCCGAGCAGGGATATCGTGCGTCACGACGATCGGCGTGAGAACGCCCGGGGCCGACGGGACATCGCCAACAAGCGGGATGGACACGGTCCTCCCATTGCTGAAGGAGCGAGCACACGATGCGCGGATTCGGATCGTACGGCTACGGAATGATGGGCCATCACTGGCTGGGCGCTGCCGTCGGGCTGGTGCTCTGGCTGCTCCTGATCACTGGGGTAGTCCTGTTCGTGATCTGGGCGATTCGCAGGGGGTCACACGGCCCCACGAACGTGCCACTCGCCGGACCGAGCCAGCCGGGCATACCCATGCGCGCCGACGGACACGACGAGGCCGTCGCGATCGCTAAGCGTCGGCTTGCGAGCGGAGAGATCACCTCGGAGCAGTACGCCGAGATCATGCGCACGCTCGGCGTGTAGAGATGGAATACGACGGCTACGAGATTCTGGTGCACGACGACTGGGTCGTCCTGGGCGACGACCCGTGCGCCGAGCCCGTGAAGGGCTATGTTGCTCAGATCCGCCAGCGTGACTCAGAGCTCGCTGCCGATGGCGACGCGGTGTGGGACTTCCCCTCCGATGTCGCCAATGTTCAGCTCACCGGCACGACCGAGGTTGAAGTGGTTGAGAAGGCCAAAGCGGCTATCGATGCTATCGGGAAGCGGCCACACAACCAGGTTGGCCGAGAGTAGCGTGTCTCAGCCGCCGGGGCGCGGCCTCCCCGGTGCCCAAAGGGCGCAGCAGCAATCTGAACTCCACCGGAACCACATCTCTCGAGGCGCGAGCCACGCGAGAAGGGTGGGAAGACTCCCTCCATGCGACAACGCGGACTCTTCATCACGGGTGTGGTGGTGCTCGTCATCGGCATCGCCGGGTTGGTCGTCGTGCCATTTCTTGGTCTGGACGAGTCCGACACCGGGCAGTACTCCTCGGCGGGTCAGAGGATCTACTACACCGGCATCGGCGACAACAGTGCCGCCATCGTGAGGACGAGGCCCCGGGCGGGGATGATGGGTTTCGGGCCGATGATGTCTGTGTCGTGCGTGGACTGCCACGCCGAGAACGGCAAAGGCGGCCGGGTCGCAGGAATGATGGGCGGATACTTCGTGGCCCCGGACATCCGATACTCGTTCCTCACGACGTCGCACTCGGATGAGGGAACGACCGAGCCAGCGTGGACCGAAGCCGACATCGCCAACGCGATCCGCAATGGGATCGACCCTGACGGCCAGCGGCTGCAGGCGCCGATGCCGCGGTGGGACATGACGGCCAACGAGATGAACGAGATCATCGCCTACCTGAAGGAGCTCTGAGCCATCGATGATGCGTGGATATGGGTTCGGCTACAACAACATGATGGGCGGCAGCGTGTGGGGCGAGATCCTCATAGTGCTCTTCGGCCTGGCCGTGCTGGCCGGGATCGTCCTGTTGATCATTTGGGCGATCCGTGCGTCGGGCGGCGGTCACCCGCAAGCGGGCGCACAGCAGCCTGGTGCGCCACCGATGCGCACTGACGGCCACGACGAGGCTGTTGCCGTCGCAAAGCGTCGCCTTGCGAGCGGCGAGATCACCCCGGAGCAGTACGCGGAGATCATGAGAACACTCGGGGGGTAGCACCATGGCGGCTTCACGCCGCCGACGGCGCGGTGCTGCCCACAACAAGCCTGAGCCCGCGCACCCCCTCTCCCAGGAGCCGGACACGTTTGCCCCAGTGTTCGGCTCCTTGTGCGCCGCCAGGACCGCCTTCAGGGGTACAGCATCATCACAGGATGCGTCGCCGATACGGAGGCAGCCATGACCACCATGGGCAAGCTCAGCCCTGAGCTCCGCACGTTCCTCCAGCTCTACAAGTGGCACGAGATCGACCCGGTTCCCTGGGCGACCCCGACCACGCCGCTCTCACAGTCGCGCGTCGGTCTCGTCGTCACGGCGTGCATGACCATGACTGACCAGCCACCCTTCGACGCCGAGCGGGACGAGAACGACGCGTCGATCCGCTACATCCCCTCTGATACGGACCCTCGAACCCTCGTGAACACGTTCTCGGCGCAAGCATTCGACCACTCCGGCCTCCAGGCCGATCCCGACCTGCTTGTTCCCATCGATCGCCTGCGTGAGATGGAGTATGCAGGCGAGATCGGCGAGCTCGCGCCGCGAGTGGTCTCGCTCTGTGGACACCTGCCCAAGCCGAGGGCACTCATCGAGGAGTCTGCTCCGGACATCGCCCGGCTGTTCGCGGGGGACCGTGTCGACACGGTCATCTGCGTACCCGCTTGACCGATGTGCAACCAGACCGTGAGTCTGGTCGCCGCCGAGATCGAGCGCGCGGGCATCCCGACCGCCGTCATCGTCTTTCTGCACGAGGCCGTCCAGAAGCTCCGGCCGCCGCGCGCTCTCTGGGTGCCCTTCGACCACGGCTACCCACTGGGCGAGCCGAACAACCCAGAGCTGCAGAAGAGCGTGCTGCGGCAGACGTTCGCTTTGCTGGACGAGCCGGGGCCGCCGCCCGTGCTGAAGGACTACGTCACCGAGACGGCCACATCAGGGACGCCCCCGAGCTGAGTGCCACCACACGCCAACTCCGACAGAAGGGTAGACCATGCAGTTCCCAGCGCTAGAAGTTCGCGACCTCGAGGGGGTCGACCACGTGATCCCTCACGGCCTCACTGGTGGCCCGCACGTGATCATCATGGCGTTCCAGCAGTGGCAGCAGATGCTCGTGGATGCCTGGAAGCCATCCCTGGAGGAGCTCGCCGAGAGACACCCGGGCATGGAGGTGTGGGAGGTTCCGAGCATCTCCAAGGGATACAGGCTCTTCAGGGGCGGTATCGACGGTGGCATGCGCGCGGGCATTCCCGACCCCGACGTTCGCCGTCACACGCTGACAACCTACACGGACATACACGCGCTCGCGCGGGCACTCGAGCTCTCGTCGCTCGAGACCATCCACGTCTTCCTTGTCGACTGTCAGGGCAACATCCTCTGGCGGGCTGAGGGAGAGCCGACACAGGACGCGCTCGAGGCGCTGGAGTCAGCGGTTCCGGACAGGTGCTGAGCTCACACCGAACGGGGGCCGGCGAGATTCGCCCGACCCCCAATTCCTTAGCACTCGGCCGACGGTATGCGCTCGCTGACACAAGGCGCTATGCAATTTCGACGCGCCGAATTGCATCACGCAGCGGAAAGGGGGTATGACTCTCCTATCACTGGCGACTGACGGCCGAGTGGGGCCACCCCAACACAGTGGTGTATCCGGCGCACGCCCGGAGCGCCGCGCCGAACAAACTGAGCGGGTCAGCGGAGGGGAGATGATCGCATCGAACGGCGAGAGAAGAAAGGCGCACTCACGCTTCCCACAAGAGGAGAAGGAGAGATGACAGTCAAAAGAGGCCTACTAGCGTCTTCGTTGGTGCTGGCGCTACTTGTGGCAGTGACCGTGGGGGTCGCCACACTCGCAGCACCGGCGACGAACGTCGGCTCGGCAGTGAGATCCCTTGGCATGTTCAGCGATGCCAAATGGACCGTCCACAACCGGGTCCCGAGCGACGACCAGGTCGAGCTGCTCTTGGAGGACAAGGGGATCTCCCTAGCCAGCCCCGAGGCGAAAGCCACGGCGCTTCAGGTGTTCCGGGAGGAGTGGGCCGCGCGCAACCCCACGACCCCGAACCCCAAGAAGCTGGAGGAGCTAAAGAAGAACGAGCGCCAGGGTAAGACCAGCACAACCGCGCCTCAGATCATGAGCCTGGCCGTGCCCGTGGAGTTCCCCAATAGTGACACCTTTGACGCCTGGGTCGACGTCGATCAAGACGCCGATACCCCCTCAGAACTGAAGACAGTGACAACCGTAGGCCCGCTCCACAACCAGATCCCGCCCCCGGGCCCGCGGGACAACAACACGGTCTGGTACAAGGACGCCACGCCAGCGATATACAACGAGTTGTACTTCGGTGTAGGGCCCAAGGCCGGCGTGATCATCGAGCACCCGAACCTGGGCAAGGTGGATCTGCGCGGCAACACCATGGCCAACTACTATCTGGAGCAGTCCGAAGGCAAGTTCGTGCCCAAGGGCGAGGTGTATCCCAAGTGGCTGAAGGCCGCGCACTCCGAAGGCTGGTACGGCGCCAATAGCGAGAGCGGCAGCAACAACAACGTACGCGCCGCGGATCTCGTGAGAGAGGTCGTCGATGCCATCAACGCCGACGATCCGGCCTTCCCGTGGCAGAAGTACGATGGCAACGGCGACGGTGTCGTCGACAACTTCACCGTCATCCATGCAGGCATGGGGGAAGAGGCAGGCGGCGGCGAGCAGGGTGAATTCTCCATCTGGTCGCACGCGTCTGCCATCGACTATCCCGCGGGCAAGCTGGCCAGCGTCAAGGGCTCGCCCGGCTCACCGGACCGCGACATCTACGTCCGCGAGTACAGCATGGACCCGGAGAACATCGACGTGGGCGTCATTTCCGAGGAGTTCGGCCACGCGGCATTCGGCCTGCCCGACATCTACACCACCGACGCGCAGGCCTCTCCGTCCAACTGGACAATCTTCGAGGCCGGCTCGTGGAACGGCCCGCTGGGCGGCATGCAGCCCGCGCCATTCCCTCTGGTCTTCCGCTATCTGGTCGGCTGGGCAAAGCCGGTCGAGCTCAACTACACGACCAAACCGGTCGAGGCCAAGGTTGGCCAGCTCTCGCTGCGCCCGAAGCATACCGAGCAGGGGATCAAGATCAACCTGCCGGACACAGTGATCGACATCCCCAACCCACTAGGCACGGGGAAGGCCTGGTGGTCCGACCGCGCCGATCTGGCGGACTTCTACCTGGCCCACGACTTTGACCTGACGGGGACCACAGCGCCGATCTTCTCCTTCGCCAGCTCCTGGGGCTTCGAGACAGACTACGACTACGGCTACTTCGAGGTCTCCGTCGATGCCGGTGCCACCTGGACCAAGCTTCCGGACATGGACGGGATCTTCGTCGACGACGGCATGGGCAACCTCGGCCTGAACGGAAGAGGCGAAGGCATCCTGCGCTTCGACTTGGCCGCCTACGCCGGCAAGCTGATCACGCTGCGTCTGCACTACACGAGCGACGTCGGCGTGCAGTGGGAGGGTTGGTATGCCGACGACCTCAAGCTGGCCGACGGCGCGACGACCCTGTTCACCGACGACGTGGAGAACCCGCCCAACGGCTGGACGACCAACCACTTCGTGATCGTGCCGCTGACTCGGGTCTTCCCCCTGTACTACATGGCCGAGTGGCGCAACTCGAGCGGGTTCGACCGCGGCCTCAAGTTCCCCTACACGACGATCTACAACAACCCGGCGACCACGGAGTGGCAAGTCGATCGCGTCCCCTATACCGTGCCCGGCATGCTCTTGTGGCTGCGCAACGGGGCCTACGACTACGACTACACCCTCTACAACGCCCTGTATGACCCGCCCAGCTACGGCCCGAAACATGCCCTGCTCGTTGTGGACAGCCACTTCTGGCCACTCGAATGGAACGGCATGGGTACGAGCGGAGTGCACCTGCGGTTGAACTCTCGCGCCCAACCGGGCAATGCAACGTTCACGCTGCAGAAGACCACGCCATACACCGTGCGACGGTCAAACGCGGCGGGCGATATCCTCGAGACCAAGACCTTCAAGCCTCTCCCACCGGTGTCGCAGTTCCACGACTCGCTGGGCTACTACCCCGGCCTGCGCTACCACGTTGACGCTAATCCCGATAATGAGGGCCTGTACTTCTGGGATGCGGCGGCGAGCCTGGTGGTGCCGACCAAGAGCAACTACACGACCAAGATCACGTGGGATGACAAGACCCCAGCGACGGATCACTACGGGATCGACCTTGGCGACACCATCCTCGGCTCGGGCAACCCCCGCGATGACAAGGTGCAGTACGGCGTCAACCTGGCGGTACTCGACAAGGCCCGCGACGGAAGCTGGGGCGAGATCGCGGTCTGGAACGCGATGTCGCTGGG
This sequence comes from uncultured Actinomycetes bacterium, assembly GCA_963809535.1. Lineage (GTDB taxonomy): Bacteria > Actinomycetota > Coriobacteriia > Anaerosomatales > CAVRZR01 > CAVRZR01. Next base: position 26,842 of record CAWEJW010000007.1, read on the forward strand.
CAAGCTGAGCATGCAAGTGAATTCGACCAAGGACCACCACGGCCAGAAGCTCGTGTACGAGCTGAAGGTGCGGAACATCAGTCCTGCGCCCCAGCGCTTCGCCGTCAGTGACCCGATCCCCGCGAACACCACTTACGCGAGCGGCAGGTACTACAACGGCGCGACGAAGAGCATCGAGTGGACCGGTGAGCTCGACGCGCACGAGACCAGGGTGCTTGTGTTTACCGTCAAGGTGAATGCCGGTACGCCGCGCGGCACGAAGATCACGAATACGGCGACATTGTCCGACGACGCGTCAGGATCTAGCGCCTCGGCAACCGCCATGGTCAAGTGACGTCGACGATTGCCTGACAGCAACAGCAACTAGAGAAGGTTCAACGGATGGATGTGACCGGCATCGAACTGGTGCCGGTCACATCCCACTTCTAGGCCTCAGACGCGAACTGCGGATGACCGAGCGCTGTGTCCGCGGCGTCGATCTCGCCGGTCTTCTTGAGAAGCTCGTACCCATCGCGGATCACGAGGCCGACCAGATACAGGCTGACAGAGACGAGATAGGCCGCGCCCATCGCCTCAGCTTCCAAGTCGTCTCTGGGCAGCCTTCCACTCTCGGTACCGTCCATTGCAGTTGCCGGCACAATCGTTCCCGCAGCGGCTGCACGTCAAGTGCCTGAACACGGAATGCGCCGAGAGCGCCACCGCAGCCACCGCCACCGTGGCGAGAGGACTGAACTTCCAGGCGCCGATGACGGCCAATGGACCCACGAGCAGGAGCGGCACGACTGTCGTACGCGTGATCTCCAGGTCCGAGAACGGCCCGCCGCTGCCATCGTCGACGGGCGCAGAACCTTCCGCGACGACCTTCGAGCGCGGGTTGAATGCGCAAGCGAGGTTCGAGCAGCGCGGACAGAGGCTGACGGCGTGTCTCACAAGGACGGTACCCGCGACGACGATGAAGATCGCCGAGAGCACGCGGTCACCCAGGAACGATAAGACTCCCAGCGCCAGAAACGCACACAGAATCACGACTGCGGTCACCCTGCGTGCAGACATCAGGATCGTCGACCCCCTCCGATGCATGCGGCCATCTCGGCTATTCGCTGACCCGAATCAGATTCTCGGTCGCGGTCCAGAGTCCCTCTTGTGCTTGTCGGTCTTCGATGAAGGGAGCCTTGATCGGTTTCCCGTCGTGAATGAGTTGGCCGGTCACGTCCTGGAATGCGGGAGACAAGGCGAGATCGATGAGACCTGCGGCCGCGCGTTCGGGCGTACGCGCCGTCACGCTCAGCACCGCACCGATGGCCTTCATGGGGATTGGGGCGTTCTTCATCAGTCCGGTCCTGGTGACGCCTGGGTGATAGGCATTCACGCTGACCCCTCTTGCTTGCAGCCGCCGCGACAACGCATAGGTGAACAGCAGCTTGGCGGCGGTCGAGCGGCCGAACGCCACGGCCGGCCTGAAGCCGCGCTCGCTCTCTAGGTCCTCGGGGTCAGGAGCGGTGGTGGCGGGAGCGGTCACATTGATCACGCGAGAAGGGGCGGCTGCTGCGAGTTCGTCGACCAGCAGATTCGTGAGCACGAAGGCACCGAGGTAGTTCGTTGCGAACATGCGCTCGTGTCCTTCAGGCGTGACACCTCGGCTGTTGAGGAAGACCGCCGCGTCGTTGATGAGCACGTCGAGGCGGTCGTGGCGGCGCTTGAACTCGGCAGCCGCTTCACGAACGGACGCCATCACGCTGAGGTCGCAGTCGATGATCTCGACGCTCCTAGCGCCTGCTTCACGCGCCAGAACGGCCACTTGTTCCCCCCGAGCACGATCTCTCACGGGGAGCACCAGTGCGGACCCGCGAGCCGAAAGGCCGACCGCCGCCGCCTTGCCAATGCCCGATGTCGCACCGGTGAGCAGGATCGTCGCGCCTTCAACCGCGCTTGTCATCCGGACCACATCCGCTTCTCTGAGACTACCTCCGGGCGTGACGCGAAGAACGCAACCGCTGCTTGCCACGACGAGCGTGGCAACCGCGGGCAGATAGGCGAGCCCGATCGAGAAGCCGGTGAGCAAGGCGAACATGGCGGTCAATAGGGTTGCGACGAACAGTACGACCTTGCGGTGGCGATACGCGGACCATGCACCGATGGCCACCAGAACTACCGGAATGATCAACGGCGCGGCGCCCAGCGCGGAGAGCGAAGAGAAGGGCTCTCCAGAGACCGCCGGCGCAGCCCCGGAGGAGGACCCCGTGAGGGACGAGCCGACTGGTAGGAACCAGAGGAGGAGACCGATGGCCACGCACCACACGAGACCTGCGAGCGACAACGTGAGGACGAGCTTCCAAGCCCGATCCATAACGAATCCTTCTTCGTTGTTCAACGTCATGTACCTACCCTGGGCCTGACAGGACATGACAAGACCCCAGAACGGGTGCCGGGGTCCTTCGGTGCTGGCGGCCACATTGGACAACCTCTGAATCGCCTAGCCGCACACGCGTCAGCCTCATTGCAGCGCTATCGCTTCAGGGGAACATACCTTGTGACCAACTCGAGAATCCGCGCGCGAGGAGCAAACGACACGGTTCCTCCTAACGTCTAGCGCATCAGCTACGGCCGACGCGCCACTCCTTCATGCAAGCCGTCCCCGCCGTCCGCTGGATGCCTGGCAAGCTGCGCATGCGCGACGTGCGCGGATGCTCTCATCCGAGGACGTCGGCGAGGTCGAACTGGACGACCTCCTCAAGCTGGCTGAAGGTGCACGAGCGCGGGTCCCGGTCGGGACGCCACCGAACGAACTGGGCGGTGTGACGGAAGCGATTCCCCTCCATGTGGTCATAGCGGACCTCAACGACGCGCTCGGGTATGAGCGGCACGAACGTCAGGTCCTTGCTGGCGTTCCACCGGCTGAATTCGGAGCTACGAGGCGTACGCGCACTCGTCGCCGCGTCGGCCCAGTTCCACGGGTGATTCTCGAATGTCGTGACGAGCGGCTGCAGCTCCATGAACAGCGCGCGACGCCGCTCGAGAGGAAACGCTCCGACGACTCCGACGTTCTCGAGTTGGCCGTCGTCGTCATAGAGTCCGAGAAGCAGTGAGCCTACCGCCTGCGCATCGGTCTTGTACGCCCTGTAGCCGGCCACCACACAGTCTGCCGTTCGGACGTGCTTGATCTTGAGCATCACCCGTTTGTCCGGCTGGTAGGTCCCTTCGAGCGGCTTGGCGACGATGCCGTCGAGCCCCGCGCCTTCGAATTCATCGAACCATCGTCGGGCTACGTCGGGATCGTGGGTGGCCGGGGTGACGTGGATGGGCGACTGTGCGCCGGCCAGCACTTCTTCCAGCACACGTCGTCGTTCCCTGAACGGCTCGCCGGTGAGGTCGCGGTCGCCAAGGGCGAGCAGGTCGAACGCGACGTAGCGCGCGGGGGTACGCTGCGCAAGCAGCCTGACCCGGCTCTCGGCCGGATGGATCCGCTGTTGCAGGGCCTCGAAGTCAAGTCGCCCACGCGAGGGGTCGGGGACGACGATCTCCCCGTCGAGCACGTACCGGTCAGGTGGGCTCGACCTCATCGCCGTCACGAGTTCCGGGAAGTAGCGGGTCAGCGATCGCTCATTGCGGCTGCCGATCTCGACCTCATCGCGATCGCGGAAGACGATCGCGCGGAACCCGTCCCACTTGGGCTCGTAGCTGTACGCGCCGAGGGGGATCCCGTCGACGGCCCTTGCGAGCATCGGTGCGACGGGAGGCATGATCGGCAGGTTCATGGGACCCTCATCCCCCCGTCGCCACGTTCCCGGGAGCACGAACCGCTAGCAGCGTGCCAAGCGGTGTGCGCGTGACCGCGCTAGTCGTCTTCATGTTAGCGCGACACTCTGGGCTGGCGTCGTGGGTTGGTGGGTCGTAGTGGACAACCTGATTCTACCTTCTGGCCGTCAGCTCGATACCTCTGTTCGATGGGAAACCCGTCGAGCGCTACCCCACGCTGATGATCACGTTGCCGCGCTTGTGCCCCATGTCGACGTACCTGTGCGCGTCGACGATGTCCTCCAGAGCATAGGTGCGATCGATGACGGGTCTGATCTCACCCCGCGACGCTAGCTCGCCGAGCAACACCAGATCTTCGCGCCGGAGCTCCGGTTTGCCGTCGTCCACCGAGATGCAGACTCCGCCGGGAGCAAGCACTTGCTGGCACCGCCGGAGGGCCGCGGCGCTCTTCTTCTTGCCCACAGCGTCGAAGATCACGTCGTAGCGCTCCGCCCCGTCCACGAAGTCCTCGACGGTGTAGTCGACCACCCTCGTAGCACCGAGGGACTTCACAAGCTCCACGTTCGCAGTGCTGCAGACACCCGTGACCTCAGCGCCGAGATGCCGGGCGAGCTGCACCGCCGACGTGCCCACCGCCCCCGACGCCCCGAAGACGAGGACCCGTTGTCCCGCTCGAACGCCGGCCTTGCGCAGGAAATGGAGAGCGAGAAGGCCTCCGTAGGGAATGGCTGCCGCTTCCTCATCGGAGAGGTTGGCCGGTCGCGTGGCCAGAATCCCGTCTTCCGGCCAGCACACGTACTGCGCGTACGTCCCGAACAGGTGCTGATCGAATCCGAATACCCGGTCACCCACCTCGAACGACGTGACGGCGGCTCCGACCGAATCCACCACCCCTGAGAGCACCATGCCCAGTACCGGCTGCCTCGGCCCGTTCCACCCGAGTGCGAGTCGCGCCATCATCCGGTACGCGGGAGACAGTCTGAGGCCACGGACGTAGGTGTCGCTCGACGTGACCGCAGTTGCCCCGATGCGTATGCGCACCTCATTCTTCCGGGGGACCGGAGTCGCGAGTTCCTCGAGCCGGAGGACCTCCGGCGGGCCGTACCGCGTGCAGACCGCTGCTCTCACTCTGAGCCCCTGCCGGAAGCGAGCACGGTCGCGTTGAATCCCTTGGCTATCAGCCACACCGCCAGAACCATTTCCTGCAAGAAGATCGGGAGATTCAAGACGATCTGGGGCGTCGTCATGGGAGTGATGACCTGGAACACAACCAGGACGCTTGCCGCGAAGCCCATGGCGACTGCAACAATCCCCCAGCCGGACAGCCATCGAGGGATGAGTCTCGATTGATAGAACACGATGTAGTACAGCAGGCCTCCCACGTAGAAGGCCAAGGTCCCTACGATGCCCGCCCAACTCCGGACTGCCAGCAGCAGTGCGCCTGAGGCTTGAATGTTCGACGAAGCCGGAGCGCCGGCTTCCACAAGCCCCTGAGCCAATGTCACCATCGATAGCACCGCGATTGCGCCAATGCTGTAGAACCCTGCCTCAAGGAGTCTGAAGCCGACTGAGCCGAGCGCCAGACCCTCACCGAATCGCCTCAAGACCGGATACAGGGCGATCGCGATGCTGGCGGACGCAAAGAAAGCGACCAGCCCAAGGAGCGCTCCCGCAGTCACCTGGTTCTGATTTGCGGCGATCTTGGCAAGAAAGTCGGCCCCTTTCAGGATCGGATCCAGAAGCACCACCCTACCGAGCAAGCTTGCAGTCGTGGCGACTATGAACAGCACTCCTGCGACTACCGCTGTTCGCCTGTCTTTGCTCATGATCGACTCCCCATTCCTGGTCAACTCCCGTATGTCCCGTCCTATGGACCTGCCCAAGACGCGGCAGGCTGAAGCTCTTGCGAGGTGGCGTGCTCTACCCCTAGGCGAATGCCACAACGGCCAAGGTGCCTACCGCGGCCGCTTCGACTGCCAGTGCCCCTGCAGCTGCAGAGCCGATCTTCCGGTACGTGTAGCCCGCCATGCCGAGCAACAAGACCAATCTGACGACCTGGCCCACGGCCGGTCCGCCAGCCTCGAATCAGGCGAAGCCAGACGCGACTACGAGGCCCCCTGCCACCAGACAGACTCCCGCCAGCACCCACGGCGACGCCTGCTTCCGCCTGCCCCTCGCGGCGTACCAGATGGCGAAGGCGACGAAGACGGCAACTCCCGCGAGCATAGTTGCGATGGGAACGAAGAACTTGCCGTCCATGGCTCAGCCCACCTCGCGCATCATCGCTTCGATGGACTCGACGCTCGTCGCGAGCTTCGCCAGGTCGGCCTGCATCGCCGCCTGCGTGTCGCGCAGCTCTGCCGCGAGCGTCGCGTAGTCCGCCGCCAGTACTTGGTACTGCTCGTTGTACTTCGCCTTCATCTCCTCCAGCTGGAAACGAGAGCGCCGGTGCGCGGGTGTCTGCACCGCAGCGACCACCAGGAAGATCACCACAACCAGAACGATCGCGAGCGGCCAAGTGAGTGTCATTTCCTTGCCTTTCCGGTTGGTTCGCTGTCCGCGCTCAGGGTCTTCGTCGCATCGGTGACGCGCTCGGGCGTCAGGTGCTCGTCGAAGTCCGTCACGCTGAAGAAGCGAAGCGCCTTTCCGTCTTCCGAGATCTCGTGGCGTCCGACCACGAGCCCGGCCTTCTCCAGTACTTGCAGGTGCATGTGCAGGAGCGGACGTCCGATCGCGAGCTCCCGCGCCAACTCGCTGACGTAGCTCTCACGCATCTTCAGGGCCGCGAGGATCCGCAGCCGATGAGGGTTCGCAAGGGCGCTCAGCATCTGGAGCAACTGGTCGCCTGTTCGATCGTCCGTCATGTCTCTCCTTCACGTGTCAGTGCATTCTGACACATGATGTTCTGCTCTGTCAACCCCGATTCGCAAAGAATCTTCTGCCACAGGGAAGAGAAGAAGCCCCAGTGAATCGACAGGGACTCCCATCACTTCGCTGGTGGGCGATATTGGACAACCTTCGAACCGCGTGACCCTCGCCCGCCTGGCTGAGACCCATTGGTGGAACTGAGCCGACTTGGAGGCCTACTCTGGCGACAAGGGCTACGACCGGCTCGCCGCGGCTTCCAGCGCTTCCGCTCCACTCTCCCGGTCGGAACGGTTCAAAGACCGTGTCGATGCCGTCGTCCGACAGCACGGCCTCAAAGAAGGACAGGTCCGGACTGCCTCTGTCGAGAGTGCGGGAAGGAGGACTGGCGATGTCGCATCTTCGCAAGACGCTGCTCGCATGCGTGGCGTTGGTCCTGTTCTCGGGCATCGTCGGCTGCTCCGATCAAACCGGCGAGGCGAATAGGCTCGTCGATCAGGCGAACGCTGTCACCGACAAGTCAAATGCCCTCGATGCCGAGGTGACAGATCTTCTGGCCCAAGTAGAGGTGCTGGACCCGATCAAGAACGCGGCCCAGGCCACCTCAACGCTGACGGTGGTCGAAACCAAGCTCGATGAGATGAGGACGTACGCGGAGAGCAAGGTGGCCTTGTTCGACGAGATCGCCGGGCTTGATGTCAGCCACGAGTTCAGGATCTACGCCGCCCAGCAGAAGGAGATCGCCCAGCTTGAAGTCGAGAGAGCCGGGGTCACGGGCGACTTGCTCGCGAAACTCAAGATCCTGTACTACACCAAGCAGATGAGCAAGGTGGGCTCGGCGGACTTCCACAGGTTCAGCAGGGAGCTCGCCGACATCTACGGCAAACTGGACGAGCTGGACTCGCAGCTCGGTGAGAAGCGTGCTGCCTCCGACCAGTACTTCACGGACAGGGGCCTCGGCCAACCCAAACCGGCCGAGGCGGCAGCGCCTGTGGGCACGGCGCGCGAGTCGACGACCACTACCGACGGGATCTTGCTCACGATGAGACTGCCGGAGGGTGACCTGCACCCTGGGCCCTGCCCGGTGGTCCTCACGCTCAGGAACCATTCCCGCGAGGTCGTCCTCACGGGCCCCGTGGCCTTCTCGGCCAGTGTGTGGGGACCTGACGGGCGGCTCATCTGGGCCGAGTCGATCCCCAAGACTCTGATCGGGATCTACGTCTATCCCGGAAGATCGCTCACTTCGAAAGAGACGGTGGAGTTGCCGGGCCCGGGTGTCTACGACGTGGTCGGGTCTTGCCGCCTAGACCACGGAGGTGGAGAACAACCGGTCATAGAGCCGCTGCGCACCACGCTGCTAGTGAGCGTCGTGGCTACTTCGCCCTAGGGGAACGCGGCGGCGCGAACTCCTGGTGGGGCGAATCCCAGATGACGTTCTCCCGTTGGTGGGCCATAAAGGATTTGAACCCGTAATCCTCAGCGTCGTGAGCCCACAGCCCTACGGTTCCAGCTCCAAGAAGCGCACGTCATGCGGCTTGGCTCGCGCCCAGAACTCGAGCAGCCGCTCCCCTCTCTCGGCGACCTCGTCGTGGTTCTGCTTCGAGAGTCTCTCGGCGAGCTTGACCGACAGCACCGCCGTGTCGCCCTCGCGCTCGATGCGCCAGACGCCGACGACGAAGCCGTCGACGAACAAGTTGCCGTACGAGAAGCGGTTCGCCACCGAGAGCAGGTGCTTGCGGCGCTCGTCCGTGATGAAGCGGGAGCGATCGGCGTACGAGACCATCAGGTTCTCGAAGTCGTAGAGGAACCGCGGCGGCGCGGGCGTGTCGGCATCTGGTCGAGGAGCGTCGGTAAGGTCGAAGAGTTCGCGCCCCTCGTCATCGCGGAACGTCGCGAGGCGCGGCCGCATTCGCTCGAACACCTCGCGCAGACCGGTCAGCCCCGACCACGCCTGCATGTCTGCGGGAGTGGCGGGCCCGAATGCGCGGAGGTAGCGCAGCACCAGCTCGTCGATTGCGTACCCCGGCTCGATTGGTCGACCGAGCCAGGACTCAAGCGTCGTGTGCGCAGCCGGCCCGCTCGCTCCCCAGAGCCCGCGCGGCGGGACCTGCACGACGGGAACGTACACGCGGACCGTCATCGCGAGATCCGACGGGGTGGCGTCTGGCCATCGCTCGGCGAGCTGTTTGCCGAGCTGGATGAACGTCAGAGGTGGCCCACCCTCCAGGATCGCGCGGCCGGCGACCGCGACCTCCTCGGCATGCACCTCCTTGAGGTACTTGCGCGCGTAGCCCGTCATCGGCCGTTCGATTGCGGGCTGCACGAGCGGCCTCAGTCTGAGCGCGTCCTCGGCGGTCACGAGGTGCAGGGTCGAGCGCATAAGCGCGGTGCGCACGATGCTGCGGTCGCCGAGCAGTCGCGAGACCTCTTCGGGCTGGAAGCCCGCGAGCCGTGACCAGAGTCCCGTGTACCAGGTCGAAGCGGTCTGCGCCTGAATGCCGACGAGGTGCTCGAGCACCTCGGGCACGCCCATCGCCGAGCGGCGCAGCAGCAGTTGACGCGCGAGCGTGGCGCGATTGAGGGCGCGGCGGTTCATGAGGTGAGTGTTCCCTACACGGCCCTCGGGTTTTGAAGCGGGACAAGCTACAGGTTGATCTGGTACTGCGTGCGCTTGGTGCGAATGAGAGGCTCAAGTTCTGAGAGCGTCAGCATGGCGTATCCCGGCGTCCCTGGATGAAGGCACACGAAACAGAACTTGTATCGGTCGCCAAGCGCAAGCGCAAGGTCGAACTCGTTCTGAGTTGCTCCGAAGAAGAAGCCCCGTGGCAAGTCGGCCAGCTGCTTGCGCGTGGTCTTGAGTTCAACAAGCGTGATGCCCTCGACGTCCACAACAAGGAGTTCGGATTCTACCGTTACTGCGTCGTCGACGAGCACCAGATCGAACGCCCGAGATAGCTTGGGATCTGCGCCAAGTTCTCGCAGTATGTGCTTCCTAGACTGTGGTTTCGGAACCCAGAATCTCCCATCAGCAGCCAGGAGGTAGTCGATGGCAGCCTTCTCCGTCCGGTTATTGTGCAGTGTGATCGTGTAGGAGTGCTCGGACGCCACGGTGTCCCCCGCTGACGGACCTGGCAGTCTCATGAAGATCACACGTCCTGGCAGCTAGATCAAGATCACGAGTGGTGGTGACCTTCGATCTGGTGTGCCGAGGAGAGAGTCGAGCGTAGAGCGCGGCACGAAGATTACGAATCTAACCGTCGCCCGAATCGCCCACGTGTTGCTCTTGCGAGAGAATCACAGTGACAGGCCGGTCGGGATTCGTGTTCTCGGCTGGACGTCTCAAGTCCGCCGACCTTCCGAGGAGTGAACAGCATGCTGCCAGCTGACGACCCGGGCCGCGAACACGAGGCAACCTGCTCGGCCGATCTCGACCGCCTTCGATCCCTCACATGCATCAAGTGGGCACGCTACGGCGAGGACGTGATCCCCGCCTGGGTCGCCGACATGGACCTCGCGCCGGCGCCGGTCATCGTTGACGCGGTTCGAGCGCTCGTCGAGCGGGGCGACTTCGGCTACAACTTCGCTGCCGCGGCACAACTGCCGGAGACCTTCTCGGCGTGGGAGGAAGCACACCACGGCTGGCGCCCGGACCCGGAGCGAGTACGCGTCTTCTGCGACGTCATGCAAGCGGTCGAGGCAACGCTCTGGGTGCACACCGAGCCGGGCGACGGCGTCGTGCTCTTCACCCCCGTCTACCACCCGTTCTTCCCGGCCATCACCTCAACCGGCCGCCGCATCGTCGAGTGCCCGCTCGACGAAGAAGGCTGGCGCATCGATCCCGAGCGCCTCGCGAGTGTCATCGACCCGGGAACGCGGGCAATCCTCACCTGCAACCCACACAACCCCACGGGTCGCGCCTTCGACGCCGAGGAGCTCGCCGCCATCGCCGACATCGCCGAACGTCACAACCTGCTCATCGTGAGCGATGAGATCTGGTGCGATGTCGTGCACGCTGGCCATGTCCACGTGCCAATCGCGACGCTGTCGGAAGAGACCGCCGCGCGCACGGTAACGATCAGCGCAGCCAGCAAGGCGTTCAACGTCGCGGGCCTGCACTGCGCGGTCGCACACGTCGCGCATCTCGGCGTCGCGCGCGCGTTCGGCGAGCTGCCGCGACACCTGCTCGGGGCTGTCGGCTCACCCGGGGCCGAGGCGACCCTCGCGGCCTGGACCGCCGCCGAGCCTTGGCTCGACGAGGTTCGCGCTCACTTGACCGCCCAGCGCGACCATCTCGCCGCGCGCCTCGCAGCAGAGCTGCCTGCTGTCCGCTTCGACCCGCCCGAGGCGACCTACCTCGCGTGGCTCGACTTCCGCGAGACAGGCCTAGGCGACAATCCAGCGAAGGAGCTGCATCGCACCGCCAAGGTCGCGCTCTCGCACGGACACGAGTTCGGCGAGCGCGGCAAAGGATTCGCGCGGCTCAACTTCGCTACGTCGCGCGAACTGCTCGACGAGATCGTGGACCGGATCGTCGCAGCGGTGGGGTAAACACCCGTTCCCACTATCCCAATGGTGTGCGCGCGTCAGCCGCGCCCAGTGCTTGGCGGCCGTTTGGGGTTTGGTCAGGTCCGCGGGTTACGTTCGAGTCGAGCCAGCGTTCTCGTTCGCGCCCGTCTCCAAGGATGTCTTACAATACTCGCTAGATGTAAGACACTCCTGCGGAAGATGGTGAACGGGATGGTCGTGAAGGTTTCCTCGAAGGGACAGGTCGTGCTTCCGGCTAGCATCCGAAAGAGCCTGGACATCAAAGCAGGTGACGAGCTCGTCGTCGTCGAGTGGGGAGGTGCCCTCTACCTCGTGCCGAAGATGAAGGACCCCGTTCGCGAGGCGAAGGGGCTTCTCAAACGCTTGGGCTCCGGCACCTTCACATGGGAAGACTACAAGGCAGAGCGAGCGGAAGACGAGGCGCGGCGCGAACGCCACCTCATGGGAATCCCAGATGACTGAGTCTTTCGTCCTCGATTCGTCCGCCGTACTCGCACTCTTGCTGAATGAGCCAGGCGCAGACGATGTCGACGGACTTCTCAACGACGCCATAGCTGCGGGCTCACATCACCTGATGACCTCGGTGAACTGGGCCGAGGTTCTCTACATCGCCCACCGCAACGTCTCGTTCAAGAACATGGCTGCGATCGTCGCTGCCGTCGATGAACTGCCTATCCGCATGGTTGATGCCGACCGAGAGCTCTCCATCGCAGCCGCTGGCATCAAGAGCAGTCGTCGTCTTGGGCTGGCGGATGCATATGCGGCCGCGCTCGCAGTACTTCTGGGTCTTCCCTTAGCGACAACCGATGCGAACTTCGAAGCTCTGGCCGAGGACGGCCTTCAGATACGCCGGATCCGCTAGAGCGCGCCCTACACGAGCTTGTCCCGCAGTGCCATCGACACCGCCTCCGTGCGGCTCGCCGCGCCGAGCTTGCGCAACACCGAACTCACATGGAACTTCACCGTCGAGTCGCTCACGAAAAGCTTCGACGCGATCTGCGAGTTCGTCAGGCCCTCGGCCATGGCCGCAAGCACCTCTCGCTCTCGCTCGGTGAGATCCGAGCCGGGCGTCGGCCCGGCCGTGGCGCTGTGGATGAGCGCGCTCGTCGCCTCGGGAGCTAGCGTAGGCTTGCCAGCCGCAGCCGCGCGGATCGCATCGGCAAGCTCCGCGGCCGTAACGTTCTTCAGCAGGTAGCCGATCGCGCCCGCCTCGAGCGCCTGTTTCACGAGATCTTCCTCGGGGAAGCTCGTGAGCGCGATGACCTGCACGTGCGGGCACGCGTCGCGGATCGCTTGCGTCGCCGTGGCGCCGTCCATTCCCGGCATGACCAGGTCCATCAGCGCGACATCAACTCCACCTTCGCCGCAGCGCCGCACAGCTTCCTCGCCGCTCGATGCCTCCGCAGCGCACTCCAGATCGTCGAATGCCATGAGGAATGCCGAGAGCCCGCTCCGGACCATCGCGTGGTCGTCGACGATCATCACGCGGATGGGACCGCCCATCGCGTCGTCGCTTGGGGTCGTCGACTCGTCCTTCAGCATGAACACTCCTTGCATCCGCCCTGCCACGTAAGCGTGATTCGCGTTCCGCCGCCCAGCGAACTCGCCACCGCGAGGTCTGCACCGACCGACTCGGCACGCTCGCGCATGATGTCCAGCCCCAGACTCTTGGCGTTCTTCTCGGCGGGGTCGAACCCCCGGCCGTCATCTGCTATCGCGAGCTGCACGAAGTCGCCAGCCTGCGCGAGTGCAAGCGAGGCGTGCGCCGCCTCCGAGTGCTTCGCGACGTTGTTCAGCGCTTCTTGCGCGATGCGGTAGAACGCCATCTTCGCGTCCGCGTCCAGGTCGCACTCGGTGTCAATCTCCACGTCGACTGGAATCCCACTACGCCCGCGAGTGGCCTCGGCGAGTTGTCGGAACAGGTCCGTCATCGGTACCTCATCGAGCGTCGCTGGCCGAAGCTCCAGCAGCAGCGTGCGCATCTCGGCGAGCGCGCCGCGAGTGAGGTCGCGCAATTGCGTCAGGCGCTTGCGTCCTTCTTCGGGATTCCTCTCCCAGATCTGCGGCAGCACCTCTGCGATCAGGCTCGCCGAGAAGAGCGTCTGCGTGACCGCGTCGTGCAGGTCGCGCGCGAGGCGGCTACGTTCGTCGGCGGCCGCCGCCTCCTCCGCGCTCTCGCGCAGACGCGCGTTCTCGAGCGCGAGCGAGAGATGGTCGGCGAGGTCCTCGGCAAGCGAGATGTCTTCGGCGCTGAACTCCCGGGGCTCGGGATAGTACATGGTCAGTCCGCCGTAGATCTCGTCGTTCACGATCAAGGGGACGGCGAGGATCGCCCGGTAGTGGTCGAGCAGCTTCCAGAGCGAAGCCTGTTGCTCCGGCGGCATCTGCTGCGCGGCCGTCTCGACGAGCGGTGCCACGTCGGGCATCACCATCGGCTTGCGTTGCATGATCGTCTGCGCGACCCATCCCTGGCCGAGGATCGGAATCTCGAGTTCGGCCACCGCCTCGTCCTCGATGCCGCGCTGTGTCTCCATCGTGAGCAGACCACCGTCGACGTGTAGGCGGTACACGCTGATCGCGTCGCTTCCGAGCAGCCGACGCGCCTCGGAGATGATGAAGTCGAGAACCTCCTCCTCCGGACAGCACGAATTGAGCGTGTCCAGGATGTACCGCAGACCGTTTGCGACCTCCTGACGCCGAGCGATCTCGGCAGTACGCTCGGCCACACGCGCCTCGAGCTCCTGTCGCCCGATCTCCCGGTCCGTGACGTCCTTGGCTATCTCGATGATGCCGGCGATCTCGCCGTTCTCGTACACGGGTGAGAAGGCAGCGTCCCAGTACGAGACACGACCGCGGATCTCGACACGGAGGGCATCCATCCGTACCGTCTCGCCAGCGTAGACCCGCTCGGCCATCTCGTCGGCCCAGCTTTGCACGTCGGGCAACATCTCGTAGACCGGTTTGCCGATCCAGTCGTCGGCATCCCGCGAGGCGTCAGGGTCAGCGGCGAAGTCGATCCAGGTCCGATTCAGCCGCAGGATCCGCCCCTCGCGATCGAACACGGCGACGCCCATCGGCATGCGTTCGAAAAGCGCGTCCAGTAGGGCATCAGACGAAATCGTCACTTCGCACTCCTTGCGGGTGTCAGAGATCCCATGTCGTCTCGGCGGCGGACGGTCGCTCGATCGCGCGAATGCTCGCATACGACGAGATCGCCGCGACGGCGAAGAGAACGAGCAGGGCGATGCTCGGGACGACCACCGCGGGCCACATGGCCACCATCGGGGAAAACGCCCGCTCGCGGGTCATGGGTGTCGGCGCACCGAGAACCGCAAACCAGAACCAAAGGGCCCACCCCGTCCACCCGACCACCAGCACGGCCGCAAGAATCGCCGAGCGCGTCATCGGTGCGCGCGCCACCCCTGCCCAACGCCGAGATACCAGCGCAACGGCCAGGATGAAGACAGGCGCCAGATCGAAGACAGGGAAGACGCCGAACGTCTCGATCAACGCCAGCAGTTCGAGGACGACAGCAACCACCAGGGAGGCCACGAGGAATCCTGCGGCGTAACTTCGGAGGTTGGCGTCTCATGTCGGAAACGCCTTCAGGACGAACTCGCGCGACGGACATCACGAACCCCCCTGCGCCGATGGCTCCTTCCCCAGTGTAGCCGCTCGGGGCCGGCACAGAGAGTCCGCGCCGCGCATAATCGTAGCGTCGCGACCGGCGGACCTATGAGGCCTGAGACCACCCGCAGTTGCGTTTGGTGTACAGTCCCCCCCGAGGTGGTGGTCGCGTGACAGACGTCCTCGAAGTAGAACACCTCGCCAAACGCTACGGGAACTTCGTCGCGGTGGAAGATGTCTCGTTCTCCGTCGAGGAGGGCGAGATCTTCGGCATCCTTGGGCCCAACGGAGCCGGGAAGACCACGACCGTCGAATGCCTCCAGGGCCTGCGCAGGATGGACGGCGGCGAGGCCAGGGTGCTCGGTCTCGACCCGCGCCACCAGGCCGATCAGCTGCGACGACAGATCGGCTCGCAGCTCCAGGAGTCGGCCCTTCCCGATCGGCTCAAAGTCTGGGAGGCCTTGTCTTTCTTTGCTTCGCTCAGAGACGAGGGCGATGCCTGGGCGAACGTCCTGGAGGACTGGGGACTCGGCTCGAAGCGCAATTCGGCCTTCGGCAACCTCTCGGGCGGACAGCAACAGCGTCTCTTCATCGCACTTGCGGTCGTGAACTCGCCGAAGCTGGTGTTCTTGGACGAGATGACGACGGGACTCGACCCTACGGCGCGTCACGAAGTCTGGGACCTCGTGCGGCAGATTCGCGACAGCGGGACTACGGTCGTGCTGGTCACGCACTTCATGGACGAGGCCGAAACCCTGTGTGACCGGCTGGCCATCATCGACGACAAGCGCGTGGCGGCCATCGGTACGCCCGAAGGTCTCATCGACGAGTACGACAGTGGCGTCGAGGTCACATTCTCGACGGACGCGACGGACCTCGAGTTCCTGCGAGATACCCAGAGAGTGGCGCGCGTCGAGCGGGACGGGCGGCGAGTCACGATCCACGGGGACGGGGCGCTTCTCGCCTACGTGGCGGCCGCGCTCGTCGAGCACGGCCTCGCTCCCACGGACCTACGAGTGAAGCGCACAAGCTTGGAGGACGTCTTCCTGCGTATCACCGAGGGGAGGACCTGACATGCGCTCGGCGCTCCGCCTCTCGTGGCTCGAAATCAAGCTCTTCGTGCGCGATCCGATGACCGTGTTGTTCTCTCTGGCCCTCCCGGTAATGGTCCTCTTCATCCTGGGCGGAGTCTTCGGAAACGAACCATCCAGACCCGGCCAGATGATCGTCTACCGAGGGGTCGGGCCGATGAACTTCTACGTGCCCGCATACCTCGCGTTGGTCGCCGCCTCGGTAGGCGTGATCAGCCTGCCCGCTCACATCGCCGGGGACCGCGAGCGCGGCGTGCTCAAGCGATATCACGCGTCGGGAGTAAGCGTGTGGGCGGTCGTGGCTTCGCAAGTGGCGGTCGCCGCCGTTCTCTCGACCGTCTCGGCCGTCGTCCTGCTGATCGTCGCGAGCCTCGGCTATAACTTCAGGTCACCGGAGTCGGTCCCAGGCTCGATCGGCGTGTTCCTGCTCATCGTGCTCGGGTTCGCTGCCTTCGGGATCTTGCTGGGCTCGGTGTTGAAGACTGCGAGGTCAGCGCAAGCGGTGGGCGTGCTCACCTGGTTCATCATGATGATGCTCGGCGGGGCCGGGCCGCCTCGCGAGGTGCTGACGTCCCAGATGCGGTTCGTCACCGACCTCGAGCCCCTGTGGCCGGCCGTCAAGATGATCCACGGGCCGTGGCTGGGCCTCGACCCTGGCTCGGCGTGGCTTGTCTTCGGCGGCTTCGTCCTAGTCTGCGCAGGGCTCGGAGTGTACTTCTTCCGCTGGGAGTAGGTGCGCCGCCAGGACCGCCCATCCCCGCTGAGTCGCCAAGGCCGGCGGCGGCCCTTGCGGCGATCGCCGCGCCTCTCTGACACCACTCGGCCAGTCCCGAACCTAGCCATTCGGCCAGGTACAAAACCGCCCATGCTCCTGAAGCGCTCGGCACCTTCCCGGACCGACACTGCTCGTGAGAGTTCGGACCGCGTGAATGCGAAGGAGGTGTCGAGATGAACGTAGTGATCGCCGACGGCAAGCCCGAGATCCGCTCGGCTCTGCGCCTGCTCCTCTCCGAGGAGCCGGATACGGCCGTGACCGAGGCCCACGACGCCGCCTCGCTCCTCGACGCCGTTCGCGCTAACAACCCGGCTCTCGTCCTCGTCGATTGGGAGCTCGTCGACCCGCGTCCGGCCGGCGCGCGTGGCACCTCCCTCCCCGATGAGATCGCGGCCCTCGCGCCGCACGCACGCGTGATCGTCTTGGGCGGTCGGCCCGAAGCCAAGAGCAGCGCTCTGGCGGCCGGCGCCGACGCCTTCGTGTGCAAGGGCGATTCGCCCGACTTCCTCCTGGCCGAACTCAGGGCCACGACAACCGAAAGGAACTGAGAACAATGGGAATCGTACGCAACGTGTTTCGCAGGAAGACCCGCGCGTTTCTGACGATCTTCGGCATCACCATCGGCGTGCTCGCACTCGTGGTCATGGGCGCGATGGCCGAGAAGCTCAACCTGCTCGTCGACGGCGGCGTGCGCTACTACGGCGACAAGGTCACCGTGGCCGACGCCAGCACCGGCGGGATGTTCGGTAGCCCGATGTCGACCGCCCGCGTCGCACGGATCGAGAAGGTCGCCGGCGTGAGGGTTGCCTCGGCACAGATCGGAATGTTGATCGACAAGGGCAGCTCGGCGATGTCGCTGGGGACCCCCCCGATGATCATCGCGAGCGACGGTCGCGGTGACCGTTATGAGTCGTTCAAGATCACGTACGCCAAAGGCCGCGCGCTTCACCCGTTCGAGCGCGGCGTCGCCGTGGTCGGATCCGACCTCGTCAAGAAACTCCACGCTGAGGTCGGCAAGGACATCACCGTCCGCGGCAGGCAGTTCGAGGTAGTCGGCATCATGGACAAGACGCTCACCGCGCCTGACATGAGCCTCGTCGTAGCCATGCCCGACGCCCAGGAGATGTACGCCGAGGATCTTCCCGCGACCGTTCGCGACAACGTCGATGTCACCAAGCTCGCCACCGGCATCACGGTCTACCCGAAGGACGGCGTGAACCCCGAGGCGCTCGCAAAGACGATCAACGCCCAGGTCAGCGGCATCAAGGCCTCCGGCCCGAGCGCCTTCAAGAAGCAGGTCGTCGATGGGATGAAGATCTTCAACTCGATCATCTTCGGCATCGCGATGATCTCGCTCCTGGTCGGCGGCCTCTCGGTGATAAACACCATGACTATGGCGGTCGCCGAGCGCACCAAGGAGATCGGCATCCGCAAGGCGATCGGAGCTAGCCAGGGCGCGATCATGCGGCAGTTCGTAGCCGAGTCGGCTCTCATCGGATTCGTCGGCGGAGTCGTCGGACTGGGTCTTGGCTGGCTCATCGCTCAGGGCTTGAACGCCGCCGGCGCGGCCTCCAGCACGCAGCTCTTCCTGGTGACCGCCCGCCTCGCAGCCGGATCGCTCGCCTTCGCACTCGTGCTCGGCGCGTTCTCCGGGATCTACCCTGCGTGGCACGCTGCTCGGCTCGACCCCGTCCGCGCGCTTCGGTTCGAGTAGCCGGCGCAAGAACCTGCCCCCGACCCCGACCCGCCAATCAAACCCCCACGTCGCCTCTAAACCGCGACTGACTGAGAAGGAGTAGAACGATGAGCCTCGAGAACACCAGGGCAATGGCCCTCACGATGGACCTGCACCGCTGCACGAACGCCGCCGACAACTGCGCACCGCACTTCCCGCGGATGGTCGGCTCCGAGCCGGGCGGGCGCGCAGCCCGCAAGGCAGCCGCGAAGGCTGCTCGCACCACGGCCAGCACCACATCGAACGTCACTGTCCTGCCGACGGCAGCGACCCAGACCACTGGAGGAACCATGACCCCGGTCATCGAGATCAAGACAGCCCAGAAGCGCTACCAGCTCGGCAAGAACAACCATGTGAACGCACTGCGCGGCGCCTCGCTGGACATCTTCGGCGGCGAGATGGTCGCGATCATGGGACCGTCCGGCTCGGGCAAGTCGACCCTCATGCACCTCCTCGGTTGCCTCGACACCCCCGACGGCGGCGAGATCCTCGTCAACGGCCGCCGGGTGGACGGGCTGCGCGGCAAGCAGCTCACGAAGATCCGCTCGGCCGAGATCGGCTTCATCTTCCAGGGCTTCAACCTCATCCCGACCCTCTCGGCGATCGACAACGTCGCTCTCGCCGCCGAGTACGCCGGGACGCCCCGCCGCGACGCCGTGAAGCGCGCCGAGGAACTGCTTGACCTCGTCGGTCTGGACGACCGCAAGGGTCATCTGCCAAACGAGCTCTCTGGCGGTCAGCAGCAGCGTGTCGCCATCGCCCGCGCGCTGGTCAACAACCCCGCGATCGTGCTCGGCGACGAGCCGACGGGCGACCTCGACACCGCGACCTCCGAAGAGATCATGGGCGTCATGCGCGAGGTCAACCGCACGACCGGCACGACGTTCGTGCTCGTGACGCACAACCCCGAAGTCGCCGAGGCGTGCGACCGTACGATCCGCATGCGCGACGGCGTCGTCGAGGACCACGGATTCGACCCCGAGGTGGAGCTGGAGTTCTTGACGGCCGGCGCGACGGGGACCGTAGCGACCGTGGGATGCTGCCCGGCATACGCGACCGCGTAGTCCCGACCTTCCGAGGCTGCTTCCCCCAAGCAGCCGCCCCTAAAGACCCCTCCTGGCGCGCCAAGTGCCGGGAGGGGTCGCTTCATGTCCGGGCCGAACATGAAAGCCTCCTAATCCACCTGTCATCGGCCCCTCACGGTGTGAGCCGAACATCTGAATGGAAGACTTGCCGGGCGCGCCGCGCCCACGATACGAAGGGGGTCATAGGGATGACGAGGTTCACCTCCCTACTCAAACGCAGGTGGCCGCTGATCGGCGTGTTGGCTTGCGTGGCACTGCTCTCCGCCGTAGCCCTTGCGTACGGGCTCGCGCCGTCGATTCCGGCCGGTGCTTCCGCGCCAGAGGGCCACAGCGACTCGGACTGTGTGACCTGCCACGTGATCGAGCCGGCGGCAACCCCCGCCGCGACAACGGACGTGGCTGTCGACCCAGCTCCTGCTCCGGCTCCTGCTCCTGCTCCGGCTCCAGCCGCGAGCACCAAGGTCCACGACGATGTGGACGATGACGCGGACGACGTCGATGACGCCGACGAGGCCGACGACGATGCGGACGATGACGCGGACGACGTCGATGACGCCGACGAGGCCGACGACGATGCGGACGATGACGCCGGACGAGGCCGACGATGACGCGGACGAGGTCGACGACGAGGCAGACGACGATGCGGACGATGACGCCGACGAGGCAGATGACGATGTGGACGAAGTCGACGACGCCGATGAGACCGACGACTAGGCGCGTACCATACTAGGTACTGTGTCTCCCGCCGAGACGGGTAAGACCGATGAAGAGACAATTGCCCGCGATATGGATCGTGCTGGCGGTCGCCCTCCTGGTGGGGGCGACCGCCTTCGCCGCGTTGCGCGTCACAGCGCCGAAGCCAGCGTCGGCCGACTTGCCCAACATAACCACCACCAAGCCGATAGCCTCTGCGGTCGTCACCCCCGCAGTACCGGCAGCGGCCACGGACTCGAACAAGGCCGTCACTCCCGCGTCCCCCTCGACCCCTTCGAAGCCGAAGCCGGCTACACAATCCAGCGACGACGCACACGAGACTGTCACGAGCACGGACGACGACTCCGACGATGACGCGGACGAGGCCGACGATGACGCGGACGAGGCCGACGATGACGCTCCGGACCTGGAGGAGGACTAGACTGTTCTAGGTCGGGAGGAGCGGCTTTGAGGATCCTGCTGGTCGAGGACGAGGACCGCATCGCGTCGTTCATTGTCAAGGGCCTGACCGCCGAAGGCCACGCGGTGGAGTGCGCCGATACCGTCGCGGGGGGCTGTCGGATGTCCCTCGAACGCGACTACGATCTTGTGCTCCTCGACCTGCTACTTCCTGACGGCAACGGGCGTGAGGTACTAGAACGGCTCCGCTCGGCCAAACCGGACATACCGGTCATCGTCGTGAGCGCGCTGGATGAGGTCGAGGACAAGGTCGATCTACTGGACCTGGGCGCAGACGACTACCTGACGAAGCCATTCTCCTTCCGTGAACTCTCGGCCCGTGTTCGTGCTAACGCGCGCCAGCATCAGGCTACCAGCCACACGATGCAGGTAGGCGACCTGTTCTTGGATACGCGCACGCGCATCGCTAGAATCGGCGACGGCCCCGGCGTCGATCTGCCTGCGCGCGAGTTCGCGCTGCTCGAGTACCTGATGCGCCACGCCGGGCACGTTCTCACGCGCCAACAGCTGTTGGATGCGGTGTGGGGCTACGATTTCGACTGCGGCTCCAACGTTGTTGACGTCAACGTCAGCTACTTGCGACGCAAGTTCGATCGGCCAGGCGAGCCGTCCGTGATCGAGACGGTCCGGGGAGCCGGGTACCGTGTCCGCGCGTAGACGTCTGTCGACCAGCGCCCGTGTTGCGCTGACCGTCACCATCGCAGTCGCGCTCGGCTCGCTACTCATGACCGCTGTCGCCTATGTCCGCTTCTCCGAGACCGTGGCAGCCGATGTCGACAGGAGCCTGCTCAGGGAGGCCGAGGCGTACTCCGCGGCACTCCAGCATGCGGTTCCCAGCGGCACGAAGGACGACCTCCTGACCTCGACCCGCACGTACCTGCGGGCTCGTACCGCCGCGTATTCGGTATCGCGTCCCATCCTCCTCGTACGCTTCGCTAACGGACGCACGTTGTCGAACTCCGACGTGGACCTGGAGCATGCACAAACGAACGTTCGCGCCCTCGATCCCAGTCTTGCCAGCCGCACGTTCGTCGACATCACGTACCTCGGCCACGCCTACCGCGCGGCAACCGTGCCCATTGCGGATACAAAGGGCGGCGTGCTCGGGGTCTTCGAAGCGGCGCGTCCGCTCGAACTCAACCGTCAGCTCGCGAACGAAATGCTGGGCACTCTCGCGTTCGCCGGGCTGGTGGCCGTGCTGTCGACGGCACTGCTATCAGTCTGGGCTGCCCGTGCGAGTCTTTCGCCGTTGCGTCAGGCGGCTCGGACTGCAGAGCGGGTCACCCAGTCCTCGCTGAGCGAGCGCGTCGCCTACGACGGCCCCGATGACGAAGTCGGGACGCTTGTGCACTCCGTGAACAGCATGCTTGACCGCGTCGAGGGCGCCTTCGGGGAGCAACGCCGGTTCGTCGCGGACGCCTCGCACGAGCTACGGACCCCTCTCCAGGTGGTGTCCGGCCATCTCGAAATGCTCGAGATCGGAAACCTGTCCTCCGATGAGCGCGCCGAGGAGATCGCTCTACTGCAGGACGAGGTTCGCCGGATGAACCGGCTCGTCGAGGACATGCTCGCGCTGGCGCGCCTCGAATCCGGGCATCAGCGCCCCCACCAGCCGCTAGAGGTCACGAGCCTGCTGCAAGATGCTGCCGCGCGCGGCCGCGTCCTCGGAGGCCACCCGGTGGCGGTCTCAGGCGAGGAGGGTCTGTGGGTGGCCGGAGACCCGGATCAGCTGATGGAAGCGCTGCTCAACCTCATCGCGAACGCGGTGGATCACAGCCCGCCCGGCGGACCCATCAATCTGGTGTCCTCTGCTCGGCAGAACAGCGTCGCGATCGATGTGGAGGATTCGGGTCCCGGCATCCGCTCGCAGGACCTCCCGCGGCTTTTCGACCGCTTCTACCGCGCCCACGGCCCGCGGACTGGCGACGGCGGGGGCAGCGGCCTCGGGCTTGCCATCGTCAAGCGCCTCGTGGAGCTGCACGGTGGCACCATCAGCGCCACCAACGGACCCGCAGGCGGAGCTGTCTTCACGATCGTGCTCCCCAGGGAGGAACCGCAGGGCGGGATGAGCGACGACTCCTAGGGGGATTGTCCGAGGACTCTCAAGTCGTCCTAGCTACGCGATCGTGACGAACTCGTCGGGTCCAAGCATGGCAGCAACGCCGTCGGGCATCGTTGAGACCTCACCCACGGCCAGCGACTCCTTGAGGCCGAGGTAGTCCAGGCACGTGCCGCACGCCTTCACGGGAACGCCCTCCTCGACGAGCAGCCGCAGATCGTCGAGTGAAGCCGAGCCCTCGCAGGCGAGCCGCACGCCCTCGTTCATGAGCATGACGGCGATCGGCTTCTCCGCGTTGCGCGCCAGCGAGTACAGGAAGTTCTTCATGAGCACGCGGCCGAGTTCCTCGTCGCCGCGCCCGATCGTGTCGGTGAGGATGAGTACGCGCTTGGCCATTGAGTCTCTCCTGTGTCTCGTCCGCTGCTTATCACTGAGATAACCGCGTTTGATATGATAGCCGCATGCAGAACGGACTTGCACAGCACCCGACTTCCAGAGCGCGCACTCCCCAGCCGTTCGTGGTGTTCGCCTTCGGCAGCACGCGCGAATCACTCGCCGCCGAAGAGGTGCTGCTGGACGCCGGACTTGCGGTCCGGCCCGTGCCACTTCCCCGCCACCGCGGAAGCCTGTGCGGCATCGCGCTGCGACTTCCACCCCATCAGGAGCATGCGGCGCACTCCGAGCTGGCCGAACACGGCATCTTCGTCGCCGCGCGCGACGAGATCGAGGACGTTTAGCCGCTCACGGCAAGCTCGGCCCGCCACACCACGGGTCGTGGCTCTTCAACCTCCTGCGGCGCCTGCAACATCTCAGCTGCGGTGAGTGCCGCCCCCAGAGCGCCCACGGTCTGCGCGTTCTCGGGCACGATCACTTCACCCGCGAAACCTGCCCGCACGAGCTCGACCATCGCGGCGTTGTTCGCGACACCGCCGGCGAACACGAGAGGACCCGTGGCGCGAACACGGCCCAGCGACGAGACCGTACGCTTGGCGATCGACTCGTGCAGTCCTCGGGCGATGCGGCCGCGGTTCTCCCCGCGATGGACGAGTCCTGTGACCTCGCTCTCGGCGAACACCGTGCACATCGACGAGATCGTCAGACCGTCAGCCGAGGTGAGTGCTTCGCTTGCCATCTCCTCGAGCGAGAATCCGAGTGCACGCGCCATGACCTCGAGGAACTTCCCCGTGCCTGCGGCGCACTTGTCGTTCATCTCGAAGTCGGTGACTCTGCCACCCGGCGCGAGGGCGATCACCTTCGTGTCCTGCCCGCCGATGTCCAGCACGCTCGCGGCATGCGGGTACAGGTGGGAGGCACCTCGCGCATAGGCGGTGATCTCGGTGACGACCTGCGCATCGAAGGCGTCGCGAGCGACATGGCGGCCGTAGCCTGTCGCGACAAGCGCGTCGTGCGGCGCGTGAACACGCAGAGCCTCCGCGACCGCGCGAGGATCGAACCCGGTGTCGACGACCGCGTGGTCGACAACCTGCCCGTCCTCGAGCCAGACGGCGTCAACCGTTCGAGAGCCTATGTCCAACCCGAGGACGCGCATTCGTGCTCCTGTCCTGGCAGCGAGGTGCTCTACAGCATCTCGAGGAACGCCTCGACCCGCGTCTTGAGCTGGCCGACGTCCTCCGCGGAGTAGTCTGTCGTAATCTTGAGTGTCGGCAGACCGGCTTCGCGCACGGCCTCGCCAACCGCGTTCGACTCCATGTCATACAGCCCGCAGAACTGCAGGCAGTAGTCGATGACGCCGTCGGCGTTGAGGTCCTTGGCCATCCGAACGATGTCGTCCAGTCGGCCCTTGTTGGGCGTGAAGCACGCGCAGTTGATGTCGAGGTACTTCTCGGCGATGTCGTCGATCATCTCGTCGAGCGTTCGCGCGTCTTCCTTCACGAGGTCCTGGTAGTAGCGCGAGCCCGTGCACATCTCCTCGCCCACGACCACGCCGCCGGCCTTCTCGATGATGTCGTGCAACTTCCAGTTGGGAAGCGCCATCGGCGTGCCGGTGACGAGCACGCGCTTCGCACCCTTCGGCGCGACGCCTTCGCCCGTGGCGACGCGCTGTTCGAGCTCGTCGGCAAGCGTGTTCATCATCTGTGTGAAGCGGGGCACGTCGTCGTAGAAGGCGACCTGCGTCGCGAGAAGCGCGTCTTTGCCGGAGATGGGCGCCGGATCTGCCGCCCGGGTCGCTCCGATGCGCTGCAGCGCGCGGCGCTTGTCGTTGACCTCCTTGATCGAGGCGCGTAGCCCTTCGGCGGTCACCTTCTTGCCCGTGAGCTCCTCGACCTTGTGCATGAGCTCGACCATCTCGCTCCGCCACATCGCGAGGTCCTTCTCGCGCTTCATCTGCGGCAGTTCCAGTACGTACATGGGGTGCATCTCGCCCATGATCTCGTAGGCCTTCTTCTTGCCGTCGCACGTCGTCTCGCCAATGAGCAGGTCGGACTCCTCGAGATACGGACACACCTCGCCGAGCTTGAAGCCCATCATCGACTTCACGAGCGCGCAGGTGTTGCGCGGCATGATCTGCTCGACCTTGTCGTACGCCCATTCGGCACCGGCGCAGATGCCGACAGACCAGGCACCGGCCGCCCGGATGATCTCCTCCGGGACGTAGAGACAGTACGTCCCTACAACTTTGCCGCCCTGCTTGCGGAAGTCGTCGAGCTCTTTGATGCGCAGCCCGTGCACCTCGCTCATCACGAAGTTGAGGTAGTCCATCCCCTTGGGCCGGTTGTTCTGCGTGAGGTAGACGTCCCCGAAGAGCTGGCCGACGGCAGCGAGGAGCGCGTCATGCGACTCGAGGTCGAGGCCGATGTCGGCCCACATCTGGCGGTAGTCGGGTGCAACGGTCTCAGTCACAGCATCTCCTCTAGTCGGGCACAATGTGGGCCATAGCATAAGACATACCTATATACCGATTCAATCCTTCTGATGATTGCGCAGGCCTGTGGGCGCCGCAGGCTGGACTCGCGTGCCTCGTCAGCGCTCACCCGGCGGCGCAATCGGGTATGAGCTGATATGGCCCTGCCGAACATCAGTCGACCGGGCGCCGAGACCCACGGAGGCGCACATGCGGTACGTGAACGACGAGTCGAAGAGCCACCCGCTCATCACGGAGCTGGGTGTAGGCACGTACTACTGGTGCCGCTGCGGCAAGACGAAGACAGTGCCCTACTGCGACGGCTCGCACACGGGCTCCGGAACCACGCCTCTGGCCTTCAAGATTGAGGAGCCGATCACGAGCGCCGTCTGCAACTGCGGACTCACGACGAATCCGCCGTACTGCAGCGGCGCGCACATCACGATCGAGTAGCTCTTTCTCCAGCCAGCGTGACTGCTTTCCACGCGGCCTGGCGTTTGGATGCCTGTGATCTTTGGCACGTCGGCAGTGTGGCGGTACGGGGCCCGCTTCAACGCATCCTGGAACGGGAAAAATACCCTGGAAGCCCTCGGCAGCTCAAGATGCGGGCTGCGTGACCCGGGAGGTGTCGAGGACCCTGCGATGTTGCGAAATGGGGTCCGCTCCGGGCCTCAGAAGGAGCTCGCGGGACCTGCGTGGAAGATCGAGACTAGCCGGGTTCACGATCGCCATGCATCCGCGGGGGGGCGTGAGCGCGAACGGGGTTGAGCCACCATGGGGGAGGCTCGGGCTCGACAAGCGGGTGTCCGGCTCTCGAGACTCTTGCTCGTTATTGTCGCGGTGGCCTTTGTAACTGCCCTTATCGTCCTCACCGGTGACCTCGAAGCACTCTGGCCTCTCTACGTCGTCCCCATCCTCGTCGGCGCGTTCGCCTACCACGTGGCGGGCGCGGTGATCGCCGGAGCCGTCTCGGCAGCACTCCTGGCCTTTCTTGCCTTCGAAGCCGACCTCGACTCCTCGGCAGTACCGGGGATTGTCATCGGCATCGCGGCCTTCGCGTTCTGCGGCGTCGTAGTCGGCGCCCTCCTGCATCGCACCGAGCGACACGCCGAACAGCTCGAGGAGACCTCGATCCTCGATCCGCTCACCGGCGTCTACAAGCGCCAGTACCTCCACGCCCGACTTGCACAGGAGCTCCGTCGGAGCGAGCGCTACGACCTGCCGTGCACTCTGGCCCTCGTGAAAGTCGACGGTTTCGACGGCTTCCAGGAGCAGTTCGGCCACTACAAAGCAGAACTGCTCCTGGAACACCTCGCCGACATTCTCAGAGTCACGACGCGCGCGATCGACATCGTTGCCCGCCACGGGGCGTTCTCCTTCGGCATCCTCATGCCGGCCACGGATGTCGCAGGGGCGCAGACAACGGTCGGCCGGATCAAGACGGCCGTCAGCAAGGCAGCGTTCGAAGGCGACGTCCTTGAGCCTGCCGTACATTGCACGGTGAGCGTGGCAACATCGTCGTACCCCGACGAGGCTGCTGATCGCAGTGGCCTCGTAGCCCTGGCCGAGGAACGCATCTCGCAGCAGGCCGTGCTCACGCTCGCTTCCTCGGCGTCGGGGCCGGAACCGCGCATGCCGGTCCGACCCGAGCGCCTCGAGGACGGCGCATCGTGAAGACCGTCATCGCAACGGGCGCACTGTTCGCCTTCTGGCTCGCGCTCTCTGCGTCGCTGCGCCCCCTCGACCTCGCGATCGGCCTCGTGCTCTCAGTGCTTCTCGGCCTGTGGGCGGCACGCTTCCTTTGGGGCGACGACGCACCCCTACTCTCGGCACGTCAGGCCGCGCGCTTCGTCCTGTACATACCGCGGCTACTCGCGGCAATCGTCGTCGCGGCGGTGCAGGTCGCCGAGGTCGTCCTTCAGCCGCACATGGACATCGAGCCACGACTGATCCGTCATCGCACCCGGTTCGAGCGCGACATCTCACGCGTCACGTTCGCCAACTCGATCACGCTGACCCCGGGCACGCTCACGGTCGATGTCGAGGACGACACGTTCGTCATCCACTGCATTGCCGAGCGCTTCGCAGACGACATAACGAGCGGCGAGCTCGAGCGCAAGATCACCCGAATCTTCGAGGAGTGAGTCCAGATGGACGGGTTCTACTGGGGTCTGGCCATCTTCCTACTCGTCAACGCGTTCGCGTGCCTCTGGCGCGCGTATGCGGGCCCGACGGTCGTCGATCGGCTGCTCGCCGTGAACATCGTGGGAACCAAGACACTCGTCGTGCTCGTGCTGCTGGCGCTCGCTTTCCGCCGGGCGTTCTTCCTCGATGTCGCGCTCGTCTACGGCCTACTCAACTTCGTCGTCACGATCGTGGCCACGCGCTTCTTGGAGACCGGCCGCCTGAAGGGTGATTGGTCATGATCGGTCTCGAGAACGTCTTGAACGCGGTCGCCATCGTGCTCGGCGGCATCGGAGCACTCTTCTTCTTCGTGGGTACGCTCGGCGTGCTGCGTCTGCCCGACTTCTTCTGCCGAACCCATGCGGCGACGAAATGCGACACCGTCGGCGCTGGATCGGTCCTGATCGCGCTCGCGATCCTCAACGGCCTTGACGCCTCTACCGTCAAGATCGTTGTGCTCGCCGCACTCATCCTGCTCTCGAGCCCGACCTCTGGTCACGCTCTCGCTCGGGCGGCACACCGCACCGGGCTCGAGCCATGGACGGTGCCGCACCAGGAGCCCGAGGAGTGAGGCGGGGATGAGCACCGCCTTCGACATAACACTCTTGCTGCTGCTCATCGCGACCGCTCTGGCCGTCGCGCGCATCAAGGACCTGCTCGCGGCTGCCGTCGTGTTCTCGACGTACAGCCTCGTGATGTGCCTGCTCTGGTTGCACCGCGGAGCGCCGGACGTCGCCATGACCGAGGCGGCGGTCGGCGCCGGAGTTACCACTGTGCTGTTCCTCATCGCCATCGGAAGAACGACGAGGCGGGAAAAATGAAGAAGGCACTCGTAGCAGCGCTACTCATCATCGCGTCCATCCCGATGCTCATCGCGATGGCTGCCCTTCCTCGTCACGGGGCGCTTGACACACCGGTCCAAACGCACCTCTCGGCACACTACCTCGAGTTCGGCGTCGAAGAAGCCGGGGCGGAGAACATCGTCACCGACGTCATCCTCAACTACCGCGGCTTCGACACCGAGATCGAGGTGACCGTGATCTTCACGGCGCTGGCCGCCGTCCTCGCCCTGATGCTCGGCGCGAGCAATGGGCGCAGGACAAGCGAGCCGAGCGCTGCCGGCCAGGCGGGCGCGACGAGCCAGGTGGACACAGCCAACGAGCGGAGTAGCGGCCCACGCGTGAGCGTGGTCGTGTCGTTCGTCGTGCGCCTGCTCGCACCCTTCACCGCAATGTTCGCGATCTACGTGATCTTGAACGGTCACCTTACGCCGGGTGGAGGCTTTCAGGGTGGGGCGATCCTCGGCGCGCTGTTCATCACGCTCACAGTCGTGCTCGGCAAGTCACGACTGGAGGGCGCGTTTCCCGAAGTCTCCAGGCGCTGGCTGCAGATTGCCGCACCGCTCACGTTCGCGCTCGCCGGCGTGGCTGGAGCGCTTCTCACGGGCTTCTACCTCGGCTATCCGACCGAAGCGGCGCTCCAGTGGCTGCGCACGCTCATGCTCATCACGATCGAGATAGGCATCGGCGTAGGTGGCGCGGCAATCATCGCGACGCTCTTCACAGTCATGGAGGCCGACTGATGCTCGAGTCTCTCTGGCAGAACCTCGACTACGCGGCGGCGGTGGTGCTCTTCCTCATCGGCCTCTACATCGTCATCGCGAAGAACAACCTCATCAAGAAGTTCCTGGGTCTGAACATCATGGAGACCGCGGTCTTCTCCTTCATCGTCGCCCTCGGAGTCGTCGACGGCGGCGATGCTCCCATCATGGGGCCGGGCGCACGCCCACCCTTCACGAGCCCGATCCCACAGGCGCTCATCCTCACCGGCATCGTCGTCGCCGTGAGCACAACGGCGCTCGCGCTCACCCTCATCATCCGGATCTACCAGCGCAACGGCACCATCGAAGCCGACGAGCTGAGGGAGATGGAGTAGCTGACGACCTGGCCCCACTGGCTCGTCATCGTCGTGGTTGCACCGCTCGTGGGTGCGGTGCTCACGCCTGCCGTCTCGCTGCGCGACCGACGCGTCGCACCGTGGTGGGCGCTGGCGGTCATGACCGTGACGT
The DNA here is from genome assembly GCA_963809535.1 of uncultured Actinomycetes bacterium. Taxonomy (GTDB): domain Bacteria; phylum Actinomycetota; class Coriobacteriia; order Anaerosomatales; family CAVRZR01; genus CAVRZR01. The sequence goes on from CAWEJW010000007.1 coordinate 56,668, forward strand.
CATTCGCGGCACTCCAGCTCATTCTGCGCGTGGCGCGTGAGGGGCCGTTCTCCTACCCGCTCGGCGGTTGGACGCCGCCGCTGGGCATCGAGTTTCGCTTCGACGAGTTCAGCGCGGTGGCCAGTGTGATCTGCCTCATCGGCTGGCTTGCGGTGCTCTACTCGGTCCGGTACATGGAGTGGCTCAGGGAACTGCCCAAGCAGCGAATCCCCTACTACTACGCGCTGCTGCTGTTGAACCTCGGCGGGATGCTCGGCTTCGCGATCACCGGCGACCTGTTCAACCTCTTCGTCTTCATGGAAGTGCTGTCGCTTTCCGCATACGCCTTGGTCGCGGTGAGTGGCGAGCCGACGGCAGCGATGGCCGCATTCAAGTACCTGCTCCTTGGAGCAATCTCGTCGCTTGCGGTCCTGTTCTCGATCGGCCTTCTATACGCCGTCACGGGGACTCTGAACATGGCCGACGTCGCGGCGCGCCTCCGCTCGGTGGGCGGGACGGCGCCGGTGGTGCTCGCTCTGGCCATGCTCACGGTCGGCTTCATGGTCAAGGCGGCGCTCTTCCCGCTCCACATCTGGCTGCCGGATGCACACGCCATCGCCCCCAGCCCGGTGAGCGCCGTGCTCTCCGCACTCGTTGTCAAAGTCGGCATCATCGGCATGCTGCGGGTCTACCAGATCTACTACGGTGCCGGAGTCCTCGACCTGTCGACGCTCAATCTTGTACTCGTGTGGCTCGGCGCGATCTCGATCGTCATGGGGGCGTTCTTCGCCATCTTCCAAGACGACATCAAGCTGATGCTGGCGTACTCCACGATCTCGAACATCGGCTACATCGTCATGGGTCTCGGCCTCGCGTCGCAGTACGCGGTGATCGGCGCAAGCGTCCACGTCTTCAACCACGCGCTCATCAAGGCCACGCTCTTCCTGGCCGCCGGCGCGTTCATCTACCGGACCGGCTACCGCACGCTCACCGACCTCAGGGGAATCGGGCGCTCGATGCCACTCACCACGGCGGCGATCTCGGTCGGCGCGATCTCTATCGTCGGCATACCACCCACGGCGGGCTTTCTGTGCAAGTGGTACATCGCTCTTGGGGCGTTCCAGGCAGGACAGCCGTTCTTCGGCTTCGCCCTCGTGTTCGGCGCGCTGTTCATCTTCATCTACTACATCCGCATGGTGAACGCGTTCTACTTCCAGGCCCCCGTCCACGCTGAAGTGCTCGGGGCCCACGAAGCCCCTGCCAGCATGCTCGTGCCCATCCTCGTGCTCGCCGCGCTGTGTCTGATCATGGGCATCCTCGGCCGCGTCCCCTTGAGCTTCATCGAGCCCGGAGTGGTGCGCCTGCTCGCGCCCTTGGGAGGATGAGATGGAAGTCGTCGACATCAGACCGATGCTCGCGCCGGCGATCTCCTTCGCGTGCGCCGGTCTCGTGTTCCTCCTCGGCAAGAGTGCATTCTGGCGTGCGTTCTGGAGCCTTGGTGCCGCGACGCTACACTTCGTGGTCGTCTTGTCCATGCTCCCCGGTTCTCTTCGAGGCACCGTCTACGTCTGGAACCTCGTCGACTTCACACCCGGCATCGGGCTTGGATTCCGAGCGGACGCGCTCGGCATGTTCTTCGCGCTGGTGACCTCCACGCTGTGGGTGTTCACGGCCGTCTACGCAATCCGCTATATGAGCGGCGAGGAGCACCCGGTCCGCTTCTTCGGGTTCTTCGCGCTGTGCGTGTCGACGACCGTCGGCATCGCCTTCGCCGCGAACCTCATCACGCTCTTCCTCTTCTACGAGATGCTCACCATATGCACGTATCCGCTTGTCATCCACGACGAGACGCCGGACGCACTCAAGGCAGGCCGCAAGTACCTGACCTACACGCTCATCGGGGGCGCGCTCGTACTCATCGGGACGATTCTCATCTACAACACGGCCGGCACGCTCACCCTGGGGCAACCGGGCGTACTCAACGCCGGCATGGGGACCGCCAACCTCGCGCTCATCTTCGTGCTGCTGGTTGCCGGATTCGGCGTGAAGGCGGCCATCATGCCACTGCACGGCTGGTTGCCGACGGCGATGATCGCTCCCACGCCCGTGAGCGCGCTGCTGCACGCCGTGGCCGTCGTGAAGGCCGGCGCGTTTGGCATCCTGCGCACGATCTACTGTGTGTTCGGAGTCACCCTGTTGCGCGAGATCGGGTTCGCCAACGTGCTCGCGTGGGTTGCCGCATTCACGATCATCGCTGCATCGCTCGTAGCACTGTTCCAGGACAACTTGAAGAGACGCCTCGCGTTCTCGACGGTCAGCCAGATGTCCTACATCGTGCTCGGGGCAGCCCTTCTCACGCCGTACGCAGCGACAGCTGCCATCGTGCACATCGCGAACCAAGCGTTCGCCAAGATCACGATGTTCTTCGTCGCCGGCGCGATCCAGCGCAAGACGGGCAAGACCAACGTGCACGAGCTGGCGGGCATCGGCTACCGCATGCCGTGGACGATGGGGGCGTTCACCGTGGCCTCTCTGAGCTTCATCGGCGTGCCCCTCTTCGCGGGCTTCGTCACGAAGTGGTACCTCACGCTCGGCGCGCTCCAGGCTGACGCTTGGTGGTTCGTGCTCGTGATGGTCACGAGCTCGCTGCTCAACGCGGCCTACTGGCTGCCGATCGTCTACCTCGCCTTCTTCAAGGCGCCGCCCGGTATTTCCATGCACGTGGACGAGGCGCCCGCGATGCTGCTCGTGCCCACGCTCGTTTGCGCCGCCTACGTGATCTTGCTCGGCACGACCACGAACGTGCCGGCCATGCCGTTCTCGCTTGCCGAGGCGGCCGTGCGCTTTGTGTTCGGCATGTGAGGAGTTGACGCTATGGAGACCACGCTCGTCGCCTCGATAGTCCCGCCACTCGCGGTCCTCCTGCCTCTTGTCGGCGGCGCGCTCGTCCTGCCCCTCGGGCGCATCTCGTCTCGGGCACGCGCCATCGGGCTGACCGTAATCTGCATCGCGACGGCCGGACTCGCGTTGTCCCTCGTTCCCGGCATACTCGACGGCAAGACCTACGAGACGTATCTGCTTCAACTCACACCCGACATCTGGATGCACCTGCGCGTCGACGCTCTGGGGGCGCTCTTCGGCGCGACGGTGGCGTGCCTGTGGCTCCTGGCCCTCATCTACTCCGTGGGCTACATGGCAGACGAACACCGGCTCGGGCGCTACTACTCGTTCTTCATGCTTTGTCTGGGCTGGACGATGGGCGTGGCCTACGCCGGCAACCTGCTCACGTTCCTCATCTTCTACGAGCTGTTCTCTATCCTCACGTACCCTCTCGTGGTACACGAGGAGACCCCCGAGGCGATGGCAGCCGGCACCAAGTACATCGTCTACATTCTCATCGGGGGCAGCCTGGTTCTGCTCGCCATCGTGTTCACGTTCTTCGTTGCCGGCGAGCATGCGTTCGCGGTCGGAGGCATGCTGTCGACCGAGATAGACCGAACGCAGCTGATGGTGATCTTCTGGTGCTTCATGGCCGGCTTCGGCGTGAAGGCCGCGCTGGTGCCGCTGCACGGGTGGGTGCCTGACGCGCACCCCGCGGCTCCGGCGCCGTTCTCGGCGGTGCTGTCGGGCGTCATGGTCGCGGCAGGGACATTCGGCATCGCGCGCGTCATCTTGCAGGTCTTCGGCGTGGAACTCGTGCGCGAGCTGGGTGTGGCGCCCTATCTGGCAGGGATCGCGTCGCTGACGGTCATCTTCGCGGCCGTGCTGGCCATCAACCAGGACAACCTCAAGCGGAGACTCGCGTACTCGACGATCAGCCAGATGGGCTACGTCATCCTGGGCATCGCGCTCCTCGGGTCCGAAGCCACGACGGGCGCTCTCGTACACATCAGCAACCACGCGTTCATGAAGGGCACGCTCTTCCTGTGCGCCGGCCTGCTCATCAAGCGGGCGGGCATACGCAATGTCAGCGAGATGAATGGTGCCGCACGACGAATGCCGGTGACGATGGCGGCGTTCACCGTCGCGACGCTCGGGATGATCGGCACCCCTCCGCTCGCAGGGTTCGTGAGCAAGTGGTACCTAGGCCTCGGCATGCTCCACGTCGATCAACCCCTCTACCTGATTGTTCTCATCGGCGGCGCTTTGCTCGCCGCGATCTACCTGCTGCCGATCGTCTACGTCGCGTACTTCAAGAAGTCTTCCGACGCCGTGACCGAGGGAGACACCAGCAGACGTGAGGCGCCCTGGTCGATGCTCGTGCCCGTGATCCTGGGCGCGACGCTCGTGGTCGTCCTCGGACTGGCGGCCGCCGTGCCAGGCCTGCCGCTGTCGCTCGCGCGGCAGGCCGCCCAGACCTTCTTCCCATAGGGAAGCGAGGCTGCAGTGGAGGACGCCGCCCACATCGCGTACAGCCCGCTGCCGGCGCTGCTCGTGCTCTGGCCGCTCGCGTGCGCGTTGTTGGTGCGGCCCCTCGGACGGTGGCGCGAGGACGCCCGGAACGCCTTCCTGCTCTTCGCGACTGGCGTCACCGTGCTCGGATCGGCAGCACTCGTGCCGCTCATTGGCGCCGAGCACAGGATCGGCTGCACGATTCCCGCGGTCCTCGGCACTCTGAACTTCACCGTCGACTCCTACGGGATGCTCTTCGCGCTCTTCACGTCGTTCGTCTGGTTCTGCGCCACGCTCTACTCGCTCGACTACATGCGAGACGAACATGCGCGGGATCGTTTCCAAACCGCGTCCCTCGTCCTGCTCGCGGCGAATCTCGGGGTAGTGCTCGCGGCCGACCTCGTCACGCTATACGTGTTCTTCGAAGTGCTCGGGCTCGTGGCGTTCCTGCTCGTCATCCACACGGAGACCGATCAGGCGAAGCGCGCGGCCATCAAATACGCGTGGATGACCGTTCTCGGCGGTTTCGCACTCATCGGCGGCATCTTCCTCACCTACGCTCTCGGTGGCTCCGGTCTGATCGCGCCACTGCCGCTCGAACAGAGCACGGAGACGCTCCGGTGGGTCACGTTCGGCCTGCTGATCCTCGGTTTCGGGGTCAAAGCGGGCATGCTGCCCGTGCACGTCTGGCTTCCGGACGCGCACCCGGTTGCTCCGTCACCGGCGAGCGCGCTCCTGTCCGGCGTCATGATCAAGGCCGGCGCCTACGGCATCTTCCGCACGGTGACCGCGCTCTTCCGGCCGGGACTGCTCGAGAGTGGCGAGGAGGAGCTGTGGCGACTGACGAGTTCGTTCGGGCTTGTGGTGCTGTGGCTCGGTATCGCGACCATGGCTGTCGGGGTGATCCTCGCGCTCGGGCAGAGCAACTCCAAGCGCATGCTCGCCTACCACAGCGTGAGCCAGATGGGCTTCATCCTCGCGGGCATCGGAGCGGCCGGCTATCTCGGCATGGAAGGAGCGATGGGTGTTGCGGGCGGGCTCTACCACGTCGTCAACCACGCGCTCTTCAAGGCGTGCCTGTTCCTCGGCGTCGGTGTTGTCGCCTACCGCACGGGCGAGCTCGACATGTACAAGCTGGGCGGGCTGTGGCGCAAGATGCCGATCACGTTCGTGTTCATGCTCATCGCCGCGGCTGGCATCACCGGCGTGCCGCTCTTCAACGGGTTCGTGAGCAAGTGCCTCATCCACCATTCACTGGTGGAGGCGTACGAGTTCCACGAACTCTGGTCGCTCAGTCTCGCCGAGAAGGTCTACATCGTGACGTGTGGTGGCACCGTGTGCTCGTTCATCAAGCTCATCGGGTTCACGTTCCTCGGCACGCCCAAGCGCGAATACGGCCCGGAGGTCACCGATGCTCCACCCAGAATGCTCACCGCGATGGGCCTGCTGGCGGCGTTCATCATCTTGCTCGGCCTGCGGCCTCAGCTGCTGCTCGAGGGAGTGATCGCGCCCGGTCTGCACGCCTGGGGGCTGAGCTCCGAGCTGCTCGAGCACTACATCAACGTGCTCTTCCTCAGTCCAGCCGACCTCATGGCGGCGGCGACGGCGTTCGCCATCGGGATCGTGATCTTCATCGTGGGTATGAGGTTCGGCCTCTTCCACCTGCGAGCACCGGCATGGTTCGGTGTCGACTACTGGTACGGCAGGTTCGCCCGCGGGTTCGTGACGACGTGCCGACAGGTCGACGTGTCGTACGAACGCTACCTCGCAGCCGTCTCGCGCTTCCTCCGATCCGGTCTCGTCCGCGGCGCGCCCAGATGGATAGCGGAGTGGTACGAACGCTATCTCGCGGCGGTCTCGCGCTGGCTGCGCTCGCTTCGGGTGGGCTATGCCTCGGAGTGGGCCCGCGCGCATCGCAGTTGGCAGCGATTCACGGTGACCCTGTCGACCGGTGCGGCCGGGCCGAGGCACCAGCACTTCATTCAACACGCCTACATCGTTCTCGAACGCGAGCGGCAGTCCACCGTGCGAACGGCGGTCAGCGAAAGCGCCGATCACCTCCATGCCCGGCCCCACGTCGAACCGGCCACTCGCACGGCGACGCTCCAGGCCGTCCGCGACATCGCCTCTTACATGAGCACGCGCCTTCGCACTGAACGCATGGGCGTCCTGTCCGACATGGTCCGCACGGGGGAGATCGACGCCGTTCGCGAGGGCTTCGACGACGTGGTCGACGAAGTGCGCGTGTTCCGGCAGCCGGTCGCAGACGCCGCCCTCGAACTCGCTGAGAAGCGAATGCGCGGCGAGAACGTGACCCGAGCCATCGCGGCATCCGTGAACCGCATACTCAGTGAGGAGCGCTTCGATCGCAGGCTACGCGACGCCGCCGGCGGCTTGCCCGTGTCGGCGGCATTCAGGGAGTGGGAGGAGCGCGGCCTTGGGCGCCTCGAGTTCGCGGCCAGGTGGATTGCCGAGATCGCGCGTTTCGTCGTGGCTGCGCTCACGCAAGAGCGTTCAAGCTGGCTGTTCGCCGAGCATCTCGAAGCCGGCACCATCATCGCCACTCGCCACCAGATCCAACGCTACGCACGCGATATGAGCTTCAACGTCGCGGTGATCCTGATCGTGCTGCTCGTACTGCTCGCGAGCATCGCAGCCGGCGCGGGACGCTAGGTGGCCGCGGGTGTCGAACGGTGCCTGACCCGCTCACCGGCTAGCGGACGACGATCGCCCCGGCCTCGCCCGTCGTCACTCTCCCGACGACGCACGACAGAACGCCCCGCCCCGAGAGCGCCACACGCATCTCCTCGGCGGACTCCTCGGGGACACTCATGAGCAACCCGCCGCTCGTCTGCGGATCGCACAGGACGCGCATCCAGACTTCCGGGTCGAAATCTTCGGCCGACCAGGTCGTGAACGGCTGACAGAACGCGATCACGTCCGCCGTGCGTCCCGGAACGGTGCCCGCGGCCGCGTAGTCGAGCGCCCGGTCGAAGATCGGCACCGACGCCAGGTGGAGTTCGCCGGCGGCACCGCTTGCCTCCAGCATCTCGTGCAGGTGCCCCAGGATGCCGAACCCCGTCACGTCCGTGGCGGCGCGAACGCCGACCTCGGTCATGGCTTCGGCGGCCTCGCGGTTCAGCGTGGCCATCGACTCGATGACTTCGCGCGCACCCTCCTCGGTCTCGAGCCCGTTCTTGAGCGCGGTCCCGAAGATGCCGGTGCCGAGCGGCTTGGTCAGGAACAGGACGTCACCTGGCCGTGCGCCCGCGTTGCGAACCACACGCTCGGGATGCACGGTGCCGAACACCGCGAGCCCGTACTTGGGCTCCCTGTCGTCGATGGTGTGCCCGCCGACGATCACGGCACCGGCCTCGGCGACCTTATCGGCGCCGCCCCGAACGACCTCTCCGACGATGTCGGCGCCCATATCGCAGGGAAACGCGAGCAGGTTCATGGCCGCCAGCGGACGGCCTCCCATGGCGTAGATGTCAGAGAGGGCGTTGGCCGCTGTGATCCGACCGAAGTCGTAGGGGTCGTCGACGATGGGCGTGAAGAAATCGACGGTCAGGAGCGCCGCCATGTCGTCGGAAAGGCGGTACACCGCCGCGTCGTCGCTCGTCTCGTAGCCGACGATGAGATCGGTGGCCTGCCCGGGGGCTATCTTGTCGAGTACCGCTTTGAGGTCCGCCGGACCCCATTTGGCGGCTCAACCCGACTTGGTGGAGAGCTGCGTGAGCCGGATGCGCTCGCCTTTTCCGAGTTCACTCATAGGGTCGTCCGCCTCCTCTCGACTCGAGATCCCACTTGCGCACGGGCCGCGCCTCTCATCATGGAGCGGCTCGTTGAACTGCTGGTAGCGGTGGTGGGATTCGAACCCACATGGCCTTTCGGCCAGAGGCTTTTAAGGCCCCCTCCTGTGCCAATTCGGATACACCGCCGCACCGATCGCCTGCCCGCAGCGCCTCAGCACACGGCGTCGGCGTACGTCTCGAGCAGTATTCCATAGAGTATGTCGTGCTCGCTCACGAGCGTCGAATCGAGGCCGGCCAGAGCGATGACGGCTTCCAGGATGAGGGTCCCCCCGACGATGACGGGCGCACGGCCAGGATCGAGTCCGACGACTTCCATGCGCTTCTCGAGCGGAAGCGCGGCGAGCATCTCGAGCATGTCCGAGAGGTCCGAACCCGTTAGGCAGGAGTTGTGCACGAGGATGGGGTCGTACAACGCCAGCTCCTGCTTGATCGCCGAGAGCGTCGTGGCGGTTCCGGCGAGTGAGACAGCCTCGCTCGGCTTGGAGCGCAGGCCGTCGAAGTACGGTCGAAGCTCTCCGACGACGAAGGCGCGCGCCTCCTCGAGTTCATGCGTCTTCGGGGGGTCACTCGGCAAGAAGAGCTCGGTGACGCGCTTCGAGCCGACGTCGATGGACCTCGAGGCCTCGATATCGCGCACCCGCTCGCCGTCTTCGGTAGTCACGCTGCCCAGGATGAGCTCCGTCGAGCCGCCGCCCAGGTCGGCGACGAGGATTCCTTCCCCGTCGAGTTCGTAGGTCGCTCCCGTGAAGGCCAGCCGCGCCTCGGTCGCGCCCGTCACGATCTCGGGCCTCACGCCGCTGCGCTCCAGCAACTCGAGGAATACATCGGCGTTCGCGGCGTCGCGTGATGCCGACGTCGCATACGCAGCCGTTCGCTCTGCGCCCAGGTCGGCGATGCGCGACGCATAGCGGCCGATCGTCTCCCCAACGCGACGCATTGCAGCATCGTCGAGCCGCCCCGTCGCTGTCAGCATCTCGCCGAGGTGCGTGATGTCGGTAGAGCGCTCGATCTCTCGAACGCCGTCGGTGGTGACGTCCGCCACGAGCAGGCGCGTCGTGACGGTCCCGATGTCGATCGCGGCAATGCGCATCGCTGCTCCTAGCCTTGATCCGTGTTCGACAAAGTGGCCGCCGCTTCCGCGATGTCGGCACACGCGTCGTTCGCGCAGGACATACCCACCAGCGCAAGCGTCTCCTCGCCCACCGGGTCGGCGATCCCCACAAGCGTGAGCGCGACGTGTGCGTGCAAGCACTTGACGCGTGCGGGGTCGCGCTGCCCGGCCACGCCCACTGAGGCGCACGCGTCCTCGCCGCCGGACTCGTCGGCTCTCAGCTCACGGAGCGCGATGTCGGTCGCATCCAGCTGCGCCGCGAGATCCACGTCCGAACCGGTCCGCTCGTTCCACTCTGCGAGCAGCCCCGCCGACTCCAGCGCGCCCACGGACTCGATGAGCCAGGGACACGTGAGCCAGAACAGCGTGGGAAACGGCGTGCCATCGGCAAGTCGCGACGGCGACGCGATCGCACTCGGACGACCCCACTGGCAGCGCACGGCGACTCGCCACGGCTCCCGCGGAGCGCGGCCGATCTGGCGCGCCACAAGGCACCTCTCCGCCACATCTGGAAGCCCGGCGCCATCTGCGTCATCTGCCGAGGTGCTCGCACCCTCCAAGGCGACTACTCCTGCACGCCGAAGATGAAGTCCAGAACGGGCGTCCAAGGGCCTTGCGCCGCCTCCACCTGCTGCTCGGGCTCGACTTGGAAGTCCTTCTGCGCGATGGCTTGCGTGGCGGGCCGGCTCTTATCGGTGACGACAACGGGATGCTCGCCCGGCAGGACGAGGCCATCCTCGCGAGCTTCATCTTCCACTCCCGCACTCGTTTGGAGGCGCGCGACCTGTTTCTTCAGGCGCGCATTACGAGCCTGCACGCTGTCGTACTCGGCTTTCAGCTGAGCGTACGCGCGCTCCTCGCGATACTGGACGCGCGCGACCGGGTAGAACGACCAGGCCGTCGCCGCAAAGGCCGCTAGAAGCAGGAGCACGAGAAGCGGACGAGAGAGGGACGCGAGCCACGCGCGCACGGATGAGAGTGCGGACGGGCGGCGGGTGCGCGCGGGTGCGGACGCACGTGTGCGCGGAGTCTTCGAGTGGGAGCGCGAGGAGGACGACCGGCTCGAGCCTCCAGGGGAGGCCGACCGACGTTTCGCTGAAGCCCCGTGCTGCTTACTGCTCGATGTCATCGAGTGTGGTCCTGTGAGAAGGCCAGCGATTGTCAAACGCCGAAGCGCCGCCACGGATGATAGCACAAGCAGGCCCTCGGCCTGCGAGATTGCGGTTTGGGACGGCTAGCGCAGCTGGTAGAACGCGTCCATCCCCGGGAAGACTCCCGAGTCGGAAAGCTCCTCTTCGATCCTCAGCAGCCGGTTGTACTTCGCGACGCGATCGCTGCGCGCAGGGGCACCCGTCTTTATCTGGCCCGCGTTCACGGCGACCGCCACGTCCGCGATCGTCGTGTCCTCGGTCTCGCCCGACCGGTGCGAGATCACGCAGGTGTAGCCAGCGCGCTTCGCCATCTCGATTGCCTCGAGTGTCTCGGTGAGCGAGCCGATCTGGTTGAGCTTGATGAGGATCGAGTTGGCAACGCCCATCGAGATACCTTTTGCGAGCCGCTCGGTATTGGTGACGAAGAGGTCGTCGCCGACGAGCTGGATGCGGCCGCCCAGCTTCTCGGTGATCATCTTCCAGCCGTCCCAGTCGTCCTCGGCCATGCCGTCTTCGATCGACACGATAGGGTAGCGGTCCACGAGGCCCGCGTAGTAGTCGACCATCTCCGCCGACGTGAGCTCGCGTCCCTCGCCCTCCAGGACGTAGACCCCGCGCTCCGCATCGTAGAACTCGGTGGACGCGGGATCGAGAGCGAAGCGGATCTGATCCCCGAGCGCGTATCCCGCCTTGCCGACGGCATCGACGATGACCTGGAGGGCCTCTTCGTTGCTGCTGAGGTTGGGTGCGAAGCCGCCCTCGTCCCCGACGCCGGCCGCGAGTCCGCGCTCGACCAGCACCTTCTTCAGCGTGTGGTAGATCTCGGCGCACCAGCGCAGACCCTCGGCGAAGCTGGACGCCCCGACCGGCATGATCATGAACTCCTGCAGGTCCACGTTGTTGTCCGCGTGCGCACCGCCGTTGAGGATGTTCATCATCGGCACGGGCAATGTGTGGGCGTTCGCCCCTCCGACGTAGGAGTAGAGCGTCAGCTCGGTCGACTCGGCTGCAGCCTTGGCGACCGCGAGCGAGGTGCCCAGGATGGCATTGGCGCCGAGCCTGGCTTTGTTGGGGGTCCCGTCCAAAGCCACGAGAGCCATGTCGATGGCCCGCTGGTCGGTAGCGTCCATTCCGATGCACTCGGGAGCAATGATCTCGTTCACGTTGTCGACCGCCGTGAGCACGCCCTTGCCGAGGTAGCGGCCCTTGTCGCCGTCACGGAGCTCGACCGCTTCAAAGGCGCCGGTCGACGCTCCGGAAGGCACGATCGCGTGTCCGAACGAGCCGTCGTCGAGCATGACTTCCACTTCAACGGTGGGGTTGCCTCTCGAGTCGAGGACCTCTCTGCCGTAGACGCTCATGATCGTGCTCAACGTGGCTCCTCCCTCTCCTTGGCCTGTTGCCAGAGCGACTCCATCTCGTCGAGCGAGAGCTCTGACATCGGCCGCCCCATGTCGGCTGCCGACGTCTCCATGTCGGCCCACCGGGCGCGGAACTTCTCACACGTCTGCCGAAGTGCCATCTCGGCATCGATCCCCTGCTTGCGCGCCAGGTTCACGACCGTGAAGAGCACATCGCCGATCTCATCGACCGCCTCGGCGCTGCCAGGCTCCGTCGCCTTGAGCTCGTCGATCTCCTCGTGGACTTTGTCCCACACATCCTCGAGGGTCTCCCACTCGAAGCCTACCGCAACCGCCTTGCGCGAGATCTTCTGCGCGTACATGAGCGCGGGCAGCGCGTGGGGGATGCCGTCGAGGGCGCCGTGCCCCTTCTCGGACTTCTCGGCATGCTTGATCCTGTCCCAGTTCGCCAGCACCTCGTCAGGCGTGTCCGCTTGAGCCTCGCCGAAGATGTGGGGATGCCGGTGTCGGATCTTCGCCGTGATGCCGCCTGCGACGTCGTCGATGTCGAAGCGGCCCTCGTCGGCGGCGATCTGCGCGTGGAGAACCACCTGCAGAAGCACGTCGCCGAGCTCTTCGGCGAGTTCGGCGTCGTTGTCTGCCTCGATGGCCGCGACGGTCTCGTAGGCCTCTTCGATGATGTTCTTGCGCAGGCTCTGGTGCGTCTGCACACGGTCCCAGGGACACCCGTCGGGGCCTCTGAGGATCGCGATCACGCGCACGAACTCGCCAAACGGCGTGGGGCTGTCTGCGCTGCTCTCCACCCGTGGCAGGCCGGCGCGCGCCCGGCTACTTGCTCGACGTGGTGTTGGTGCTGCCCTGGGTTGCCTTGAGCTCGGGCAGAAGAATCTCGATCTTGGCCTTCTTGCGCAGGTCCAGAATGTACTTCTGGTAGGTGTCGGCCTTCTGCTGCTGGACGAGGATCTGCTCGATCTGCGACTTGGCCTCCGCCAGCGTCTTGGTGCTGGCCTTGCGACGCTCCGTCGCCTTGATGATCTCCCAGCCGCTCGCGGTCTGCACGAGTCCAGAGACCTGTCCGACCTTCAGCTTGTTCAGGGCCGCAGCGAACTCGGGCAGGTACGGCGTCACCGGGTAGCCCAGGTCTCCGCCCTTCGATGCCGTGCCAGTGTCGATGGAGGACTGCTCTGCCATCGTCGCGAAGTCGGCGCCGCCTCTGATCTGCGCGAGCACCTTCTCCCCCGTTGCCTTGTCGGCGGCCGCGAAGACGATGTGGGACGCGCGCGTCGCCGCTGCGACCTGGAACTGCGCCTGGTTGGCGTCGTCGTCGTAGTAGGCCTTGATCTCGGCCTCCGTCGGCGCGGCGATGTCCTTGGAGATCATGGCGATGATCTTCTCCCTGACCATCTGCTCGCGCAGGCTCTGCGCCAGGGTCGCCTCGGTCATCCCCGCCGAGGTGAGCGCCTGCTGGAACGCATCCTTATCCTTGAACTGGTCTTTGAGTGCCTTCAGTCGCGCCTGGACGTCTGCGTCCGTGACATTGACGCCCTCTTCCTTGGCGGCCTGCTCGACGAGCGCCAGGTTGATCAGGTTGTCCAGAACGCTCTGCTTGTAGTCCAGAAGACGGCCCTCGCCGTCGGTGCCCGTGAACATGGTCGGGTACTGCTCCTTGATTTGGTCGACCTGCTCGTTCACCGCGGCGATCATGATCTTCTCGCCGTTGACCTTCGCTGCGACATCCTTGTTCGACGAGCAACCCGTCGCGACGAATGCGAGGGCCAGCACAACTGCGACCACGCCAAGAATCCTGGCGGACTTCATAGGGTTCCTCCGGAACGTTCTGGGCTTATTCGGCGGTGAGTATAGCATCCAGCACGCCAAGAGCTTCCTCTGTCACAGAAGCTTCATAGTCCAGCGGGACAGCGAGTTTGCGCTCGCGCTCCTGGTAGACGGCCCCGCGCGCGGCGACCACCCCTCGCTGTGCGTCAGTGAGCTCGACTGGCGCGAAGACGAGCCTCTTGCGGACAAGTGTGACGCTCGTCACACCCGCGTCGGCCGCGCGCGCCTTGATCCGTGCGACGTTGACCAAGTTGCGCGCCGGTGGTGGCGGGGCGCCGAACGCGTCCTTCAACTCGTCGGCAACGCGATCGACCGCCTCGATCGACGGCGAGCCCGCGAACCGACGATAGAAGCGCACCCTCTCGTCCACGTCGGAGACGTACTCCTCGGGAAGGAACGCCGCCAACGGAAGGTCGACGCGAACCTCGGGGAACGCAATCTGCGGCTCCCCACGGGCCTCGACCACGGCCTCCTGCAGCATCTGCGCGTAGAGGTCGAAGCCGACCGCAGCAACATTGCCGGACTGCTCGGCCCCGAGAAGCGAGCCTGCGCCGCGGATCTCGAGGTCACGCATCGCGATCTTGATGCCGCTGCCCAGCTCGACGTGGTCGCGGAGGGCCGTCAACCGCTCGACAGCTTGCTCGGTAAGCGTGCTGGCGCGCGGGAACATGAAGTACGCGTACGCCTTCACATGACTCCGGCCGACCCTACCCTTGAGTTGGTAGAGCTGAGCGAGCCCCAGTCGCTGTGAATCCTCGATGACCAGCGTGTTCGTGTGGGGGTTGTCGATGCCGCTCTCGATGATGGTCGTCGCGACAAGCACGTCGATCTCACCCGCCGAGAAGGACTCCATGACGCGTTCGAGCTGGTGCTCGGAAAGCTGCCCATGGCCCACAGCGACGCGCGCCTCCGGCGCCGCGTCCGTCACCCGCCTGACCGCCTCGTCGATCGATCTGACCCTGTTGCTCACGAAGTAGACCTGACCGCCCCGTTCGAGCTCGCGACGGATGGCCCCGCTCACGACGTCCGCGTCGTACTCACCCACGTGCACCTGGACGGGAAAGCGATTGGGGGGCGGCGTGTCGATGACGCTCATGTCGCGCACGCCCGAAAGCGACATCTGGAGCGTTCTGGGAATCGGCGTTGCGGTCAGCGTGAGCACGTCCACCTGCTCTCGCAGGTTCTTGAGGTGTTCCTTGTGCTCTACGCCGAAGCGCTGTTCCTCGTCGATGACCACGAGTCCGAGCTTCTTCGGCGTGACGTCCGCTGAGAGCAACCGATGCGTGCCTATGAGCACGTCGACGGCGCCGCTCGCGAACCCCTCGAGGGCTTCCTTCTGCTGTGCCGGGGAGCGGAACCGGGAAAGGACCTCGACCCTGACCGGGAAGGCGGCGTACCGCTCCGAGAAGGTCGTGAAGTGCTGTTGGGCCAGAATCGTCGTCGGGCATAGGACCATGACCTGCATCCCGTCCTGCGTGGTCTTGAATGCCGCGCGTATCGCGACCTCGGTCTTGCCGTACCCCACGTCCCCGCAGATGAGCCGGTCCATGGGAGTGTCGGATTCCATGTCGGCCTTCACGTCGGCTATGGCGGCGAGCTGGTCCGGCGTTTCCTCGAAGGGGAAGGCCGCCTCCATCTCCATCTGCCAGGGCGAGTCCGGCTTGTACGCGTGCCCCGCCACGGTGGCGCGCCGAGCGTAGAGGTCCACGAGGTCGAATGCGAGCTTGCGGGCGGCGCTGCGCGCCTTCTTCGTGGCGCGCGACCAGTCGGCCGTGTTCAGCCGCGTCACTCTCGGCGCCGAACCCTCGGGCCCGACGTACTTCGTGACCCTGTCCAGCTGCTCCACCGGCACGTAGAGCTTGTCGCCCTTGGCGTACTCCAGGAGCAGGTAGTCCCGCTCAACGCCGAGGACCTCCTGGCGCACCATCTCCTTGAAGAGCGCGATGCCGTGGGTTGCGTGCACGACGTAGTCGCCGGGAGCGAATGCGAACGTGAGGCGGGTCGGGTCGATGTCGCGCGCGCGGCGCCTGATCGCGCTGCGCGGGTAGACGTCGTCGATGCTCACCACCGCGAGCCGCGCATCCGGAATGACGTATCCGGACGGGACGTCGACATCGGTGAGCGGAACGACATCGGCAGTGAGCGCGCCGGTCCGGACCGCCTCACCTTCCGTCACGTGATCCCGCTCGACTTCGGTGGGAACGCCGAGGGCGGCGAGGGCATCGCCCACGCGCGCGCGTGCACGGCGATCGGGCACGGCCAGTGCGACGCCGTGGCCGCTCGCCATGAGGGAGCGCACGCCGCCGACGAAGCGCTCTTCGCCGCCAGAGACCTCGGGGCGGCGCGCCGAGAGTTCGCCGTCTACGCCCGCGCCCGCGCGCAGCAGCGACAGGAAGGTCACTCGCTGGTGCTCGCCGAAGTCGAGCGCCGCAGGTGCGAGGTAGAGTCCCTCCATCCGACAGTTCGCGAACTTCGCCAGGCCTTCGAGTTCGTCGTAGCGCCGCGCCGCGTCGTCGAACAGCGATCGCGGCTCGATCACGACCGTCATCGTCGACGGGTCGGCATACTCGGCGGCGGCGCCAGGTCGCTTGTACAGAAGAGGCATGTACCGTTCGATGCCGTTGAAGTAGATGCCCTCGCGGATCAACTCGAGGTGGTGCGCCACCTCTCCACCCTTGAGTGCTCTGTCGCGCAGCGCCATTTCCAGCGCGGCGATGCCTCGCGAACTCAACGTCAGCTCACGACAGGGGTAGATCTCGACGAGCGCCTCGGGTCCGATGGTCTGTCCGGTCGAGGGCACGAATCGCTTCAGCGTCTCGATCTCGTCTCCGAAGAGCTCCGCCCTGACGGGGTGCGTCGCGTCGCCGCCATAGACGTCCAATACGCCTCCGCGTATCGCGAACACGCCCGGGCGACTCGCGATGTCCTCACGTTCATAGCCCATGCGCGAGAGACGCTGCACCGCTTCCTCGAGGTCGAGCGCATCGCCTTCGGCGAGCACCAGCGGCTCGAACACGTGACTGCCGTGCGGCGGGACGATCCGCATGAGTGCGCGAGCCGAGGCAACGACCACTACCGGACGCGCCTTCGAGAGGGCGTGCAGCGCGCGAGCGCGCTCGCTCACGACGGCGACGTCGGGCGGCACATCCGCCCACGGGAGATCCGTGCGCTCGGGAAAGCGCAGCACCTGCTCCTGCGGCAGATATGCCGCGGTCTGACGCGCGAAGCGCTCGGCGGCCTCCTCGCCCGCGATGACGACGAGCGTCGCCCTCGGCCACTCGCGCATGAGCGTTGCGACGAGCATTGGCCTGATGAGGCCCGATGCCGCCAATGAGGCGTCGCCACCCTCTCCGAGCAATTCCAGTACGCGCCGCCACGAGGCGGCATGGTGAAGCGAAAGTGCGAGTCGGTCTATGAGCACGCGGGTCTGGCTCCTTGGATCGCGTTCGTGTCGCCTGCGCTTCGTGCCTGCCGGCCGCTGAGCGAACAACCAGCACAGCACGAAAGCCCGCGCGGGCGGGCCCGGGCGGGGTCTAGAAGCCTATGCCCGAGGTGAGAGCCGGTCAACCAGGAGGGCCGATCGGACGGCGTTCTAGCAGCAAATGGCGGCTGAGTAATAGACTGGTCGGACGTGCAGACTCGCCCTGCGTCGAACAGCTTTCGCGTCGCCGGGTACCTTCTGTGAAACAACGGACAAACCGAGATCTTTGGAAGGCGGTTGAGTGACGCCGGACGAGCGAAGCGGACCCCCAGCGGACGACCGCATGAGGACCGACAACAACGAGGCCCTATTGGACCTCGAGGTACGCGAGGCCGATGTCGCACGGCCAACGACCCAGGTCGTCCGCCGGGGAAGAACGTTCGAGTCGTTCCACAATCGTGACTTCGCCTGGTTCTGGTCTGGCGCGCTGGTGAGCAACGCCGGCACGTGGATGCAGAACTACGCACTCGGGATCGTCGTGTTCGCTCTGCGGCGATCCGAGTTCGACTTAGGCTTCATCAACTTCATCTCGGGAATCCCCGTACTGTTCCTCGCTCTTCTCGGCGGAGCCATCGCCGACCGAGTCGACCGCCGAAAGCTCCTGATATGGATACAGGTGGTGCTGATCGTCCAGGCCCTTGCACTTGGAGCCCTCTATAGCTTGGGCTACCTGTCATCAGAGCATGCCGTGGCTGCGCTGGCCTGGGTCGCCACCCTCGGGGCGATCGCCGGAGTCTTCAACGCGCTGCAGTTCCCGTCCTGGCAGGCGATGCTACCTGACCTCGTGCCGCGCGAATCGCTGCTCAATGCCATCGCGCTCAACTCGGCTCAATTCCAGTCGTCAAGACTCATCGGCCCGCTCGTCGCGGGCGCTCTCGTCGTCGCCGGAGCGAGCATGGGCGAGCTGTTCTACATCAACGCTGCAAGCTTCCTGTTCGTCATCGCGGCGCTGTCGGTGATCCGTCCGCAGTTCGCGCCGACACCCGAGATGCGAGCGAGCCGCAAGCGGGAAGGCGCCATTCAGACGCTGCTTGGCGGACTGAAATATGCGACCCACGACCGCGTCGTAGGATTGTTGATACTGAGCACGGCGATCATGACGATCTTCGGCTTCCCGTACATGACGCTCCTGCCCGCGATCGTGAACAGGACCCTGGGGTTTGCCGTCAACACGGCGCCTTACAACCGCGCGGTTGCGGTCATCATGGCCGCGAACGGTCTCGGAGCTATGGTAGGAGCACTGAGCGTAGCGAGCCTGAGAGGCATCCGCCGCAACGTCGTGATCCCAATCGCGGTGCTGGCGTTCGGCATCTCTCTGCTTGCCTTCTCGCTGTCGCGCAGCCTGTGGCTCACGGCCGTGATCTCGGCGCTCGCAGGCGCGGCGCTTATGACGACGAACTCGCTCGCGAACACGTCGATCCAAGCGGCGGTGCCCGGACACCTTCGTGGCCGGGTGATGGCGCTGTTCGTCACCGCGTTCATGGGGATCATGCCGATCTCCGGGCTCTTGTTCGGGGCGATCGGTCAAGGCATCGGCCCTTCGAACGCCGTGCTCGTCGGGTCGATCGCGCTGATCGTGTGGGCCCTGTTCCTCGTCATGACGCAGGCGCTCGCCCGCTACGAGCGGAGTGCCGAAGAGGCACGCACGGCCTGAGCGGGTATCGTTCTACCGAGGCTGGCGACGCCGGCCGTCGCACGCCAACGCCCGCCGCACCGAGAGGACACCAGCATGTCGCCGCGCATCTCCACCGAGCCGGTCCCCGACCTCTCCCGCGCGGAGCGCGAGCGTCTGGCGCCCATCTATGCGCAACGGCTCGAGGACGCGTACGGCGATCCGCATGCGGCGCTGCGTTTCAAGAATCCGTTCCAGCTGCTCATCGCGGTGATCCTTTCTGCGCAGACCACCGACGTGGGCGTGAACAAGGCAACGCCCGCGCTGTTCGAGCGCTATCCGACCGCGGCCGACCTCGCGGGAGCCGATCAGTTGGAGGTCGAGGGGTACGTCCATACGCTCGGCTTCTACCACCAGAAGTCCAAGAACATCATCGCGACGGCACGCTGCATCGTCGCGGAATTCGACGGGAAGGTCCCGGACACGATGGAAGGGCTCACCTCGCTGGCGGGAGTCGCACGCAAGACCGCGAACATCGTCCTCGGGGAGGCGTTCGGCAAGGTCGAAGGCATAGCTGTCGATACGCACGTCTACCGCCTGGCGCACCGGTTCGGCCTGACGACCGAGAAGGACCAAGACAAGGTCGAACGCGACCTCATGGACCTATTCCCGAGAGACCACTGGCACCGCGTGAACTACGACATGATCTCCCACGGTCGCGCCATATGTACCGCCAAACGGCCGGCGTGCGGAGCGTGTGTCCTGAACGACGTCTGTCCGACGGCGTTCGTGCCGCCGGGGTGGCGCCAGAACCTCTGACGCCACCCCGGCTCGACCTACCCGGCTGGTGGCGCCTCGACCTTCACGGCACTGGCAACCGATGCGCCCGGGCCCTGCTTGAACTCGCCGGTGTACTCGACGAGCTCGATGTTGCAGCCCTCGCCGACCTCCACGTGCGCGCCGCGGACGACCTTGGCAGTCACGTACTCGAGCACGACCTCGTCAGCCTCAATGCTTTCAGCTGTCAGACGCTTCTCCGCAAAGAAGAGGAAGATCGAAGCGACCCCACGGCCTTGCTTCACGCTGACCTTCTCTCCGCCGATCTCGCGCGCCTTGCACGGTGCATGGAGCCTGATGTCGACGTTCTCCGCGTTGAGCAAGCCGCCGATGGTGAACGCGCCTTCAGCGAGGAACGTGTCCGACTGACAGTCGCCTGTGACGGTGAGTTCGCCGCGCATGTCGACATCGTGAGCCGCAAGTCCGCCGCCGACGAACAGGCGACCCTTGACCTTGAGCCGGCTAACGCCCAGACCTTCGGCGATGCTCGCATCCCCGTTGACGGTCATCTCGGCGGCCTGGACTTCGCGGCCGAAACTCGCACTCCCGTTGACGACAAGCACGTCTGCCTTGACGGTGCCGTCCGTGTTGCCGGCGCCGTTGATCCGGAACGTGCTCGCGGTCACGTCGCCCTTGATTCTTCCCGCGCCGTTGATCGTCACTGCGCCGTAGTTGCCTCCAGAGAGCTGGCCCTCGCCAGCGATCCTTGCGTCCTTGCCGTTTGTACTGACCACTGCTATCGCCTCCATCAGCGGATTCGGGTCTTCAATTCCTCAATGCTCGTCGAGAGGCTGAGCCGGCACACCACGCGCGCGCCGTTCTCGAATGCCAGCTCGGCCGAACTCGTCACCATGAAACACGTCGAGAGCCCCATCTTGCGCACGAAAACGAAGTCGCACACTTTGCCTTCGCACGTCGCGTACGTCTCCTCGAGACCGCGCGCGAGCATCCGGCCTTCGTCAAGGCTCACATCACCCGTCTGCAGCAGCCGGTCAAGCACGTACACCGTCAGCAGCTCGCCGAACGCAAGCGGGTCCTTGCCCGGGTACACCTCGCCGTACAGCTCGAGAGCCTGTTTTGACACGATGCCGCGGCTAGCGGCGTCCTCGGCCGGGACAGTCGTGTCACTGAGACTCGTGGACACTGCCTCGGCGATCGAGTCGAGCGAGACGTCTTCGTCCTTGAGGTCCTTGATCTTCTCGATGCGCGCCATCACCTGGTCGCGCGGGAAGAACGTCTCCTGGCCAGTGAACGTAGACTTGCGGACAAACCACTCCTCGGGGATAAGGCCCTTTCGCTTCCAGCGGTACAGCTGACCGTATGAGATCCCCGTCTCCTGCAGGAGGTCCTTCTTCGAGATCAATTCGGGTTCGCTCATGTCTATCACCTCCGTTTGCTGCTGTTCCCTCTCTTACGGAGTTCGTAACATAACATTGTTCTGCTACGTCGCGCAAGAGGGGTGGACTTGCCGAGACGATCACGATCTGCGGGTCAGGACCGAGTGGCCAGCTTCAGCGAGACAGGTAGATGAGAATCCAGGCCACGAGAGCCGTGATGGTCACGGCGCCCCCAATTGCCCACAGCTGTTGTCGGCGCACGTAGGCGTCGAGCGTCATCCGCTGCGAGGCCCGCCGCCACGCGAGACGGTTCGCGGTTCGGCCGAACTCGTACTGGAATGCCAGCGTGACCACCAGTGTCCCCCACGCGACCACCTGCATCCAGATCGCCCTTCCCACCGTGCTGCGAATCGCGCTGTCCACGAACGCCCACAGCGGCAAGAAGAAGACGCCTGCCCACAGGCCGTGGGCAACTCCCCAGATGGGCGGGATGAGGAACG
The DNA here is from genome assembly GCA_963809535.1 of uncultured Actinomycetes bacterium. Lineage (GTDB taxonomy): Bacteria > Actinomycetota > Coriobacteriia > Anaerosomatales > CAVRZR01 > CAVRZR01. The sequence goes on from CAWEJW010000007.1 coordinate 78,080, forward strand.
CTCCCCAGTTGAACTTCGGGAACCGCGGCAGCGGCTCCCCTGGTGCCAGCTCGATGCTTCCCGCGACAGCCGCAGGTGAATGTCCGGCGGGGCATGAGCCGTCCTCGCGTCTCTCGACCATCGCGTTGCAGACGATGCAGTGGCCGGCCAGCCTGTCCGCGACCGTATCGGCCGATGGTGCCGAGTCCGCCGAACCGGTCGGACCCGCCGGGTGCCCCGGGCTTGTGTGGCCGTCTTCCGTCACCCGAGGAACCATCCCGCAGCAGCGGCAATCAGGATTGCGGGCAACAGGTTGCCGACAGGCAGGCGTTTGATGCCCGCGAGGTCGAACCCGATGCCGAGGATGAGCGCACCGCCTGCAGCCTGAATGCCGTGGATGACCTCCGGCGTAATGATCGGTTTCAGCGTGCCCGCGCCAGCAGCGATCCCACCTTGGATGACGGCCACGGGAATGATCGAGAGCCCCACGCCGATTCCGAGCGTCGAAGCGAGCACGATGGCCGCGACGCCGTCCAGCGCGGCCTTGAGGTAGAGCGTCGAGGGTTGGCCGAGGCCGTCCTGGATCGAGCCCAGCACCGTCATCGCGCCCACGCAGAAGAGCAGGCTCGCGGTGACGAAACCCTCCACGAGCGTGTGCCCCTCCCCGTTCGCATCCTCGGCATTCGGCTCGAAGAAGGGCAGCCTGTGCGCGAAGGTCTTCAGCCACTGGCCGAACCGTTCCAACCCCGCTTCTATCCGCATCGCTTCGCCGAGCAGCCCGCCCACAACGAGCGAACCGACGAGCACGAGCGGCGCATAGTCGCCCATCGCGGACCTTCCGAGGTCGGTCAACCCGCCGATGGCCATCCCAGCGCCGATGACGATCGTCGACAGGCCGATCGCTTTGAACGCGGTCGCACGCAAACGCTCGGTTATCAGCCCACCGAACAGCAGTCCGATGATGGTGCCCGCGATCACCGCTGCAACGTTGACTATGACGCCGATGCCCGGCATCTCACTCCTCGTTCTCCAGCCACAAGTCCTTGAGTTCTCTCGTTATCTCATTCGCTCCCGGCGGCAGCCCTGTGTCACGCGCAGGCCCACGCCGCGCGCCCCGCCGCGGCGTGGGCTTCGCACTGTCGTACGCGCTCTCGCGAGCGCGGACCTGAAGTGACGCACCCGCGTGCGCGCGGGCCCGCTCGACGAGGTCCACGTCCGAACTCACGATACATACTGCCTCTCCAACATGGCGGGTCACACGCTCGACGATGGCATCGTCCGCCGAGACCCCACGGGGATAGACCACCTCGACCGGATACGATCCCGAGCACGCGGTTGAGCCGTGGGGCACGCCGGTCCCGCCGTCGAAGAAGACCAGGATGCGGCCGCTCCCGAGCAGCCGCGCACCTCGCGTCCTCAGACGCGCGACGAGAGCGTCGCGCTGTGCTTCGAGCGAGAGGGTACAGGTCGCCGGGTCGCCTTTCGTTACGTTGTAGCCATCCACGAGAAACAGCATGCGCACCATCGTAGGGTAGCAACCGTCGCTCGGCTACGAACAAGGTCCCTGATCCGGTCACGCTCGGTGCGCGGATTGGTACATACCACGTGAAGATGACATTGCTACGACACGAGAGGGGCGAGTTCAATGGCGGAATCGGTCATGCTGACGATCGGTGAGCAGGCCCCCGCGCTTCATGCGATGACGGCCACGGGCGAGGCATTCGACCTCTCGGACCATCGTGGCCAGTGGGTCGTCGTCTACTTCTTCCCGAGATCCAACACACCGGGTTGAACGCACGAGGCAAACGACTTCCAGCAGCATCGCGCGAAGCTGGAGTCGCTCAACGCCCTCGTCGTGGGCGTCAGCGCAGACAAGCCCGAGATTCAGAGACGCTTTATCGACAAGTTCGGGCTGACGTTCCCCCTCGTGCCCGATCCCGACAAGACCATCATCGACGCCTACGGCGCTCGCGAGGTACTCGGCGTCACGGCCAAGCGGCGCACCTTCCTCGTTGGCCCTGACGGGCGCGTCGCGCACGTGTGGCCCAAGGTGAAGGTCGAGGGGCATGCCGACGATGTGGTCTCTGTCATCGAATCCCTTGCGAAGGGCGTGTGAACTGCGGTGACCCCTTGCCGCAGAGTACACGCGCCACTGCTGCGCGCAACCGTGTGGACGATGACACTCGTCGGCTGCCTGGCCTTGGTCGCGTGCGCACGTGGAACGGGCCCACAGGTCGTTCCGCCGTCGAACACGTCGGGCACGCCGACGCCGACCAGCACGCCGACATCGACGCCTGCGCCCACGGTCGCTCTGTCACGCATCGCGCTCAGTCTCACTCCCCGCTGGACGAACCTGAGCGAGCCCGTCTTCCTCACGTACGCGCCCGGGGACCCGTCGCGCCTCTTCATCGTCGAGAAGACCGGCCGCATACGCGTCGTGAAGAACGGCCGGCTGCTGTCGGCGTCCTACCTCGACCTCAGCGGTCAGGTCAGCACCGGAAGCGAGCAGGGGCTGCTCGGACTCGCATTCTCGCCCCAGTTCATGACGACCGGTCGCTTCTACGTGAACTACACGGACACGTCGGGGAACACGAACGTCGTCCGGTACACGGTCGCCGACCCGGCAAGCGATACGGCGGGTAAACCGGGTCGCCGACGGGTACTGCTCGTCGATCAGCCCTACGCGAACCATAACGGCGGCTGCATCGTCTTCGGCCCAGACGGCTATCTCTACATCGGAATGGGCGACGGGGGCTCCGGCGGCGATCCCCACAAGAACGGACAGAACCCCAACGTGTTGCTCGCCAAGATACTGCGCATCGATGTTGGGGAAACTGGGTCCGGTCCGAGCTTGGCGGCCCCGTACCGCATCCCCTCAGACAACCCGTTCGTCGGGAAGGCCGGACACCGTGCCGAGATCTGGGCCATGGGCGTGCGCAATCCCTGGCGTTTCTCCTTCGACCGCCAGAGCGGCGACCTGTGGATCGGTGACGTCGGACAAGACGCGTGGGAGGAGATAGACCACTTGCCGGCGCGCACAGGCGGGCAGAACCTCGGCTGGAATCTCCTCGAAGGCACCCACCCCTACCCGGCCAGCAGCCCTGAGCCGCCCAATCTCTCGCGCTTCACGATGCCGATCGTGGAGTACCCGCACCCGACCGGGGACGCGGTGACGGGCGGGTATGTCTACCGGGGTTCCAAGAATCCAGCGCTCACCGGGGTCTATCTGTACGGGGACTTCGGAACGGGAAGGATCTGGGGCCTCAGGCTCGGCGCCGAGACGACCAACGCGCAGCTCGCGCAGACGCAGCTCAACATCGCCAGCTTCGGCGAAGACAGCGCCGGGGAACTCTACCTCTGTGACTTGCGGGGGGCGGTCTACCAGATCTCGGGGACGGGGAAGTAGCTCGGAGCGAGAGGCGAGGAGCGAGGAACGCGAGTGTCCTCGCCTAGGTGGTACCTGCTCCCGCAGCGCGCAGCGCGTCCACGAGCGCGTCGACGTCCTCTTCGGCGGTGTCCCATGAGCACACCCAGCGAACCTCGTTGCGCGCCTCGTCCCAGACGTAGAAGCGGAAGCGCTCAATGAGCGCCGGCGTGATCTCGCGCGGAAGGATAGCGAAGACCTCGTTCGCGTCCACCGGGCGAGAGATCTTGATCCCCGCCTCGCGCGTGCCAGCCGCGAGGCGGGCCGCCATCGCGTTCGCGTGCCCGGCACACCTCAACCACAGGTCGCCATCGAACATCGCGATGAACTGCGCGGATACGAAGCGCATCTTCGAGGAGAGCTGGCCGCTCTGCTTCCGCACATACGGCAGGTACTCCGATCGAGCGTCGCCGAACAGCACCACTGCCTCACCGGCGAGCATGCCGTTCTTCGTACCCCCAAGCGAGAGCGCGTCCACGCCCGCGCCTTCTGTGAGCGCGCGTAGCTGCGCGCCGAGCACCTCGGCTGCGTTGCAGATCCGCGCACCATCGACGTGTAGGAACATGCCATGCTCGTGCGCCAGGTTCGCGAGCCCCCGCAATTCGGCTTGCGTGTACACGCCGCCGAGCTCCGTCACGTTCGATATCGAGATGACTCTCGGCTGCGCGTGGTGCTCGAAGTCGAAGCCGACGAGGTGCGGCAGGGCGAGCTCGGGCGTGAGTTTGCCGTCAGGAGTATCGACTGGGACCAGCTTGATGTTCGCGATGTGCTCCGGGGCACCACATTCGTCCGTGTTGATGTGCGCGGTCGCGGGACAGATGACCGACTCCCAGGGCCTGCACAATGTCGCCAGCGCGACGACGTTGGCGCCCGTCCCATTGAACGTGAACGAGATCTGCGCATCTTCGCCCAGGTGACGACGCAGCACGGCATGCGCGTACTCCGTGAACGCGTCATTCCCGTAGGCCTCGACGTGGCCCACATTCGCTTGCGCGATCGCGTCGAGTACAGCTGGATGTACGCCCGCGTGGTTGTCGCTGCCGAATCCTCGGCGTGTGGGAGTCATGGCCTCGTCTGTCGGATCGTTCATAAAGAATCCCCTTCCGGCTGCTGGAGAAGGCTCTCAGGCAGGCTACCGCATCCGGTCGGCCAAGAGGCGGTGTGAGTCTGCCGCCCGGCGATGCTGCGCCACGTCGTGCGAGAATCTGAGCGTGTGACATGTTGGCACAGAACGCGCGAGCACTCGATGGGTGGGCGCCGCACGCGCGACGCCACGTGACACCTGCCCACCGGTGCACCGCCTACACAAGGAGCCGAGAGCTTGGAACGTCGCGAATTCTGCCGATACCTCGGCATCTGCGGCCTAGCCGCCTGTACAGGTGGCCTGACCGGATGCGCACGCCTGCTCGACTGGTCGGAGTCGCAGCGCGGACAGGGCACCGTCCTGCGACCGTTTCGCGCGGGCGAGCCGACGCCGTCTGTCGCCGCAACCCAGAGCGACGAGCCAACGGCTTCCGCTGAGACGACCGAGCCGACTCCGCCGGCGACCCCTGTCATCCCAGACCTTGCGGTGTATCGCGGCAACAACCCGGCAGCCAACGTCCGCGCCGCGCTTGCCGCACTCGGGGGCATGGAGCGATTCGTCAAACGCGGCGCGCGTGTCGCGATCAAACCCAATCTGCTCACCGCGCGTGCGCCGGAGTACGCGGTCACGACCAACCCCACCGTGGTCGCAACGCTCGTCACGATGGCCTACGAAGCAGGTGCTCGCGACGTCGTCGTGTTCGATCGACCGACAGGGCCACCCAGGAACGTCTACGAGGTCTCGGGCATCGCAGCGGCCGTGAACAAGGCCGACGGCAGGATGAAGGTCCTCGGCAACAGCGACTTCGAGCGGATCCGTATCCCCGAAGGTCGGCTGCTCACATCGTGGCCCATGGCCGTGCCCGCGTTCGACGCCGACGTGTTCATCAACGTGCCGATCGCCAAGACGCACGGCATGGCGCGACTCACCATGTCGATGAAGAACCTCATGGGCATCCTCGGCTCGACACGCGGATTCATCCACCAGGACTTCGACCAGAAGATCGTCGATGTGAACTCCCTCGTGATACCACCCCTCGTCGTTCTGGACGCGACACGCATTCTGGTGCGGAACGGACCAAGCGGTGGGAGCCTCAGCGACGTCCGATATCCTCGCACGATCGTCGCGGGCACGGTCCAGGCCTCCGTCGATGCCTACGGCACAAGCTTCTTCGGCATGAAGCCGACGGATCTGCCCTACCTTGTGAACGCCGCCGAACAGGGCCGCGGGACCATCGACCTGAAGAAGCTCCGCATCACCGAGGGACGCTCATGAGGATTGCGGCGCGCCGCGGCATCCACCGGTTTCGCCGCTGGTTCCAGGTGGCGTTCCTCGTTGCGTTCCTGGTTCTGCTGACGCTCACCGTGTGGCCGCTCGGGCGCCTCTACCTGGGCGTCTTCCTCGTCGCCGACCCACTTATCGCGCTGAACTCGGTCGTGAACGGCGTATGGAAGCCCGCGATGCTGCTCGCCATCGGCATGCTCGCGCTCCCGCTCGTGTTCGGACGCGCGTTCTGCGGCTACGCGTGCCCGATGGGCACCATCGTCGAGATCACGGGTGGCAAGAGTCGACCTTCCCGACTGTCGCCGCGCGCGCGCACGGTGCTGCGCCGCGCGCCGGCCTACATCCTCATCGGGTCGGCCGGCCTCCTGTTCTTCGCGAGCAGCGCCTTCCTCCTGCTCGATCCGCTTTCGACGCTTACCCGCAGCGCGACAGTGCTGCTCTACCCGCTGCTCGACCGAGTGCTTCGTCTGGTCGGCAACACCGCGGCCCTCGCACCGCCTCTCCAGACGGGAGTCGACGCGGTCAACTCGGTACTGGCAGGCCGCGTGGTCTTCTCCCAGCCGCTCGTCTACGGGCTTTCGCTCGGCGTGCTCGCCATGTTCGCTGGCATTCTGGGCCTTTCGTGGCTGGAGCCTCGGCTCTGGTGCCGCGACTTCTGCCCGCTCGGGGCACTGCTCGGACAGGTCGGCCGCATTGCGCCGCTTGGCCGACGGGTCGACGTCGAGAAATGCATCGAGTGTGGGAAGTGCGCGAAGGTCTGCCCGCTCGACGCCGTCTCAGAGGACTTCCACGGCACCGACACTACGCGTTGCCAGCTCGGATTCGAGTGCGCCGACGCCTGCCCGACCGGCGCGATCTCCTTCGGCGGGCGACCAGCACGAGCCGCCGAGAGGCTCGGACAACCGGGGCGCCGCGCGTTCCTCGGCGCCTCGGCAGGAGCACTCGTTGTCGGCTTCTTCGCCTACACCGGCCTCATGCCACGCGTTCGCGACCCGCGTCTCGTGCGGCCGCCGGGCGCGCGACCTGAGCGCGATGTCCTGGCGTTGTGCAGCCGATGCGGGCAGTGCATGAAGACGTGCCCGACCAACGTGCTGCAGCCGTCACTGTCCAAGACGGGCGTGCTCGGCGTGTTCACGCCCGAGATGGACTATCGCATCGGCTTCTGCGAATGGTCCTGCGCCGAGTGCGGGCACGTCTGCCCGACCGGCGCGATCACGCCGCTGACGCTCGCCCAGAAGCACAAGACGATCATCGGCCGCGCCTACATCGATCGGAACCGATGCATCCCCTGGGCTGACGGCAAGACGTGCCTCGTGTGCCAGGAGCTCTGCCCGGTGCCGGACAAGGCGATCGTCATCAACGAAGCGGACGTGCGCACACCTTCGGGCACGAACGTGCGATTGGGAAGGCCGGAGGTCATCGCCGAGAAGTGCATCGGGTGCGGGGTCTGCGAGTACAACTGCCCGGTGCCGCACGAGTCGGCCGTCACCGTGCGCGCTGTCGAGCCCGAGCGCCGCGGGTAGCGCTCCAACGAGGGCCGCGCCGTCGAGCCCGTACGCTGCCCGCGCTCGCCGCGCCTACTCGTACGCAATCGCGTCGCGGACGCTCACCTGCGACGCGCGCCACGACGGTAACAAGCTCGCGATCACGGCGATGACGAGCACCGAAACGAGCCAGATGCCAACTCCCGCGAACGAGAACCGGTACGAGAGCGGGATGTTCATCGCCCCCGACAGTGCGTTGGTGAGCAGCAGCGAGATCGGCCAGGACCCGAGGGCGCCGAGCGCCCACGCCATGAGCGCTACGACGACCCCTTCAGTGATGTAGATGCCGAAGATGGACCGGTGACTCGCGCCTATCGATCTCATGACGCCGATCTCCCGCACAGACTCGAGCACGTTGATGGTCATCGTGCCCGCAAGCCCGATCACGCCGACCAACGCCAGCAGGGCGGCCATGATCACCAAGAACGTGACGAGGATGTTGAGCTCGCTGCCTAGCCGTTCGCGCATGGCGATAGCAGTCTCCGAGCTCGCCGGCGTCATGCCAGCGTCATCGAGCCGGCGCTCCAGGTCGGCGGCAGCCGTCTGCTGGGCAGCGTCCGTGTGCGACTCGGTCATCACCAGAAGGCGCGTCACCCCACCGGCCGTCTGCATCACGCTGTCGAGGTAGCTCTTGTCCATGAAGACCGTAGGTCCCATGAGTTGGCCCGTAACGACCCCCACGACCTGATAGTCTCGCTCGTTTCCCATGATCTTCAGGCGGACGGTCTTGCCCACCTGCATCTCGGGCTCGTCCTTGGCAATATCGGTGTTCACGATGATCGCGTTCGTGTCGCCGGGGCGCAGCCATCGTCCGCTCACAAGCGTCGGCGTGATGAAGCGCGTCGCCGACGGGAGGCCGATCGCGAAGATCGACTCGTTCTCGCTTCCGTCCGGGCGCCTGAACGACACGCCGGACTCGGCCCACGTTTCGACCGATGTCACGCCGGACACCTGCTTGGCGATCCGCTCGATCTCCTCGGCGGGCTTGGGCTGGGCGAAGGAGACTTGCGCGTCGTAGTTCCACCACGCGCCGATGTCGGTGATCGTCTGGAGGATCGACCCGCGCACCGAAAGCGTGCCCATCACGACGGCCGACGCTAGCGTGAGCGTGAAGAGCGTCAGGACGAGGCGGCCCTTTCGCAAGAACGTGTTCCGCAAGGACAAGGCGACCGGACGCGGAAGCCCACGCACCAGCCCCAGGACCCGGTCGATGAAGCTGTGTCCGAACGCCGCCGAGGAGATGCCCGAGGCGTTCAGCGCCTTCACCACCGTGATGCGCGATCCGAGGCGGACTGGAACGAGCGCGGCGAGGATCGGAACCAGAAGGCCGACGACGATCTCCAGCACGATGACGTACGTCGGCGGAGTGAACGACGTCACGCGGAAGTTCAGGACGTTGGCCGCGTACTCGATGAAGAAGCGCCCCGCCGTCCAACCCAGCGGCAGCGCAAGAGCTACTGCCAAGAGTCCGAAGATGCCGACCAGCGCGAGATACATCGCCATGATCTGGCGAGCGCGTCCGCCGACCGACTTCATGATGCCGACCTGTCTGACCTGCTGCGCCATGATCGCCGAGACGGTGTTGATGACGAGGAATGCCGACAGGGCCAGTGCGAGCACGCCGAGCGCCAGCAGCAGGAGCGACACGGCCTTGAAGATGTCGCCGAGGAAGTGGCTTCCCGGTTTGGGCACCTGCACGTTGTAGACCTGTATGCCGGCCGGGGCGAGCACGTCGTCACGAAGGCTTGCGGCCATTCGGCTCGTCTCCGCACGAGTGAGATCCTGGCCCGAGAAGACAACCGAGAGATGGTTGAACTGCGTCGGCTCGTCGAGATCAGCCAGGGTCTCCATCGAGACGTAGCCGATGACGGTCCCCGTGAACGTGGTGGGAAATGCGTTGATGTCGTGGGCGAATCCGCCGATGCGCAGCTGTGTTCGGTTGCCCGCCGAGGTCTCGACGGTGATGACGTCGCCAACCTTGTAGTCGTCGGCTTGGAGCGCGCTGCGTTCCAGGATCACCACGCCGGGCCCGGGAGGCCATTCCGCCCCCTTCTCAGGTGAGATGCGCGAGATCTGCATGTTCGAGAACGACGGCAGCGCCCACAGGTTGATGCTCGGCCAGCCCGCCGTGGAGTCGGCGGGTGTCGCGGACGTCGTGAATCTGAGCGAAACCCGGCGACGGGCTTCGGCGAGGGAGACCTCGGGTTGCCGCTGGACCTCACGCAGCTGGCCTGCGCCGAAGTCAGAGGTCGTGTATGCGGCGTCCGGCGGTTGGCTGGACGCATAGTCCTCGTCGAACTCGCGCAGCAGCACGCCACGCCCACCCATGACGACGGCGATGGCGAACACTCCTACTGCGATCGACAGGACGACGAGAGCGGTACGCGACTTGTGGGACGAGAGGTCGGAGAGGACCTTGCGCCAGCGCGGCGAAAGCGTCATCGCCCGGGAGTGCTCCCCGAACGCCCGGGCACGCGAAGGCCCGCCGCGTCCAGTATCTCGCTCCTTGCACGGTTCGTGACTTCTTCGACGATCTCCCCGTCGTGCACGTGGAGTGCACGACGGACCTGAGCCGCCATGTCGCTATCGTGGGTGACCATGACGATCGTCTTGCCCTCATCGACAAGCTTCTCGAACAGACCGAAGACGGCGTCCGCCGTCTTGCTGTCCAGGTTGCCGGTGGGCTCGTCAGCCGCCAGTATCGCGGGATCGTTCGCGAGAGCGCGCGCGATCGCCACGCGCTGCTGTTGACCGCCCGATAGCGCCGAAGGAAGCTTGTAGGCCTGGTCGACCATCTCGACTTCCTCGAGCAGCGTCATTGCGCGCATCGGACGTTCGCCAGGCGTGTACACGCCACAGAAGTCCATCGGCAGCATGACGTTCTCGATGACCGTGAGCGTCGGCAGCAGCTGGAAGAACTGGAACACGACGCCGATCGTCCGTCCGCGCCACATGGCGAGTTGATTCTCGTTCAGCGCGTGGACCGGCGTGCCCGCGACGACGACCTCGCCCGACGTCGGCCGGTCGATGCCGGTGATCATGTTGATCAGGGTCGTCTTGCCCGAGCCCGACTTGCCGATGAGCCCGACGAACTCGCCTGTCTTCACGTGAAGGTTCACGCCTCGCAGCGCGGTGAACGGGACCTCGCCGGTGTCGTAGACTTTCACGACGTTGTCGACGGCGATGAGCGAGCCGTCAGCGCTCGCGGCTGGCGATATGCGGAATGCGTCAGTCACGGCCGCGTCTCTTCTCGCTTTGCTTGTTGAAGCTCTTGGCGGCCTTGCTCAGGATCCGCCCTTGCCTTTCACGCTCGCGGCGCGCGCGCTCCTCGGTCTTGGCCGCCAGGGCGTCCAGCTCACGCATCAGGTCGCGGTAGCTGTCCAGGCGGCGCTGAGTGAGCTCGCCCGACTCAACTGCCTCGATCACGGCGCAGCCCGGCTCGCTCTCGTGGCGGCAATCAGCAAACCGGCACTCGACGGCGAGCTCGCCGATCTCGGGGAACGCCGCCTCCATGCCTTCTTCTGCATCCCAGAGCGCAAGCGCGCGCAGGCCGGGAGTGTCTACGACCACTCCGCCTTGGGGCAATAGCACCAGCTCGCGCGCGACCGTTGTGTGGCGCCCCTTACCGTCCTTTGCGCGAACTTCGGCGGTTGCCTGAACGTGCTCGCCAACGAGACGGTTGATGAGCGTCGACTTGCCGACACCCGACGCGCCGAGCAGCGCCACCGTGGACCCGCGTCCGAGGTAGGGCGGCAGGTCGTCCAGGCCCTGGCCCGTTATGGCACTCGTGGCAATGACGTCGACGCCGGCGGAGACCGAAGCAGCCTCCGTGCGCTGATCCTCCCAGTCGTCGGCGAGGTCGGCCTTCGTGAGGACGACAAGTGGTCGGGCCCCGCTCTCCCACGCGAGAACGAGCTCGCGCTCGAGCCGGCGCAGATTCACGCCCTTTCCGGAGAGTGACTGCATCACGAAGACGGTGTCTACGTTGGCCGCGACGACCTGCTCGGCGGTGGAGATACCCGGGTCCTTGCGCACGAACGCCGACGAACGCGGCAGTATCGCTTCGATGATCGCCACATCGTGGCCTTTCGGATGCGAGAGTGCCACCCAGTCGCCGACGACCGCCCGGCTCTGTCCCTCGCCGCGCGTACGCATGAGATGCATGGCCGGTTCGGCTCTGACCGCGCCGGCCGAGGTGAGGACGAGAGGCAGGCCGCGGTCAACGCGCGAAACGCGCCCCAGGAAGAAGCCGTCCTCGGCGAGCGAGTCGAAGAGCGAACGCTCTCGGTCGGTGAGGCCATAGGCGGCAAGATCGACGGTGCTCATGCGCGGTCACAGGCGCCGCGGCAGCAGCCCGCCAGCTGGTTGGTATGTCGAGAGCAGGGCATGTAACTGATTCTACCGCCGATGAGGAGTCTCGATGAACGAAGGCGCAGGTTGCGCCCGCAGGCACGGTCTGCGGAGAGCCAGCGCCGTGCCACCCTGCGGTGCCCCGAGGGGTGCTGCACTATCGCAGCGATATACTCGCGAGCGGCTCGCCTGTCACGAAACGTCCTCACACGGTGCTGAGAAACGGAGACGCAATGAAGAAGCGACTCGGGCCGACCGAACGACTCTATCCGATGCCCTGCGCGCTCGTCGTCGGCGGCACGATGGGCGAGGCCGACGTGCTCACCGTGGCTTGGCTCAATATCGTCTCCTCGACGCCACCCTCGCTCGCGATGGGGCTGCGCCGAACGAGGCGGACACTCGAGTTGATCCGCCAGAGCCGCGAGTTCACAGTGAACCTGCCCTCGACGTCACTCGTGACGCAAGTCGACTACTGCGGGCTCGTGAGCGGGCGCACGCACGACAAGGTCGCCGAGGCGGGACTCACGCTCGAGCCGTCGGCTGTCATCGCCACGCCGCTGATCGCCGAGTGCTTGTACAACCTCGAGTGCCGCGTGACCACCGAGGTCGATATCGGCGAGTATGCGGTGATCATCGGCGAGATCGTCGAGGCGCACGCCGAGGAATCGATCCTGGACGCAGATGGCGAGAAGGTCGACGTTGGCGCCTTGGACCCCCTCGCCTACATCGCCGGCTCGCGTGAGTACCGCGCTCTGACGCCCAAGGTGGCCGACGCGTACGCGATCGGAAGGCCGCTCATTCGGCACCTTGACGCCGAATGAGCGACGCACCCAGTTCCGCGTTCGAGCCCGGCGTGAGGATCTCCCGCGCGACGGCAGCCGATGCCGAGCTCGTCGCACAGCTCGTTCGCGACGGATTCCGCAGCGAAGCCGAGCGCTACGGCGTTGAGATCCCGCCCATGCGCGAGACAGCCGCGGACGTGCGTGCTGAACTCGAAGACGGCGACGTCGTACTCCTGGCTCGATTCAACGGCGAACCCATCGGCACGGTGCGCGGCCATGTGCAGCCCGACGGCAGCATCCTGGTGCGTCGACTCGGCGTCCTGCCCGATCTGCGGCGCAGGGGCATTGCGCGCGAGCTCATGGCCGCTTTGGAGGCGGCGTATCCCGATGCCCGGCGTTTCGAGCTCTTCACGGGGGCCGAGACGTCGCCTGCCATCGCGCTGTACGAGTCGCTCGGCTACGTGTGCGCGCGCGAGGAGGAACAGGTGCCGGGAGTCACGATCGTCTACCTGGAGAAGTGCCGCGGGTAGGACCGGCGTGGGACGCGAAAGAAGACGTCCCGGCGGTTCAGCCCTTCACGACGCCGATCGGCACCAGTCGCACGACCGGCTCGACCAGGTCGCGCTCCCACTCCAAGACTTGGTCGATGTCCTTGTACGCTTCCGGGGCCTCTTCGGCCACGTCGCCCTTCTTCACCTTGAAGAGCCTCACGTCACGCTCGGCCAATTCGCTGAGGACGTGCTCTCGGGAGATGGTCCGCACGGCCTGCTTGCGACCCATCGCACGGCCCGCGCCGTGACTGCACGACTCGAATGAGTCCTCGTCGGCTCTGCCCTCGCAGACATAGGATGCGGTGCCCATGGAGCCAGGCACGAACACGGTGCCGACGGCATGCACGGCGCCCTTCCGGTGCACCACAACGTCCTCGCCAAAGTGCCGCTCGACGGCCGCGTAGTTGTGGTGTACGTCGAGTTCTTCATCCGGCTCGACGTCGGGGAAGTGCCTCGCGATCGCGGCCTTGATGTCCTCGGCCATGAGCCGGCGGTTCTCGCGAGCGAAGTTCAGGCACCAACCCATCACCTCGAGGTACTCGGCGCCGGCGACGCCGTCCACGGGCAGGTGCGCGAGTCCCCATGCGAGCGGCACGTCCGAGTACTCTCGCTCGTTGGTCGCACGCGCGACGTGATCGTAGTAGTCGGCCATCTGCTTGCCGACGTTGCGGCTGCCCGAATGCACCATAGCCCAGACGATCGACTGCGGATCCACCTGCAGTTCGAGGAAGTGGTTCCCGCCTCCGAGGCTGCCGACCTGCCGCTGGGCCTTGCCGACTTCGGCTCGAAGGACCTCGACATCCGGCACCCGGTCGAACAGGTCCGTGCGGTCGGCCTGACTCGCTTTGTGCCACTCGAAGCCCTGCGGAACCGAGCGTTGGACGTCGTTGAGGATCCGATCGCGCCACGGAAGCAGATCTGCAACCGGGACGTTGGTCTTCCACGCTCGGACACCGCAGCCGATGTCGAGGCCGACAGCGTGAGGAATGACCTGTCCTTCCGCAGCCAGCACACCACCGATCGGCATGCCGAATCCGACGTGCGCGTCTGGCATCAGGGCTACGTGATGATGCGCGAAAGGCAGGTTGGCGAGGTTGCGCGTCTGCGAAAGCGTCGCCTCGTCGTCGATCTCGCCCCACACGTAGATGGGAATCCGCTCGGTAGTGATGACCGTGCGCACGTCCAGTCCCTCCCGAGGGGTACGTACCCGCATTCACACAGGCGCTGCGAGCCCTTGTCGCCTCAGTCGGGCCCCCTGTCGACCGTGACGGCTTCTTGCTGGCAGGGGCGGTCAACGCACGCGATCCCGGAGACACGAACGTCTCCGGGATCGCCACCGGGCCATGGCACCCCGGCGCGGCGCCGTCCCTATCGCACAACGAGGTCTCCCTCGTCGTCGACATCGATCCGTACCGTGTCACCCTCGTGGACGCGACCCTCGATGAGCTCCTTGGCGACGGCGTCGACAACCTCCCGCTGGATGACGCGCTTCAGCGGCCGCGCTCCGAAGACCGGGTCGAAACCATCGAGCGATATGCGCTCCACAGCGGCAGGTTCAAGCTCAAGGGCGATCTTTCGATCGGCGAGGCGAGCGCGTACCTCGGCGAGCTGGAGCTCGACGATCTCAGCGATCTGATCGAGTGTCAGCGAATGGAAGATGACGATGTCGTCGATGCGGTTCAGGAATTCCGGCTTGAAGGTCGTGCGGACCGCTTCCTCGATCAGCCGCTTCATCGACTCTTCGTCACCGCTCTTCGCGAGCTCCTGGATGAACTGCGAGCCGGCGTTGCTCGTCATGATCACGATCGTGTTGCGGAAGCTCACCGTTCGTCCCTGCCCGTCGGTGAGCCGCCCGTCGTCGAGGACCTGGAGCAACACACCGAAGACGTCCTGGTGCGCCTTCTCTATCTCGTCGAGGAGCACGACAGAATACGGCCTACGCCGGACCGCCTCGGTGAGCTGACCGCCCTCTTCGTAGCCCACGTAGCCCGGCGGGGCGCCGATGAGCCTCTGCACGCTGAACTTCTCCATGTACTCGGACATGTCGATGCGGACCAATGCCTTCTCTGTGTCGAACAGGAACTCGGCGAGCGTCTTGGCGAGTTCGGTCTTGCCCACACCGGTTGGGCCCACAAAGATGAACGACCCGAGCGGGCGATTCGGGTCCGAGAGCCCTGCCCGCGAGCGCCTGATCGCACTCGCAACAGCAGACACCGCCTCGTCCTGGCCGACCACTCGTTGGTGGAGCACTTCTTCGAGTCGCGCGAGCTTCTCCATCTCGCCTGAGAGGAGTCTCGCCACGGGAATCCCGGTCCACGAGCCGACGACCTCGGCAATCTCCTCCTCAGTAACCTCCTCTTTCAACATCGCGCCCGACTCCTGCAACTCCCGCAGCCGCACGTCGGCATCCTTGATCGCCTGTTCGACCTGCGGGATGCGGCCGTAGCGGATCTCGGCGGCGCGCTGGAGGTCGCCCTCGCGCGTGGCGCGCTCTTCCTCCATCCTGGCTTCTTCGAGCTCGGCCTTGTAGCGCTGAACCGCGCCGATGATCTCCTTCTCGTTCTCCCAACGGGCCTTGAGGCCGGCGAGCTGCTCGTTGAGCTCGGCCATCTCGCCTCGAAGGGTCTCGAGTCGCTCTGCCGAAGCCTCATCCGGCTCCTTCACGAGCGCCTGCTTCTCTATCTGCATCTGCATGAGTTGGCGGTCTATGACGTCGATCTCGGTGGGCATCGAATCGAGTTCGATGCGAAGGCGCGACGCCGCCTCGTCGACCAGGTCGATGGCCTTGTCGGGAAGGAATCGCTCGGAGATGTAGCGGTCCGAAAGGGTGGCCGCTGCGACGATCGCCCCGTCAGTGATGCGCACCCCGTGGTGTACTTCGTACTTGTCCTTCAGCCCGCGGAGGATGGCGATCGTGTCCTCGACGGAGGGCTCGCCCACGTACACGGGTTGGAAGCGCCTCTCGAGCGCGGCGTCCTTCTCTATGTGCTCGCGGTACTCGTCGAGCGTCGTGGCCCCGATCGCGTGGAGCTCTCCGCGCGAGAGCGCCGGCTTGAGCATGTTGGAGGCGTCCATGGCACCTTCGGCAGCACCGGCCCCGACGATCGTGTGCAGCTCGTCGATGAAGAGGATGAGTCGCCCTTCTGCCTCCTCGATCTCGCGCAACACCGCTTTGAGCCGGTCCTCGAACTCGCCGCGATACTTCGCACCCGCGACCATCGCGGCCAGATCCAGCGCCACAAGGTCCTTGTCCTTGAGGCTGGAGGGCACGTCGCCTGCGACGATGCGCTGGGCGAGGCCCTCGACGATGGCTGTCTTCCCGGTGCCCGGTTCGCCGATGAGAACCGGGTTGTTCTTTGTGCGCCTCGAGAGCACTTGCACGACGCGGCGGATCTCGTCGTTGCGCCCGACGACGGGATCGAGCTTGCCCTCACGCGCCAAGCTCGTCAGGTTCCTGCTGAAACGTTCCAGCGCCTGGAACTGCGCCTCGGGATTCTCGTCCGTCACGCGGGTCCCACCCCGAAGCTCCGTGAGCGCTTGGGCAAGACGCTTGGACGTCACGCCAGCACCTTTGAGCAACCGGCCCGCTTCGCCGGTGTCGTCCGCCAGCGCGAGCAGGAGATGTTCCGTGGAAACGTACACGTCCTTGAGCTTCTCGGCGTGCTTGAACGCGTCCGAGAGTGCGCTGTTGAGACGCGGGCCCACACCCACGACTCCAGCACCAGCTCCACTGACCTTGGGCGCACTCTCAATCGAGCTCGCGACCTCGGCGGCGAGCGCGTTGGGGTCGGCGCCCACCTTCTGCAGAATCGGACGCACGATCCCCTCGGCCTGATCGAGCAGCGCCTTTAGGAGGTGCTCCGGCTCAATGGTCGAGGTCGAGGCCTCCGCGGCGATGCCCTGAGAGGCCGCGAGGACCTCCTGGGCCTTCACAGTGAGTCTGTCGAGTCTGATCATTGCTGCCTCCTGAGACCACCAGCCTCAGCTTTGGATGCTTCAAGCCGGAGCGGTTCTATTCCTGAAGATGCGTGAGTACACCCACGCCACGAGCATTCAGCCGGGCCCACCGGGAATCTCGCCAGAGCGGATCCCCTCGAGCCAGCGGACGAGAGAGTTGCGGTTGTCGGTCACGCGCTCCCCCTTCGCACCATGCGGCCCGGTGTGACGCGCACGATCTCGCCGCGGATCGATCTGTGCAGCTGATTCAACTCGTCGGCGATGCGGCGCTCGGTCTTGCTGAGTTCCGCGCGCGCGACCTCCAACTCCGCGTGCATGTGCTCGAGCTCGATCTGGAGTTCCATGATTCGCATCACGCCCGCGAGGTTGACCCCGTCTTCCTGGGTGAGCTGCTGGATGAGCCTCAGTCTCTCGATATCGGCTTCGGAGTAGAGGCGCGTGTTGCCCGCCGAGCGCTGCGGCTGGACGAGATGCTTGCGCTCGTAGATGCGAAGCGTCTGCGGGTGCACGCCCGCAAGCTCTGCCGCGACGCTGATCATGTAGACTGGCCGCTCTTTCCCCGTGCCATGTTGCCGTTTCACGAGCTCCTACCTTCTGCGAGGCCTAGCCGCTTGCCTGGAGCGTCAACCGCGTTTGCAGCGATGCGGCGAATGGCCGCTCGCGACTCTTCTCGCGCTACTTGATGTGCGAGCGCACATCTTCTGCACGGGCGGACTCGAAGCGCTTCAGCAGTTCCTTCTGCTCTCCCGTGAGCTTCTTGGGGATGACGATGTGTGCTTTGACTTTCAAGTCGCCGTTGCCCTTGCCCTTGAGCTTGGGGGCGCCGCGCCCCGAGATCCGGAACACGCGTCCGTCTTCCGTCCCTTCCGGGACCTTCAGTTTCACCTTGCCGCCGTCGGGCGTCGGAATGGTCACCTCAGTGCCCAGAGCCGCCTCAGCGAACGAGACAGGCATATCCATCAGCACGTTGGGACCGTCCCGCTTGAAGAAGCGGTGCGGCTGTATGTGCGTGATGACGTAGAGGTCGCCCGAAGGACCTCCACTCGGCCCCGGCTCGCCCTTGCCCTTGAAGCGCAGCTTGCCGCCGTCAGTCGCGCCAGCCGGCACGTTCACTGTCACGGGCTTGAGTTTCGTGACCGAGCCTGCACCCCGGCAGACGGTGCACGGTTGCTCGACCACGGTACCTTCGCCGCCGCACCGCGGGCACGGCCGCGAGAAGCCGAACAGCCCCTGGCCTTGCGACACGTTGCCGCTGCCCCCACACGTCGGACACGTCGTCCGGCTCGTGCCGGGTCTAGCGCCCGTCCCCTTGCAGGGAGCGCACGCTTCGGCTCGCCGGATGTCGACCTTCTTCGAGACACCCTTCAGGGCCTCGTCGAACGTGAGCGATACGTCGTACTGAAGGTCTGCGCCACGGCGAGCCTGGGCGGTCGCCTGTCTCTGGCGACCGCCGCCGCCTCCGCCACCAAGCCCGCTGAAGACGCTTCCGAAGATGTCGCCGAGATCGCCGAGGTCTTCGACATTGACCTCGTATGAGAAGCCGCCGGGGCCCGGAGCGCCGTAGCCGCCCGCGCCCGGTGGTACCCCGCCCGAGAAGTACTGACCGTACTGGTCGTACTGCTGCCGCTTCTCGGTATCCGAGAGCACCTCGTACGCCTCGTTGATCTCCTTGAACTTCTCTTCGGAGCCTCCGGCGTCAGGATGGTGCTTGCGTGCAAGGCGACGGAACGCCTTCTTGATCTCGTCGGCGGACGCGTCTTTCTTGACGCCGAGCACTTCGTAGTAGTTCGTGCCCGCGGCCATGTGTTACTCCTTGCCGGGGCCCTGCCCTGCCGAGACGACCACCATTGCGGGCCTCACGATCTTGCCGTGCATCTCGTAGCCCTTTTGGAACACGTCGACGACCGTGCCTTCAGGTAGCACGGCGTCTTCGCGTTGGGCCATCGCCTGGTGGCGTGTCGGATCGAACGGCTGACCAAAGGGGTCGATGATGCTCACACCCTCTTTCGCCAGAACGCCCAGCAGCTGGCGGTGCACGCCCTCGACCCCGGTCAGGAGCTGACGGACGTCACCGCCCGCGATCACGTGCTCGATGGCCCGCTCGAGGTTGTCGATGACGGGGAGCACCTCACCGATGATCCGCTCGCCCGCGCGATTGACCATGTCTTGCTGGTCGCGTGCGACACGCTTGCGGTAGTTGTCGAACTCCGCTTGTGCGCGCATGGCGCGGTCACGACAGGCGTCCGCCTCCTCGCGTGCCGCCGCGAGCTCTGCCTCGAGGGTGTCCCCACGAAGCTCGAGTTCCGGCCCGAGGTCGGTCTCCAGCTCAGGATCGACATCCGGCGCGGCGGATGCGGGCGCACCGGAGGCCGGCCTCTGCAGGGGATCGTCCGCAGGTTCCTGCGGACGATCCCCGAAGCCAGCCGGTCCGGAGGTGTGCTCCGCGCCGCCGCTGTGGCTTCGGCGAACCATGACTACTTGTCCTCGTCCACGACTTCGTAGTCGGCCTCGACGACCTCTTCCTCGCTCGGCTGCTGACCGGCTTCGGATTCGGTTTCGCCCTCGCCGGCGTCAGCTTCAGCCTGCGCCTGCTGGTAGACGACCTCGCCGAGCTTCATGCTCGCGGCCTGCAGTGCGTCTGTCGCTGCCTTAACGGCATCGACGTCATCACCCTCCAGCGCCTTCCTGGCTTCCGCGATCGCTTCCTCGCACGCGGTCTTGGTCTCAGCCGGCACCTTGTCGCCAAGGTCGGAGAGCGTCTTCTCGGTCGCGTAGACGAGCGTGTCCGCGTTGTTGCGGATCTCGGCCTCTTCCTTCTTGCGCTTGTCCTCGTCGGCGTGCGCCTCGGCATCGGTGACCATGCGGTCGACTTCCTCGTCGGACAGTGCCGTTGAGCCGCTGATCGTGATCGTCTGCTCCTGACCCGTACCGCGGTCCTTCGCCGAAACGTTCACGATGCCGTTCGCGTCGATGTCGAAGGTGACCTCGATCTGCGGGATACCTCGTGGTGCTGGCGGGATGTTCGCGAGCGTGAACCGGCCGAGCGTCTTGTTGTACGCGGCCATCTCGCGCTCGCCCTGCAGAACGTGGATCTCGACCGACGTCTGCCCATCCGCAGCGGTGGTATAGGTCTCCGTCTTTCTGGTTGGGATGGTGGTGTTGCGGTCGATCATCTTGGTCATCACGCCACCGAGTGTCTCGACGCCCAAGGAGAGCGGGGTCACGTCGAGCAGCAGGATGTCCTTGACCTCTCCGCCGAGCACCCCCGCTTGGATCGCGGCGCCCAGCGCGACGACCTCGTCAGGGTTGACGCCCATGTGTGGGTCTTTGGCTGTCAGCTTCTTGACGAGCTCCTGCACCGCGGGCATGCGCGTCGAGCCGCCGACCAGGATGACCTCGTGCAGGTCACCCATCTTCATCCCCGCATCCTTCATCGCGGCCTCGAGCGGCTTCTTGCAGCGGTCGAGCAAGGCAGATGTGATCTTCTGGAACTCCGCGCGCGTGAGCTGGTAGTCGAGGTGCTTCGGGCCGCTCGCATCGGCGGTGATGAACGGCAGGTTGATCTGGGTAGTCTGAGCCTGCGAGAGTTCGATCTTCGCCTTCTCTCCAGCGTCCTTCAGGCGCTGGAGAGCCATCTTGTCGGCTCTCAGGTCGATGCCCGTGTCGGCTTGGAACTTGTCAGCGAGCCAGTCGATGACGACCTGGTCCCAGTCATCTCCACCGAGGTGGTTGTCGCCGTTGGTGGCCTTCACCTCGTAGACCCCTTCGCCGAGCTCAAGAACGGACACGTCGAACGTGCCGCCGCCCAGGTCGAAGACCAGGACCGTCTGCTCCGTAGCGCCCTTGTCGAGTCCATACGCCAAGGCGGCCGCCGTGGGCTCGTTGATGATGCGCAGGACCTCCAGTCCGGCGATACGGCCGGCGTCCTTGGTGGCCTGGCGCTGCATGTCGTTGAAGTAGGCCGGCACGGTGATGACTGCCTGGGTGATCTTCTCGCCGAGGTACTTCTCGGCGTCGCCCTTGAGCTTCTGCAGGATCATCGCGGAGATCTCCTCGGGCGTGTAGTGCTTGCCCTCGACCTCGACGACGGCCCTGCCGTCCTTGCCCTTCTCGACCTTGAAAGCGACCGTCTTACGCTCGGAGGTCGTCTCTTCGTACTTGCGGCCGATGAAGCGTTTGATCGACTTGATGGTGTTCTCAGGGTTGGTGATCGCCTGGTTCTTGGCCGCTTTGCCGACGATCCGCTCGCCGTCCTTGCGGAACGCGACAACCGACGGGGTGGTGCGGTCGCCCTCGGCGTTCACGATGATGGTCGGCTGCCCGCCTTCCAAGACGGCCATCGCCGAGTAGGTCGTGCCCAAGTCGATTCCGAGTACTCTAGCCATGAGATGTGACTCCCCTTTCAGGTTTCTAAGTGACGTCGCCCTGCTCGGCGATACACGCGGAGCAGGCTTCCTCTCATTTGTATTCCCACGCGACTCCCGCGCTTAGCACGAGTCAGCCTAACATCTGAGTGCGTTCATATCAAATTTTGTGCCTGTTTCGCTATCAAACACGTTTCTGAGTGGAACGCGCGCTCGCCTGTCCCCAGCCGTACCTTTACATCCCCCGGCCCCGCGGCTAAGGTACGGCACGACAGAACCGGCCCGGGCAGCCGTCGTGCAGCCCCATCCACGCCAAGAGGAGTGAAGAATGTCACGCCCTGTCATCAACGAAGACGACTGTTCGGCCTGCGGGATCTGTGTGGATAGCTGCCCAGAGGGAGTGCTGGAGATCGTCGGCGACTGCGCCGAGCCCGTGAACGACGAAGACTGCACGGCCTGCGCGACGTGCATGGAAGAGTGCCCGATGGGCGCGATCATCGAGATCGAGGAAGACTAGCGACCTCGATGGCAATCTGAGAGTGTGCGAGAGCGGGCACCTGGAGAGGCGCCCGCTCTCGTCATGACGCACCTGTCATCGAACCCGTATCGCCTGCATCTGCCGCCATACGCGACGCTTGCGACCCTGGTCGACGAGTGAGGCTTCGAGCCCATCCAGGGCCAGGATCGTCCGCCCGCCTGCCCTGACCGCGCGCCCGAAGGGGAGACGGGGGAGGTCGAACGCATCCCGCACGTCCTCGGCGGCTTCCGCGTCGAGCGCGATCACGATAGCTGAGTCGATGGCTTCCACGGCGTAGCGCAGCCGCGCGACACGCGCCGAAGACTCGAGCGTGGGCTCTGGCCGGCTGAGGATCCGAAATGCCGCCGACGGCTCGTAGCCGAGGGTGGTGAGCGCGGCGTCCGCGGCGGCCCCGTCCGGTCCCGACAGCGCCGCGCCCCCGGCCACCTCGGCGGGGCCTGGCAGTCCCTTCACGAGCGCGACCTGCGCGAGCGGCGTGCCACTGGATGCCACGACGTCTGAGCCTGCCGCGAGGGAGTCGGCGAGTACTAGCTCGGTGCGCACCTTGGCTTCGTACAGCGCCCCGAGCTCCTCGCGTCGCGCGTCGCGCGCCTTCTGAGTGTGCGGCGCAGCGCGCGCTTCTCCCGGGTCTGTCACCGGGCGTCCCGATCGGGGTCACCGGCGGTCGGCGCACCGGTCTCATCGGCGTGGCTCTCGGCGGAGAACCACCGCCACGTCGTCGCGAGTCCGCGCTCGAGTTGGACGCCCGCGCGCCACCCGAAGACCTGGCCTGCCTTCGCAGGATCGAGCGCGCTGCGCACAATATCGCCCTCGCGTGAAGGCGCGTGCGAGAAGCCGCCCAGGTAGTGGGTGACTCCTCGCATGTAGTCCGTCAGGCGGTTCACGGAGGTCTCGGTGCCCGTTGAGATGTTGTAGGCGGCCACCGTCGGCTCCTTGCCGCCATCAGGCTCACCACAGCCCAATCTGAGAGTGCTGTCGCTCTCAAGGGCTCGCGACAGCGCCATTGCGATGTCCGACACGTAGATGAAGTCGCGCGTCTGACTGCCGTCGCCGAAGATCACCGGCTCGCAGTGTCGGGCAATGGCGTCAAGGAAGATCGCGACCACGCCCCCTTCGCCCGCAGCGTCCTGTCGCGGACCGTACACGTTCGCGAAGCGACAGCTGGCGAAGTCGACGCCCGATCCGCCGAGCTCTTCAGCGAGCTCGGTCTCTGCCTGGAGCTTCGAGCAGCCGTAGGGGCTCAACGGGGCCTTGGTCGCAGTCTCAGGCAGCGGAACAACCTCGGGATCGCCGTAGACGGCCGCCGAAGATGCCGACAGGACGCGCGTCGCTCCGGCGCCCGCGGCAGCGGCGGCCACTCGGCGTGTGCCGTCGACGTTGACTGCCCAGTCGCGCTCGGGGTCAGCGATGGATGCCGACACGCTGGCCTGAGCGGCGAGATGGACGACTGCGTCGGGCGCGAACTCCTCCATGAGTGGCCCGAGTGCGGCGTCGAGAATGTCGAGGCGTCGAAACCATGCTGCCGGGTGAACGTTCTCGATCTTGCCCGTGGACAGGTCATCGATGACACCGACATCATGGCCCGTCCCGAGCAGGATGTAGACGACGCTCGAGCCGATGAAGCCTGCTCCGCCTGTTACGAGGACTCGCATGGCACTCCTACGGTTTGGCGCTGGTCGGAGCGCCTTCGAGCGGGCGCGCGTCGACAAGCTTGGACTGGACGACGAGGCGGTATCGGGCGCTGTAGGGCGGATGGCAGGCCGTCAAAGTGAGCATCGGCTCGGATGTGTGAGCGATGACCTCGACCTGCCAGGGGCGCACCGTGAGTGAACGGAAGACGCGGTACCGATAGCGCCTGAACGGTGTGTAGATCTCGATGATGTCGCCGTCCTTGAGTCGGTCGAGCCGACGAAACGGCGCGAGGTAGGTAGTTCGATGCCCCGATATGGCGCAGTTGCCGGTGGGGCCGGGGACGTCAGTGGTGACGATCCATCCCGGCCCTCGCTTGAGGGTTTGCCTGTCCGTGCCTCTCACGATCGCCGAGTCAAGGCCGATGCGGTCGATCACGATCCGGCCGATGACATCGCCGGCGTGCGCGGACTTCCAGAATGTCTCGTCCTGTTTCTTCCAACCAACGAAATCAAGGACGGGTCCGCTAGTGGATGTCTGCACCACGCTGGGACTGGCCGCGCCTACGGGACCGAGCTGCTTCAGGTCGCCACGCAGCGTCCGCTGCGCAAACTCGGACTCGAGATCGGTGATGCCGTAGTAGGCGAGCAGGCCGATGGCGAGCCCAAGGAGCACGTTGCCCGTCGCCCGCGCAAGTACCTTCGCACGGCCAGGGTCGCTCCTGGGCCACAACAGTCTCCATCGGCTCTCCTGATCAGGGTCTCGTCGCAAAGCGGGAAATGGGGTCATTCGGGGGTACGAGGCCGCGACAACGCAAGAATGATTGGGGACGAAACCACCTCGCCCACCATTAAGATTCTAGCCCGCGAGGCCGAAGCACAAAGTAGAACCCTGAAAGCTGCACATCGGCAAGCTCCCGAAAAGGGCATCGCCGCCCGAAAGGACGGCGTCGCAAAGTCACGGGCCTACCGGAGAGTCACCTCTCCCACGGCAGCCGGACTACCGGGTCCGAGACTCGCACGACGGCGCGTCTCCACCCACAAGCGGGCGGAGCCGCGCCGATGAGCACTCGGACTCGAACGGGAGTGGCGTCGTGCAGTATCGGACCTCGCAGGCACACCGGGCATGGTGGTTCCCTGCGGTCGGCCTCGCGATCGTGGTGGCATTGACGTGGGCACCCGTGTACGCCGCCGGTGTCAGTGCGGCATCCACAGACACAGGTCAGTCTGAGGCGCCCTTCACACCCAACGTCACCACCGCAAAGCCCGCCGCCAAGTTCGCGGAATCGGAGACTCCTGCGGCCGGATCAGCGACACTCGTCTCGGCCCTCCCCAAGCGTTCCGCTCCTCTTCCGCAGGCAGTCCAGAGAGTTGCGGCGAATCCCACCACGGGAGGGACCGCCAGGGTCTCCACGACTCGCAGAGCGACCCCCGTGCGCACAACGTCGACCTCGACGACTTCCACTCGGCGTAGTTCGGGCGGTAGCGACCTGTCCCGGGCTCGCGCGATCCTCCGCTCACTCATCGCAGCCCATCCGATACTCGCCGGGTCGACCGTCAGCATTGGCGCGACACCGGGCGGCTATCAGGCCGTCTGCTACTACAAGAGTGGCCGCATCCGCGTCAGCCCGACGCACACCGCCCCGCTGCGAACGATCATGAACCACGAGGTGTGGCATATCATCGACTGGCGCGACAACGGGCACATCGACTGGGGCGAGGACGTCCCAAGGTAGGACGCCGCGATTCGTTCCTTGAGCCGTTGTGAACCTCGCACTGCCGCTTCCTCAGCTCCTCGGCGTTTGCCTCCCAAGGCGTCTTAGCCCCAGACCACCTGCCGTGGCCGGACCCGCGATCACCAACAGCGATCCGAGCTCAGCGCCTGTGAACGGCAGGAAGGACTCCTCTTCTTCGTTGTCAGGCGGGAAGGGCAGGAATGGCTCAATCTCGACCAGCGCTTCGCGCGTCCGCGGCTTCCGGAGACTCTCGGCGAACCACGGAAGGGCCGCCTTGCGGCGGCCCTTCCTGAGAGAACACTCTGTCGGCCAGGGCGATACGTGCTAGTGGCAGGAAACCCCGAGGCCTAGAGCTCCTCTCGGCCGAAGCGGCGCAGAGCCGCGCCCACGACGATCGCGAAGAACGCGATCAGCAGCAGCAGCGTGAACTCGCCGCCCGTGAACGGTAGGAACTCCTCGACCGTCACGCTTACGGTCTCAGTCGCGGTGTTGTTGGAGGTGTCACTGTCGCCGGGAACGGTGGCCACTGCGGTGTTCCTGACGATGGTCGTGCCATCCGGCATGTAATCACTCACGCGCACGGTGTAGGTGATCGTTCCGCTGGCTCCTGGCGCGAGCGGGCCGTCGATCGCCCAGGTGATCTCGCTGCCGTCGTCGTCGCCACCAGCCGCGTCAACGACGCTCACATAGCGCTCGTCGTAGTCGTCGGTGATGGTGAAGTCCTCGGCGGAGCCCTTGCCGATGTTGGTGTAGGTGAGCGTGTAGGTGATGATGTCGCCGGGGTCGGCCGTCTCGACGTCGGCTTCCTTGGCCAGAGCGACGTCCGGCGGGTTGAACGGCAGGAACGTCTCGACCGTCAGTTCATCGGTGTCCGAGACGACGTGACCAGCCTGGTCATGACCGGTCGCGGTGACGACGTTGGTGGTCGTCTCGTTCAGCACGAACGTCTTGGTGAGCGTCTCGCTGTCCTCGACGCCCAGCTCTTCGATCGTCCCGATCTCGCCGAGTTTGTCGTCCACGACGGTCACGTTGTACAACGTGGTGTCGCCTGTGTTCGTCACCTTGAAGCTGTAGGTGACGCTGGTGCCGGCAAGCACTCCCTCTTCTGGAGCGTTGGAGGTCTTCTCGACCACGATCGCGGGATGGATGGCCTCGACGGTGACTGATGTCGATGCCTCGCTGGTCGCCTCGTTCTCCTCGTTGTCGATCGCCTTGGCGGTCACCGTGTTGGGATAGGTGCCGGGCTCGGTATAGGTCCAGGAGCCCGTCATGGGCGCCGAGGAGGCGCCGGGTGCCAGGGTGAGCACTTCGGGCAGCGTGATGTCGCCGATGACGGAGTCATGCACGCTCGTGAGCGTCACGGTCTCGACGGAGTTGTTGGTGACCACGTAGGTGAAGGTGAACAGACCGCCTGGCTCGAGGCGAGAGCTGGGATCGGCGATCTTCGTCACCGAGATTGTCGGCAGGACGTCGGTGACGGTGACCGAGGCAGACGCGGTTGCGACAGCCTCGTGCTTCTCGTTGTCGATCGCCTTGGCGGTGACGGTGTTGGGATAGACGCCCGATTCGGTGTAGGTCTTCGTGCCGGTCATCGGGGCGGATGAGGCGCCCGGGGCGAGCGTGAGCACGGCCGGGAGCGTGATGTCGCCGATGACCGAGTCGTTCACGCTCGTCAGCGTGACGGTCTCGACCGAGTTGTTGGTCACGACGTACGTGAAGGTGAACAGGCCGCCGGGCTCAAGACGCGAGCTGGGATCGGCGACCTTCGTCACCGAGATTAACGGCAGGACGTCGGTCACGGTGACGGAAGCGTCGGCCGTTGCGGTCGCTTCGTTCTTCTCGTTGTCGACGGCCTTGGCGGTCACCGTGTTGGGATAGACGCCCGGCTCGGCGTACGTCCAGCTCCCGGTCATTACCAGGGTGGACTCACCCGGAGAGAGCGTAACGTCGGCCGGCAGCGTGATGTCGCCGATGACGGAGTCATGCACGCTCGTGAGCGTCACAGTCTCGACGGAGTTGTTCGTCACGACGTACGTGAAGGTGAACAGACCGCCCGGCTCGAGGCGCGATGTGGGATCGGCGACCTTGGTGACCGAGATCTTGGGCAGGACGTCAGTGACGGTGACCGAGGCAGACGCGGTTGCGGTCGCCTCGTTCTTCTCGTTGTCGACCGCCTTCGCGGTGACGGTGTTGGGATAGACACCCGATTCGGTGTAAGTCTTCGTCCCGGTCATCGGGGCGGATGAGGCGCCCGGGGCGAGCGTGAGCACGGCCGGGAGCGTGATGTCGCCGATGACCGAGTCGTTCACGCTCGTCAGAGTGACGGTCTCGACCGAGTTGTTCGTCACGACGTACGTGAAGGTGAACAGGCCGCCGGGCTCAGGCCTGGAGGCCGGGCTCGGGACCTTCGTCACCGAGATCATCGGCAGGACGTTGGTCACGGTGACGGAAGCGTCGGCCGTGGCGGTCGCCTCGTTCTTCTCGTTGTCGACCGCCTTGGCGGTCACGGTGTTGGGATAGACGCCCGCCTCGGTGTAGGTCTTCGTCCCGGTCATCGGGAGCGGATGAGGCGCCTGGCGCGAGGGTGAGCACGGCCGGGAGCGTGATGTCGCCGATGACCGAGTCGTTCACGCTCGTCAAGGTGACGGCCTCGACCGAGTTGTTCGTGACCACGTACGTGAAGGTGAACAGACCGCCCGGCTCGAGGCGAGAGGTCGGATCGGCGACCTTGGTGACCGAGATCTTGGGCAGGACGTCGGTCACGGTGACGGAGGCCGACGCCGTGGCGGTCGCCTCATCGCCGCTGTTGTCGACCGCTCTGGCGTTGACGGTGTTGGGATACGTGCCCGCCTCGGTATAGGTCTTCGTGCCGTTCATCGGGGCCGACGAAGCGCCTGGCGCGAGGGTGAGCACGGCCGGGAGCGTGATGTCGCCGATGACCGAGTCATGCACGCTCGTGAGGGTGACGGTTATGGGGCCTTCGTTCTTCACAACGTAGGTGAAAGTGAACAGGCCGCCGGGCTCAGGCCGTGAGGCCGGGCTCGGCACCTTCGTTACCGAGATCATCGGCTTGGCGGTGCAGTCGACGGTGACGCTATCCTCGTTCGAAGTGACCTTCGTCTCACCGAAGTGGCCGGTCGCATAGGCGACGTTGGTGACCTTGCCGGCGTCGCAGTCCGCCTGCTTCACGGTGTAGCTTGCGGAGACAGTGAAGGAAGCGCCCGGCACGAGGGAGTCCGGGGCGGAGCTCACGTCGACCGTGGTCTTGTCGTCGATGACGGCCCACGGCTTGGTGAGGGTCACGTTGCCGGAGTTGGTCACCTTGTAGCTGTAGTTGATGACGTCGCCCGCCTTGGCGAAGCTCGGGGTTGTCGTCGTCTTGTCAATGGTGAGCTTAGGCGACTTGACCGCGGTGATGGTCTTGCAGGCGAGGTTCGAGTCGACCTTCGTCTCGCCGTAGCGGCCGTGGCCCTGCGCGGTGTTCTTCACCGAACCGGCGTCGACGTCGGCCTGGGTGATCGTGTAGCTCGCGACGAAGTCGATGTAGGCGCCCGGAGCGAGGGTCGAGGGCGCCGGCGGGGTCTTCGGGCTCGCCGTAGCCTTGTCGTCGGTGACCGTGAAGGGACCGGACAGGGTCACGTTGCCGGAGTTGGTGAGCCGGTAGCTGTAGCTGATGACTTGGCCGACGTGGTCGTACGTCATCGGGTCGGCGCTCTTGGTGAGGGACAGCGCCGGCTTGACGCAGCGGTGGACGGTGACGCAGTCCTCGTTCGATGTGACCTTTATGTTCGTATCACCGAAGTAGCCGGTGGCGTAGGCGACGTTGGTGACCTTGCCGGCGTCGCAGTCTGCCTGCGTCACGGTGTAGCTCGCGGAGACGGTGAAGGACTCGCCGGGGGCGAGCCACCACGGAGCGGAACTCACGTCGACCGTGGCTTTGTCGTCGATGACGGCCCATCCGCTTCCGTGGAGGGTTACGTTGCCGGAGTTCGTCACTTTGTAGCTGTAGTTGATGACGTCGCCGACCTCACTGAAGCACTTGGTCGTCGTCGACTTCTCGAGGGTGAGCTTGCGCGACTGGACCGCCGTGACGGTCTTGCAGGCGAAGTTCGAGTCGACCTTCGCCTCGCCGTAGCGGCCGTGGCCCTGCGCGGTGTTCTTCACAAACCCGGCGTCGAGGTCGGCCTGGTCCATCGTGTGAGTGGCCGTGAAGTCGATGTGGGCGCCAGGAGCCAGGGTGGCTGGTGCTGATGCCACAGGCGTGACCGTGACCTTGTCATCCGTAACCGTGAAGGGACCCGAGAGCGCCACGTCGCCGGAGTTGGTGAGCCGGTAGGTGTAGGTGATGACCTGGCCGACGTGGTCGTAGGTCGTCGGATTCGCGCTCTTGGTGAGCGACAGGCCCGGCGAGCACGCAAACGCTTGGGACGTCGGTGCCGTGTAGCCAAACCCGGTCAGCGTCATCAACAGTGCCAGGACCACGTAGACCGACACGAGCATGGACCAGCTTCGCCTGTCGTGAACCATGTGCGACACAGTCGCCACCCCCCTTGCCGCCTACCTCGCCAGGCTCCTGCTCACCCGGGAGACGACGGCCTCGAAATAGAAAAGACCGACCTTGCTTGCAGGCGGGTCGGTCTCACTATTGGCTCCCCATCGGCACATGAGTGACCGCACGAACGCCGACGGATCTTTGCCCCCCAAGTTGCGGAACACGCTCTTTGCGGACTTTCAAGAAGAGTGCGCACACCACTCCAAGACATTCTTACCCGTTGGGAGCGAGTAGCACGACCAACGATGGGCCGATATCCAGGGCGTGTTCCACGTTCCTACTACAGACCGATGCGACTCCTACCACCGGTCGAAGGCGTGACCGGCGTCACACCTGCCGAGCACGGGCGACCTTGAGCCTTGATCCACGGCCCTGATCAAGTGCGCGTGAGAGCACTTCATCCATGCTCGACACCGGGACGATCTCCAGTTCGAGGCGCACGTGCTCCGGAAGGAGTTCGAGATCCCGGGTGTTGTCCTTTGGGATGAGCACGGTCTTGATGCCGGCGCGATGCGCGGCGAGCAGCTTCTCCTTGAGCCCGCCTATCGGCAGCACGCGACCCCGGAGCGTGATCTCCCCCGTCATCGCCATGTCCCGCCGAACGGGGCGGTCTGTGAGCACCGACGCGATGGCCGTCGCCATCGTGATGCCTGCGGACGGACCGTCCTTCGGTATCGCGGCGGCCGGCACGTGGATGTGCAGGTCGGTCTTCTCGTAGAAGTCCTCGGGGATGCCGAGTTCCTTCACGCGAGTACGAATGTATGAGAGCGCCGCCTGCGCCGATTCTTTCATCACGTCGCCGAGCTGACCAGTCATCAGGACGGCGCCCTTGCCCTCCATCTTGGTCGCCTCGATGAAGATGACGTCACCGCCCACCTCCGTCCACACGAGCCCTGTGGCCACGCCGACCTCGTCCTTCTCCTCGGCGAGTCCGTAGGAGAACTTGGGTGGCCCAAGGTACTTGTGCAGGGTGCGGGGTGTCACCGTGGTCTTCGTCTTCTTGCCCTCCACGACCCGGCGCGCCACCTGTCGGCAGATGGCCGCGATCGTCCGTTCCAAATTACGCACGCCCGCCTCGCGTGTGTATACGCGGATGATCTCGCGGATAGCGGCCTCGCGGATATCGAGCTTCGAGGGAGAGAGGCCGTGCTCGTTGAGCTGCTTGGGCACGAGGTACTGCTCGGCGATGTGGGTCTTCTCGTCCTCGGTGTACCCCGGGAAATGGATGACCTCCATGCGGTCCCGCAGGGCGGGCGGGATCGGGTCGAGCAGATTGGCTGTCGTGATGAACATGACGTCCGAGAGGTCGAACGGCACCTCAAGATAGTGGTCTTGGAACGAGTTGTTCTGCTCAGGATCGAGGACCTCCAACAGCGCCGAGGTCGGGTCGCCGCGGAAGTCCATACCGACCTTGTCGATCTCGTCCATCATGAACACTGGGTTCTTGGTGCCGATCTGGCTGATCGACTGGATGATCCGGCCCGGAAGCGCTCCCACGTACGTGCGCCGATGGCCGCGGATCTCTGCCTCGTCCCGCACGCCGCCGAGACTCATCCGGATGAACTCGCGCCCCAGGGCGCGCGCGATCGATCTGCCGATCGAGGTCTTACCCACGCCAGGGGGGCCGACGAAGCACAGGATCGGGCCGCGCATCTGGTCGGTAAGTTTGTGCACGGCCAGGTACTCGAGCACCCGCTCCTTGACCTTCTCGAGCCCGTAGTGGTCCTGGTCCAAGATCTCCTGCGCCTGGACGAGATCGAGCTTCTCCTCGGACTCCTTGATCCACGGCAGACCGACCAACCAGTCGAGGTAGGTCCTGATGACCGAGGTTTCCGCCGAGGCCGGAGGCATCTTCTCCAGCCGGCCCAGCTCCTTCAGTGCTTTCACCTCGACCGTCTCCGGCATGCCGGAATGCTTGATCTTCTCGGTGTACTCATCGATCTCAGCCTGGACCTCGTCGAGCGTTCCGAGCTCCTGCTGGATCGCCTTCAGCTGTTCGCGCAGGAAGTACTCCCGCTGGGTGGCTGTCATCTGTTCCTTGACGCGGTTCTGGATCTTGCTACCCAGCTCCAGGATCTCGAGCTCCTTGCGTAGGAAGCGCTCGGCATGTCCAAGACGAGCCCTGGGTTCGAGCGCCTCCAGGATCTCCTGCTTCTCGTCAACCTTCAGGTTCAGGTGGAAGGTAACGAAGTCCGCTAGACGGCCTGGCTCCTCGATCGCCGAGGCCGCGAGGATGACCTCATGCGGAATCGGCTTGCCGAGCTCCGCGGCCTTCTCGAAATCCGCGACGAGCGTGCGCATGACCGCTTCTGTCTCGACATCGACCTTGATGTCCTCGGGGATGGCCTCCACCCGGACCAGGAAGAACGGCTCGGTCTGCACGAACTCGGCCACGCGGAATCGCTGCTGGCCCTCCACGAGAGCCTTGGCCGTTCCGTCGGGCAGCTTGAGCTCCTGCATGATCGAAGCGACGCAACCGATCTCGTAGATGTCTTCGGGACCGGGCTCCTGGGTCTCGGGATGCCGCTGTGTGACGAGGGCAACCAGGTGGTCCTCACGCATAGCTTCTTCCAGCGCTTTGATCGACTTTTCGCGGCCGACGAAGAGCGGCACAACTAGGTTTGGGAAGAGGATCAGGTCGCGCAGGGGTATCAGCGGAAGCACGTCAGGGATGGCTGGGGATTCGCTGCGTTGTGACACTGTATACAGGTCCTTTCAGCACGGGCATGCGATACTCTATGTGCCCGAAATCACCGTTTCGCTTGTGCGGTCCGGCCACCTCAGGACGTCCGGACCTTCGGAGTCTACATGCCGCCCCGTTCGCCATTCGCACGCTCGCTCCTGCTCATCTGCGCATTCACGTGGGGTTTCTCCGCGAGCTTCGTCGCTGCGCCGCCGCCGGCAACCGGTCGGGCCGCGGGGGCTGCGGGAGGCGGGCCGACCCGCTCGGCCGCTACTTCGCTGGCAGCGGTGCCGCGCACTTCCTCGGTCTCCCTGGATGCCACAGCCGTCGCCGTTCCGACTGACGGCGCCTTCAGCTATGACGCGACAGTCGTGCTTGCGCGACCTGCGCCCTTCTTGCAGGCCCGGCTCCGCATACGCAGGCCGAGCGGTCGGCTGCTCTACCAGAAGACATTCGTGAAGTCGAATGTTCCTGCGGGACCAGTCGTCTTCACCTTTGCGCGAACCATCGCCGACCTGGATCTGCGCCCGGACGTCTATCCTGTCGAACTCTCGGTCCTGAGCGAGGGTAACCCGCCCAACGCCTGGGAGGTCCCCGAGGCTCTTCGCGTGTACGATCCGGCGTCGAAACCCCTGCGTGTCGCGGTCGTCGTGAAGGTCTCGAGCCCGCCTGCGATAGATCCTGAGGGCCGATTCGTGACCGACCCAGGCCTCGAGACCGTCGCGCGCGATGAGGTCGTTGCACTTGCCAACAGCATCCTGCGCGACGCGCGTCTGCGCGCCACGATCGCCATCGCTCCCGAGCTGCTTCAGGAGTGGAAAGCCATTTCCTCGGGATACACCTACGCGGGGACCGCCGGTCTTGAGAAGGTTGGCGCGAACACGACCGTGCCAACGGCATATGGTGGGGCCTTGCAGCAGCTTGGTCTGGCCGTCGCGACTGGCCGGCTCGAACTGCTCGATGTCCCGTACGCGGATCCCGATATCGCGGGTTTGTCCAGCACTCGGCGCGAGAGCGACCTGGAGGACCACTACCGGCTCGGCGCGGCCGCGTACGCGGCATCAGTCGACGAGACCGCGTCGTCGGGTACCTTCACCGCCCGTGGATGCCTCACGCTCGCAGCTGCGCGGGAGGCCACGGCGCATGGAATGCACTACGCCCTCGTGAGCACGCGCTACGTGCGCGGCACTGAGGAGACGGCCCCCGCGGGCGCGGTCACTTCACCCAAGATCCCTCTCGCGCTACTCATCCCCGATGCCCCGCTCGGCGCCGTGCTACGTAGCGGCACAGCCACGTCCGCGGTTGCCACCATGTTCGAACGTGCGCTCAAGATCGCGGACGAGAGCTCCACGGCTCTCCCCGTCGCTATCGACGTCGGCCCTGGGCGCTCCAACACCGTCGCCGGGCTGGTGCAGCGCATCACCCCGCTTCTCGATCAGCCCTGGGTCACCTTCGTCACCGCCAAGACGGCCGCCGCCACAGCTCGCGAGAATGGCGACGTCACACTCGCCAGGAGTGCGAACCCACCACGAAACACCCCGCCGGGCTGGTGGAGCTCCACCTCCGCATCCCGTCGCTACGCAGACGCTCTAGCCTCCGTCCTGGGTCCCGGCGACCCTGACGGCACCACGGCCGTCTCCGATTCCCTGATCGCCCAGAGTGCGACGTGGGCTGGCCCTGACGGCAAGTGGGCACTCGCCGATCGAGGCCGAGCCTTCTCCGCTGCCGCCCTGAGGCGCGCGCAGGGCATCCTTGACGCCGTGAGTGTGAGCGCGCGCGATCTGACGCTGTCGGGGTCGAGCGGCACGGTTCCTTTCAGTATCACGAACGACTCCGGCCGCCCACTCACCGTTGTGCTTCGGCTCACAACGCAGAAGCTCACGCTCGGTTCTCAGTCGTTGCGAGAACAGATGTTGCTCCCTGCGGAGAACTACGTCACCGTTCCCGTTGAGCTGCGCTCTGCGGCGGAGGGCCGACTGCGACTCCAAGTAGTCGCGGACACCCTCGTGATCGCGTCGACGTTGGTCACAGTCCGCGCGTCGTACCTGGATCGTCTGGCAATCGTGGGAGCGGTCGCGGTCGTCCTCGGGGTGATGCTGTTCTATATCCGTCGCCGTGTGAACCGAGCCGAGGATGAGGAAGAAGCCGACGACGGAGACGTCCCTCCTCCCGCGCCGTCCGACGACGCAGGAGCGGCAAGCGCAGCACCCGCTGCGAGTGCCGAGCGGGGCTGATAGACTGGTCACGATTCCCTACGGCTGCGAGGTGTTGCCGCTGTGAGAAAGATCCTCGTCATCGTGCTGGTCGTCGCAATCGCGGCGGTGTTCATCAACGACGTGGGCAAGTTCACGCGAGCCCGATACGACCTGAGCAAAGCGACCGACTCGATCGTCGAGGAAATGTCCCAGTACGCTCTCGGAAAGACGCGAAATGCGTCGGCCGTCAAGGCGGCCGAACTCGGGGGGCAGAAGAGCGTCGAGGTCTATATGTACGACCAGGATGGAGAGGGCGTGCACGTCTGGACGAGGCTCCCGGTCAGCGGGACCAAGGTCATCGGGCCGTTCATGGCGTGGCGGGCGCACAAACCACTTGACACACCGTTCTATGTGCAAGACGAAGGGACGTCCGTCTACCAGTGACGCGTCCTAGCGCCTGCCGCAACCGTAGGCCCCGACGTCGAACGGGAGCTTTGAAGGACACATGAGGAACGTCGTTCTCGACACGAACGTGCTGCTCGCCGACCCAGGGTCCCTCCTGGGCTTCCCTGACGCCGAGGTCGTCATCCCCGAGACTGTCCTGAGCGAACTCGACAAGCTCAAGACCTCACGAGTCGACCCAGACTTGCGCTTCCGTGGGCGTGAAGTGAGCCGCATCCTCTTCGACCTCTCGGAGCAGGGCGGGTTGATCGAGGGGGTCGACCTGCCCGACGGCGGACGGTTGCGCGTCGCGCCCGTCGACACCGAGGCGGCGTTGCCCGAAGGCTTGTCGACCCGCAATCCCGACGACCGAATCCTTGCCGTCGCAGTGCAGGTCGCCCAGAAGAACGGCCCGGACAC
This sequence comes from uncultured Actinomycetes bacterium, assembly GCA_963809535.1. Taxonomy (GTDB): domain Bacteria; phylum Actinomycetota; class Coriobacteriia; order Anaerosomatales; family CAVRZR01; genus CAVRZR01. The sequence continues at coordinate 113,592 of CAWEJW010000007.1, forward strand.
AACGCTCGTAACCAACGACCTGAACATGCTCCTCAAGGCGCAAACCTACGGCGTGAACGTCGAGCGACACAGCGAGGGACCCGACGGCGGCTTCGGTCGCCGCTACATCGTACGCCCGTTCCAGCGCTATAAGATCCCCCTCGGCATCCTCGCGGTTTCGCTCGCCGTATTCGCCGCGATCCTGATCATCGCCTTCTACGGCCCGGGCCGGCCCGCGAGCGGCCAGACGTCGACTCCCGCAGAGTTCAAGGACCTCCTCAGCGTCGCTCAGCGGCAAGCGCTCGATAACCTCACGACGCTCCAGTCGAATCCGAACGACCAAGGCGCACTTCGCAGCATGGGCGACTTTTACTACGACCTGCGGGAGCAGAGCAACAACGTCCGCTACGCGCTGCAGGCGATCACGTACTACGAGCGGTACCTCAAGCTCCAGCCCGATGATCCCAACGTCCGAACCGACCTCGCCGTCGAGTGTTTCTACGCGGGTCAGACAGACCAGGCCATCACCCAGACCGCGCAGGTGGTTTCCAGGAACCCGAACCACCTCCAGGCCAACTACTGGCTGGGCATCTTCTACTGGCAGACCCAGCGGCACGACTTCGCCGCCGCGGCCACCCAGATGGAACACGTCATCAACCTGACCAAGAGCGATGCCAACCAACACGCGTTGAACCAGCAAGCGACGCTTGCGCTGGAGCAGATCAAGAAGGACGCCGCGGCGGCTGGCACGCCCCTGCCAAGCGGAGAACCCACAACGACAGAAGGATTCCAGTAGTGGAGAGGGTCGACATCGCGATCATCGGCGGCGGGCCTGGCGGGCTCACTGCGGCATTGTATGCCTCGCGCGCGCGAGCCAAGACCATCGTCTTCGAGCGGGGAATCCCTGGTGGGCAGATCGTCACGACGGACTGGATCGAGAACTACCCCGGATTCCCATCAGGCCTTTCAGGCATGGAACTCGGCGAGCTCATGACAAAGCAGGCCGAGGAGTTCGGGGCCATCATCCAGACCTTCGCGGACGTGACCTCGATCAAGCCGGAGGAACTCGACTTCATCATCGAGACGAGTGACGGCGAAGAGTACTTCGCGCGGGCGGTGATCATCGCAACCGGCGCGGTCCCCAGGAAGCTCGGAGTCCCCGGGGAGGCCGAATTCGCCGGCCGAGGAGTCTCGTGGTGCGCCACCTGCGATGGCGCATTGTACAAGGACAAGGTCGTGTGCGTCGTCGGGGGTGGAGATGCCGCCGTCGAAGAGGCCATGTTCCTCACCAAGTTCGCAAGCAGGGTGCATATCATCCACCGCCGAGACGAGTTGCGGGCCACGAAGTGCATCCAAGAGCGTTGTCTCGCGAACGAGAGGATCGAGCCACACTGGAGCCGTGTCGTGACCGAGATCGTCGGTGATGGCGGAAAGGTCACGGGCGTGCGACTCGCTTCGACCGCCGGAGACCCTGAGGAGCTGCTCCCCGTCGAGGGCGTCTTCATCTTCGTGGGCATCCATCCTGTGAGCGAGATCGTCCGGGACCTCGTGGACCTGACCGAGAACGGGTACATCAAGGTCGATCATGATGGGCGCACATCGTGGCCTGGCATGTACGCCGCGGGCGATGTGACAGACTCCGAGCTCAAGCAGGTGGTCACCGCGGCTGCGAAGGGCGCGTCGGCGGCTTTCGAGGCCGTCAAGTACATTGACGAGAAGGTGTGCTCGCTCCAGAGCCCGGGCTCTGAGAGCGCCGCACGGCGGAGAGAGGAACGATCGATGGCAGACGTTACGCACGTCACGGACGCGGGCTTCGACAATGAGGTCGTGAAGAACGACAAGCCGGTGCTGCTCGACTTCTGGGCGCCCTGGTGCAATCCGTGCCGGATGATGGAGCCTGTGCTCAAGGAGGTCGCCGACGAACACGGCGACAAGATCGTCGTCGCGAAACTCAACGTCGACGAGAACCCGGCCACCGCCACCAAGTACGACATCCTCTCCATCCCCACGATGCTCGTGTTTTCGCACGGGCAGGTCGCCAAGAAGCTTGTCGGCGCAATGCCGAAGAAGCGTCTCGTCGAAGAACTCGCCCCTTGGATCAGCTAGGGGAGCCGAACCGAACACCGGAGTCCACTGGCTACCCGCAGGGAGACATGCATGTGTGAGCAAGGCATCAACATCGGCCAGATGAAGCTGGCCGTCGGCCAATCCGATGACGCTATCGCGACGGTGCAGCAGTGGCTCGAGCAGCTTCACCACCTCGCCGACCATGGTCACGAGGACGCGGCCAGCGCCGACATCGCGCAGGCATCCGTGCTGCTCGGCGAGGCGCGCGCTCGACTCGACGCCGCGATCATGGCACTCGAAGGCGACGACACCTCTGAGGTGAGCGTCGAGCTCGTCTAGCACTCTCCCGCGCTGAGGGCCGCCATCCGGCGCTGCTCCCGAACCAAGATAGCTCCAACCCGCCAACTCAGTGACACATCCGCTTGCCCTTGACGAGGGAGCCGGGAGTGTTACGATTTCTCCATTCGTGTTACCGGCGCGGGATTCCGGAGGTGCGCCCCGTGAGCGGACTCGCCCGTTTCAGCGTTGCGATGGATGAGGATCTGCTCGCCAAGTTCGACAAGCTCGTGCGGCGCCGCGGTGATGGACGCAATCGTTCAGAGGCGATTCGCGACCTCGTGCGCGACGCCCTCGTCGAGACCGAGTGGGAGGACTCTGCCGACGAGATAGTCGGAACCATAACCATGGTGTTCGACCACCGCGCTTCGGACCTCTCCGAGAAGCTGGACGCGCTGCAACACGCCCATCACGACAAGATCGTGTCGGCGATGCACGTCCACCTCGACGCTCACAACTGCCTCGAGGTCATCGTCGTGCGCGGCGCCAGCGCGGACGTGAGCGCGATCTCGGACGGCCTGCTCGGGACAAAGGGCGTCAAGCACGGGAAGCTCGTTATGACGACGACCGGCCGTCACATCTAGGGGGGAACATGCACATCCCGGACGGGTACTTGGGCCCACAGACCTACGCCGTGCTGGATGTGGCGATGGTGCCCATCTGGACGGTCGCGTCGGTCAAGGTCAAGAAGACGCTCAAGGCCAAGCAGGTGCCACTGATGGCTCTGGGCGCGGCGTTCTCGTTCGTGATCATGATGTTCAACGTGCCAGTCGTAGGCGGCTCGACGGGGCACGCCGTCGGGGCGACGCTCATCGCGATCATCCTCGGGCCTTGGGCCGCCTGCATCTCAGTGTCCATCGCGCTGGTAATCCAGGCCTTCCTGTTTGGTGATGGAGGCATCACCGCCATCGGCGCCAACTGCTTCAACATGGCTGTTGTGATGCCGTTCGTCGGCTTCTACCTCTACCGACTCGTGGCCGGAGACAAGCCGGGATATGGCCGGAGAGTGGCAGCGTCGGGCGTCGCCTCGTATGTCGCCATCGTGGCCGCCGCCATACTGGCGGGCTTCGAGTTCGGCATCCAGCCGCTCATCGCTCACACCGCAGCGGGACAACCTCTCTACGCCCCATATCCGCTGAACATCGCCGTGCCCGCAATGGCGATCGAGCACCTTCTCTTCTTCGGGTGGGTCGAAGCGCTCATGACGATGGGCGTTGTCGCCGTGCTGGCAAGACAGGATTCCGCTCTGCTCGAGATGAAGCCCGCCGCGAAGCCCCTACGGTGGCTGTGGGCGGGCCTTGGCGTGCTCGTCCTGCTCACGCCCCTCGGCGTGCTCGCTTCCGGGACGGCTTGGGGCGAGTGGGGCGCTGAGCAGCTGAAGGCCACGCTCGGCTTCGTGCCGACCCAACTAGACAGGCTCGGCAGTCTGTGGACAGCCGCTATTCCCGACTACGCGCCGGCATTCATCAAGAATCCGCTGCTCGGGTACCTGTTCGCTGCAGTCATCGGCTCTACCATCGTGGTGGGCGTGACGTGGGCGATCGCCGCCCTTCTCGCACGCGGAAGAGGCGCGTCGCAGCCCCCCGCGACGCCGATCGCGTAGCCCGGGCATGTGCGAGAGCGACATCGCGCCAGTCCTGAGCCGACGCAAGCGCAGAAGATCGCTCGCTCGGCGGACGGCCGATTCGATCGGGCGCGCGATCGGCGAGGTGCTCGACAACGAGGAACTGGCGACACGGCGCGGCCTTCTACAGGGGCTCGATCCCCGCGTGAAGCTCGGCTCCCTTGTGGCGTTCGCCATCACGGCGAGCCTCGTCCACTCGCTCTGGGTCCTCGCGGGGCTCTTCGCCCTGACGCTCGCGCTTGCCGCCGCCTCCGGAGTGGGGGTCGCGCCGTTTGCGCGCAAGGTCTGGGCATCGGCCGGGCTGTTCGCGGTGCTGGTCGCGGCACCCGCCACGACGCGCTTCATCACCCCGGGGCCGGGCTTGATCGAACTTGGACCGATCGTGCTCACCATCCCAGGCGTGCTCGGCGCGCTCACGCTCGTGCTTCGTGTCGTCGCAAGTGCCGGCTTCGCTTTGCTCATCGTGTGGACAACCCGCTGGACGGACCTTCTCTCGGGGCTGACAGCCATGAGGATGCCTGACATGGTGGTCGCCACCCTCGCGATGACGCAGAAGCAGATCGTCTCCCTCCTGCGCACGGTCCAGCAGATCCACCTGGCGCGTGAAAGCCGCACACTTGGCCTGGGTGCGGCGTCGGAGAACCGCCAGTGGGTGGTCGGACGCATGGCGTTCGTGGTCCAGAAGTCGGTCAAGACCGCCGACGACGTCTACGACGCGATGCTCTCGCGGGGGTACACGGGCGCGATGCGCTCGGTGAAGCGCCTGGCGATGCGCGCCCGCGACTGGGCATGGCTCGTGGCGAGTGCCATCGTATGCGCCGCGTCTATCGGCATCGACCGTGTGGTTCTGCCCAGATGAACCTCGATTTCGCCCTCACGCAGGTCCGCCACGAGTACCGCAAGGGGGTTCCCGCGCTCGACGGCATCGACCTCACCGTCGGCTGTGGCGAACATGTCGCGATCGTCGGCGCCAACGGCTCGGGCAAGTCGACGCTTCTCAAGATGCTCGACGGTCTCGTCTTCCCGACCTCTGGGACCATCACCGCCTTCGGACAGCCCCTGACCGAGGACGCCCTCGAGGACCCGACGTTCCGCCGCGAGTTCCGCTCGCGTGTCGGGTTCGTATTCCAGGATGCCGACGTGCAACTCTTCTGCAGCAACGCGTTCGACGAGCTCGCCTTCGGCCCGCTGCAGCTCGGCCTGGAGGAGTCAGCGGTGCGTCGTCGCGTGGCCGAAGTGGCCGAACAGCTGCGCATCGACAGACTCCTCGACCGGCCGCCGTACACGCTCTCGGGTGGCGAGAAGAAGCGTGTGGCGATCGGGAGCGTGCTGACGATGGAGCCCCACGTCCTGCTCCTCGACGAGCCTACGAACGCACTCGACCCTCGGAGCCAGGTCTGGCTGCTAGACGTGCTGCACGAGTGGAAGCGGGACGGGCGCACGGTGGTGATCGCCACGCACGATCTCTCCATCGCCGAGGAGTCTGCCGACCGGATGGTGGTGCTCTCCGAAGAGCATCGCATCGCCGCTGACGGGACACCTGAGGACGTGCTGCGTGACCGCGGGGTGCTGCTGGCGGTCAATCTCATCCACGAACACGCGCACCGCCACGGAGACGTCATTCACGTTCACGGGCACGCACACGCGCACAGCCACACTCACGACGATCAGCCCGGACGCCTGTCAGCGGACGACCGCGCGCACACCTGACCCTCCCCCGCTGCTACAATCGGCCGGTGAATTCGAACCAGGTCAAGGGCGAGTTGCACTCGTCAGCTGCGAAGGAAGCTCCATGCTACTGGGAGTGCCCGGTCTGCGGCTATCTGTCCGCAGATCCTGCCTTCGGCGGTGGCGACAAGAAGTGCCCGCTGTGCGGGGCGCCGTCGGACGCCCGCCGGATGTGGCCGCCCGAGCGCCAGAGGAAGCTCGATGCTCGCATCCGCGCCTATCAGGCCGACGGCGAGGACGAGATCGTCGTCATCCTCGTAGCCACGTTCCTCGAGGCGCTCCTCGAGGACATCCTCGATCGGGTCATGCAGACGCGCGGCGGTGACGCCTCCCTCCGCGCGGCCGTGCTCGACGGACAGCGCGCGGTCGGGATACGCATCGGGCGCCTCTTCCCCACACTGACGGGGGAGCAGTTCGAGGACGCCGCCGCTGAGCTCGGCTTCAGGGACTTCCCTCACCGCTGGCGCCAGATGCGCGCAGTCCGCAACTCCTTCATCCACGACGACCCCTATGAGGGCGTGCAGGAGACGATCAGCCCAGCCACGTCCGCCGACGCCATGCAGCTTCTCGACCAGGCGTACAAGCTCTTCGTATCGATCAACAATCGGTTCGTGGCCAGCGCCACACGCGCCAAGCAGGCGCCGAGTCCGGCGTAGAGCGCGTGGGAGACCCCCGCATCTTTGTGCTGTCAGCGCTGTGAAAGCGCTATCCCTCCACGTCACAGGCATCGTGCAGGGCGTCGGCTTCAGGCCGTATGTCTACACACTCGCGCATGAGCTCGGTCTCGAAGGCTGGGTGCTGAACTCCTCCGAGGGCGTGTTCGCGCTCGTGCAGGGCGATGCCGAGACGGTCGACGCATTTCCCCAGCTGCTACGCGAGCGTGCGCCCGCGATGGCCGTGATCGAGACCGTCGTCGCCGAACAGGTCGAACCCGAGCCGCTCACCGGCTTTGAGATACACGAATCGGCGGCGATCGAGGGCGCCATGACGCTCGTGTCTCCCGACATCTCCACCTGTGCGGCGTGCACGCGGGAACTCCTCGACCCCGACGACCGCCGATATCGATACCCGTTCATCAACTGCACGAACTGCGGCCCCCGTTTCACGATCATCGACGACATCCCGTACGACCGGCCGATGACCGACCATGCGCGACTTCCCGATGTGCCCCGAATGCGCCGCCGAGTACGCTGACCCGTCCGACCGCCGCTTCCACGCCCAGCCTGACGCGTGCTTCGTCTGCGGGCCGAGGCTGTATCTCAACGTCGTCGAGCAGGCGGCAGGTGCAGGGGTCGCCCACTCAGACAGTCCTCGCAGGGGGCCCTCGGCGCAGCCAACGCATGCGCTGCACGCTCCGGCTGCGCCTTCCCCTGCTGCGGAACTCGCGGCGCACCCCCTGACCCTGCCGCCGGATGCGCGGTGGGATCCGAGCGTCCTAGGTCGTGCCAAGGCCCCACAGGGACCGTGAGGCCGAGAGGGCAAGGAGCGACCAGATACTCGCGGCAGCCGCGCAGATGCTGCTGGAGGGACGGATCCTCGCGATCAAAGGACTCGGTGGGTTCCATCTCGCCTGCGACGCCACGAACGAAGATGCCGTGGCGTTGCTGCGCGAGCGGAAGAACCGCTGGGGCAAACCCCTGGCCATCATGGTCGAGGATCTCGAGATCGCCCGTGCGATATGCGAGGTCGACGCCGAGGAGGAGGCGCTGCTCACAGGCGTCGTGCGTCCGATCGTGCTGCTGAGGCGAAGGCGCGGACCAAGCGACCCGGCCATCGCTCCATCGGTCGCCGGCGACCTGGTCGAGATGGGCGTCATGCTGCCCTACACGCCGCTGCATCGCCTGCTCCTGGACGAGGTCTCGCGACCCGCTCGTCATGACATCCGGGAACCTCTCGGAGGAGCCCATCGCGATGGACAACGCCGAGGCTCTGGAGCGCCTCGGCAGCATCGCCGACGCATTCCTGCTGCACGATCGACCGATCCGGTCGCGCTACGACGACAGTGTGTTCCGCGTGGTTGAGACCGCCGTCGAGCCGGTGCGGAGAGCGCGCGGCTACGCGCCCTTCCCCCTCGTCCTGCCCTTCGTGAGCGACATCGACCTGCTTGCCGTGGGTCCCGAGCAGAAGAACACGTTCACGCTCGCTAGCGGGCTCCCACGCGTTCGTGTCCCAGCACATGGGCGACATGGAGAACGCCGAGACGCTCGCATCCTTCGAGCAGACCATCGAGCTCTACGAGCGCCTGTTCCGCATCAACCCCGAACTCGTCGCCCACGATCTCCACCCCGAGTACCTCTCGACCAAGTACGCGCTGGGTCTTGACCTGCCGAAGGTCGGCGTGCAGCACCATCACGCACACGTCGCCAGCGTCACCGCCGAGCACGGCGTCGGGGAACGGATCACCGGCATCGCGTTCGACGGAACTGGCTATGGCACCGACGGCCGGATCTGGGGCGGCGAAGTGCTCATGGCCGACTGGTCCGGATTCGAGCGCTTCGCCCACCTCGCCTACGTGCCGATGCCGGGGGGCGCGGCAGCGATCCGCCGTCCGGCGCGCATGGCGATCGGAACGCTGGCGGCGCTGGGCCTGCTCGATCACCCCGGTGCCCGTCCACTGCGCTCCCGCCTCGCCGAGGGAGAGGAGCGTCTGCTGCTGCGCATGATCGAGCGGGACGTGAACTCGCCGCTCACGTCCTCGATGGGCCGACTGTTCGATTCGGTCGCAGCGATCCTCGGCGTGCGCGATGACGTGCGCTACGAGGGAGAGGCTGCCGTGGAGCTGGAAGCGGCCGCCGACGACTCCGCCGACGGCGCGTACGCTTTCGAGTTTCGCGCGCCCGAAGGCGCCCACGCGTGCCGCATCATAGACCCCACGCCTGTGCTCGCTGCCGCCCTCGATGACGTCGCGCGTGGTGTGCCGATCGGTACAGTCTCGGCTCGCTTCCACAGAGCAGTGGTGGACTGTATAGTCGAGTGCGCTCACGCAGCCGCTACGGTGACCCAGAAGCGACAGGTCGCGTTGGGAGGCGGCGTGTTCATGAACAGGCTCGTCCTCGGCGGCGCCGTACGCGAGCTTCGGAACCAGGGCTTTGAACCGCTTGTGCACCTTCGCCTTCCCGCGAACGACGGCGCCGTCTCCTACGGGCAAGCCGTGGTAGCGTGGGCCCGAAGGCACCAGGTCTGATGTCGCGTACGCCCGTGCAGCAGGAACTAGGAGGCTCTCAAACATGTGTCTCGCAATCCCGGCTCGAATACTCTCGGTCGATGAGTTCCAAATAGCGCAGGCCGACATCATGGGTGTCACGCGCAAGGTGAGCCTCGACCTCGTTCCCGAGGCGGGGCCCGGTGATCACGTCCTTATCCATGCGGGCTTCGCAATCCAGGTGATCGACGAGGCCGACGCGAAGGAGACGCTCGACCTGCTGCTCCAGATGGACATGTTCCGAGAGGACGAGCTGGGCACCGAGGAACTCGCACAGACGGCGCCTGGAGCTTCAACTCTCGGACCCGTCGTGGCGGACGAGACCTAAGCGCACGGTGGACTACTCCAGCTTCCGCGATCCGGTCGTCGCCCGGAAGCTCATCGAGGCGATCGGCTCAACTCCGATCGAGCCGGTCAAGTTCATGGAGGTGTGCGGCACGCACACCGTCTCCATAGCCAAGCATGGGCTTCGAGGGGTTCTGCCCGAGTGGATCACGCTTCTCTCCGGCCCGGGTTGTCCGGTGTGCGTGACGAGCAACGTCGACATCGATACGGCGATCGAATTCGCCAGGCAACCCGGCGTGGTCCTCACCACCTTCGGCGACATGATGAAGGTGCCGGGCTCGTACTCGTCGCTCACACGCGAAAAGGCCGACGGACGAGACGTCCGGATCGTCTACTCTCCGCTCGACGCACTCGACCTTGCCCAGAAGCACCCCGAATCCCAGGTCGTCTTCGTGGGCGTTGGGTTCGAGACCACCGCACCGATCATCGCTTCGGCCATCGAGACCGCCGCCAGACGTGGCATCGGCAACTTCTCGGTATTCTCGGCGCACAAGACGGTGCCCGAGGCGCTGCGCGCCTTGGTGAACGACCCCGACGTGCAGATCGGCGGCTTCATCCTGCCCGGTCACGTGTCAACCATCATCGGCCTGGAGCCCTATCGCTTCCTTGCCGAGGAGTATCACGTCCCGAGCGTCATCACGGGCTTCGAGCCCGTCGACGTCCTGCAGGGCGTCTACATGCTCGTCAAGCAGATTGCCGAGGGACGTGCCGACGTCGAGATCGCGTACACACGTGGTGTCACCCCCGAGGGAAACACGGCGGCCGTGGCGAAGATGAACGAGGTCTTTGAGCCGACGGACGCCGAGTGGCGCGGCATCGGCGTCATTCCCGGTACCGGACTGATGATCCGGGAGGAGTACGCGGCGTTCGATGCGCTGCGGAAGATCCCCGTCACGCCGCCTCCCCCGCGCGAGATCAGCGGATGTCAGTGCGGCGAAGTCCTGCGAGGGGTCACGCTGCCGTATCAATGCAGGCTGTTCGCGAAGGCGTGCACACCGGAGCATCCTATCGGACCGTGCATGGTGTCTTCCGAGGGCTCGTGCGCGGCATACTACCGCTACACGGACTACGGCAAGTCCTAGGACTGACCCGAGCGTCGCAGCCGAGGGCGCAACACATCGCCTTCGCGCGACGCTCTATCCAGAAGGGGGGTTCGCGAATGCGCTCCGACCGAATCCTGCTCGCTCACGGTTCCGGCGGCACGATGATGCGCGAACTCATCGAGGACGTGTTCGTCGCCGAGTTCGGGGACGACGTCCTGAAGCGCATGGACGACGCCGCCTCTCTCGACATACCCCCGGGTCGTATCGCTCTCTCGACCGACACGTACGTGGTGAATCCCGTCTTCTTCCCCGGAGGGGACATAGGGCGTTTGGCGGTGTGCGGAACGGTGAACGACATTGCGACGAGCGGCGCGGTGCCGCTGTACCTCTCGGTCGGTTTCGTTCTCGAGGAGGGCTTCCCCATCGCCGACCTCGAGCGCATCCTCGTCTCCATGCGCGACTCGGCCGTCGAAGCCGGCGTGCGCATCGTCACCGGAGACACCAAGGTCGTCGAGAGGGGTCACGGCGACGGCGTGTTCATCAACACCGCGGGCGTGGGCGCGTTGCCCGAGGGCATGGACCTCTCGGGCTCTCACTGCCGACCCGGCGATGTCGTGCTCCTCTCCGGCACGCTCGGGGACCACGGCATCGCCGTCGTGTCCACGCGCGAGGGCCTCGAGTTCTCGACGGACATCCGCTCGGATGCCGCGCCCCTGAACAAGCTCGTTGCGGAGGTGCTTGCTGCAGCTCCCGACGTCCGCTGCTTCCGCGACCCCACCCGCGGTGGCCTCGCCTCGACGCTGAACGAACTCGCGATGGCGTCGGGTGTCTCCATGACGGTCGAGGAGACGGCCGTACCGGTGCGTGACCAGGTGCGCGGCGCCTCCGAGATGCTCGGGTATGACGTGTTCCAGGTCGCGAACGAGGGCAAGATGGTCGCGGTCGTCCCTGCCGAGCAGGCCGAGGTCGCACTTGGCGCAATGCGCAACGCCCCATACGGCGAAGACGCCGCGATCGTCGGGACCGTCGACGCGGAGCCTGCTGGAAAGGTCTACGTGCATACTGCGTTCGGCGCCAAGCGCATCATGGACATGCTCGTGGGCGAGCAACTGCCGAGGATCTGCTGAGGGCGAGATGAGCACGACATACGTGGCGCTCATTCGCGGCATCAACGTCGGGCGCGCTGGTCGGGTGGCGATGGCAGATCTGCGAGACCTCTTCGGCCGACTCGGCTACACGGACGTTCGCACGGTACTCAACAGCGGCAACGTAGTCTTCAGTGCGCCGGTGGCCGACGAAGACTCCGATGACGTCGCGGCGCTGCTCGCCGCGGACATCTCTACTGCCATGGAATTCGACCTCGGCGTTTCGGCCAAGGTCATCGTTCTCGAAGGTGCGCAGGTTGCGAGCTCGGTCGAGGAAGATCCACTCGCCGGTATCGCAACGGACCCGTCTCGCCTCCTCTTTGCCTTCGTGGCCTCCCCATCGGATCTGGGCCGCCTCCGACCACTCATCGAGCAGGACTGGGAGCTGGAGACGCTCGCCCTGGGACAACAGGTCGCCTATCTGTGGTGTCCCAACGGCATGGTGGCCAGCCGCCTCGCTCAAGCGGTGGCGAGGATCCTCGGCGATGACGTGACGTTTCGAAACGCGACGACAGTCGCCAAGGTCCGTGCTGCTGTCCAAGACGTCGACGGGTGAGCGCGATGCCCCCTGGCCGCCCTACAGACTTGGCCGAGAGTCCGGATGCGGGGCCGCTGGCCTGCCCACGCTGCGAACGTCCTCTGCGTGCCCAAGCTGGGGTCCTTGCGTGCTCCGAGGGTCACTCATTCGATGTAGCCAAGGAAGGGTACGTCAACCTCCTCCTACCTCAGCATCGGACACGCGGTCTCGATGGTGATGTCCCCGAGATGCTGCGCGCACGCAGGCGATTCCTGGGTGGGGGCTACTACGAGCCGCTGCGCGAGCTCGTTGCCGACATCGTGGAGGGCGCTCTCAACGACGTCGACGGCCAAGGGGCGCCTGCCGGCCCGACATCCGTGCTGGAGACAGGTTGCGGCGAAGGCTACTACATCGGGGGCGTTGCCGAGCGCCTCGGCCGACGAAATTTCGGCCGCGAACAGCATCGCCTGGTCCTGCTCGGCACCGACCTATCGAAGTCCGCGGTCAAGCTTGCCTCGAAGCGATATCCCGATGTCTCTTTCTTCGTCGCCGACGTCAACCGTCGCATCTACGTCGAGACGGCCAGCGTCCACCTTCTCCTGGACATCTTCGCCCCCAGGAATCCGGTGGAGTTCGCGCGCGTCGTGGGGCCACACGGCCGACTGGTGATCGTCGTACCCGGGGAGTCGCACCTTCGCGGTCTGCGCGAGGATCTCGGGCTCCTCGGCATCGAGGAGGACAAAGAGGGACGTGTGCTGAGCCAGCTCGCCGAGTGGTTCGAGCTCGAGGACCGACGCGAACTCGCCTGCCCTCTGGAGCTCAACGCCGAAGCCGCAAGCGACCTCGCCGCGATGGGCCCCAGCTACTGGCACCGCATGGGCGCAGACCGTCTCGGCGCAGACGAAGTCTTACTCGCGGCCGAGGCGTCATTCGTAGCTCTTACGTTCAGGCGATCGTGAGTCATCAAGTGAAAGAGGTGGCGCGCATGAAGGTCTCGGCGCTCTGCGGCTCACTGCGGAACGGCAGCTACAATCAGGCACTTCTCGATACCGCCATTGAACGGGGACCGTCCGCCGGACTGGAGATCGTGCAGGCTCCGATCGGCGACTTCGGTCTGTTTTGTCAGGACCGCGAGAAGGATCCCCCTGCCTCGGTAATCGAGGCGAAGCGCATCATCCAGGCATCATCGTGCCTGCTCCTGTCCACGCCGGAACACAACTTCGGGGTGCCCGGTGTGCTCAAGAACGCGATCGACTGGCTGTCGAGGCCATTCGGCGACCCGACTCTGGATCACCGACGCCTCGCGGTCATGGGTGCAAGCACGGGCTATATGGGCACGATGCGCGCCCAGCTTGCCTGGCGGCAGTTGTGGCACTTCTTTCACGCGCCGGTCTTCAGCGAGATGGAGATGACGGTGTCATTCGCCGCGGACAAGTTCGTCGATGGCCGCCTCGTCGACCCGCCGATGCTCGAGCAGCTCGATCGGTTCCTTGCGGCACTCAACGCCTGGCGCGAGAGCTGCGAGTGACCTTCGGGCAGGCGGCGTCCGCGCACGGCGGGCGCGGTGGCCAAGTGCTCGGATAGACTGTCGGCATGAACCAGCGTGGCCTCTCATCGACCAGCATGCGCGGACCGTCTCAAGAGCGAACGGCGCTGCTAAGGGTGGCCGTGGCAGGCTTGATCTGGGGTTCGATCCCGGTCGTGCTGAGGGCCGCCGACGGCGCTTCGGCGATCAAGGTCTTCTATCGGGTGGCTTTCGCGGCCGCCGTACTCCTCGTCTACATGGCAGCCAGCGGACGGCTGACCGAGATAACGGGGCTCAGCCGTCGGAAGCTCATGCAAGTCGCGCTGCAGGGCGTCATCCTGACCGTGAACTGGCTCCTCTTTCTCACCGCACTCGACATGACGACGGTCGCGACCGCGGAGCTGCTCGGCTACACCGGACCCGTCTTCGTCGCTGCCCTCGCACCGCTCGTCACGCGAGAGCGTTTCGACCGCCGCATCGCAGTGCCGCTTGCACTGGCGCTCGGCGGGATCGTGGTCATACTCGCACCCCAGGGACTCGCGCTCTCGGGCGGGAAAGAGCTGCTCGGAGCATTGCTGGCGTTCGGCTCTGCGCTCACCTATGCGACGCTCTTGCTGAGAAGCAAGAACCTCCTGCAAGGCATATCGGGCAGCGCCATGATGGTGATCGAGTATGCAGTCGCCAGTGCCATCCTCCTCCCCGTCACTGTCATTCTCTATGCGAATGGCAGTGGGCCTTCGGGGCTGCGATCCTACGTGGCCCTTGCCATTCTCGGGATCGTCCACACGGCACTGGCGGGCATCATCTTCCTCGGCGGCCTGAGACGTGTCCGTACCGACCGCGCCGCCATCCTCACCTACACGGAGCCCGTGAGCGCGGTGCTGTTCGCGGCTCTCCTCTTGGGAGAGCCGCTCACGTGGGCAGCGATCGTCGGCGGCACGATGGTCGTCCTCGGCGGACTCATCGTCTCGCGCCTTGAGCCGCCGTCGAAACGTGAGCCCATCCCCTTGGAGGCGGCCGGGACAGAATCGCTCAGTGAGGCATATACACCGTAGGCTTGCCACGACGCGGGATGTGCCCAGAGGGGTGCACGGTCAAGAACGGGAAGCAGTCGACGGGAGGGGTAACGTGGACTCGATGCAGCGGCTGGTCGAGAACGATGTCATAGCTCGCCTCGCCGAGCGAGACGCTTCGCTCTTCGCGGACGACGTTCAGGCTCGGCAGCCGATGCTCCACCGCATGGGCTGGATCGACCTCGCCCTCAAGGCGGCCGAACGACTGCCGCAGTACCAGAGCATCACCGAGCAGGTCATCGCCGAGGGCGCGACCGATGTGGTGCTGCTCGGCATGGGCGGCTCCTCTCTGGCCTCGCTGGTGTTCTCGGATGTCTTCGGCGCTGCGCCTGGTCATCCGACCCTACACGTGCTTGACACGACCTCGCCGGTGACCGTCTCGCACCTGAAGGACACTCTCGTTCCGGAGACGACGTGGTTCCTCGTCTCCAGCAAGTCGGGCACGACCATCGAACCCCTCTCTCTGTACGCGATCTTCCGTGAGTGGGCGGACGCGACTCTTGGGCGCCCTGCCGCAGGCCGCCACTTCATCGTGATCACTGACCCGGGCACGCCCCTCGAGAAGCTCAGGCAGAAGGATGTCATGCGCATCGCGCTGCCCGCTCCCGCGAACGTCGGCGGCCGATTCTCGGCGCTCACGGCGTTCGGACTCATGCCGGCCGCCCTTCTCGGAGTTGACCTCGGCGAACTCATCAGGCGTGCCGAGGACATGGATCGCGCATGCCGCGCGCCGGAAGAGGACAACCCAGCTGCCGCGCTCGCGGCATGGATAGCGGATGCGCGCGCAACCGGACGCGACAAGCTCACCATCGCGGCTACCGCGCGCTATGCGGCATTCCCGCTCTGGGTCGAGCAGCTGATCGCCGAGTCCACAGGCAAGGGAGGAACCGGTGTCGTCCCGGTGCCGGAGGCAGCCATGGCGACGCCCAGCGGATTCGGCCCCGACCGAGCGGTCCTCGTGATGCGATCACCCCGAGACTATGACCTGGGGGCATGGGCAGAAACGGTTTGCGCCGAAGGACATCCGGTGTTCGAGGTCGAGATCTTGGATGAGAACGACATCGGCGCCGAATTCGTGCGCTGGGAGTACGCCACGGCGATGCTCGGGTTCCTGCTCGGCATCAACCCCTTCGACGAGCCCGACGTGGGCGCGGCTAAGCAAGCGACGCTCGAGGTACTCGTCGGCGCCGAGGTCATGCCGGCTGTCGCGGACGTCGAGGGGGTCTGGTTCACGTACTCCGACGGCCTCGCTGCGCCCGAAGAGCCCGCCGGTGATCTGGTGTCCGCACTCGCGCCCGCGTTCTCCGCGCGAACGGCGAGGGACTATCTCGCCGTGCTCGCCTATCTTCCGTATGGCGAGGCCAGGCTGGCCTCGCTACGAGCGGCGGCGCCATCCATTGCGGCGGCCACAGGCTCGGCCGTGTGTCTCGAGCTTGGGCCGCGCTACCTGCACTCGACCGGCCAACTGCACAAGGGCGGGCCTGACGAAGGCATCTTCATCGTCATCAGCACGCGTGACCGTGTGGACTTGAGGGTGCCTGGGCAGGCGTTCACGCTCGCACGCCTACATCGTGCGCAAGCTGAGGGAGACCTCATCACGCTGGCCGATCGTGGCAAGCGTGTCATGCGAGTGGACCTCCCCGACAGCGAGCCGTCAACGATAGCGGCGCTCACCGACGCCCTTCGATCCGCGGCCGGCGCCTGAGCGTATCTGCCCCGCACGGCCCGTCCTCGCGCCGTTCGCGGCGCTCGCCGCACCGTTCGCGGACAAGGTGACACCGTTCCCCAGCTGGTGTTTCACGCTGGCGCCCGCCCGCACCTAGCATCTATGGCGAGGCTCACTGCAGCCTCGATCATTCCGCAATGGCGCGATGCCGACCCAGGATGAGGTGTCCACAGGCACGAGCGATCACCAGTTCGGTGAAGGAGGGTTCGCATGACAGAAGAGCACCTGGATCTGCCCGAATACGAAGAACCGAAGAGCGGGATCGTGAAGATCATCGCAGCGTCGTCCGCAGGAACGATGATCGAGTGGTACGACTTCTACATCTTCGGCAGCCTGTCGGTCGTCATCGCCGACAAGTTCTACAACACGGGCACGTCGCTCGGCAACATGATCGCGTGGCTCCTCACCTTCGCGATCGGCTTCATGGTGCGCCCCTTCGGCGCTCTGTTCTTCGGCAGACTCGGCGACGTCATCGGCCGCAAGTACACGTTCTTCATCACGATGTCGATCATGGGTATCTGTACGTTTGCCGTCGGCATCCTGCCCACACAGGCGACCATCGGAGTGCTCGCCGGCATCATCCTCGTGTTCCTGCGCGTCATGCAGGGCCTGGCGCTCGGCGGCGAGTACGGTGGGGCGGCGACGTACGTGGCCGAGCACTCGCCGCACGGCAAACGCGGGTACATGACGAGCTGGATTCAGATCACGGCGACCTTCGGGTTGTTCTTGTCCCTCGGCGTCATCCTGGTCACCCGCACGACCTTGGGACCGGTAGCCTTCAACGCGTGGGGATGGCGCATACCGTTCCTCGTTTCCATCTTACTGATTGCCGTCTCGATCTACATCCGCTACTCGCTGCGGGAGTCGCCCCTGTACGCTCGAGCCAAGGCTGCGGGCACGACCTCCAAGAACCCGCTCGTCGAAAGCTTCGTGAATCCCTTCAACCTCAAGTGGGTCATGCTTGCGCTGCTGGGCGCGACCATGGGTCAGGGCGTCATCTGGTACACCGGCCAGTTCTACGCCCTCTTCTACATTCAGAAGGTCTTCGGAGTACCGCTCGTGGACGCGAACTATATCGTGGGCTTCGCGCTGCTCGCTGCCACGCCCTTCTTCGTGTTCTTCGGCTGGCTCTCCGACAAGATCGGCCGCAAGCCGATCATGCTCTCGGGCATGATCCTCGCGGTCCTCACCTACTACCCGATCTACAACCTCATGGCGGCCTACGCGCCCAAGTTCCCGACCAACCCCGAGATCGTCAAGACCCTCGCAGTTGACAGTCAGGTCATCGGTTGGTTCGGCTGGGTCGGGTACAACCCCTATATTCTGTCCCTGTGCGTCTTCATCCAGGTGATCTACGTGACGATGGTCTACGGCCCAATCGCGGCCTTCCTGGTCGAGCTCTTCCCGACCAAGATCCGCTACACGTCGATGTCGCTCCCGTACCACATCGGAAACGGCGTCTTCGGTGGGCTCGTGCCGATCATCGGCCTCGCGGTCATCGGCCTCACGAACAACGCATTTGCCGGCCTTTGGTATCCCATGCTCATCGCGAGCATCTGCTTCATCGTTGGAGCCATATGGGTCAAGGAGACGTTCCACATAAACATCCACAGAGACGAGTCGTACGCGGACTCCGTCGCCCCGACTGGTTCGTCCGCAGCGTTCGAGGCAAGTCACGAGAAGGAGTAGCCAGGAGCGACCCCGCGCGGCCAACCGCGCTCGAACGCTCCAACGCACGTGCAGGCGGGGCCGGCGATCACGCCGGCCCCGCCTCTATCTGCGGAGTCCGCCGTCGCCCGGCTGGTTCGCGGCACTCGAGGGGCCGTCGACAGCGACTACTCGCACACGATCTCGGCACTGGCCAGGCCGTCTTCGATCCGCAGGAGCGCGACGGAGTGCCCGGCGCCGCCAGAGCGAGACGCCGAGCCCGGATTCAGCATGAGGTAGCCGTCGCCGCGTCGCACCAGCGGGCGATGTGTGTGTCCGACGATCACAACGTCGGCCGGTGACGACGCCAGCAGCGATCGTGCATGAGACGGGTCGTGCACCTCGAGGACGCGGACGCCATCCTCGACACGTCGAACGTATTCGGGGAGTGACAAGAGTCCTGGAGCGGAATCCATGTTGCCCCGCACGGCGGCGACGGGCGCGATGAGCTCGAGCTCGTCAAGAACGGACGTCGCGCCAACGTCACCGGCGTGCATGATGAGCTCGACGCCCTTGAAGACCTCAGGTATCCACTTCGGCAGTGATCCGTGGGTGTCGGAGATGACGCCGATCAGCACACGTGGCCCTAGAGCTCGAGGGCTTTCTTGAGCGCAGGGACTCGGCGTCGTGATACAGGGACTTCCGTCCCAGGCGGGCTTTTCAGGACCAGCAGGAGGGTTCCGCCGTACATCGGAGCCACCTCCTGAACCTGGGCGAGATTGACGAGGTAGCGCCTGTGCACCCTGAAGAACCCACTGGCCGACAGCTTCGACTCAAGGTAGGCGAGAGAGGACGTGGACAAGTACCGCTCGTTCGCGGTGTAGAGGTACGAGTAGTCGTCCTTGGCCATCACGTAGGAGATATCCTCGACCTGTATGAGGAGCTTGCGGCCGGCCTTCTCCACGAGGACCCGCTCCACACGCGCGACGGGTTGCTCAGGCGTGATGCGTGCGATGGCACGTTCAAGGCGGTCGAGTTCCACCGGCTTCATCAGGTAGTCGGCAGCGGCGACCTCGAATGCCTTTACCGCATGCTCACTGTGGGCCGTCACGAACACGACGGCGGGCGCCCGATCAAGCGCCGAGAGGGCCTCGGCGAGTTCGACTCCCGTGAGACCGGGCATGTCGATATCGAGGAAGATCACGTCGTAGGGGATGGCGCGAATGAGCTGCACAGCCTCGCTCGCGTCCGATGCCTCGCCCACCACCTCCACACCGCCCGCCTCATCGAGCAAATAGCGCAGCTCGGACCGGGCCGGAGGTTCGTCGTCCACGATGAGGGCGCGCAAGGTCACGGTCGGCACGCTCCCGGCCGGTCAGGATCGAGCGCGATAGCCATGGTCACGGTTGTGCCGCGCCCTTCCTCGCTCGTGATGGACAGTCCCGATTCGGGACCGAAGTGCCCGCGCAGCCTATCGTCCACATTTCCCAGGGCGATGCCTAGACCTCGGCCGAACCCGGGCTCGAAGACGTGCGGCAGATCGGCTTCCGGTATGCCCCGTCCATCGTCGCTGACTCGAACCCGGAGGCACGCGTCCTGCACGTCAGCTTGGATGGAGATCGTCAGCGTGCCTCGCGCGCGCATCCCGTGCTGGAGGGCGTTCTCGACGAGCGGTTGGATGATGAACGCCGGCACCTCCACTCCGCGAGCCGCTTCGCTCACGTTCTCCTCGATCTTGAACCTGTCACTGAACCTCGCCTGCTCGAAGGTGAGGTAGGTGTTCGTGTACGCCAACTCCTGATCGAGGGTGATGAGATCCTCGCTGTGCTCTAGCGTCCGGCGGTAGAACGCGGCGAACTCCCGCAAGAGACGCCGGGCCTCGGGTGGGTCGGTGCGGATGAGACTCGCGATCGTGTTGATCGTGTTGAACAGGAAATGCGGGTTGATCTGGGCTTGCAGAGCTTGAAGCTCCATCCTCGTGGCCAGCTGCGACTGGCGATCGAGCTCGGCGAGCTCGAGCTGCGTCGAGAGGAGGCGAGCCAACCCGCGGACCATCTCGAGGTGCGTCTCCTCGAGCTGTCGCGGACTGGCGTAGTAGAGCTTCAGCGTTCCTTCCGCGCGCCCACGGACGAACAGGGGCACCACGATCGCCGCTGTCAGCGGACAGTCCGCGCGGTCGCATCCGATCTCCTGCCGGGACATCAGTACGCGGTACCCGCCAGTGGCAAGCGCCTCTCGGGTGGCTCTCGTGAGAACGGGTCCGCCGACGGCGTGATGGTCGCTCCCGATACCTGCGAAGCCGAGGATCTGCTCGGCATCCGTGACCGCAACGGCGGAAGCATCGGATTCCGCGAGGATGATGTCGCAAACCGCCCGGGCGGTGTCGGGTCCAAGTCCTTCGCGCAAGTACGGCAGACACCGGTTGACGATCTCGAGGGTCTGCTGGGATTGGCGGGCCTTCAACTTCTCGGGCCTGGACACGAACCGGCTCATCACGGACACGAGCGCGACGGCGGTCAGTCCGAGGACGGCGATGATCCCGATCGCACGCGGCAAAGGCACGAACAGCGCGAAGACCGCCGAGATGACGAGCAGAGAGATGGCCGCCACGAGCAGCAGATCGATGACAAAGGAGCGTCTCATTGCGCGGGCTCCGGCACGGGTTCTGGCCCGAACGCCCGGACTTCAGAAACGCACGCCGGCGTCACCTGCAAGGACCATTCTGCCGGGAACTTCGATGAATCCCATCGACTCGTACAGCGAGCGCGACGCATCATTCGACTCCTGGGTGCACAAGGACAGCGTGGGCGCACATTCCTGCACCGCGAACTCTGATGCGTCTGAAACCAGTGCGCGACCGACTCCTCGACAGCGCACGTCGGGATGAACAGCCACTCGTGCAAGCGTCGCTGAGCCGCGGCTCAAGGTGGTGAGAGTATAGCCGATGGCCTCCCCCCTATCCTCGGCGACCACGACCCGTCCGAGGGGGATGGCCGAGTCGATCGCGTCAAACTCATGCCTCCAGAACGCGGAGAAACACCCCCGCTCCAGCTCGGCGACGGCTCCGACATCGCTCGGCACAGCCGCCCTGAGTACGACGCCCGGGGGTGGGAGGAACCGCCGCACCGATGGCGGCTTCGCCTTGTACGAGACGAGCTTCAACTGTTCGCGCAAGCCCGCTTCCACGTAGGGTGCCGCAGCAGACGACACCAACATGGGAGAGAGCAGCGTCGCAAAGCCATGCTCCTTGGCGACAGCACGCACGTCCTCGAGCATCCGGGCCACGTTCCTCGCGGGGCACCAGGCCTCGCGTATCTGGAGAATGTCCAGGTGGCCGCGCCAACGCATGAGCACGACGGCCTCCCCGGAGTCATTGATGCGCACGGCCCACCTCTGACCCGAGCGCCACGTCTCGAATGTCTCGTACGACTCGAACAGCCGCGCGCTCCGGACCGCCGGCCACATGGCCTGCAACTCGGCGTCGGCAGCCTCATGCAGAAGATTCTTGCGTGATCTCATCCCAGAAACCCCAGTTCGGTGATACCCAGCAGCACTCCGACGGCGGCGAGAAGTACCGCGAACGCGATCCTGATGAATCTATCGCTGGCCCCGAACGTGATATGCGCGCCTACGAGCGCACCGGGAATCACCCCGATGATCAGCAGCGCGCTCATGGCCAGATCAACGTTGCCAAGGAAGTAGTGGGCGATCGTACCGGGGATCGCGAGGATGCCCACCGCGACGAGGCTGGTCCCCAAGGCGCGTTTCAAAGGCAAGCGGAACCAGCGAGTGAGCATCGGGACGAGGATGAACCCGCCTCCCAGGCCGAGGAAGCCGGAGTAGAGACCGGTCGCGACACCGAGCACGATCACGCCGCCAAGGCGCTTCTTGGACTCGCCCTCTTCCTGCTTCTCGTCGTCGCTTCTCGCGGTGCGACTGGCGCTGATCGCTTGCTGCGTCATGTCGGCGGCCATGTACACGATGAGGAGCGCAGTGACGATGAGGACCGCTCGCCCGCCTGCACGTGTCGCGGCGAAGGCGCCAGCGACCGCGAAGCCTGAGCCGACGACGCCCACCGTGACCCCGACGCGCAGGTCGACGAGTCCGCGCCGACCGTACGCGATGGCGCCGGTTATCGCGCTCGGGATGATGACGGGCAGAGGAGTGCCGACAGCGATGAGCTCGGGGGTGTGAAGCAGCAGCCGAAGCGCGGGTGTCGTGATGACACCGCCACCGATCCCGAACATGCCGGAAAGGACTCCCGAGACGAAGCCGATAAGAGCCGTGAAGAGCGAGCCCCACACGCGGAAGGTCTCCTAGTCCGAAATGACCGGGAAGCGCCCCGTGAGTGTTGTGCGGTTGATGCTCCGCTCGCCTGTGAGGAGCGTCTTCAGCGGCACGTCGTCCCAGATGCGGTCGATGAGCATGGGCCAGCGCCGCTGGAACTCGAAGTAGTTCTGGCAGTTCGTGCGGGCGTACTCGTTGGCGTCGCGTATGCCGCGCGTGGCCACCGAGAGATACGCGCCCTTCTCGGGTCGGGAAAGCGCTCTCAGCAGGCTCGTTATCCTCGCCCGCGCCCCCACCGAGGAATCGATGAAGCGTCCCGGATACGGCATCATCGCCTTCGGCGTGACCTGCCGCAGGTCCACCTGCGACTTGGCGAACTCGATCTTGCGGTGCTCGTAGACGAAGCTGTAGACGTCCTGTCGGAAGCGAAGGGCGGGACTCAGGATCTCCGGCGGCTGGTGGATAACCGACCATTTGTCATCCAGGAACACATCAGCGCCGTGCATACGCGCGTTGATGACGTAGTCGAAGTCCTCCCCACGGAGCACCCACGGGTCGAACGAGACGTTCGCGTACATGTGCCTGTGGAGCGCCAGACATCCGCCGAAGGCGACATTGGAGCGCTGGAACCTTGGCGGCTTCGCTACGACAGAGAGCGCCTCGTTCAGGGCGTCCCGTTGCCGCCAGAACATATCCGACCAGTGGGGCGTGTCGTGCCGCTGGTAGCGGCCTCGCGCGTCGGTGTAGTAACCCGTCTTGGCAAGAATGGGCGTGTTGCTGCCCTCGAACTTCTGTCCGAGCCCCAGCAGTCCGGTCTCGAGGAAGTCCGCGCTCGTTACGATCTGGTCGTCGTCGACGAAGACGACCTCGTCACAGCCAAGGACCGCCGAGGCGATGAGACCGACGTTTCGCACCGCGCCGTATCCCACGAGGTTCACCCCATGGATCATGTCGGCGAACTCGACCTGTTCGAGGCGGCGGTGCAGGGATCCGATCACCGCCGGCCCGATCATGATCGAATCGATGCCGGGGAACTCGCGGATGATGCGGTGCGCTCGGTCGGCCGCGTCGTCCTCCAGCGCGGCATCGGAGGCGGCCACGATGACGACGACGCGGCCCAGCCCTTTCACTCTCTCCAGAGAGCTCAGGCAGTCGGGAAGCGTCCCATCCTGGTCGATGGGCGTTGGGTGATCGTACACGCCGAGGAGACGCTCGTCCTGGCGCCCTCGGCGGCGGGTCCAGAACGTGGGGATGACGACGCAAGGCACGAGGCGGACCTCTCCGGGCCTGACAGCTCAGGTTCGATTCTGGTACGCGGCAGAAGACGCGAGCGGAATGATCGTTGTTCCAAGCACTGCACATGATACCCGAGCAGAGCACTGGGGACTCAGCAACGCTACCCGGAGTCGACGATGTTGAGGTTGCACCCACAGGCGGCGCAGCTGCCACCGCTCAGACCTGCGGCGTTCGTCGTGTATCCCGTGCGCTGCACAGCGATCGCGCCGCACTCGGGACAGCAGGTATCTTCTCCGCCTGGCTCGACAACATTGCCGAGGTAGACGAAGTGAAGCCCAGCCGTTCGGCCGATCTCGCGCGCACGCCTGAGACTGGCGATGGGCGTCGGCTCGAGGTCGGAGAACTCGAGGTAGGGCATGAAACGCGTCACGTGCCACGGGGTGTCCGGCCCGAGATCACATGCGATCCACTCGGCGATCCCCGAGAGTTCCTCGTCGCTGTCGTTGATCGTCGGCACCACGTTCGTGACGACCTCGACGTGCATGCCCCACGTCTTCTTCGCACGCACGGCCCTGTCGCGCACGATGCTTCCGTGACGCACGTGGCAGAGCTTGCGGACCGCCTCGTCGGTGAAACCCTTCACGTCGACGCGCCACACGTCGATAGCCTCGCCGAGAAAGTCCAGCCCGGCTTCGGTGATATAGCCATTGGTCACCATGACCGTGAACAGGCCGTGCTCATGGGCGGCGTTCGAAGCATCCCGAACGAACTCCGCGGTGATGACCGGCTCATTGTAGGTGAACGCGACTCCGGGGCAGTGCTCTTCTTCAGCCAGCTCGACCACTGCCTCGGGAGTCATGACGCCGAGACGGACGCTGCCGTCCTCTGGGGTACTCCTGCTGATCTGCCAGTTCTGGCAGTGACCGCACCGCATCGAACAGCCGACGCTGCCCAGAGACAGCACGCGGCTTCCGGGGTGGTAGTGAAAGACGGGCTTCTTCTCGATGGGGTCGACAGCCAGTGAGGAGACGAGGCCGTACGTGAGCGCCTCCAGCGTCCCGCCGACGTTCTCGCGAACTCCGCACCAGCCTCGGTGGCCCTGGACGATGAGGCAGTTGTGCGGGCAAAGCCCGCATCTGATCTTGTCGCCCTCCGTCGCCCACACACACGCCTCGTGCATGGCCGCTCCGCTCCTACCCGACCGCGAGCCTCACCTGGTCGCGGCCGCTCGCCTTCGCCTGGTAGAGAGCGCTGTCTGCCGCCTCGAGCAAGCTCAGAGCCTCGGCGGCACGCGATCCGACCGAGGCCACCCCGAGCGACGCGGTCACGTGCACCTCCCTCGTTCGCTCGTCGGCAGTGATCGTGATCGGTGTAGCCGCCAGCCTCTCGCGCAACTTCTCGGCGACGACGAACGCCTCTGTCTTGGTGATACCCGGAAGGATGACCGCGAACTCGTCTCCTCCGTAACGGATCGGCACATCGCTCTCGCGGAGGGTCGAGCGCAGCAACTCGCCGATAGCCTCGAGCACACTGTCACCAGCCACGTGGCCGAATTCGTCATTGACGTGCTTGAAGTCGTCGAGATCGAGCATGAGGAGAGAGAGCGGGCTGCCGTAGCGAACGGAGCGCGCGGCCTCCTCGGAGAGTCGCGCAGCGAATACCCTGCGGTTCCACAGGCCGGTCACTTCGTCGATAGTGGCGAAGGCCTCGAGGCGCTCCGTCTCGCTACGAAACCTGCGACGCTGGAGCGGGAAACACATCTCCCAGGTCGAGGCGCCGTTCAGTATCGCGACGGCGTGTTCTACGCACGTTGCATACCCGCACGCTCCGCAGTCGAGCGTGTCGCCCCTGCTCAGGAACTCGCCCTCTGCCAGCATGGCGTCGATCTCGGCATCCGAGGGCTCTGCGACTTCCACGGGCTCCGGGGTGAAGGTGCGCATCAGGGCGACCTCGGGCATGTAGCCGAGAAGCGAGCGGCTGCTGACGGACGAGACGGGCTGGCGCTCCCGCTCGGCTGCCTCGATGTTGCGCTTCGCGAATACCGACAGACCGGGATTCACGGTCGGACCATCTATGCAACCCTCGCAATTCAGCGTGTCTATCACGGCGGGGGCGAACTCACCCCGCTCGATCGCCCTCAGCAGATCGTCCAGTTCGCGGAGTCCGCGCACCGTCACGACGTCGCTGTCAGTCAGGTCGTAGGCCTCGAGCGTGCGCCGTGGGAAGCCATCGGTGAGCGAGATCTCCTTGACCGGCTGTGGCCGTTGGACTTGCGGCGCGGGAGCCACGGGCAGTGAATGCACCGGCGACTCGGCGATCAGGCGCTTGAGTTCGGAGAAGTCTATGGCGGCGTCCACCACGCCCTCGAGGCCCGGCTCGAAGATCTCGTCCTTGCGGACGAAGCACGGCGAGACATATACCACTGCGCAGTTCTCCGGGTACAGGCGTTTCACCAGCCTGGCCTGCGCGATGTAGGGTGGCACGATGGGCACCAGAGCGTCGGTGAACTGCGGGTGGAACTTGCGGACCCACCACGTCGTGACGGGACACGTCGACCGGATCCGCGGCACGTGACCCGGACGCGTCAGAGCGCCCTCGTACTCGGTCGCCACGAGTTCCTCGCCGATGACCGTGCTCTCCATCGCGTAGAATCCCGCCGATTCGAGCGCGCGTTCCACTTCCGGAGGAGTCAGCGGGTGCAGCGCGGCGACGAATTCGGAGGCCAGGACCGCGACGACGGGCCTGCTGCTCGCGAGGAGTGCGCGCACGGCCGGGAGATCGTCGCGAACGACGTTGCCGCCGGTGGCGCATTCGGAGACACACAGCCCGCACTTGACGCACTTCTCCTCGACGATCTCCGAGCGACCTTCCACGACCCGTATGGCGCGCGAGGGGCAGAGCCGAACACAGCCCCAGCATTCGCGACAGGTGTCGGGGTTGACCGAGATCAGCGGCTCGGCGGGGGCTCTCGGCGGAACATCTGGCCCGTTCTCGAGGAGTGTGCGTGACGTGTCTGTCTCAGCATCGTGCATCACGCCACTCCCTTCACTCGCCGCTGAGTTGACTGGCGCCCGCCCTCTTGAGCAGCGACGCCAGAGGCATTCCGAGCCCGTACACAGCAATCGACTGGCCGATGAGCACCGCGACGACCCCGAACAGGTACATCCACAGCCAGCTGCCCTCCGCGTCGATGCCGAAGGCCGGCAGTCGGTAGAAGCCCGCACTCGCGAGCATGATAGGCAGATAGGCCGGGACGATGAGGGCGTTGGTCACGATGGGTCCGGCCAGCGCGAGTAGCACGTTGTCTCGCATACGCCACGTCCACATCGCGCCGAGCAGCGTCGCAAGCGAGCCGAACACCACGTCGAGCCATGCCAAGGGAAACGACGCGAGAAGGAACGAGTTCGCGACCACTGAGCCGAGCGCCAATCCCGGGACCGCCGCCGGCGTGAAGAGCGCGATCACGGTCAGCGCCTCGCTGAGACGCAGTTGCACGGGGCCGAAACCGAGGGGGTTCTGGATCACGACGAGGGTGAAGGCGGCATAGACCGCTGCGATGACCCCCGCTTGCGCGACGTAGCGCGAGCGTTTCACGGACACAGCCTTCGCGAGCGTGCGGAAAGTGGCTGGATTCTAGCATAGCGAGCGGGGCCGGCATCTTCCCGCCCTAGGCCGGTAGCTCCGGGCGGCCCTTACTCTCCGGCGCTGCTAGAAGGCCGGTCGAACCGGCGAGGGCCTGCTGGTCCAGTGCCTCAAGCAAGGCGGCGACCACGCGCGGGTCGAACTGCGCGCCAGCAGCGTCCCTGAGGTGTGCACGCGCGCTTGCGTACGTGCGACGCCTGCGATGACCCGACCCGGTCATCGACTCGAAGGCGTCGGCGACCGCAAGAACGCGGGCGAGCAGCGGGATCGCCTCCCCCTCAAGCCCCATCGGGTAGCCGCCGCCGTCCCAGCGCTCGTGATGATGCAGGACCGCGGGTGTTACGTCCTTGAGCAGCTCGATCTGCTGGACCACGCTCGCTCCGAGTTCCGCTTGCCCGCGAACGCGTTCGAACTCGTCGGGCGACACGTCCAGAGACGACAGCATGATCTTCTCAGCAACATCTCCCGCGCCGATATCGTGAAGCAGGCCGGCGAATCGCAATACCTCGAGTTGCTCGGGCGGCAGTGAGAGCGTCTCGCCGATGAGCTCCGCGTACTCGGTGACACGCGCCGAGTGCCCATGTGCCGCATGCTGCCTCGCGTCGAGCGAGGAGGAGAGGGCGGCGATCGTCTTCGCGAAGTCGTCCCGGATGCGCACGAACAAAGCGGCTCGTTCAAGCGCCGCTGCGGCATGTTCGGCGACTCCCTCGAGCAGCCGAGTGTCGGCGCGCGTGTAGTGCGTGCCGCCTGCCGACGCGCAGAAGAGGTAGCCGCCGTGGTGGTCGCCACTCGACAGCGGAGTCGAGATGAAGGCCCAGTGCTCTCGGACCTCGCCGTCGATCAGCATGCCGCCTCGCTCGTGGTGTTCGAGCGCCTTGAGCGGATCTTTCGCGACGTCGCGGCCGGCGGCTTCGCCGACCAGCATCGCGATCTCTGAAGCGCTTGCGTCGCCATCGAGGAGGACCTCAGCGTGATCACGGCCCCAGCTCTCGAGCACGACGCCCGCGACGTCGAAGGTGAAGCTGCGCCCAAGCTCCTGCAGGACAGTAGGGATAATCAGATTCGTATCCGTGAGGCGGTCGAGCAAGACGCCCACCTCGTTCGCACGCTTCACGGCCGTCAGAGCGACCATCGCCGCCGTCCGCTCCTCGGCGTTCGCTATCGCTAGTGCCGTGAACTGCGCGAAGCGCTCGATCCGACGGACTTCGCCGGCCGTCGGCATGCTCTTCGATCGAAGGCGCAACTCCAGGGTGCCGGTTGCCAAGCCGTCAGCCATGAGGGGCGCAACGACCGTGCAGCGGCGCCGGGCATCTGGTTCCGCCCGCTCTCCCCTCACTACGACGGTCCGACCCGAGGCAAGGGCCCGCGCTGCGGCACCGCCGTCGAGGCGCAGCTTCATGCCGCTGGCGCGCACACCCTCGCCCGAGGAAGCGACCATCTCCACGTAGCCTGCCGAACGCGACAGCGCGATCGTGCCCGCCTCGGCATCGAACAGAGCCAGCGCAGTTGCCAGCAACCGGGCTGAGACCTCGCCCGGCTCGTCGGCGACACGCGCGACGTCCGTCGCAGCCTCCATGAACGTGGCTTCGTCATCGCGGTCCTTCGAACCCTCGGCCGCCGAGGCGTTGCGATTGGCCGATGCGATAGCGCCGGACGTCGCGGCGAACGAGACGAGCGCCGAGTGCGCGATGGACGCGCCTAGTCGTGCGAAGGCCTCGATCTCTCGCCGGGTGATCACAGGGATGCCGCGCACCGCAAGGCGCGCGGCCTCTTCTCGCACGCCGCGTCCGATCAAGTGCTCGTAGAGCCGACGGCGTTCGCGTGTCGATGAAACGAACCCGCTCACGACCGCGTGCGCCACTATCGTGCCGCCGTCAGTCACCGGCGCCAGGTACGTCGACAGGCCCGCCCTGCACGTCCTCTGGCAGATGGCCTCGCGCGGTTTCGGCGGTCGGTCGTAGCATTCGAGCGGACTTGGATCGAGCGAGTCGAGCGAGAGGTGGCAGTAGCCACAGCGCCCCGCCGAGAAGAGCGTCACGCCCTTGTTGAGGTCCATGATGAACAGCGAAAGACCGCGCGCCTGGAAGAAGGCGTCTGCGCTCGAACGCCACGAGGGCGTGTCGAAGGCACGGCCCACGTTGTCGCGCTGTGCGCCCACTCACAATCCCCTGCCGCTAGAGGTGCCGTATTCGGAATATCGGCAGCTCGAAGGGGCAGCTTGAACCTGCGGGACCCGCGCAGCGCGGGTTCCGCGGCCGTGTACGATCGCTACACGCGACCGCGGGGAAGGGTGAGCGTGAACGTCGTCCCGAGTCCGAGCGTGCTCTCGACCGTGAGCGTCCCGCCTAGCTCCTCGGTGATGCTCTTGGCGATGGCCAGCCCAAGGCCGAAGCCGCCTGCGTCGGCGCCGGTGCCGCGCGTCCGTGAGGCGTCGCTACGGTAGAACCTCTCGAAGATGTTCGGGAGGTCCTGTGGCGGGATGCCCGGCCCGGTGTCGCTGACGTCGATGGCAACCGTGTCACGCCGCCGACGAGTCGTGACCGATATTCGGCCCGCGGGAGGTGTGTACTTCGCAGCGTTGTCCAGCAGGATAGACAGGACATCCTCGATGCGGTCCGGATCGCCGATCATGGCGAACGACCCTTCCTCAGGGCCGACGAAGCGTTGGCTCTTCTCGGCGTAGCGACTCGCGGCCACAGCAAGTGCCTCTCGGCTGGTCATATTGACGTCGAACCGAACCTGGCGAAGCTGCAGCGACTGCTCGCTGCGCACGAGCGTCAACAGCTCGCTCGTCAGGCGCGCCATGCGCCGTGATTCGCGATCGATGGCGTTGATGGCCTCCGCACGCACGTCGGGATCGTCGGCACCCCATCCCCTGAGGATGTTGACGTACCCACGAATGCCGGCCACAGGGGTCGCGAGCTCGTGAGATGCGTCGGCAACGAAACGCGTCTGCACGTCCGACCGCCTTCTCAGACGCGCGATGAGGCGGTTCACGGAACGCGCGAGGTCCCCTATCTCGTTCCGACCCTGATCCGGCAGCTGCACGTCGAGCTTGCCCGCATCGATATCGTCGGCCGCCTGCCTGAGGTTGTTGACGAGCCTCAGGATCCATGCCACCGACGT
Organism: uncultured Actinomycetes bacterium; assembly: GCA_963809535.1. Lineage (GTDB taxonomy): Bacteria > Actinomycetota > Coriobacteriia > Anaerosomatales > CAVRZR01 > CAVRZR01. The sequence goes on from CAWEJW010000007.1 coordinate 143,840, forward strand.
CTGCATGAGCAGCACCATCACGATCGTCGCCGAGAGTGCGAGGGCGGCCATGGGCGCACGAATGGCGTCGATCGCCCGCTCTTCGCGAGTGGGGTAGTACGCAACATCGATCACCGCCGTGCCGCCCCCCGGCGTGGAGACCGGCAAGTGAATGACCTGGACATCGAGCACTGCCGGCGTGAACAACCCGGTGAACGGCGGTCGTCTCTTCACGGTGCTCTCGACCTGCTGCTTCGAGTCGTGGGCCCGACGTCGTGCGGCGGCCTGGTTCGGGAGAACCGCGCTCGCAGAACTCGACCACAGCAGCCGCAGACTGCCGTCGTAGAAGCCTATCTGTGGCTCCGTGGGACCACGATGCCCGTAGATTGCCTTCAGGTTCTCGATCATGAGGGCGTGTGCGCGCACTGTCTCTGCGGTACCTGTCAATGCTTCGCTGCGCGCCTGATCGTTCGCGAGGCGCACCTGCAGAGCGGAGACTTCCTCTACGGCCGAGGCTACTCGGTGGGCCACGTCCTCCGAAACGGACGTGAGGCCGTCGGCAACGACAACGTAGGTCAGAAGCGAGATGCCGCCGACGACGAAGACCGCGAAGACGACCGACGCGATGAGGAGGAGCGACCTGAGCGAGAGGCGGCGCATCTAGCCTCGGGCGAAGAAGTAGCCTACGCCCCTGACGGTCTGGATGATCTTGTTGTCCCGATCGCCGATCTTGTTGCGAAGGTGATGGACGAAGACCTCTATGACGTTGCTGTCGCCGCCGTGCTGGCCGTTCCAGACAGCGTCGAGGATCTCCTCGCGGGCGATGACCCTGCCCGCGTTCAGCACGAGGAACTCGAGGAGCTCGTATTCCTTCGCCGTCAATTCGATATCCGACCCCTCGACGGTGACGCGCCGGGACGCCGGTTCTATCTCGACACCCGATGCGCGGTACTGCGAGGTCGGAGCGCCGCTCTCCGAGCGCCGGAGCAGAACCTTCACGCGAGACATGAGTTCTGGGATCTCGAAGGGCTTGCGCAGGTAGTCGTCGGCGCCTGCGTCGAATCCTGTGACGACATCGCGCGTCTCCGCGCGGGCCGTGAGCATCAGAATCGGGAAGCTGCGGCCTTCGCGCCGAAGCTTGCGCGCAACCTCGATCCCGTCCATGTTCGGCAGCATGAGATCGAGGATCAGGAGATCGGGCTCGGACTTCTCGATCATGGCGAGGCCGGCGGCACCGTCATCGGCGCGCTGCACGTTGTATCCGTCGTGCATCAGCTCCAACTCGACGAAGCGCGCGATGGTGGCGTCGTCTTCGACGACGAGGATCGTTGCAGCGCTCATCGGCGGCTCCAGTGCTCGCATGGCCTTCGCACGAGCATACCCCAAGCCTCTTGCTCAGGGCAGGAGCGTTTCCGCGATCTGGACCCCGTTCAACGCCGCGCCCTTCCGAAGCTGGTCGGCCACGACCCACAACGACAGCCCGTGGGGCACGCTTGCGTCGACACGCAGACGACCGACGTACGTGTCGTCTGTGCCTTCGAGAAGGGCCGGCATCGGATAGCTTCTCGACGCGGGGTCGTCCATCAGGGTGATGCCTGGTGCGGAGGCGAGCACGTCTCGGGCCGTGGCGAGCTCTACCGGTTCGGCGAACTCCACGCTCACAGCCTCCGAATGGCACCTGAGTACGGGCACGCGCACGCACGTCGCGTTCACCTTCAAGGAAGGTGCGTGCATGATCTTCTGCGTCTCGACGACCATCTTCCACTCCTCTTTGGTGGACGCGTCGTCGAGGAACATATCTATCTGGGGGATGCAGTTGAACGCGATCCTGTGGAAGAACTCACGCGGCTCCAGCGGCTTCCCCTCGAGGAAGTCACGCGTTTGGTCGTAGAGCTCGGCCATGGCGGCAGCTCCCGCACCGCTCGCCGCCTGGTAGGTCGACACGACGACCCTCGTGATCGGCGCCAGATCGGCCAGCGGCTTCAGAGCGACGACCATCTGTATCGTCGAGCAGTTGGGGTTGGCGATCACGCCCGAGTGCCACGCGACGTCCTCGGGATTGACCTCGGGAACGACAAGGGGCACATCCTCATCCATGCGGAACGCCGAGGAGTTGTCGATCATGACCGCGCCCGCGCCCACAACCGCGCCGCGCATCTCCTTTGCGATCGCCGCCCCCGCCGAGAAGAGCGCGATATCGACCCCCTCGAACGATGCAGGGGTCATCTCCTCTACGACGAGCTCGCCGCCTGCGAATGGCAGGTGTCTGCCGGCAGACCGCGACGACGCGAGCGCCTTGACCTGGGCTGCGGGAAAGGCGCGCTGCCCGAGTACGTTCAGGAACTCGAGGCCGACCGCTCCCGTCGCGCCGGCGACCGCAACGACCGGCCGCCGGGGTATCGGCTTGCTCCATGCCATGCCTTCACTCGCCTCTCTGGACGGTAGGAGCCGATGGCTGGCTCGACCCGCTGTCCTCTGAATCATCTTCAGCTTCATCAGCCGAGAGGCCGAAGCTCTTGTGAAGAGCCCGGACTGCGGTGGGAGCCTGGATCGCCTCGATGACGCACGAGATGCGGATTGGCGAGGTTGAGATCATGTCGAGGTTCACGCCAGCGTCAGCCAGCGCACGGAACATCTGCGCAGCGATGCCGGGATGAGTCCTCATCCCCGCGCCCACGAGCGATACCTTCGCGATGGACTCGTCGACTGAGAATGTGCGAGCGCCGAGATAGGCGACGACTTCTTCGGCGGAGCGCTTGGCACGAGCGAGATCGTCCTTCGGCACGGTGAACGAGATGTCGGTCGTGCCGGCCTCGGAGACGTTTTGGATGATCATGTCGACGTTCACGTTGGCCTCCGCCATCCGGCCGAACACGTCGGCAGCCACACCGGGCCTGTCCGGGACGTCGCGGATCGTAAGTTTGGCCTCGGAGACGTCGTGTGTGACACCGGAGATGATGGCCTGCTCCATACGTTCGTCCGCCCTTCTCACGATCGTGCCTGGCTCGTCCGAGAAGCTCGACCGACAGTGGATCACCACGCCGTGGTTGCGCGCGAACTCCACCGAGCGCATCTGCAGGACGCCGGCGCCGCTGGCAGCCATCTCGAGCATCTCTTCGTAGCTAAGCAGGTCTATCTTGCGCGCATCGGGCACGATGCGGGGATCGGCGGTGTAGACGCCATCGACGTCCGTGTAGATCTCGCACACGTCGGCGCCGATGCCCGCCGCCACGGCGACTGCCGTCGTGTCAGAGCCGCCCCGTCCGAGCGTCGTGATCTGCCCATCCGGCGTAACGCCCTGAAAGCCGGCGACGATGACAACCATGCCCTCGTCGAGCGCCTCACGGACACAATCCGCGCGGACTTGTGTGATCTTCGCCTTGCTATGAACGGCGTCCGTCACGATGCCGACTTGGGGGCCGGTGAACGAGATTGCCTCGGCGCCCATCGCGTGCACGGCCATCGCCAACAGCGCGATCGACACCTGCTCCCCGGTGGCGAGCAACATGTCCATCTCCCGCTCGGGAGGCTCGGGGCTGATCGCCCGAGCGAGCGAGACGAGCTCGTCGGTCACATCGCCCATCGCTGAGACGACAGCGACGACTTCGTCGCCGGACCGCTTGCGGTCCACCAGGCGTCGCGCGACCGCCAGGATGCGCTCCGCGCTTCCCACCGACGAGCCGCCGAACTTCGCGACCACGAGCGCCATCTGCATCTCCGCCACATGCCCGCCAGACCCGGCGGCCCTGATGAATGCGGACTAGTGTAGCATCGGCCAGCCGCGAAGATGCAGGTACGCAGCCGTATCGACGCTCGCGAGCGCGTGCTTCAGTTGTCGCGCTTCCGGACGGCGTCGCAGAACAGGTCGACGATCCGTCCGTCGAACTGCGTTCCTGAGCACCGCTTGAGCTCCGCGAGGGCATCAGCCTCGGACAGACCCGCACGATACGGCCGATCCGAGACCATCGCTTCGTGTGAGTCGGCGACCGAAAGGATGCGCGCCAGCAGCGGGATCTCGTCCCCGGCCAGTCCTGTCGGGTAGCCGGATCCGTCCCACCGTTCGTGGTGGTGTCGCACGATGGGGGTGATCTCCCAGGGGAACGCGACGGGCTCGAGGATGGTCGCACCTATCGTGGGATGCTCGACTATCTGGGCGATCTCGGCCTCACTGAGACGACCCGGCTTGTTCAAAACGTGCTCGCTGACGCCGATCTTGCCGATGTCGTGCAGGTAAGCGGCGAATTCGAGAGCCAGATGCTCGTCGGGCGACAGGCCAACGCGGTCTCCAACAACGGCCGCGTACAGGGCGACGCGGTCGGAATGACCCCGCGTGTACGCGTCCTTCGCGTCGATGGCCGCCGCCAACGAGCGGACGGTGGCGAGGTATGCGTCCTGCAGCGTTGCGTAGCGCTCGGCGTTGGCCACAGCTGTGGCGCCTTGGTTTGCCACGGTCGAGAGCAGGCGCACATCTTCGGCGTCGAAGCGACGCTCGGGCACGTTGTCTGCGACCACCACCACGCCCATGACGTCATCCGCCGCCGTGATCGGCACGCCGATAGCCGCTGACGCGCCGGTCACCGAGTCCGAGTGCGCAGATCCCCACTCTGAGGGATTCACCACCAGCGGACGACCCTCGGCGAGGATCCACTCGGCGACCGACGATCGGCGCTCCCGCGCCGAGAGGTAGCCGATGCCCCGCGTCGACCGCAGGAAGTGCGTACCGGTGTCGCGATCGACAAGGACGATGTAGCCGAGCGGCGCGTCGAGCAGCCGGACTGACGCGTCCAGCAGCGTGTCGAGAACGCGATCGAGATCGAGAGAGGAATTCAGTTCGCGGCTGATCTCGAACAGAGCGGCCAGGGCCGGAGCGTCCGAGTGTGAACCGGCTGACTGCCCTTCGGATCTCAGATCCATGGCTCCCCCTAACACATGCGTCTCTTGTGGCGATTCTACTGCACGAAGAAGCGGGCCCCGCCGCTTGGCGAGGCCCGCATCACACGCATCTGCACGGCCGGCACGGCCGCATGCGGCGCCTAGATGCCGCAGCGCTTCGTGATGTAGTCCCAGTAGGCGTCAACGTCGGCTTGGAGCTCGGTGAGGAGCTCGGCATTCTCGGGCTTGAACAGGTGCTTGAACCGGCCTTGGGGCTTGAGGTACTCCTCGATGGGCTTCGGGTTCATGACCTTGTTCGTGAGACGCCACTCACCGTTCTCGACCTCGAAGAGCGGCCAGAAGCGGGTCAGCACGGCCGTCTTGGCGATCTCGACAGACGAGTTGTACGGGACTCTCCAGCCGCGGGGGCACGTCGCGAGCACGTTCAGGAACGCCGGGCCCTCGATGGCAAACGCCTTCTCGGCCTTGTTCGTGAGGTCCTTCCAGAACCCGATCGAGGCCTGAGCCGCGTAGGGAATGCCGTGGTCCGCGATGATCGACGTCAAATCCTTGCGGCGCTCGATCTTGCCCTGCTGCGCCTTGCCGACCTCGGCGGTGGTGGCCCAGGCGCCGCGCGGCGTGGCCGACGAGCGCTGGATGCCGGTGTTCATGTACGCACCGTTGTCGTAGCACACATAGACCATGTCGTGCGCGCGCTCCATCGCGCCGGACAGCGACTGCAAGCCGATGTCGTACGTGCCTCCGTCTCCACCAAACGCGACGAACTTGACCTTCTTGTCGGACGGGATCTTCCCAGCGCGCTTGAGCGCCTTGAAGGCAGCCTCCACGCCGGAGATGGTCGCCGCCGAGTTCTCGAACGCGTTGTGAATGAAGGGCGTCCGCCACGAAGAGTACGGGTAGATCGTCGTCGATACCTCGAGGCATCCCGTCGCGCATCCAGCGACGATGGGTTCCTCCCCGGCAGCGAGGAGGATCTGCCGAACGGCGATGGAAGCGCCGCAGCCCGCGCAGAGGCGATGTCCGCCAGCGAGGCGGTCCTGCCGATGGGTGAGTTCTTTCAGATTCGGCATACGATCCTCCTTTCTACCTGGCACCGAGGTAGGTCAGCCGACCGGGCTTCTCGACACCGTCGGCGAGGTCGGACAGGTCGCTGTAGACCTGGCGGATGTGATCGAGCTTCACGTCGCTTCCGCCGAGTCCGTAGATGTAGTCGATCACCGGCACGCGCGTCTGGTTGTCGTAGAGCGCGCTCTTGACCTCAAGGAAGAGCGGTCCGCCCTCCGCGCCGAACGACTCGGAGCGGTCGAGCACCGCGACGGCCTTGCAGCCCGCGAGAGCCGCAGCGATCTCAGTGAACGGGAACGGGCGGAAGACGCGCACCTTGAGCACGCCCACCTTGGCGCCCTGCGCGCGCAGCTCGCGGGCGACATGGCGGGCGTTGCCCGCCGTAGAGCCGGCGACGACGATTGCGAGCTCTGCATCCTCCATCCCCCAGCCCTCGACCATGCCGAAGGGCCTGCCACAGACCTTCGACCACTCCTCGGCGACCTCGCGGATGACAGCTGCGGAGCGGTCGATGGCGTTCCGCTGGGCGCGCTTGAACTCGGAGAAGGGCCCGCCAAGACCAGCGAAGCTCCCGTGCGTGACTGGGTTCTCGACGTCCAGCAGCGCATTCTCGGGATCATAGTCGCCGACGAAAGCCTTCACGGTCGCATCGTCCATCACCTGCGCACGATCGATGGAGTGCGTCGTGATGAAGCCGTCGAGCGTGGTCATGACCGGCAGCAGCACGTCGGGGTGCTCGGCGACCCGCACTGAGATGATCGTGTTGTCATACGCCTCCTGCGCCGTCTCGGCGAACAGGATGACCCAGCCCGTGTCGCGGGCGCCCATCACATCGGAATGGTCGCAGTGGATGTTGATCGGCGCCGAGAGGGCCCGGTTGGCGTTCGCCATGACGATCGGCAAGCGCATGCCCGCTGCGATGTGGAGCTCTTCCCACATGAGGGCGAGGCCCTGGCTCGACGTGGCAGTCATGACGCGCGCGCCCGCCGCCGATGCGCCGATGCACGCGCTCATCGCCGAGTGTTCGGACTCGACGGTCACGTACTCGGTGTGCACGAGGCCCTTGGCGACGTACTTCGCGTACTCCTCGACGATGGTCGTCTGCGGCGTGATCGGGTAGGCGGCCATGACGTCGGGGGCGCACTGGCGCATGGCGTCGGCGACGAGAACGTTGCCTGTGGTGGCGATGATCTTCTGCTCGGGCATCTACATCCCCTCCGGCAATTCGCAGCCCTCGGGCACCATGGTGATGGCGTCGAACGGGCATTCATTCGCGCACACCCCGCAGCCCTTGCAGTGGTCGTAGTCGAACGTGGTGACCTTCTCGTCCTCGACGTTGATCGAGGTGTCAGGACACACGATCCAGCAGATGAGGCACTGCGTACACTTCTCCTCCGAGCGGTACGGGCGCTCGCTGCGCCAGCCGCCCGTGACGTAGTCCTGGGAATTCCCCGACTCGGGGATCAGGGCGCCACGAGGGAAGTCCTCAGCCTGCCAGCTTTCGATCTTGCTGATGTCCCACTTCACGCGACCTGCACCTCCTCGTATGCGCGGGTGACCGCGGCAAGGTTCGCGTCGATGACCTCTTGCGCGAACTTCTTGCCGAACGTCTTGGCGACGTGATCGCGCACCTGATCCAATGTGAAGAGCCCGGTGACCTTGGCAAGCGCGCCTATCATCGGCGTGTTCGGCATGTCGCGCTTGAGCGTCTCCATCGCGATGCCCGACGCGTCGACGCAGGCCATCTTCCCGCCTTCGACCTTGAGTGTCTGGCGCAGCTGGTCAGGCGGGCTGCACGTGTTGACGATGACCGCACCGTCCTGGGTGAGTCCGCTCGTGACCGGAACGAAGCTCAGGAGCGTCTCGTCGAGCACCACCACGACGTTCGGGTTCTCGATGTTGTTGTGGATCTCGATCGGTTCGTCGCTGATGCGGGTGAACGCCTGGATCGGCGCGCCCATCCTTTCAGGCCCGTACTCCGGCATCGCCTGCATGTACCGGTCGAGCTCGAGCGCGGTCTCAGCAACGAGTTTGGCGGCCGTCACGGCGCCCTGGCCGGCGCGAGCGTGCCACCGGATCTCGGTTAGTTCCTGCATCCCGTCTCCTCCCTCCTTCGACGTGCCCGCGATCAAGACGCCACAATCGGCGAGGCGTGCCACACCCGGCGGGCGGCGGGCGAGGTCACACAAGGATACGGACACCGTTGGTGCGGGCTTGCATGGCGCCTGCACATGGCGGCAAATGGTACTGCAGGGTCGGTGAACGGTAGGAACTGATACTACCAGTGCGACCGGGCGCGCGCTGTCGTCAGAGCTCCCGGCGTGCTTGGAGGGCGCGACCGAGCGTGACCTCGTCGGCGTACTCCAGGTCTCCCCCCACCGGCAGCCCTGAAGCTATCCGCGTCACCCGGATACCGAGCGGCTTGATGAGGCGAGCGAGGTAGAGCGCCGTCGTCTCTCCCTCGACGTTCGGATTCGTGGCGATCAGCACTTCAGCGACGGACTCGTCGGCCAGCCGCTGGATGAGCTCGTGCAGCCGCAGCTGGTCGGGTCCGATCCCATCGATTGGGGAGATTGCTCCGTGAAGGACGTGGTAGAGGCCAGAGAACTCCCCCGTCCGATCTATCGCTACGACGTCGCGCGGTTCTTCAACGACGCAGATGATGCTCGTGTCCCGCTCCGGGTCGGCGCAGACACCACACACCTCGCCCTCGGCGAAGTTGAAACAGCGGGGACAGAAGTGGACGGTGCGCTTCACGTCCACGATCGAGTCGGCGAGCCGCTGAGCAGACTCCGCGTCCGTGCGGAGCAGGTAGTACGCGACACGCTGCGCCGACTTCGGGCCGATGCCCGGAAGCCGCTCGAGTTCCTCGAGCAGGCGCTCGATGGAGGGTGCGTAGCGCACGCGCCTACAGGCCCAGTCCGGGGATGCTCATGCCGCCGGTAACGGCGGTCATCTTGCTCGCCGCCAACTCCTGAGCCATCCTCACAGCCTCGTTGGTCGCCGCCACGATCATGTCCTGCAGGAGCTCCACGTCGTCGGGGTCGACGGCTTCCGGATCGATCCACATCGAGACAACCTGCAGGTCTCCGCTCATGACCACCTTGACAGTGCCGCCCCCGGCGGAGGCCTCGACGCGCTCCTCCTTGAGCTCTTCCTGCACCTTCGCCATACCAGCCTGCATCTTCTGGGCCTGCTTCATGATGTTGTTGATGTTCACTGCTCGTCCTTCCAATCGGGCGATTCGTGGATGTGTTCTCCGATGATCTCAGCCCCGAGCCCGTGCACCAGCAGACGCTCGACGTCGTCGGTCGGTTCGGGGGGCAGCGCGCTGACTCGGGGGAAGGCCCCCGTGTCCCCGGGAGCCGTGGTCGTTTCGTCGGGAACGGTCGCAGGCGGTACGTCATTTCGACGCGGCGCCTGCGGCTCTGGCTCCTTCTGCACCGCTCCGCGCCCCAGTTGGAAGCGGAACGGGGGTGCTGTCCCGAGAACGGCCGCGAGCGCCCGCTTCAGCAACTGCCTCGTATCGGCCTCGTCGGCAAGCGTGAGCGAGAACGACTCGTCGCGCGGGAACTCGATCACGACCGTGGACCCGTCCGCATCCACATCGACCTCGGTGTTGACGAACGTGGTCGCGCGCGCGGGCTTCTGCTTGCGGACCTCGGCGATCACCGCAGGCCACGCACGCTTGAGACGTGCACGGTCGGGAACACCTTGCCGCCGCACTTCGTAGACCTGTACTGCGTCAGCTGCAGGCACCGTGGCCTCGGCGCGTTCCGCCGTAGCCGCCGTGGGGGGAGTCGCGGCCGCTGCCGCGGAAGAGACGGTCCGCGGAGCTTCGGGCGACGTCGGTGCGGGGGTCGCCGCCCCGGCTTCCGCCTTCGGCACCTTGGGCTTCGCCGTTGTACCCGAAGCGGCCGGCTTCGCGCCCGCGGTCGCTGTGGCTGCGGACTCCGCGGGCGTCTCCGCTGCGAGCTCGGTCGAGGCGGGCGAAGTGACCCGACCCGTCGAGAGCGCGCCGAGTTCGAGCGTCTCGAGCCTCTCAGCGAGCGCCTCGAGTGTGAGTTCGCCCTGCGGGCGCGCGAGCCGCGTGAACGCAACCTCGAGTGAGAGCCTCGGATCCGAGGACCAACGCAGCTCCGCGGCAAGCTCGGCTAGGACGTCGAGTACCCTTCCGAGCCTGTCCGAGCCGAACGACGACGCCTGCGCGGTCAATCGCGCCAGGTCATCGGATGTCGTGTCTACGATCCCCGTCGCATCCCCGACTGCGTGAGCGACGAGCAGGTCGCGCACGTGCCCGGTGAAGCTTCGGGCGAACTGGGCGAAGTCGGCTCCGCTTTCGGCGAGTCGGGCAACGAAGCGGAACGACCCGGCGATGTCGCGCCGGGCGACCAACTCGGCAGCCTCGAACAGCAGCGAGCGGTCAACTTCGCCGAGTAGCCCCTCGACGTCATCGAGCGTGATCTGGTCGCCGGAGAATGCGGCTAGCTGCTCCAGCGTGGTGATGGCATCCCGCATGCCGCCGCCCGCGTGCCGTGCGATCAGAGTGAGCGCGGCATCGTCGACCTGGATGGACTCGGAATCCGAGATGAATCGAAGACGGGCGGCGATGTCCTCGATGCTGATCCGCCGGAAGTCGAACCTCTGGCAGCGCGACTGTATGGTCTCCGGCACCTTGTACGGATGAGTCGTGCACAGGATGAAGATGACGTGCGGCGGCGGCTCCTCGATGCTCTTGAGCAGCGCATTGAACGAAGAGGCCGAAAGCATGTGGACCTCGTCGATGATGTAGACCTTCCAGCGTCCGCGCGTCGGGGCATAGGCGAGGCGCCCGATGATCTCCTCGCGAACGGTGTCCACTTGCGTGCGCGAGGCAGCGTCCAGCTCGAACACGTCCGGATGGCGCCCCTCGGCGATGTCTATGCACTCCTGGCAGGTGCCGTCGGGCTCGGGCGTTGGACCCTTCTCGCACTCGAGGGCCTTGGCGAGTAGACGCGCGACCGTGGTCTTGCCGGTGCCGCGCGGCCCCGTGAACAGGTATGCGTGCGCGACTGTGCCCTCCGCCACCGCATTCTTGAGCGTGCGCGTGACATGCGACTGCCCGACCACGTCGTCGAACGTCTGCGGTCTGTACGTGCGGTAGAGGGAGGTGCGTGCCATGGGTCCGTTTCTGCGATGTCCTATGAGGAGTATAGGCGGCAGTCCTGACGCCCGTGTTCGAGGTTCATGCGAGGGATCCACGGAGCGCGCCCGCCGAGCGCTCCCAGCGGGCCCGGGCGCTCGTCAGGGGCCGCTTATGGCTGCTTCCTTCCGGACCTGACCAGGTTCACGGCGTGTCGCCGCCCGGACCCGCTCGAAGCGCTCAACGCGAACGTCAGTATAGCGCCCTTCGGGTTCGACTCACCCCCGGTAGTGGGAACACTCAGTAGTACCGCAGATGTTGCGCTGGCCGCACCAGCGACCGGCGCACAATCGACACACGAAGGAGGCCGCATTCATGGACATGCCGGATCGCGAAACCCTTTCTACTCTCGGCCGCAGAGTCGGCTGGCCCTCCATATCGATATACCTGCCCACGCACCGAGCAGGGCAGGAGAAGGAGCAGGACCCCCTACGGCTAAGGAACCTCCTTGGGCAGGTCGCCGAGCAACTCAGATCGAAGGAGATGCGGCAGACCGAGATCGACGAACTACTGCGAGACGCATATGCCCTGCTCGACGACCAGACATTCTGGCGCGACACGTCGGAAGGCCTTGCCGTCTTCATCGCGCCAGAGCAGATGAACGTGTTCAAACTCGATACAGAACTGCCGGAAGTCGCCGTTGCGAACGAACGCTTCGCCATTCGGCACCTCTTGGCGTCGATCCACACGGAAGAGCACTTCTGGCTGCTCGCTCTGAGCAAGAACCAGGTCACGCTCTACGGGGGCGATCACCTCGACCTCACTGAGGTGCCGCTTCGCGACGCGCCCGCGAACCTCAAGGACGCTATGCGCTTCGAGGACTCGGACCATGGCTTCAGTTTCCGCACCGAGACCGGTCCTTCGTCTCAGGGCGCAGGTGGTCAGGGATCGGTCTTCTACGGCATGGGCGGCCTTCCCGATGTTGAGAAGGACCAGGTATTGCGCTACGTCCATGCGGTCGAGCGCGGCGTGCGCGAGGCACTGCGTGACAGTCAGGCGCCGCTGCTGATTGCCGGCGTAGAGTACGTTGTCTCGGCGTATCGCGCTCAGAACACCTATCAGAACCTCGCCACAGAGGCCATCTACGGGAACGCCGACGAGATCCCGACGTCCCGTCTCCACACACAAGCGCTCGAGCTACTCCGTCCGTACTTCGAGTCGAAGCGCGCCGCCGACCTGGCTCAGCTGGAGTCGCGCGCCGGCTCCTCCGTCGTCTCGGATGACCTGCACGACATCGTTCCGGCCGCCCATGATGGACGCGTGAGCGTGCTGTTCCTCTCCGAGGCTGAGAGGCCGTGGGGCACCTATGACCCTGCGAGTCGGCGAGTTCGCATCCGCGCAGAGCGCCTACCGGGAGACTTGGATCTCGCCGACCTCGCTGCGGCAGAGACGATTCTCCACGGAGGTACGGTGCACGTGCTGCCGCCCGCAGAGACGCTGTCGGAGGTGGCCGGCGTCGAACCACCCGCGGCGATCCTCCGCTACTGAGGGCCGCCGTGGTCCTGATCCGGGGACGGGGACGCCGCGCCCGCTTGGGCCGTCTGCCCAGCGGTGTTCCGCGCAGCCGCACGGGTGCGGAGAACGTGATAGATGCTCGGCATGAACGAGATCGCGACCAGGACCAGGATCCCGATGGTCAGGTTGTCTTTGACGATCGGGATGTTGCCGAACAGATAGCCCGCGCCTGCGAACAGTGCGACCCACAGGATCCCACCGACGATATTGAACGCCCAGAACCTCGGCAGGCTCATCTCGCCTACTCCGGCCATGAACGGGGCGATCGTGCGGATGATGGGGAAGAACCGCGCCAAGATGATGGTCTTGCCGCCATGTCGCTCGAAGAAGGCCTGCGTACGGGACACGTACTCGGGCTTCAGGGCCTTGACCTTCCCGGACTCGATGATCCTGTGACCGAACTCGCGACCGATCACGTAGTTCACGGTATCCCCGAGAATCGCCGCGGTGGCGAAGATGCCAAGCAGCCACCAGATGTCCAGGGCTCCAACGGCGGCGAGCGCACCGGCGGCGAACAAGAGCGAGTCCCCGGGCAGGAACGGCGTCACCACGAGGCCGGTCTCGCAGAAGATGACCGCGAAGAGCAGGCCGTAGACGTACGTGCCGTACGTCGCCACAGCGGTGGCGAGCTGCTCGTCTATGTGGAGGATGAAGTTCAGAACCTGTGGGATAACGATCAGCCCTCTCGCGCTTCCGACCCGCCCTCGTCCTCGGTGGTGCGCACGGCCGGACAGATCCGGCCTCGCGCAGCCGCTCGAGCATACCTGATGGCTCACCGGCGGACAGCGTGAAGACCTGCATCGACACGAGATTCGCACATCCGTGGGACGTCGACACACAGACCGCCGAGGACATCCAGCGCTCCCTGTCGGCGCATATCGTGCTGTCGCCGCTGGCGACGGAAGGCGTCGGTGCACCCCGACTCGCGGCGGGGATCGACGTCGGGTACTCGGTCGATGGGGAGCACGCGTGGGCCGCCACCGTCCTGATGGACCCTTCCTTCCGCGTACTCGAGCGCGTCGTGGTCGAGGGGCATCCCGACAGACCGTATGCGCCCGGGTTGCTCGCGTTTCGCGAGGGTCGGCTGAGCCTCGAGGCGCTCTGCAAGCTGAGAGCGCGTCCCGATCTCGTTTTCGTCGACGGTCACGGAACCGTGCACGAGCGAGGCCTCGGGCTCGCCTCGCATATCGGGCTGCTGCTCGACATTCCGACGATCGGCGTGCCGAAGACGCCGTTCCACGCCATCGACCACCCTCCGGGGCATTCGCGGGGCTCGTACTACGTACTCACGAAGGAGTGGGGCGCCGAGGGAGCGGCACTAAGGCTACGTACGGGCGTGAAACCGGTGTATGTTTCGCCCGGTCACCTGGTCGATCTTAGGAGCGCGATCGAGCTGTGTCTTGCATGGTCGAGCGGCCACCACAAGGTTCCGGAGCCGCTTCAGGCGGCGCACACGCTGTCAGTGTGCAGCCGCTCCGCCGCAGCCGGTCGTATCGCGGGGCCGTCGCGTACAATTCCTGGCGTGAGCGCTCGCTTTGGGCGAGCCGAAGAGAGGTAGCTTCGTGAGGTTCCTCATCCTCTGGATCGTCACGGCGATCGCGCTCGTGGTCGCGGTCCTGATCGTCCCTGGGATCGACATTCAGTCCAATGCGTGGATCACGGTCGCAGTGATGGCGCTGATCCTGGGCCTGGTGAACACCCTCGTGCGTCCTGTTCTGCAGTTCCTCTCGTGCGGTCTGATCGTCGCCACGCTCGGACTGTTCCTTCTCATCATCAACGCGCTGACGCTTTGGCTTTCGTCATATGTCGCGCAGAACTGGTTCCACGTGGGGTTCCTCGTCGATGGCTTCTGGCCCGCGTTCTGGGGTGCGCTCGTCGTGAGTGTGATCTCCTTCCTTCTCAATATGTTCGTGCCCGAAGCCGAATAGCGGAGCCGAGGTGGCCGCAGCGGACGTGCCGAGCCCTCCCGACCGGTTGCCGTCCGACGCCGTAGGCTCTGCCGAGGCGCTTCTCGGCGCGATGCGCGCCAACGCGAACCCCGCGAATGTCGACGGCATGAAGCGGTACGGGATCAGCACTGCCGGGACTCTCGGTGTGTCGATGCCGCTCCTGCGTGACCTCGCACGGCTCACGAAACGCTCGTTTCGCAAGGATGCGGCAGTCCGCCATGAGATCGCCGGGCTGCTGTGGTGCTCGGGTGTGCACGAGGCGCGCATCCTCGCGGCACTCGTGGACGTCCCGGCGCTCGTGGACGAGGATCAGATGGAGCGATGGGTCGCCGATCTGGACTCGTGGGACGTGTGCGACCAGTTGTGTGGCAACCTCCTGGACAAGACCGATCTCGCCTGGCAGAAGGCCGAGGAGTGGGCCGCGCGCGGGCCTGAGTTCGTCAAACGGGCCGGTTTCGTGCTCATGACGCAGCTCGCAGTGCACGACAAGTTCGCAGGCGACGAGCGTTTCACGGCCTTTCTCCCGCTCGTGGTTCGCGAGGCATCCGACGAACGCGTATATGTGAAGAGGGCCGTCAATTGGGCGCTCAGGCAGATAGGCAAGCGCAACGCAAGGCTGAACGCGCTGAGCCTCAAGACCGCCGAGGAGATCCTTGCCCGCTACCCGCGATCGAAGGCCGCTCGCTGGATTGCTCGCGACGCACTCAGAGAGCTCCAGAGCGACGCGGTGCGTGCGCGCGTCGGGACGCAGTAGGAAGCGTGACCGCGTGAACGCGGAGGATCCGCTGCTCGAGCTGCGAAACGCGCGCGTGGTCCGGAATGGTCGGACCATACTGTCGGTCGACCACCTCGTCCTCAATGAAGGCGAGCACGTCGCCGTGCTCGGGCCGAATGGCTCAGGCAAGAGCACACTCGTGGGGCTTCTGACGCGCGACGTGCGGCCCCTGCACGCGAGTGAGCCGCCCGTGCGCTTCCGCGGCGAAGGGCGCTCCCCGCTTTTCGACGTACGTCGGGTCCTCGGCGTGGTTTCGAGCGACCTGCAGGACGTTCACCGACGCGGACTCACCGTGCAGGACGTGGTCCTCTCTGGCTTCTTCGGGTCGATCGGACTGCATCTGACACAGCATGCGACCGAGAAGATGCTCGGACGGTCAAGGCGGCTCATGGACGAGATGGGGGTGGTGGCCTTCGCCGGGCGCACGATGGACACGCTCTCGACCGGGGAGGCACGAAGGGTTCTGATCGCCCGCGCACTCGTTCACGATCCGGCGGTGCTGGTGCTCGACGAGCCCTGCGACGGCCTTGATCCCTCGGCGGCATTTCGCGTACTTCGGACCGTGCAGACACTCGCAACGTCCGGACGCAGCGTGCTCCTCGTCACGCACCACGTCGACGACATCGTTCCGGAGATCGACCGAGTGGTCATGCTCCGCGACGGAAGGATCGTCTCCGACTCCCCCAAGAGCGAGGCGCTCACGTCCGAGAACCTGGCCGACCTGTACGGCGTCCCGCCGCACGTCGAAGAGCGCAACGGTTGGTACCGCCTGTGGTGGGAGGAACGGGCGCCTGGAGAAGGTGCGGGCTGAACGCGCTGACCGGCAACGCGGCCGACCGCGATTCCCAGCCTTCGTGCTGCTAGTGCAGAAACGCGGGGCGAGTCTGGGCGGCCTCGGTCGCAGCTTGCACAAGCCAGTCAAAGACCGCCTCGCGGTTGTCCGTCTGTCCGCGGATGTAGCTGGCCAGCCTGCGCGCCGCCTCCTCCTGGGCGGCGAGCACAGTGAAGCGTTCAGGCCACTGCCGCAAGGTGGCGTGGGTCACGACGGGGAAGCTACTCGGCGATCCCGCCCTCTTCTGGGCAACCGCAAGCTCCTGCAAGATGAACTCGACCTCCTCACCCGCGTGATAACGCCGCGTTCCGCCGAGCGCGATGAACTGCGGTGGTCGGCACAGCGGGCCGGCTGCACGGAACGACGCGTCGTACTCACCCACGTAGGCCATACGAGTCGTCTCTATGAACGAATAGCCGCTGTCGCGGAACTGCGCCCCATCGCTGCCGACCGCCAAGGCAACGTGACCCTGCGAGTCGAACACCCACATGCCCGTCTGGTATCCCTCATGAAGCATGATCGCTGCGAGCAGCAGGGCCTTCTCAGAGCACACCCCGGAACCCGACGCCACGACTTCGACGGGAAGGCTCACGCGGCGCCCCACCGTGTCGTAGCGCAACGACTGAACCGAGCGCGCGATCAGTTCGAGGTACTCGTCACCGTCCAACCCGCGCTCGCGCCTCACGCGGCGCAACTCACCCGCAAGCGACCCGATGAACGGGCTGCGGCTCTGCGCGCGGACCACGTGGGACACGTAGTGTGAACGCAGGCTGCCGCTCGCCGCGAACATCGCACTGGTGTCGACATTTCGGGCAGCGTCGAGTTCGTCGAGGCTGATCGGCACACGAAGGGTCACGGCGCGATCACGGAAGGCGAAGGACCAGCTGGCAACTCGAGCGGGCGTAGCGTCGGACTGTGCGCTCGCACCGTCGATACGCAGCGCGAACAACTGCCACCGAGCCCAACCGAGAGCCTGCCCCGACAGCACGACGAACGCGACGGCCACGACGATAGCCAACTCCGTGGTGATCACTGGGTGATGACGAAACGCCGAATAGAAGCGCCGCTTCATACATGCCTCGGTCATCGACTCGTACGCAATCCTATACCCGCATTGCCGCGCTTGTCATAGTCGCGCCGCGAACCGCGTGCCAGGCGTCACGCTGTCCGTCGGCGGCAGCGCCGGACAGCCGGTTCGAGGGCACGCTCGCCTACGATGGCGTCGCCTGTGGCGTCCGCTTGGCTGCGGTGCCGACCGGGTAGACAACACCTATGCTGAGCGGCCCGTCTGACACGGTTCTCATCACTCCCCAGGTAGCCATGCCGCGCCTGGGCTTCGGCACCTACCGGGTGACGCCGGGCAGGGAGACCCAGGGGGCTGTCCGTTGGGCGCTGGAGACGGGCTACCGCGCCGTCGACACGGCTTCGCTGTACGCAAATGAGGCCGATGTCGGCTCGGCGGTGCGTGCTAGCGGGCTGAGCAGAGAAGAGGTCTTCGTCACCACCAAGGTCTGGAACGACGATCAGGGCTACGACTCGACCTTGCGCGCGTTCGAGATGAGTCTCGCGCGGCTCGATTTCGACTACGTCGACCTCTACCTCGTTCACTGGGCAATACCGTCGCTCATGCGCGGCACCTGGCGGGCCATGGAGGAGATCGCTGACTCTGGCAGAGCGCGGGCCATCGGCGTGTGCAACCATCTGCCACACCACCTGGATACTCTCGCGAGCTTCGCCCGCATCATGCCGGCCGTCGACCAAGTCGAGTTCCATCCGCGCCTGCAACAACCCGATCTTCAGCGCTACTGCGCGGATCACAGGATCACTCTCGAAGCCTGGGCGCCCATCATGCGTGGCGGCATCTTCCGGATTCCCGAGATCATCGAGATCGGCCGCGTTCACCAACGCACGCCCGCTCAGGTGACCTTGCGCTGGATCCTCCAGAAGGGGCACGTAGCCATACCGAAGTCGGTCCACCTGGAGCGCATCCGCGAGAACGCCGAGATCTTCGATTTCGGGCTCTCCGTTGAAGAAACCGCGACGATCGACGCACTCGACACGGGCGAGCGCGTTGGGCCGAGTCCGGATCGCTACGCCGGGCAATAGCCGGGATCCGCACCGCCCCGGCTCGCCGGATAGGTCCCTCCCGATACTGCCCGACAGATAGATCGCTCCTGCTACTTGACCCTCACGTTACGTAAGGGTCTAGTGTCGTCCGCAGAGGTGAAGCGAAATGTCGCAAACGACATCGAAGGTCATGGGGCGGAACGGGCCGACACTCCTCACCGTTGGCGAGGTAGCAGCACTCGCGCACGTGAGCGTGAGAGCCCTCCACCACTATGACGAGATCGGGCTGCTGCAGCCTTCGGCAAGGACCGACGCGGGTTACAGGCTCTACGATTCGAGCAGCCTGGACCGACTTCAGCAGATCCTCTTCTACCGTGAGCTCGGCTTCCCGCTCGACGAGATACGACGACTCATGCTCGATCCCGGCTTCGACCGGCTCGGCGCCTTGCGTGCGCAGCGCGCGCTCCTGGCACGGAATGCCGAGAGAGCGGCGGCATTGCTGCACACGATCGACGCAACGATAGAGTCATTCGAGGAAGGAAGGCAGATGGATAAGAGCGAGATGTTTGAGGTCTTCGGCGACTTCGACCCCTCACAGTACGAGGATGAAGTCAAAGAACGCTGGGGCGAAACCGAGGCGTACGAGGAGTCGGCGAGGCGCACCGCGCGCTACACCAAGGAGGACTGGAAGCGGTTCAAGGCCGAAAGCGAGAGGATCACAAAAGATCTTCTGGCGGCGTTCGACAGCGGTCTGCCGCCGACCGATCCGAGGGTGCTCGATGTCGTCGAACGGCATCGGCAACAGATCAGCACCTGGTTCTACTCGTGCCCACCCGAGATGCACGCGAACCTGGGGCGAATGTACGTGGCCGATCCCCGGTTCACCAAGACGTACGAGGACATGCGGTCCGGACTTGCTCAGTACGTATGCGACGCGAACGTCGCGAACGCCGAGAGGCAGGAACGTCCGGCGGAATAGCGGTGGCGCGGCACGGTGCCGCTCGCCTCTGGATGGCCCGAGCGCCCGGGCACGCACCGGCCGTAGCGCGACCCCTACAAGACAAGCGACCCCGCCTGTAAGCGGGGTCGCTTCACGATGCGACGTCCGGGCCAGCGCCCAAGGACCTAGCTGGCCGCCTCTGCAACTACGGCAGGTTCGCCGGAGGTGCCCTCATGGTGGTGGTACGCATCCGGATCGACCTGCAGTTCCTTGATCCCGAAGAAGTCCAACATGCACGGGAAGTCGGCGCTGAAGGCCAGGTAGAGGTGGACCGTGGTCATGATGATGAAGAGCCAGTTGAGTATGTAGTGCACAGTGCGCACGCCCCAACCGGCCAGGTCCGTGCTTCCCGCGAGCGAACCGAGCCACCAGCCGATGAGCAGGTCGCGCGGACTCAGATTGAACAGGATCGGCGCCGTGACGAGCGCGAAGCCGGTGAACGCCTGCGCAACCATCATGTACAGGAACAGGTTGTACGACATCTTCTGCAGAACGTTGTACTTCGCGACGTGGGGCTTCTTGTCGCTGAAGTACCCGTAGTAAGCGAGCACCCCGACCGCAGACTGCACGTCCTTCTTCCTGATGGCGAATTCGCCCCAGTCGGCGTTCGTCTTCGAGAGGAACGCGTACGCCACGCGCCAGATGAGCACGACCGTGACGATGATCATGAAGACATAGTGGACGTAGCGAACCGGAACCGGATTCATTGCCGGAAAGCGGATGAGCATTCCCGTGGTGCCAAGGATGATCATTGAGCCCATGTGGACGAAGTGGAGCACCTTTGGCAGGGGCGGCGGGCGCGAATCGTGCTTCGGCCAGTTGCCCTCGAGGAAGGACTTCTTGAACCGCCCCGTCGTGATGAACAAGAGGAAGTGGAATGCGAGGAATAGGACGACGACGACCCACAGCACGACGAAGACTGTGTCCAGCCACACATTCAGCTCTACGAAGTTCACGGCTCCCCCTCCAGCATTGCCGGTTGCGCAGACGGGTACACGACAAAGTGACGCCGGACACCGACAGTGTTCGACGCACGGGTCGGAGTCCCTGTAAGGATGTCACAGACGAGTGAGTTGGGGCGGACGGCAGCCCCAGACCCCCTGGGCCGACCACCGGCCTTGCGGCCTACGCGCTCAGGACTGCGGACCCGACAACTTCGCTGACCTGCACAGCTCCTGCGCATGCACCGTGATGAGCTGCAGATCGCGAAGAATCTCCTGGCGGCGACTTCCAGAGAGATGACTCGTCATCTGTTCGGTCCACGTCGAGTCAATCGGCTGAACGGAATCGGCGAGATCCCAGCCGGATTCGGTAAGACCCAGACAAAGGGCCCGGCTATCGCGTTCCGAAACCGAGCGTTCGATGTAGCCCAAGTCTTCGAGCCTCTGAGACACCCGGGTCACGGTCGCAGGATCGACGCCGACCACACCTGCGATGACGCTCTGGGTATCCCCGTCGTGCCCTTCCCAGAGGTACGTGAGGATTGGAATGTGTGCCGACGAGAGACCGAACGGCTTGAGGTACGCGTCCAGATAGCACCGGCGGGCCTTGTCCAGGTAGTAGACCACGCGCCCATATGACTCACGGGCTCGCTCATTCCACGCTTCGACTCGCCCGTTGCCAGGCGCTTCAGGAAACGGCGCGCCGCCGATCCCCTTTGGGTTCGACCGACTCTTCTTCGGAGCTTCAGTCACGTGTCGTCCGTCCTTTCAGCCTAAGAACAGCCCCCAGATACGTGCATACGCAACAATCTGAATGTACCCACAAACCCGAGAAACTTATGCGTGTCGAGCGCGGGGACGGCATCAGCCCTGCGGAGGGAGCGGTTCCGCGAGCAGCCTCTCGAAGACGCGGCGAAAGCGCTCCCGGTCGTCTTCGCCCATCGCCGACGGGCCGCTGGTCCTACCGCCGGCACGCCGGTATCGCTGCTCCGCGTGGCGCACCGCCAGTTCCATGTCGATCGTCGCGGAGGTCTGAACCCGCCCGCGCGGGCTGATCGCCTCCGCGCGGCGCCCAAGTGCCATCGCGGCCAACCCCAGATCTTGTGTGACGACGATGTCCCCCGGTTCGAGACACTCGACGATCGCGAAGTCCGCAGCGTCACGACCAACACCGACCTGAAGCGCGACCACGCCGTCCCGGCCGACGAAGCGAGCCAGGTTCTGGGTTTCGTTGGCGGCGATCACGACCGGGGTTCGATGCGTGCGGCTGATCGAGATGACGTCACGGATCACCGGGCACGCGTCGGCGTCGACATAGACGGTGCGCATGAGCCTCCAGTCGCATTCCGGGTCTGGTGGCACCAGAATATGACACGCCGGGCGCTCGGCCCAAGCCGCCTCCTTCCAGAGCGCGTGTAGGAGTACGGCTGCGCTCTCATGAATGAAGTTCTCCCAGCGAAGGTCCGGCCGGACCTCAGTCATCCAGATTTACGAGCGTGTTCAGCGTCCATCGAGGTCGTGGCGACACGCTCGATCACGTCGCGCACGTAGAGTGCGATGTCGGCGATCTTGTCGTAGTCCGCGAGATCGACTGTGTCGCGCTTGCTGTGAGCGTAGCGCGTCATGAACTCGTACATGCCAGCACTCGCGATCGCCATGACAGGCACCCCCCTCATCGCCAGGATCGCGTGATCGCCTTGGAACCACTCGGGTCCCTCCTCGAAGCCATCCCGAGAATGCGCTGTCTTCAGTGCGACGCTCTTCAGACGCTCGGACACTCCGTAGAAGGACACGTGTGTGTCCCAGTTCCGCAGGCCGGCGTCGTCGATGTTGATGCCGAAGATGATATCGCCAAGCCGACCGTCGTTGGCCTTGAGCCACTCCTTCTGGCCAGGCGCGGCATAGTAGTCCTCGCCATTGAAGGGCACGAGTTCGACCGTCGCCGCGCCTTCGTAGTCGGTCAAGAGCTCAGCCAAGCACAGCAGCACGGCAACACCGCTCGCGTTGTCGAGTGCACCAGGCGAGTCCTTCCTGCTGTCGATGTGTGCCGAAACGACGATGCGGCCCTGTCCGCGCCCGGCCTTGACAGCCACGATCTGCTCCGCTCGGGCGGGTATCCGCTGCGATTCGATCAGCAGTTCGACGGTTTCACCCGCGTGCGCGAGCAATCGCTCACCGTCGACGTCCTTCAAGTACGCCGACGGGACCGTCAGGTCCCCGTCCTCGAACAGAGGATACGGGTACTGGCTCCCGACCATCTCGGGGTCCAGGCCCGTCGCGGCTATGACCGCGACTGGCGCCTGTCGGTCCAGAGCGCTATACACCCGCTGATGGCTCTCCGGGTTGTAGAACGGGAAGTTCTTCGGCATCAGCTGGTGCGAAGCGATGTCTCCGTGGAGCAGAACGATTGCGCCGCGCACGTGTTCCGACTCCAGTTGACCGATGGTAGATACGGCGCGCAGCGGAGCCTTGATGCTGGCAGCAGGCGAGTACGGCCCAACGTGCAAGTCGAATCGCTCATCACCCGCGTCCGCGTACGCAGACGCGTACGTCCACTCCAGACAACTGAAGGTCTGACGGGTGACACTCAGGCCCGCCTCGCTCGAGGCTCGCGCAAACAGTTCGGTGGCGGCCTTGTTGCCTTCACCGCCAACGTGCCGGTCCGAATGGATTGTGAGCTCGCCGAGGTAGAACGCGGCCCGATCGGGCAATCCGGTCATGTTGGCGGAGCCCCTTCGCCGAGCCAGCGGAATCGCGGTCCGATTGTACCTGGAGCGTCGACGTTCTGTCCGCGGCCTTCATCGTTCATGAACAGCTGGTGACTTGTCCTCAATTGAGGTCCTAGCAGGGTAGACATCATATGCGGGCAACTACCGGCGAAAGCAGACCGGACTGCCTCGGCTGTCGCCGAGTGCCTCCGCCCAAGGGAACGAGGCTGGCCACGACGGCGAAGCAAGCGTACCGCGCCCGGCAAGGAGGTGGCCAATGGTCCACATCAAACGGGTTTACGAAGCGGCTGCCACGTCTGACGGCTGTCGCGTGCTGGTGGACAGAGTGTGGCCGCGCGGTCTCACGAAGGAGAAGGCCGACGTGGACCTGTGGCTCAAGGAGGCAGCGCCGTCGACCGAGCTGCGAGAGTGGTTCGGGCACCAGCCTGAGCGGTTCGCCGAGTTCTCACGGAGGTACCGAGAGGAGCTCTCTCAGCGCCCCGAAGTGCTCGACCAGTTGAGTGCGCTTGAATCGGAGCATGGGCTCATCACTCTCGTCTACGGCGCGCATGATGCGGAGCACAACCAGGCGGTGGTACTCGCCGACGCGCTCCTAGGGCGTCGGACCGTGCACAGTGCAGTCGCGGCGCGCGCTCACGAGCGAGATCCACGCTAGGGGGCGGGAGGCGAGAGCCGTGACCACGAGCCGCATCCCGCTGCGTCATGAGAATGGGGCACTCGAGGCGATCTTGGACGTGCCGACCGGCGCTCGCGGTGTGATCGTCTTCGCCCATGGAACCGGTTCGAGCCGGTTGAGTCCGAGAAACGCGAGAGTTGCCGAGTACCTGAGATCGACGGGAGAGTTCGGCACCCTGCTCTTCGACCTGCTTACCGCGGAAGAGGACCTCACCTACGAGAACCGTTTCGACATCGGCCTGCTCACCCGACGCCTCATCGTCGCGGTCGAGTGGATGCGATCTCAGCCGGAATGCGACACGTGTGCGATCGGTCTCTTCGGGGCGAGCACGGGAGCCGCAGCGGCGCTGCGAGCGGCCGCCGAGCTACCTGACGTCGTCCGGGCGGTCGTCTCGCGCGGCGGTCGGCCGGACCTCGCGGGCGACGCGCTTCCGCGCGTACGCGCGCCCGTTCTGCTTATCGTCGGCGGCGCGGACAGCGTCGTGATCTCGCTGAATGAACAGGCGCGACGCTTGATGAGCACGCACTCAGAACTCATCATCGTCCCCGGCGCGACGCACCTCTTCGAGGAGCCGGGGGCGCTCGAGCAGGTCGAGCGGCTCACGCTCGGGTTCTTGCGTCGCGAGATGTGAGACCGGTCTGCGGTACCGGAACTGAGATGAGGCCGCGTCACGAGCGACGGCCGCGCCGTGACAGCCGACAGCTAGTCCGGATCACAGCCGAGCAACAGGCGAACGGCAGCGTGCGCCTCGTGGGCGGCTGCGACCATCACGCGCGACGCGAGGAGCGCGTGCCCCTCGCGCACGTCTGAGGTCATGTCGCCAACGACCCACACGTTCTCGGCGAGACGCTGAGTGCGCACGCCGTTGGCTTCGTCGTAGCCGGCGAGGCCCGACGCAACCACGAGAGGAACGTCCGGCAGGTCGCGCGTGACGACATCGACGATCATGGCCTTGACGTCCGGCTGGTCTACTGCCTCGACGACGACGTCCGCACCTCGAACAAGCTCGACCAGGTTGTCCGCCGTCACGCGAATAGGCGCCACGTCCAGCTCGAGATCTGGATCGATCCGCCGGAGTGTGACCGCAAGCGCTTCTGTCTTGAGCATCCCTATCTGATCGCGGAAGAAGAGCTGGCGGTTGAGGTTGCCTTCCTCCACACGATCGGAGTCAACCAACGTGAGGTTCTTCACCCCGCAGCGAACGAGCATCGCGGCGACATTGCTACCGAGCCCCCCGCACCCGATGATCGCGACGCTCGACGCGCCGAGCCGAGAGCGCAATTCGACCTCAGGCATCCGTTGCGCGCGTTCGCCGGAGTCAGTCAAACCCCCCCGAAGCTCAGCGCTGCTGCAATCCGCGTTCAACGCACCCGTGCGGCTATCCACCGGCGATTGGCGGGAAGATGGCGAGGCGCTCTCCCTCATGCAGTTCCCGGCTCTCTTCGGCGTGCCGTCCGTCCACGAACACGATGCGCGGTTGGTCGGGCAGACCGAGAGACTCGACGACATCTGCGATGCGCGAGCCGTCGGGCAGATCGTAGACCCGGGTGCGTGCATCGCCCGAAACGGCGTGGCAGCCCGAGAGCGATGCGAACAGTGCGACGTCTATCTTCATGCGACCCCACTAGCGACTGGCGTGCCTCTTCAACGCGTCAACCTGCAGCGCTGCCTCCGTCGAGCGGACCCAGCGGAGGCAGCGTCACTGCGGCGTCGTGCAACAGCGAAGCGCTACAAGATACCCATCTCCGCTGCTGTCTCTTCAACAAAGTTGTAGATCGTGTCGAGCTCGGCATCGGTAACCGCGAACACGGTGTTGTGCGGTGGTAGTTCGTCGGTCCTGAAGAACTCCGGCAGTCGGTCATCCGCGGCGCCCATGCCTGCGCGTTCATTGAAGAGCCGCTCGAACACGAGCGTCTCTTTGCCGAGACGGGTGAGCTCGTCTGCGTCCCACTTCATGCCTGTGTGAGCCTGCGCCATCTCGTAGATCGCGTTGAACGCTTCGGGCTTGTCTAGAACGGGGAACGCGACGAAGATGCAGAGCCCCATCGCGTCGAGCATCGCCGTGGCGATCTGCAGACCACGAGACAAGTCGGCCTGGCCCTCAGGCTTCAGGGGATCCAGGTCGCCGCCGACCTTGAGGATCTCGGTCGCCACAGTGTAACCGGCGGTGTGGTCGGCCCCCATCGTCGAGGTGGCGTAGGTAACCCCGATGCCTTGGACAGCCCTCGGGTCGTAGGCAGGCAGCGACTGGTGCTTGACGACCGGGATGCGCTTCACGCCGAAGGCCTTGCCGGTCGCCTCGGCCCCGTCGCCGAGGATCTTGCCCGGCTCGCCGCCCTCGAAGATGCTCTTGAGCGCCTTGATGGCAGCTGCGCCGTCACCGAAGGCGATGGCGCCGGAGTCCATATAGACACCCATCGTGCCGCCCAACTCGATGGTGTCCAGTCCGTAGTCACCGCAGGTGCGGTCGAGCTCGGCGATAACGTCGAGATCGTCTATCCCGCAGTCGGCGCCGAACGCCCACACGGTCTCGTACTCCGGACCCTTGGTTATGTAGTTGCCGTCCTTGTCGACGAAGTAGCGAGAGCACTGGATAACGCAGCCAGTATGGCAGCCGTGCTTCACGTTGCCGCCGCGTGCGAGCGTGACCTCACGCATGTTCTCGCCGCCGGTCGCCTCGGCGCCCTCGAAAGAGCCCTCGGAGAAGTTCCGCGTCGGCAGGCCGCCCGCTTCCGAGAGGATGTTCGTGAGGACGTTGGTTCCGTACGTGGGAAGACCCTGGCCAGAGACCGGATGTTCCCTCAGGGCATCGCCGAACCGATGCATCGCATCGTTGAAGGCCTCCTTGTCGGCGTGCTCCAGGTATTTGGCGCCCTTGTCGGAGATGACGATCGCCTTGAGGCCTTTGCTGCCCATGACAGCACCCAGGCCGCCGCGTCCCGCGAAGCGGTTCGGGTAGCCTTTCATGTCCGAGACCGCGATGCCGGAAGCCTTCATCCCTGCCTCGCCGGCAGGCCCGTTCGTGATCGTCGCGTAGCGATCGTCGGCGGGACGTGTGGCCTTGATCGCATCGGCGACCGCGTAGTTGCCCATACCCGCCCACGCGTCGACACGATCGAGCTTCGCCGTGCCGTCGGCTTCGATGGTGAGCGCATATCTCGCGCTGGGGTCGGTCGGCTTGCCCGTCACGGCGATCGCGGCGATGGCGAGGCGAGCGAGGGAATGGGCAGCCTGGCCGCCCACATTTGATTCCTTGATGCCGCCGGTCAGCGGACTCTTGCCGCCAACCGAAAGGCGACCACCGTTCGGCGCGGGCGTGCCGCCGAGAAGCCCGGGCGCGAACACGAGGACGTTGGCGGGACCGAGCGCATCAGCGGTGGGCGGGACTTCCTTGAACACGATCGCCGACGTGAGCGCACGACCGCCATAACGGTTCCACTTCTCGGGCAGCTCTTCCTTCTTGATCGAGAGATCAGACATGTTAACGCGGAGTATGTAGCGCATTGATGCTCCTTTTCCCTCGCGCTGCGCCTAATCGGGGCGCGCCGAATCGTCACCGGTCCGAGTCCTTTGTACATTCCCATTGGACGCATCTTCTGACCGCGGGGTAAGTCAGAACTTAGGGTCGCTCGCGGCTACCCGGCGTCGTGTCTGCCCGCCTTGTAGAGTCCGAGGTAGAGGCGATGCGGGCCGGGCGTCCCGTACGGAACGTACGCGACCTCGTCTCCGGGCCGCACCGGGTGATCGAGGTCGTACACCGTGTGGTTGACGAAGACGCCCTCGATCTCGTCACACGGCAGTCCCAAGTCCTCGGCAAGCTCCCGCGCTGATGTCCCTTCGCGCAATACGGTGACGTCGAGAGTGAACGGCAGCCCTGCCTCGGTCCTGTGTCGGCGTAGGTTGCCGAACATGCGAACGCTGACGGGCATTGCGTCTTCCACTTCGTCCTCCATGCGAACAGCATAGCGCGCAAGACGAGCCTGCAGGGCGCGCACCGAGCCTCGCCGAGGCGACACTCCCTACCAATGACGGGAATACTCTCATCAACTCAGTGCCGAAGGAGTTCGTATGGACGCTCTCGAGTCACTCACCACACGCCGTAGCATTCGCAAGTTCACCCGACAACCAGTGGGTGATGACAGCTTGGAGTTGCTCCTGCGCGCCGCGATGGCGGCCCCATCGGCATTCAACGAGCAACCTTGGCACTTCGTCGTGGCGCGGAACGCCGAGACGCTGAAGGGACTCTCGGTGGTCTCGCCGTACGCAGGTCCCATGGCTAGGGCCACCCTCGGCATCATCGTCTGCGGAGAGACAGCGCGCCTTCGCTACCCCGACAGCAACTACTGGATCTTCGATTGCGTCGCCGCGATGGAGAACCTGCTCGTCGCGGCCAACGGGCTGGGCCTCGGAGCGGTGTGGCTCGGCATTCAGCCGTGGCCGGAGCGCATAGACGCGGTACGCGCGATCGCGCGCCTGCCGGAAGGTGTCGAGCCGCTCGGCATGGCCGCGATCGGATGGCCCGACGAGCAGAAGCTCCCAGCTGATCGGTACGACGAGTCGCGCGTACACGCAGAGCAGTGGTGAAGGTCGTGCCCGAGAACGCCGAGGTACACGTGCGTATGTTGGCCTTCCTGCATACGTTCCAGAGGGAGCGCGGCGAGCCGACGAGCATGTACGTGGGTATTCCCGATGAAGGTCTGAGCGGTCGCGATCTCGCGCTCGCGATCGGCCTGCCGCTCGAACGGATCGAGGGGCTGTACCTCAACTTCAAGATCAGCGACCTTGCCGCACTGGTTCGGCCCGGTGACCGCGTCGCCTTCGTGCCATACGGAACCCCGGCGTCACACCCGGCGTTCTTCGGCCCCTTCAAGACCCGGGGATAGGGCTACGCTCGCTCGCATCTAGACAAGTCGCTAGCTATCAGTTACGGTGCTAACGATTCACAGCGTACTCGTTCCCGATGCGGCGCCCACTTGGGTGGCATCGGGTCTCGCCACCCAGCGGAGCAACCATGTCTGACCGCCCTCACACCGACACCCGGGATGCCGACTACCCTGAGCGGTCGGTGCCCCAGTCGGTGTTCGCCGCGTTCGCCCGCGCGATGCACGCTCACCGACAACTGATGATGCGTAGGTTGGCCGAACATGGCGCACACCCGGGGCAGATGTTCTGTATCAAGGCCCTGACTGAGCACGATGGCATTACGCAGCGGGATATGGCGGAGCTCCTCCACGTCGCACGTCCGACCGTCACCGTCATGCTCCAGAAGATGGAGACGGCCGGACTGGTGGAGCGGCGCGTTGACGAGCGTGATCAACGCTACACGCGCATCTATCTCACCGAAGCCGGCTGGGCGATGCATGGCCAGATCCACGGGATCCTCGACGAGATGACCGACTTGGCGGTCGGGCCCATGCCTGCAGACGACCAGCGAGATCTCGCTCGGCTCCTCGGAACGCTGGCGGATAACCTCCAGACCGCATCCGACGCCATGTCACCGAGGAGGGATGGCAACCCCCGTGCTGATGGCCTCGGTCACCTGTAGTCGAAGGGAAGACGAAGAACCACTCGCTCCGGACACGATCCTGACAGGGAGAGACTCGACCCGATGATCCAACTGCTCAAGACATACCTGATGCCCTATCGGAAGTGGCTCGTCGTCGTGATCGCGTTGCTGCTCGTTCAGGCCATCGCAAACCTGTACCTGCCGACGCTCAACGCCGACATCATCAACAACGGCGTCGTCAAGGGCGACACAGCCTACATCTGGCGTACCGGCGGGTGGATGATCCTGATCACGGCGCTGCTCGGCGTGTGCGCAGTGATCGCCGTCTACTGGGGCTCGAAGACGGCAATGTCATTCGGTCGCGACGTGAGGAGCGCTCTCTTCCGGAAAGTCGAGAGCTTCTCGCAAAGCGAGGTGAATCGGTTCGGCGCACCTTCGCTCATCACGCGCAACACGAACGACGTCCAGCAGGTCCAAATGGTGATCGTCATGATGCTGAACGTCATGATCCTCGCGCCAATCACGGCCGTCGGCGGGATCATCATGGCGCTCCGGCAGGACGCCGTGCTGTCCTTACTGATCGCGGTCATCCTCCCGATCTTGGCCCTGGTCATCGGACTTGCGATGAGACGCGCAATGCCGCTCTTCAGGTCGATGCAGGTCAAGGTCGACAGAGTCAATCAAGTGATGCGCGAGAAGCTCTCAGGTATCCGTGTTATCCGTGCGTTCGTACGCACAAAATACGAGGAACAGCGTTTCGACGAAGCCAACCTTGACCTCACGAACACGCAGTTGCAGGTCACTCGCCTATTCGCGTTCATAATCCCGGTGGTCATGGGCATCTTCAATCTCTCGAGCGTCGCAATCATCTACTTCGGAGCGTTTCGCGTGGACAGCGGCGCCATGCCTATCGGCAACTTGACCGCCTTTCTCGCCTACATGATGCAGATACTCTTCTCGGTCATGATGGCCGTCTTCATGTTCGTCATGATCCCGCGCGCTGCAGCATCGTCGACGCGCATCCAGGAAGTCCTTGACGTGGAACCATCTATCGCGGACCCCGAGCATCCTGCCGAGGAGACCGGTGAGACGGGGTGCCTGCAGTTCGAAGCCGTCGAGTTCCGCTACCCGGGCGCGGAGGACTGCGTGCTCAAGGGCGTGTCCTTCTCGGCGCGGGCTGGTGAGGTGACGGCGATCGTCGGCAGTACCGGAAGCGGCAAATCGACACTCATCAACCTCATCCCGCGCTTCTACGATGTGACCGGCGGCCGCGTGCTCATCGATGGCGTCGACATCCGCGACATGAACCGCGACCGGCTCTGGAGCAAGATCGGATTCGTGCCGCAGAAGGCATTCCTGTTCAGCGGGACGGTGGCGAGCAATCTGCGCTACGGCAAGGAGGACGCCACCGAGCAGGAGATCTGGCACGCGCTCACCGTGGCGCAGGGCCACGACTTCGTGACCGACATGCCCGAGGGCCTCGAGGCTCCCATCTCCCAGGGTGGGACGAACGTATCGGGCGGACAGCGACAACGCCTTGCGATCGCCCGCGCGCTCGTGAAGAAGCCCGAGGTCTACGTCTTCGACGACAGCTTCTCGGCGCTCGACTTCAAGACCGACTCACGTCTGCGCGCAGCGCTCAAACGCGAGACACGCGACGCGACGGTGCTGATCGTCGCGCAACGCGTGAGCACGATCATGGATGCCGACAGGATCATCGTTCTCGATCAGGGGCGGGTTGTCGGTATTGGGAACCATGCGGAGCTGATGCAGAGCAATGAGACCTACCGCGAGATCGTCTACTCGCAATTGAGCGAGGAGGAGGTAGCGTGAGCGAGCCCACGAAAGACTCCAGCGCGCAGCCCCTCGCTCAGCGTCAGGACGACGAGAAGGTCAAACCGCCGCGCCGTGGCGGGTTCGGCGGCGGCGGCCCGCACATGGCCCTTATGGTGCCGGCCGAGAAGCCGAGGAACCTGAAGGCCTCCTTCGCGCGTCTGGCCTCCTACCTCAAGCCGCAAGCGACCGTGATCGGCATCGTGATGATCCTGGGCATCGCAAGCGTGGGGTTCAGCATCCTGGGGCCGAAGCTCCTGGGCAACGCGACCCAGGTGGTGTTCGAAGGCGTCGTCGGCAAGCAGTTGCCGCCGGGCGTCAGCAAGTCCCAGGCGGTCGCGGGACTCCGCGCACGCGGCCAGGGCCGGCTGGCCGACATGCTCGCAGCTATCAACATCACGCCCGGCAGAGGCGTGGACTTTGCCGAGCTGCGGCGCATCCTGGCCCTCACCGTACTCGTGTACCTGCTTTCGATGGTGTTCGGCTGGGGCCAGCAGTACCTCATGGCTGGAGTGGCACAACGAACGGTCTACCGATTACGACAGCAGGTGGACGAGAAGCTCGCGCGGCTGCCGCTCAAGTACTTCGACAGCAACCCGCGTGGAGACATCCTCTCGCGCGTAACGAACGATATCGACAACATCGCGCAGACCTTGCAGCAGAGCTTGACCCAGATCATCACCTCGGTGCTCACCCTCATCGGTGTGCTCATCATGATGCTCACGATCAGTCCGCTATTGGCCCTGGTATCCGTGCTAGCGGTCCCGGCTTCAATGGTCGTCGCGATACAGATCGCCAAGCGCTCCCAGAAGCAGTTCGCAGCGCAATGGGAACGGACCGGAATGCTCAACGGGCATGTCGAGGAGATGCACACCGGTCACGCCATCGTGAAGGTCTTCGGCAGGCAGCAAGAGGCGATCGACGTCTTCGACGCTCAGAACGAGCAACTCTACGACGCGAGCTTCAAGGCCCAGTTCATCTCGGGCCTCATCCAGCCCGCCATGATGTTCATAAACAACTTGAACTACGTCGCGATAGCCGTTATTGGCGGCATACAGGTAGCGCAGGGACGGCTCCCCCTCGGCGACGTGCAAGCGTTCATCCAGTACTCGCGCATGTTCACGCAACCCATCACGCAGGTGGCGAGCATCGCGAACGTGCTGCAGTCCACCGTCGCCTCGGCCGAGAGGGTGTTCGAGCTGCTCGACGAGCGTGAGGAGATGCCGGACACGTCCGCTCCCGCCAAGCTGGGCCACATCACCGGCCACATCGTTATCGACGACGTGTCGTTCCGCTACGAACCCGAGACACCTCTCATCGAGGACCTCTCTCTCGACGCGAAGCCGGGCAGCACGGTCGCGATCGTCGGCCCGACAGGCGCGGGCAAGACCACGCTCGTGAACCTCCTCATGCGCTTCTACGAGATCGACAAGGGTTCCATCTCGATCGATGGAATAGACACACGCGATCTGACCCGCGACGACCTCCGGCACAAATTCGGCATGGTGCTGCAGGACACCTGGCTCTTCAACGGCACCATCAGGGAGAACATCGCGTACGGATGCGCGGGGGCTAGCGAGGACGAGATCCTCGCTGCCGCCCAGGCAGCCTACGTGGATCACTTCGTGCGCACCTTGCCGCTCGGCTACGACAGCCTGCTCGCCGACGAGGCCTCCAACGTCTCGGCGGGAGAGCGGCAGCTTCTTACGATCGCCCGAGCGTTCCTGGCCGATCCCGATGTGCTCATCCTCGACGAGGCCACGAGTTCGGTCGACACTCGCACCGAGGTGATGATCCAGAAGGCGATGGCCGAACTCATGAAGGGCCGCACGAGCTTCGTCATCGCACACCGGCTGTCGACCATTCGGGATGCCGACACCATCATCGTCATGGATCACGGCCGCATCGTGGAACAGGGATCGCACGCCGAGCTCATTGCACGGCAAGGCTTCTACTACGACCTCTACAACAGCCAATTCGTCGAGGCGTACGAAGAGGCCGTCTGACACGGACGCGACACGAGGGAAGGCAGAACACCCGTTCCCGCTTGGGAGCGGGTGTTCCCTCTTCAGCCGCCGGCCCACCGGCGTCAGGAGCAAGCGCGACGGGTACAGTCCACTAGGGCGTGGGCGCGGGCTCTGTCCGGGATGCTGCCCGCAGTATCGTCTGGACATCTAGGAGAGGAGTTGGGCTATGCGTCTCGAGAACAAGGTGGCGGTCATCACCGGAGCCGCCTCTGGTATGGGCAAGGCGATGGCGACGCGTTTCGTCGCCGAAGGCGCGAAGGTGGTCGCCGCTGACTGGCACGCTGAGTCGCTCGATGCCGTCGTCGCCGAGCTATCCGCCACGGGCGCCGAGATCGTCGGCGTGCAAGGCGACGTCTCCAAGCGCGAGGATGCCGAGAAGATCATCGACGAGGCGTTGGCGAAGTTCAGCCGCGTCGACATCCTGTGCAACAACGCAGGTGTCATGGACGTGAACCAGGGCGTGGGCGAGCTCACCGACGAGATGTGGCAGCGCGTCCTCGGCATCAACCTGAACGGACCCATGTATCTGTCGCGGAAGGTCGTGCCGCTCATGGTCGCTCAGGGCGGTGGATCGATCATCAATACGGCATCCGTGGCCGGCGTCGGCGGCGGCGCCGCCGGGGCGGCCTACACGGTCTCGAAGCACGGACTCGTCGGCCTCACGCGCCAGACGGCGTTCCGATACGCGCTCGAAGGCGTGCGCTGCAACGCGATCGCCGCAGGCGCTGTCGAGACCAACATCATGCAGAGCGTCGACCCCAGCAAGATGGACGAAGCCGGCTCGGCTCGCTGCCAGGCCTACTATGCAGCCATCCCGGGCCAGCTCAAGCCGGAGGAGATCGCGAACCTCGCGCTCTTCCTCGCCTCGGACGAAGCCGGGCACATCAACGGCGCGATCATCCCCGCCGACGCCGGGTGGACCGCTTCGTAGAACGGAGTGCACGCTGACTCGAGCGCCCGTTCCCATCCGGGAGCGGACGCTCGTTGTCTTCGGGAGCGGGAGCGCGCTAGAGCTTGTAGCCGATGGTCCGCAGGAGTCCCTTGCGCCAAGCGACGCCTTCTTCGTTCTCAACGCCCATGGGGGTCAGGCCGTCGATGACGCCGACGACTCCCCGTCCCTGTTCCGTCTCGGCCACAACGACCTCGAGTGGGTTGGCAGTGGCGCAGAAGACGTGGCAGACCTCGGGCACCATCTTGATCGCGTTGAGTATGTTGATCGGGTAGAACCCCTCGGCGAGCGTGACCACGAAGACGTGTCCTGCCCCGATGGCCAGAGCGTTGCGTGTCGCGCACTCGATCATCTCGGCGTCGGTACCGCTCGTTCGCACGAGCCTGTCTCCGGACGATTCGCAGAACGCCAGTCCGAACTTGATGCCCGGCACCGAGCCGACCATCGCCTCGTGGATGTCTTCCACCGTCTTGATGAAGTGTGCCTGACCGATGACGATACCCATCGTTTCGGGCTTGTCGACCCTGACCGTCTTGAGCTCCAAGGTGACCTCTCCCCTCTGGATCCTGGCCCGTTGTGGCAGCGTGCGTCGCTGGCTGAAGGCGGCGCGTGGTCCACTCAGTCCCGCGCTGTCGCCCGAGTCTGTCCTTCCGATGTTCCGTGTCGCGTCTCAAGCGCTTCCGCAAGCAGCTCATACTTCTCGTGGATAAGGAGTCGGTCGAACCCGCGGAACTCCTCTGCCATCGTCTCCTTCTCATCGCGTGTGAAGTACTCCATCGCCGGCTTGAAGAAGCCATGGTCTTCCCGCTCTATGTGCCCTGGGTAGAAGTCCACGAGGGCCCGCATGAGCCCTCGGGCTTCTGCTGCTGCCGCTATCTCCCCGGCTGCGTAGCGGTCCGTCGCCGCCACGAGCGCCTTCGTGGTCCCACGGGCCCAGGCGTGGTCGGCGATGAGGGCGCGCATCATGTCGGCATGCTCCACGCGCAGGGGTCGCGAGGCGAGGTCGCGGAACAGGATGTCTTCCTCTTTGCCGTGATGGCAGCGGTCCGCATACGTCCGCACAAAGTCCACGGCCGTGTACACGTATTCGGGATCGAGGTTCCCGCTCGCCTCAAACTGGTCGAGCTGACCACGCATGTCACGAATCATGCGCTCGATGAGTCGGTGCTCGGTCATCAGGGCGCCGACGGCGCTGAGCTTGAGAAACATCGATGTCGTCCTTCCCTTCAAGGATCGCAGCTTTCGCGCTCGGTACGGGTGGCGACGCGAGACGCTCTTCGGCAACTCCCACCTCAGTCGAGTATTCCCGACTCACGCGACCGGGCACGCGCTCGGAGGACACGGTTCGCCATCGTACGAGTATTCACGTGCCGGTAAGGCCTGACGTCTCACCGGCGGGTACGTACACACAGGACGCTCAATCCCGCGTCGCAAGTGAGGTGATGGCAACGTTGACCGTCCAGAGGCGGGATTGCGCTGGAACAGCAAGCTGAAGGGAGACCGATATGGGTCAGCACGCGAGTTCCGACTGGCACAGCATGAAGGGCGCGAACGGTTTCAAGGACATGCAGATCTTCTTCATCCCAATACCCATGGCGATGTTCGGGATGTGCGTGGCCTTCATGTTCGGGGCGACGATCGGGACGATCTGGGGCAAGAAGCACGGGATGGTCACGTACGGCGGCGGGGGCTGGACGCATCGCAAAGGCTGGAAACAGGGCATGGGCTGGAAGAAGCGGGGCATGGGCCACCACCACCACGGCTACGGGTCGCCTCCATGCTGCGAGCTGCACGAGTCAGTGCCGGACACCGAGCCCGCGCCCGAGGAGATGCCAGCCGAGGAATAGGCAGCGAAGCGCGCCGTCAGCCCCCGGCGGAGGGCGCCAGGCTGCCCGCGGTCCACACGGCACTCGCGAGTGACGCGCCCGGGCGATAGGCGAGATGCACGTAGTTCGGCGCATCGAGAACGACGATGTCAGCTTGCACGCCGGGCACGATACGGCCGACATCGTCTCGCCGCAGAGCGCGCGCGCCGCCCAGGGTGGCCGCAGTGAGCGCTTCGTCCGGTGTCATCCGCATCTCGCGAACGGCGAGAGCGATGCAGAAGGCCATCGACGTGACGTAGGCCGTGCCCGGATTGCAGTCGGTCGCAAGCGCGACCGTGACTCCAGCGTCGAGGAGCCTGCGCGCATCCGGATATGGAGAGCGGGTCGAGAAGTCGGCTGCAGGCAGCAAGGTGGCGACGACGTTGGATCCTGCGAGGGCTGCCACATCGTCTCCGGAAAGATAGGTGCAGTGGTCGACGCTCGCGGCATGGTAGTCCACCGCCACCTGGACCCCTGGCCCCTGGTCGATCTGGTTGCCGTGGAGCCGCGGCATCAGCCCGGCTTCCACCCCAGCATCCAGCACGCGGCGCGCCTCATCCGCTGAGAAAGCGCCTGTGTCGCAGAAGACATCGACCCAGCGAGAGAGCGGCGCACACGCCGCGAGCATCTCGCCCGTCACGAGATCGAGGTAGGCCGTGCGGTCATCTGCATACTCTGCGGGGACCGCGTGAGCGCCGAGGAACGTGGTCTCTGAGGTGAACTCGCGCCCGATCTCGAGTAGCCGGACCTCGTCGGCAACGTTCAAACCGTAGCCGTTCTTGATCTCAACGGTCGTGGTGCCGAGTGCGACCATCTCAGCCACGCGTCGGGCCGCGCTCGCACGCAACTGCTCGGTCGTTGCCGCGCGCGTGGCCGCGACGGTCGCCATGATGCCGCCGCCCGTGTATCGTTCCCCAGCCATGCGAGCCGCGAACTCAGTCGAACGCTCGCCCGCGAAGACGAGATGAGTGTGACTGTCGACGAACCCGGGAATGACGCAGCGAGCCTCGGCGTCGAACGCAAGGTCCGTCGGCGGCTTCGCAGACGCAGGGCCGACCCAGGCAACCCGCTCGTCCTCGATGACCACGGCCGCGTCGTGCAGCACGCCGAGCGAAGTGCCGTCGCCTTGTGCCGGATCGTTCGTGACGAGCTGCCCGATGTTCGTGATGAGCGTTGAGGTCATGACTGTTGCGACCCGCTACGCGGTCGCGTCTCCTTCCCGCATCGGAATGCGCACGCCGCGCTCCTCCGCGACCTCGACGGCGCGATCGTAGCCCGCATCGGCGTGACGAATGATGCCCGTGCCCGGGTCGTTCGTGAGCACGCGCTCGATCTTCTCGGCCGCGAGTGCCGAGCCGTCCGCGACGGTCACCTGACCAGCGTGGATGGAACGTCCGATGCCCACACCTCCGCCGTGGTGGATGGAGACCCAGGTCGCGCCGGAGGCGGTATTGACCAGCGCATTCAGAAGCGGCCAGTCGGCGATGGCGTCGGAGCCGTCCAGCATCGCCTCGGTCTCGCGATAGGGGCTCGCCACGCTGCCACAGTCCAGGTGGTCTCGTCCGATGACGATGGGCGCCTTGCATGTGCCGTCAGCGACCATCTCATTGAACCGTAGACCGGCCTTGTCGCGCTCCCCGTATCCGAGCCAGCAGATGCGCGCAGGCAAGCCCTGGAACGCGATCTTCTCCGACGCCTGTGTGATCCACCGGTGCAACGGCTCGTTGTCGGGGAACAGGTCGAGCACGGCGCGATCCGTCGCACGAATGTCGGCGGCTTCACCGGAGAGCGCCGCCCACCTGAAGGGCCCCTTGCCCTCGCAGAAGAGCGGCCGGATGTAGGCGGGCACGAAGCCCGGGAACGCCCATGCACGGTCGTATCCGCCGAGCTCTGCCTCGGCCCGGATGGAGTTGCCGTAGTCGAAGACCTCGGCACCAGCATCCATGAAGCCGACCATCGCCTCGACGTGTCGCGCCATCGACTCGCGGGCCCGCTTCGTGAAGCCGTCTGGGTCGCGCTCCGCCTCGGATCGCCAATCCTCGACGCTGACGCCGAGCGGCAAGTACGAGAGCGGGTCGTGCGCGGAGGTCTGATCGGTGACGACGTCGGCGTCGAGGCCACGGCGCAGGAGCTCGGGCAACACGTCTGCGCAGTTGCCCTCGAGCCCTACGGAAAGCGGGCGCCGCTCCCGTTTCGCAGCCAGTACGCGCTCGACGGCGTCGTCGAGGTCGCTCGTCCATTCGTCGAGGTAGCGATCGTGCATGCGCCGCTCGAACCGCATGCGATCGACGTCGACGACGAGGACGACACCGCCGTTCATAGTGACCGCGAGCGGCTGCGCTCCACCCATGCCACCACAGCCGCCGGTAAGTGTGAGCGTGCCAGCCAGCGTCCCGCCGAAGCGCTTCTCGGCGACTGCCGCGAAGGTCTCGTACGTGCCCTGGACGATGCCTTGAGTACCTATGTAGATCCAGCTTCCCGCTGTCATCTGGCCGTACATGATGAGACCGAGCTGCTCAAGGCGACGGAACTCGGGCCACGTGGCCCAGTCGCCGACGAGGTTGCTGTTTGCGATGAGCACGCGCGGCGCCCACTCGTGCGTGCGCATGACGCCGACCGGTTTGCCCGACTGCACGAGCATGGTCTCGTCGGCCTTCAGTGTGCGCAGGGTCCGCACGAGCGCGTCGAATGCCTCCCACGAACGCGCGGCGCGGCCGGTACCGCCGTACACAACGAGGTCGTCAGGACGCTCGGCAACCTCAGGATCGAGGTTGTTCATAAGCATGCGCAGCGGGGCTTCCTGCTGCCAGCCGAGTGCCGACAGCGCAGTCCCGCGCGGCGCCCGCACCGGGCGAGCTCCCGTAGTCATGACCGCCTCCTCCGGCTGAGTCGCGATTCCCGTCGCGACGCTTCGTCACACCCTCATGAACGCGGCCGCTACTCCAACTCTCCAATGGCTTCTTCGGCGGCACGGACCACGCTGCCCGTGGCCACGAGTTCGAGCACGGCGTCGATCTCCGGCGACACAAATCGGTCGGCCCCAGGCCCTGGAACGCTCTGCCGCAGAACGGCACGCACACCACCGGTGCCAGCGCCGGGAGTCAGCGGGAGACGCATATCCAGCGCCCGAGCGGCTGCGAGCAGCTCGATCGCCAGCACCCGCTGCAAGCCGTCGATCGAGCGGCGGAGTTTGCGGGCTGCATTCCAACCCATCGAGACGTGGTCTTCCTGCATCGCCGAGGACGGTATCGAGTCGACGCTCGACGGCGCGGCAAGCCGTTTCATCTCGTTCACGATCGATGCTTGTGTGTACTGCGCGAGCATCAGGCCCGAGTCGACGCCCGGGTCCTGTGCCAGGAACGGCGGCAGTCCGTTCGATCTCGCCGAATCGAGCATCCGATCGGTCCTCCGCTCGCTGATGGAGGCCAGGTCCGCCGCCACGATGGCGAGAAAGTCGAGCACGTACGCGAGCGGCGCCCCGTGGAAGTTGCCGTTCGATTCGATCCGGCCGTCTTCCAGGACCACCGGGTTGTCGATAGCCGAGGCCAGCTCGCGCGAGGCAACCGCCTCGGCGTGGTCGATGGTGTCCCGCACGGCTCCGGTCACCTGAGGCGCACAGCGAAGCGAATACGCATCTTGGACGCGGTTGTCGTATCTCCTGTGCGACGCAACGATCTCCGAGCCCTCGAGCAGCCGCATCATGTTCCTCGCGGACACCTGTTGACCTGGATGCGGTCTGAGCGCAAGCAGGTCCGCGTCGAGCATGCGATCCGTGCCCAGGAGTCCCTCGATGCTCATCGCCGCCGCGACGTCGGCCGTCCTGACCGCGTTGCGCAGGTCAACGATCGCCAGGCACAACATGCCGAGCATCCCGTCTGTTCCGTTGATGAGCGCGAGCCCTTCCTTCTCCTCGAGTTCGACCGGACGCAGCCCGGCACGAGCAAGCGCCTCGGATGCTGGGAGGCGAGCCCCAGCCGCGTCGAAGGCATCGCCCTCACCCATGAGCGCCAGGGCGCAGTGCGAGAGCGGCGCCAGGTCGCCCGAACAACCCAGGGAGCCGTACTCGGGCACGCACGGCGTGATCCCAGCGTTGAGCAGGCTCGCGTACGCCCGTGCGGTGTCGACGCGCACGCCGCATCGGCCGGTGCACAGGGTTGAGAGTCTGAGCACCATCAGCGCACGCGCGACCTCGGTCTCGACACAGGCACCGGTACCCGCTGCGTGCGAACGGATGAGCGATCGCTGCAGCTGCTGCCGAAGCGCCGGGTCGATGTATCTGGTCGCCAAGGCTCCGAAGCCGGTGCTCACGCCGTAGACGGGCTCGCCAGAGCGCGCCAGGTGGTCGACGTGTGCGCGGGAGCGTTCCATGGCCGCCACGGCTCGGTCCGATATCTCTACCGTCGCCCCATCGCGTGCGACCGCGAGGACGTCGTCAAGGCCGAGTGCACCCACACCAAGCACCACTGCGTCTGTCACAACCGTCTCACGCCCCTCACGTTCGCCTGTCCGGTTCAGCTCGTCCTGCGTTGGTGGATACTTACCCTATGCTCCGCTGTGCGCGAGGAACAGGCTCACTCAACTGTAGAGGCGTCGCCTAACCATATCTACTGCACTCGGATAGAGGACTGCGTCGGCGACCGGCAAGGACGTGATCGACGTGACCAACCCCGCACTCCCAAACGACCCGCTCTGGCCCCGTGCGGACGGCTGGCTCGGACCCGCATGGAGCCTCGACACCGAGGAGCTGGGCCAAGCGGACCTCGCCGTTCTCGGCGTCCCGGCCTGTCGCAGTTCAATCACGCCGACAGGCGCGCACGCCACGCCCGGAGCGGTGCGCGCGGCACTGACGCGGTACTCGACCTGGGCTGGCGGTCACGACGTCGATATCTCCCGCCTGCGCGCGGTCGATCTAGGCGACGTAGAAGACCCGGACGGCGAAGAGGGGGAAGCGCGGGTCAGCGCCGCTGCGGCCCGCGCCGCGTCCGCATGCAACCTGCTGGTGGCCATCGGCGGCGACAACTCGATCACCTTCCCGCTCGCGCGGGGCCTGTTCGGCCCGCAGCTTCCCGAGTGCGGCCTCGTCACGATCGACGCTCACCACGATCTGCGCGATGGCGTGACCAACGGCTCTACAGTCCGCCGTCTGATCGAGGCCGGGCTATCCGGCACCAGGATCGTGCAGATCGGGATCGCCGACTTCTCGAACTCAGCGTCCTATGCGGCTCGTGCGCGGCAGTTCGGAATCACCGTGATCCCGAGGAGTGCGTTGAGGGGAGCCGACCCGCCCACCATCATCACCGATGCCCTTGGCATCGCCGGCTCGGGCGATCGTCCCGTATACGTGGACATCGACGTCGATGTGTGCGATCGGTCCGTGGCGCCGGGTTGCCCCTCGGCGGCACCTGGAGGCATCTCGGCTGATGAGCTGCGGCAGATGGTGTTCGCGTGTGGCCGAGACGCACGCGTCCTAGGCATCGACATCACGGAGATCGACGCCACTATCGACGCGCCGGACCAGAGAACGGCGCGGTTGGCCGCACTGCTCGTGCTTGAGGCCGCCGCGGGCTTGTGCGGCCGCACATGACGCAGGCAGGTCGTCACTCGATTGGCTGAGTCGCCTGCAGCATTCGGGACGGGCGACCAAGTCCGGGGCCGTGCGACTACGGATGTCCCTACCCTTCACATGCGAATAGGGGAAGATTCCCTCTGGAGGTGCCTGCCATGCGACGAATGTTTGACCCCAAGACCATCGCGGTCATAGGTGCCAGCGAGACCGAAGGCACCGTGGGCAGAACGCTCATGGACAACGCCATCGGGTCGAGGGGGCGAACGGTCTTTCCCGTCAACCCGAATCACAAGAAGGTGCTCGACCTTGACGCGTATCCGACCATAGGGGCCGTTCCGGAGCCCGTCGATCTCGCCATCGTCGCCACTCCGGCGTCGACCGTGCCCGACGTCCTGGAGGAGTGCGCGAAGGCGGGCGTTCACGGCGCAATCGTCATATCGGCGGGCTTCAGCGAGACCGGCAAAGTCGGTCTCGCACTGGAGAGGCGCATCAAGAAGGTCCTCCGCGGTACCCCCATGCGTGTCGTGGGACCCAACTGCCTCGGAGTCATCCGGCCGAGCGTCGGCTTGAACGCCTCGTTCCTCACCGTGGAGCCGGAGCGCGGCAACATAGCACTTGTGTCGCAGAGCGGCGCCTTGGGAACGGGCATGCTCGACTGGGCCGTGAGCACGCACGTGGGCTTCTCGATGTTCGCGTCGGTGGGGAGCATGGTCGACGTCGACTTCGCGGACCTGGTGGACTTCCTCGGCGAGGACCCGAGCACGCGCAGCATCCTCATCTACATGGAGAACATCGGGAACGCGCGGCGCTTCATGAGCGCTGCACGGAGCTTCGCCGTCAACAAGCCGATCATCGTGCTGAAGCCAGGCCGGTACTCCGAAAGCGCGGCGGCAGCACTCTCGCACACCGGTGCCATGGCCGGCGGCGACGAGATCTACGACGCGGCGTTCAGGCGAGCCGGGGTCGTGCGCGTGCACGAGGTCGCCGAGCTGTTCCACGCCGCAGAAGTGCTCGAGTCGCATCTGCTTCCGAAGGGCCGGGACGTCGCGATCGTCACAAACGCTGGCGGTCTCGGCGTGATGGCCACCGATGCCCTGGTCGAACATGGTGGGCGGTTAGCTGCGCTCTCCGAGGGGACGATGGAAAAGCTCGACCAGGCGCTGCCCCCGTACTGGAGCCACGCGAACCCGATCGACGTTCTCGGAGACGCCGGCAGCGACCGCTTTGTCGCGGGTGTGACCGCGTGTCTCGAAGACCCCGCGGTTAGCGGCGTCCTCGTCATCTACACGCCGCAGGGCAACGCCCGTCCGGACGCGATGGCGACAGAGGTCGCGAAGATCGCAAAGACCGCCACGAAGCCCGTCATCACGGTACTGATGGGCGGCGAGACCATCGCGGCCGGACGCAAGATCTTCCAAGAGGCGTCCGTCCCTACCTACGAGACCCCTGAGGACGCCGTCAAGGCGTACCTCGGCACGTACCGGTACGCGCGTAACATCGAGCTCCTTTACGAAACCCCCTCCGAACTTCCCATTGACGTGGCTCCCCCCAAGTACAACCTGCAGGCGATGCTTCGAACCATTGCACACAGCGGCCGCTCGGTGCTCACGGAGGAAGAATCGAAGCGCTTCATCACGACGTACGGCTTCCCGATCATCGCCCAGCGGACTGCGCACGACGTTGCTGAGGCCAAGGCGGCTGCCGAGAGAGTCGGCTACCCCGTCGTCCTGAAGATCGTGTCTCACGGGATCACCCACAAGAACGCAGTTGGGGGCGTTGAGCTCGACGTCTGCTCCTCGGCCGACCTGGAGACCGCGTACGAGCGGATGATGGCCCGCGTGGCCAAGCG
Organism: uncultured Actinomycetes bacterium; assembly: GCA_963809535.1. Lineage (GTDB taxonomy): Bacteria > Actinomycetota > Coriobacteriia > Anaerosomatales > CAVRZR01 > CAVRZR01. The sequence continues at coordinate 187,038 of CAWEJW010000007.1, forward strand.
CGCGCCCAAGGCGATCATCGAGGGCGTCTCGGTCCAGACGATGGTCCGCCAGGTCGACTTCGAGCTGATTCTCGGCATGAAGAAGGACTGGCAGTTCGGCTCGGTGATCATCTTTGGCTCGGGCGGCGCCATCGCCGAGGGACTCGGGGACTTCTCTGTGGGTCTGCCGCCGCTGAATCAGGTGCTCGCCCGCCGGATGATGGAGGACACGCGGATCTTCCAAACCATGCTCAAACCGCCGAGCGGGATCGTACCCCCGGACCTAGAGGAGCTCGAGTCGCTGCTCACGATCCTGTCGAACATCGTCGTCGACTTCCCTGAGATCGCCGAGATCGACATCAACCCACTCGTCATCGCCAAAGGAAGAGCGGCGGCAGTCGACGCGCGTATCCTCATCGATACTTCCGTCCTCGAGGGCAAGCCCAGGATGCCGCACCTCGTGCTCACGCCCTACCCGACGCGCTACGTCACGCCGTGGAAGCTGACCGACGGCACTGAGGTGCTGCTGCGGCCGATCAAGCCCGAGGATGAGCCGATGATCGGCGAGCTGCTGGCAACGGTGTCCGAGAAGTCGCTTCACGACCGCTTTCTCGGCCAGGTATTCGACTTCGACCACTCCCGGCTCGTTCGCTTCACGAACATCGACTACGACAGGGAGATCGCGATCGTGGCCGAGCTCACCCGAGGCAAGAAGAAGCGGATCATCGGCGTCGGGCGCCTCACGGGCGAGGCCGATAGGGGCGTCGGCGAGTTCGCCGTCCTCGTCCACGACGAATTCCAGGGAAGGGGCCTCGGATTCAAGCTCATCGACGTCGTCATCGGCATTGCTCGCGACAAGGGCTTTGAGCGGATCAAGGGATACATCTCCACCGAGAACAGGCGAATGATCACGCTCGTGCACGAGCTCGGCTTTACAGACGTGTGCCGCGACGAAGACGTTTGCACTGTGCAGCTGCAGCTTGCGTAAGCGCGAGGTTCCGGCCCCTGCCCAGCCAACGTTTCCTAGCGGAGCGGTTCCGCCGTCTCGTAGACCACGCCTGCTGCCGGTCCAACATGCAGGCCGATGACCGGCCCGATCTCGATCACTTCGACGCGCCCGCCCGCGATCGGCTCGACGATCTCTCGCGCGAACTTCTGGGCGGTCTCCCGCAGGGCGATGGAGTGGACGCATGCGCGACGGAGGCCGCATCGCTCGACGTCGGCTCGCATGCGAGCGCCCATCTCCGCGAGCGCCTTGGAGTGCGTTCGCACCCGCATGACCGGAGCCGTCTCGCCGTCCTCCACAGTCAGGACCGGTGCTACCTGGAGCAGACCGCCGAGGAAGCTCGCCGCGCTCGAGATGCGCCCGCCGCGACGCAGGTACTCGAGTGACGTGGGGCTGAAGAGGAAGCGCGTCCTGGCCATGGTCTGCCGCGCTGCCATGACGCACTCGTCCGGGGTCGCTCCCTGAGCGGCAGTCTCCGCGGCCGCCAGGACCGCGTACCCCTCCTGCATGCAGTTCGATTCGGTGTCCAGTACGGTGACCGACGCCTCCGGCCAGTCCGCCCGAACCAGCGACGCCGCGAGCTCGGCCGCCTGCACGGTCCCGCTCATTCGGCTCGAAATGAAGACACCCAGCACTGAGGGCTCACCGCTCGCGTCGGTCATGTCGTCAAGGACACTGCGGAAGGCTGACGCAAGAGCGTCGGGGGACGGCTGGGACGATGTAGGCAGGGTGCGCATATCTTCGAGTCGGCGATAGAAAGCGGCGACGTCGATGTCCGTCTCTGCCCGCATCTCTTCGCCGTCGTGCACGTAGAGCGGCACGACCCGGATGCCGAGCCGGTCGCGTTCTGCTGCCGGAAGGTAGTTCGTCGAGTCAGTCACGATTTCGACAGCCATGCACGCTCCTCCCCAAGCCGTGACGTCTCGAGCTTAGCAGGCAGCGTGCTATGGCTGCGACGAGACCTCGCACACGCGGGAGCGGAGTATGCGCACACGACTTCCTACATCGCTGCGATGTTGATGATGTTGCCCTCGGAGTCCTTGAACCAGGCGCCCTTGGAACCGTCGAACTCCGCAACCCCATTGACCGTCTTCAGGCCCATCTCGGGGATATCGTAGTCCTCCAGGACCACGCCCTTTGCCTTCAAGTCCGCAAGCAGCCCATCGAACTTGTCGGCCGGGACGCCGAAGCCGAGCGCCGTATTCTCCGGCGCAGGCATGCCGGGACGCTCGTAGATCATGACCATCGTGCCGCCGCTCGCCTCGAACATGCCTTGCACTGCCTGCGCCTTCTTCAACCCCAGCACTTCCGTGTAGAACTTCGCCGCACGGGCAAGATTCTCGGCCCGCAGTACGCCGGCAACGGGATAGTCACCCAGACCAGCCACAATGCACGCTCCTTTCTTTCGCGTCCGCGTGAAGAGACGCTTAGGGAAACATCAAAGCCTAGGTGTTCGTACCCCTCAGTCGAGGGTCCCGGCGGCTGTTCATCCAAAGGCAATGTCGCGTCGACGGAATGGCGTGTGGTCCCACACCCTCAGGGGCATCCTCAAGACGGAGCACGGTCTCATCAGCGCGCCAAGCCTCTCACCTGCCGAAGGCACCTTCATGCGCTTCCCAATCAGGTAAGCTGCACTGAACCGCTGTCGACTCGGGGGATGCGGATGGTAATCGCCGACGAACGGCCGAAACGCTCGGCCTGGATCAGAAGTCTTGCGTTGTCGCTCGGTCTGCTGGCAGCAGCGCTCGTACTTTCCAGGATCACCAGCGAGTTCATTGCGATGCGTTGGCCGGACCGGCCGACGCCGCCCGACTTCCTCTTCGAGATCCTCCCATTCGTCGATTGGACGCAGTACCTCACGGATCTGGCCCTCTTCGCAGAAGTCGGGCTCATCTTCTGGTATGTCTCGCGTGGAAGGTGGCGCCTGTTCCCGCAGATGGCGGCGATGTTCGCGATCATGCATCTGACCCGCGCCGCGATCACCGTGCTCACGCCCCTGGGCGGGCCTCTCGGCAACGGGGCCTTCTACGGACTGATCCACGTCCAGCAGAACGGCCAGTTTCCTTCGGGTCACGTCGCCGGAGCGTTGATCTTGTACCTCTTCGTCGATGCATCGGAAGCGCCTCGGCTGAAGGTCGCGATGCTCGCCCTCGCCGTCGTCGAATGCGTGTCGATGCTCCTGTCCCACGGCCACTACTCGATCGACATCGTCGGCGGACTCATGCTCGCCTATATCGTCTATCACGAGTTCACGAAGGGCAGGCTGTTCAACTGGCTGAAGCCCGCGCTGACGATCTAGGGCCACCGCAGTGAATTCCTGTGACTTCACGTCGCGCGTAGCTGCCGTGCGCTCTGCTATCGTCTGCACATGCAGCAGCTGAGGGTTGAGCAGTTCGAACTGGGTGACCCGCGCCTCAAGGAGTTCGTCGCGCTCCCATGGCGGCTCTATCGAGGTGACCCCTACTGGACGCCACCCCTGAACGCAGACTATCTGGGCAACAAGCTGCTCGGCACGGTCGGCCTGCTCACGGCCGCACACCCCTACCACGAACACGCCGAGGTCACGCACTGGCTTGCCTACCGCGGTGACCGTGCGGTGGGGCGGATCTCGGCGGCGGTCAACCGCGCGTTCAACGAGTACCACAGCGTCAAGCTCGGCTCGTTCGGCTTCTTCGAGGTCGAGCAGGATTTCGAGGCCGCGTCCGCTCTCCTCGATGCCGCACGGGACTGGTGCATCGCCCGCGGGATGACTGCGATGCGCGGTCCGGGCGAGTACTCCAACGCGACGCACGAGCGTCAGGGTGTGCTCGTCGAAGGCTTCGATACGCCACCGACGGTCGAGTGCACGCACAACCCGCAGTACTACGGAGAGTTCCTCGAACGTTGGGGGCTCTCGAAGGTCAAGGACTACTACGCATACCTCATCAACCTGGAGGACGTACCTGCTGCCCGTCTCACCGCATTGGCCGACGCGGTCTGCAGACGAAACCACATCGAGACACGCGCCGTCCGCCTGGAGGACTTCACGGCGGAGATCACCAGGGTCATTCACGTCTACAACGATGCGTGGGCAGCGAACTGGGGTTTCATGCCGATCGGCGATCCAGAAGCCGAGACTATCGGGGAGACGCTGAAGCCCATCATCGATCCCGGACTCATTCGCTTCGCCTCACGCGATGGCGAGCCGGTGGCAATGCTCGGCGCGTTTCCCGATCCCAACTGGGCGCTCAGACCCCGCTGGGGCCTGCTGGGCGACTCGGACGCGGTTCGAATCGCCCGCCTGCTTCGGATGCGCAGGCACATCCCTCGCGTGCGCTTGATGTTCTTCGGCATCAGGCCCGGCCAACGGTTGCGAGGAGTCGACGCCGTGCTCTTCGAGGAGACCTACCGGCACATGCTGTCGAAGGGCTACAAGACGGTCGAGGCGTCGCTTCTGCTCGAGAACAACGACCTGATCATCCGAGTCTCCGCCGGGTTCGGCGGACGTCACTATAAGACCTGGCGGATCTACGAGATCGGGCTGTAGGTGACCCGGACCGATCCGGACTCGTCGAATGAGCCCTCAGAGGCGACGCCTCTTGGAGGGTAGCCGACCCCACGCGTGGTGCGCGCCGGGCGCGCAGGCGTGGGTCCGAATACCGCGTCGGTCGCAGTGTAGAATTCTGGAACACGATCTTCATTCGGCGCGGCGCGGAATTGAGACGCGGTGACCACCCTCGAAGAGCGGATTCGGCTCAGCAGAGCGCTGAACGACATCGACCTCGCGGTCCACGCGAAGCTAGGCTTCGATGAGATCATGCAGGCGGCACTGGGGGGATTCGTCAACGCCCTCGGCGCCGATGCCGGGGACATCAAGCAGTTCGATGGAAGCCAGTGGGTCGTCACTTTTCAGCACGGGTTCGGCCCGGGGACTGTCGGTCTGCACCTCGATGTACCCGACGCCCCCGTGGCCGAGCGCGTTGCGAAATCTCGCGGCCCGGTGACCGTCACTGACTACCTTGCTGAACCTCCGGACTTCTACGTGGGCTTCCCCTTCATCCACAAGTTGCGCGCGGCCCTGGCCGTGCCGCTCATCGTTCGCGGCGACGTCGTGGGTTGCCTCTTCTCCTGGATGCGCGACCGACCGAGAGCCTTCACCGAGGGTGAGATCGATTTCGGGCGGCGCGTGGCGGCAAGTGTCGCGCTGGCTGTCGAGAACGCCCGACTCTTGGAGGCCGAACAGCGAGCGCGGCAGGTTGCCGAAACGACAGAGCTGCGTCTGCATGATGAACTGGAGCGAACGCAGATCCTCCTGCGGTCATCCCACGAGCTCTCGTCGGCGGAGAGCATGGACGAGCTGCTCGGACGTCTCGCGCGCATCGTCATGGATGCCACGGGGATAGACCGTGTCTTCATCAACCTCGTAGACATGAGCCGCCACCTGCTCACCCCCAAGATCGCCACAGGCGGACTCCGGTCACCGCGCGGGGCCGAAATCGAGTTCGAGCGATTGAGCGAGACCTCTCAAGCGGCCATCTTCGGGTCGAAGACAACGGTCCTCGACTACGAGCTGCCCGGCATGCCGCGAGCAGATCGGGAGATCGCCGAAGCGAATCGGTCCAAACTCGTGCTCTTCGTGCCCCTCATGCACCAGGGCGAGGTGATCGGGCACATTGCACTCGACGAGCCTGACAGGCGCTGCGACTTCTCGGCCGAACAGATCGAGATGGTCGAAAGCATCGCGGCCCAGGCGGCGGTTGTCGTGCAGAATGTGCGCTTGTTCGAGCGCGAGCATCGAATCGCTGAGACGTTGCAGACCGCGATCCTGTCCCCGCCCGAGCAGATTGAGGGCCTCGAGTCTGCATGGCTGTACAGGCCAGCTTCCGCGGCGTCGCACGTCGGCGGTGACTTCTACGATCTGTTCGCGCTCGATGGGACCCGTGCGGCGCTGCTCGTCGGCGATGTCTCCGGGAAGGGCATAGACGCGGCGCAGCTGACCACGCTCGTCCGCGATGGCGCGCGCGCGTACTTGCTCCAGGGCGACGAGCCCGACACCGTGTTCGAGAAGCTGAACGCGCTGACGCACCGTTTCACGCCCACCGAGAAGTTCGCCACGGCGTTTCTAGGAGTGCTCGATTGCGCCACAGGCGCGCTCGCCCACTGCGGAGCCGGTCATCCATCGCCCATAGTCGTCGGGCGTGCAGGTGTGCGGGCCCTCAAGTCCCAGCCCGGGATCCTCGGCGCATTCGAGGACGCCTGTTTCCCAGTGGCCCAGACAGCGATCGCTCCGGGCGAGACCATCGTACTGTTCACCGATGGGCTGACGGAGGCACGCTGTGGAATGGAGATGCTGGGCGAGGCCGGCGTGTTCGCAGCGCTCGGTCGAATCGCGGGCACCGGCATCAACGATCTGCCGGGCGCGCTGATAAAGGAGGCCCTCGAGTTCTCCAACGGCCGACTCCGGGACGACGTGGTCATCCTCTGCGTCAGCAGGCTCCCCGAGGCGTCCAGCTAGAGGGGTCGCGGCAGGTTGCTCGACCGTGGGCCGCAAGCCGACACTCATCGCGGCGTGAGCAATCGGCTCCCTAGCTCAGCCGTGCTCCGACGATCCGTGCGACCTCCGCCTTGTCGCAGTTCCCACCCGTCCCCGCAACCACGAGGCCGATCGCCTTGCCCATGTCGCGCTTCTCCGTGAATCCGGCTTCCGCGAGAACGCGGTCCGCAACATCCTCAAGCTCGGCGCCGCAGACCTGCTTCGGCAGATACGCGCTGAGGATGTCCACCTGCTCCTGCAGCAACACGGTCCGCTCCGCATTGGTTCCAGCCTTGATCGACGCCTCGAGCGTCTCGCCCGTCTGCTTGAGCACCTTCTTCAAGGCGCCCGTGACTTCTTCGTCCGATAGCTGACGCTTCTCGGCCTTCTCCTTGGTGTCGACCTCGTTCTTGACCAGCCGAAGGATCGCCAAGCGCGGCTTGTCGTGCGAACGCATGGCGCTGACGATCTCGGCCTCGATGAACTCCTTGTTCACTGCTAGTCCGCCTCCCTCTCAGACAACGCTCACAGGATACCGCCGATGAATCGGCCAGGAACGAGTGCGGGACCCGTCAGAGCGTTCGGCGTGTCTAGGCTGCCGCTTCTGAAGCTGCGACTGACGGCTCGTACGGTGAGAGCGCGGCCTCCTGGCGTGCGGTCGCCACATGACCCCACCATCCGACCGCGCCACCGAGGATGCCACCCACGATCCCCACCGCGAGCGACGCGTGCGCCCCGAAATGCTGGCCGAGAGCACCCACGAGCGGGCCGCCGACGAGCGACGAACCGATGAACGCCACGCTCCACAACGCCATCATGCGACTGCGGAACTGAGGCTCGCTCTTCAGCTGGAT